>CAZGBA010000013.1:0-62353 GCA_964523435.1 uncultured Xanthomonas sp.
GAATCGATGTGGAAGAAGGTGTGGCCCATTTCGTTGGCGAAACGCACGCTGTCGAAGATGAAGAATTCCGGCTCCGGGCCGAAGAACGCCTGATCGGCGATGCCGCTGGCCTTCAGATACGCCTCGGCGCGCTTGGCGACACCGCGCGGGTCGCGGGTGTAAGCCTGCATAGTCGCCGGATCGAGGATGTCGCAGGTCAGGATGAGGGTCGGATCGGCGGTGAACGGGTCGATGACCGCAGTCGACGCGTCGGGCAACAGGACCATGTCGGATTCGTTGATGCCCTTCCAGCCGCTGATCGACGAACCGTCGAACATCTTGCCGTCTTCGAACAGGCTCGCTTCGACGATGGATTTCGGGAAGGTGACGTGGTGCTGCACGCCGCGCATGTCGGTGAAGCGCAGGTCCACGAATTCGATCTTGTGGTCCTTGATGAGTTTTTCGACGTGCTCGAGGGACATCTTCGGAAGCTCCGATGGGTGGTAGGATATTCCTCGTATTGCAAGGTGCGTGCCAATTTCTGAAATCCGATAATCAATTGATTTCTTTGATGTTTTTGATCAATGATCTGAGAGATTAGCACCGAAATCGCACATGCCCGCACACGTTTGCACCATTTGAGTGCGAACGACATTGATCCGGCGGCGCCCATTGAAGGCGCCTCCCGGTCGCGTAATCAACAATCTGCCACCCCCTCAACGTCGCAAGGAACGCGCAATGGAAACGACCACGACATCGCCCCGATACCCGGCCTTCGCACGCGCAGTGGCGCTGGTCGGACATCCCATCCAGCTGGCCGGCGTGTTCGGGCTGTGGTGGGCGCTGGGCCGCAGCGACAAGGCGATGTACATGGCGCTGGCGGCGACGCTGCTGGTGTCGATGACCCTGGAACGGGTGATCCCGGCCGTGCCGGCATGGCGCCAGGGCTTACGCGAAACGCTCCCACTGGTAGGCCTCTATGTCTTGGGCATGGTGCTCTACAACGTCATCCTCATCGGCTATCTGTCGGCGCTGCCGGCATCACTGAGCGATGTCCACGCACGCATCGGCAACGCGATCTGGCCGAGCGCATGGCCGCTGCCTGTGCAGGCGCTGCTGCTGTTTTTCGCTTCCGACTTCCTCTACTACTGGGCGCATCGCGCGATCCATCGCTGGTCGCCAGTGTGGCGGATCAGCGGACACGGCTTTCATCATGCGTTCCAGAATCTGCACACGATCAATGCGGGCACCAACCATCCGTTCGAACTGGTGTTTCTGGCGATACCGACGGTGCTGCTGGCTGCTGTGTTCGGCCCGCCCGACGAGGCCTTGATCGGCGCAGGCTTGCTGGTGCTCGCCAACGCGAGCATGGCGCATGCCAACGTCCGCATGGAAACGCCGCTCTTCAACTGGATCTTCACATCCAGCGACCAGCATCGCCTGCATCATTCCGCGGTGTTCGAAGACAGCAACACCAACTACGCCTGCAACGCGATCCTGTGGGACCGCCTCTTCGGCACCTATCGCCGCGGCGAGGTGCTGCAAACCGGCGTCGGCCCCACGCAGCCCGCACTGTGGCGGATGTTCCTGATGCCCTTCCACGAGCCGCAAGACGCGGACACGGTGGCGACACGCCAACACGCGCCCGGCTGAAGAAGTGCGGGCTGACATCGTCCGCGCAATGCGCTCCCGTTAAACTTCGCGCTGCGCCGCAGCGTCGCGGCGGAGGTTTCTCATGCGCACCCGTCTTTCCACACTGCTCGCCCTCTCCCTGCTGTGCGCCTCCGGCCGCAGCGCCGCGCACGACACCTGCCTGGTGCTCAGCGGCGGCGGCGCGCGCGGCATGGCGCACATCGGCGTGATCCGGGTGCTGGAGCGCGAGCGCATCCCGGTGGACTGCATCGTCGGCACCAGCATGGGCGCGGTGGTCGGCAGCCTCTATGCCAGCGGCATGACCGCCGCCGAAATCGAGAGCGGTCTGCGCGCGCTGGACTGGAATGCGATGTTTGTCGACCGCATCGACCGCCGCACCTTCACCCACCGGCGCAAGGACGAAGACCGCAGCTTCCTCGCGAAAGGCGGTTTCGGCCTGCGCGACGGCAAGCTCACGGTGCCGCCGTCGGTATTCGAAGGCCAACGCCTCGCAGTGGCGCTGCGCGCGGCCCTGCTGCCGAGCGCGAACATCAAGCGCTTCGACGACCTGCCGATTCCCTATCGCGCGATCGGCACCGATCTGGAAACCGGCGAGGCGGTGGCGATGGATCACGGCGATCTGGTCAACGCGGTGCGCGCGAGCATGGCCGTGCCGGGCGCGCTGGCGCCGGTGAGCTACGGGGAGCGCTCGCTGGTCGACGGCGGCATGTCGATGAACCTGCCGGTGCAGATCGCGCAGGACTGGGGCGCGAGGCGGATCATCGCGGTGGATATCGGCGCGACGCTGAAGAAGCGCGAACAGTTGACCGACCCTTTCAGCATCACCGACCAGATGGTGACCGCGCTGATGCTGAAGGAAACGAAACACCAGCGCGAACGGTTGGGCGCTGCCGATGTGCTGATCATCCCCGAGCTGGGCGATCTGAGCTCGGCCGATTTCACCGCCGGCCTGGATCAGGGCATCGCGCTGGGCGAACAGGCGACCGTCGCGGCGCTGCCGCAACTGCAGGCGATGCGCGTGTCGCCCGACGCCTACGCCCAGTGGCGCGAAACGCGACTGGCGCGGCTGCAACCAATCGGCCCGGTCGATCGCGTCGAGCTGGTCAACACCTCGACCATGGACGATGAAGCCCTGCGCGCGTATCTCAGCACGCAGCCGGGCGATGCGATCGATCCGAAAACCATCGAAAAAGACTTGAGCCGGCTCTACGGCCTCGGCGAATTCTCGCGCGCCTATTACACCGTTGATACCGACGACGACGGCAAGACCGTGCTGAGCTACGTCGCGCGCAGCCGCCGTTGGGAAGAAGACGGCACGCTGAAGTTCGGCATCTTCATGCAGGACGATTTCGAAGGCCATGGCGAGTATCAGATCGGCGCGCGCTACGGCAAACGCGAACTCAACCGTTTCGGCGGCGATCTGCTGCTCGAAGCGCGGCTCGGCGACCGCAACCGCGCGTTCGCCGAGTGGAACCAGCCGCTGGACATGCAGCGTCACCTGTTCGTGCGGCCGTCGCTGGAATGGAACGGTGAAAACGAGACCCTGATCGACGACGACAACGACACCGCCGACTATCGCGACAGTCGCTGGGAAGCGCGCGCGGCGCTGGGCCTGAATCTGCGCGGCTGGGGCGAAATCGCGATCACGCCGTTCCTGCGCCGCAATCACTTCGACCTGCGCTCGACGCCGCAGTCCAGCGATATTCCGCGCACCAGCACCAGCAACGGCATCGACGCGGAATTCACTCTCGACACCCAGGACGACGCCGAATTCCCCGGCCATGGCTGGTATCTGCAGGCGCGGCACACGCGCTACCTGTCGATGATCGGCGCCGATACCCGGGGCTTCACCAGCCGCGCGAAAGCCTCGTATGCATTCACGGCATGGGGTGGACGCTGGCAGTTCGGCGCGCAGGCGCAGGACCATCGCGGCAACGCCTACGAAGACGTGGCGCAGCTCGGCGGCCCGTTCCGGTTGTCGGGCTACGGCATCGACACCCTGCACGGCACCGGTTCGGCGCTGGGCACGCTGCAGTTCAACTATCCGTTGGCGCAACTGCTGCAGTACCCGCTGTTCGTCGGCGGTTCGCTGGAAGCCGGACAACTCTGGCGACGCGGGCAAACGCCAAGCCTCGAGCGCACGATCTTCGGCGGCAGCGTCTACACCGCGCTGGATACGCCGCTGGGACCGATCTACTTCGGCCTGGGGCTTGCCGAAAACGGTCAGGAAGCGGTGTTCCTGAGGCTCGGGCAGCCGTACTGAGCGTCTAAACTTCGCCACCTCCCAAACGAACACCTGCATGAACGACCTGCTCGCCGCCCTGCTGCTCGGCATCATCGAGGGCATCACCGAATTCCTGCCGATCTCCAGCACCGGCCATCTGCTGATCGCCGAACGCTGGCTGGGCCATCGCAGCGATCTGTTCAATATCGCGATCCAGGCCGGCGCGATCCTCGCGGTGGTCGCGATCTACTGGCAGCGGCTGTGGAACTTGCTCATCGGCTTTCGCGAACGCGAGAACTTCGACTACGCGGTCAAACTGGCGGTCGCGTTCGGCGTCACTGCCGTAGGCGGTCTGCTGGTCAAGAAGCTCGGCTGGGAATTGCCCGATGAGGTGCGGCCGATCGCCTGGGCACTGATCATCGGCGGTGTGTGGATGCTGCTCGCCGAGCACTTCGCCGCCAAGCGCGCGGCCACGCTCGGCGAACGCAGCGACATCAGCTGGACAGTAGCAATCCTCGTCGGTATCGCCCAGGTCGTCGCCGGCGTGTTTCCGGGCACTTCGCGCTCGGGCGCGACGATCTTCGTCGCGCTGCTCGCCGGCACCACCAGCCGCGTCGCCGCGACCGAGTTCGCGTTCCTCGTCGGTATTCCAACGATGTTCGCCGCCACCGCCTACGAATTGCTGAGCGTGTACAAGGATGGCGGCGCCGCGCACGAAGACTGGACCGCGCTCGCGGTCGCGTTCGTCGCTTCGGCCATCACCGCCTTCGTCGCGGTGAAATGGCTGCTGCGCTACATCCAGACCCACCGGTTCACTGCGTTCTCGGTGTACCGCTTCGTGATCGGCGCCGCACTGCTCTGGCTGGTTCCCACCGGCCAATGAGCGCCGCGACACCCACATCCCGGGATTCATGGCTGCGCGACATCGCGCCATCGTCGGTCGCGGCCGGCTTCGTCACCGTGCTGGTCGGGTTCACCAGCTCGGCGGTGATCGTGTTCCAGGCCGCGCAGGCACTCGGCGCGTCGGCAGCGGAAACCGCATCCTGGCTGTGGGCGCTGGGCATCGGCATGGGCGTCACCTGCATCGGCCTCTCGCTGCGCTGGCGGATACCGGTCGTCACCGCATGGTCGACGCCGGGCGCGGCGATGCTGGTCGCCAGCAACGCCGGCGTACCGCTGTCCGATGCCATCGGTGCATTCGTGCTGGTCGCGGCGCTGACCGTCGTCGTCGGTTTCAGCGGCGTGTTCGAGCGCGGCATGCGCCGGGTGCCGCTGACGCTGGCGTCCGGCCTGCTCGGCGGCGTGCTGCTGCGTTTCGGCATGGACGTGTTCGTGTCGATGCGCACGCAGATGGCGATGACCCTGGCGATGCTGGCGATCTACCTGTGCGGGCGGCGCTGGTTTCCGCGCTACGCCGTGCTGGCGACGCTGCTGCTGGGGATGGGCGTGGCCGGGGCATCCGGCCTGCTGCATCTGGACGACGTCGAACTGCGCGTCGCGCGGCCGATCTTCACGATGCCGTCGCTGTCGCTGGCGGCGGTGTTCGGCATCGCGCTGCCGCTGTTCGTGGTGACGATGGCCTCGCAGAACATTCCGGGCGTCGCGGTGATGCGCGCTTCCGGCTACGACCCGCCGATTTCGTCGAGCATCGGCTGGATCGGCGCCACCAATCTGCTGCTTGCGCCGTTCGGAGCGTACTCACTGTGCCTGGCGGCGATCACCGCCGCGATCTGCAGCGGCCGCGAGGCGCATCCCGATCCGTCGAAGCGCTATGTGGCATCGGTCTTCGCCGGCATTTTCTATCTCTTCACGGGCGTGTTCGGCGCGACCGTCGCCGCACTGTTCGCGGCGTTTCCGAAGGAACTGGTCATCGCGATCGCCGGGCTGGCGCTGTTCGGCACCATCGGCAACAGTCTTGCGGTCGCGCTGCGCGAAGACCGCGATCGCGAGGCCGCATTGATCACCTTTCTCGTGACCGCCTCGGGGTTCAGCTTCGGCGGGATCGGGTCCGCGTTCTGGGGGCTGATCGCCGGCGGTATCGCCCTGCTGCTGCGCCCGCACGCGCGCTGAGGCGGTCGGGTGTATCGTTCGGAAGCGCGGAACCGCGCACGACACTCAGTGACATGAGCCCCGTCCTGCCTCGCCGCACGTTCAAGGACGCACTCTCGCGGAGCCCGCCATGACCCGTTCCCTTTCGGTGCCAGTATTGCCGCTGATCTTGCCGCTGATGCTCGCCGCCTGCACACGACCCACCACGCACACGGACGCATCCATCGCCGCCACACCATCGCAGTCGGAGCGCAGCAACGACGCGACGGGAACCGCGCTGGACGGCTATCACTGGCGTCTGCAGGATGCTACCGACGCGCAGGGGCGCAGCATCGATGCGCTGCTGGTGCGCCCGGCGCAACCGCTGCAGTTCGACTTCGCCGATGGCCGTATCCGCATCGCCAACGCCTGCAACGGCATGAGTGGCGACATCCGCATCGACGCCGATACGCTGCGCATCGGCGCGTTGGTGTCGACGAAAATGGCCTGCGCCGACCCTGCGGTGATGGCGCTAGACGCCGAAGTCGCGAAACGTCTGGAAGGCGACATCGCATTCCGATTGCTCGAAAGCGATCCGCCGCAACTGCTGTTGAACGTCGTGAATGGCGACAGGCTGCGCTTCGTCGGCATGGCCGCGCCGGAAATCCGTTTCGGCAATCCGGGCGCCACCGTCTTCATGGAAATCGCCGCGCATACCAGGCCCTGCCAGCACCCGATGATGCCGTCGCCCAGGCAATGTCTCGAAGTGCGGGAACTCCATTACGACGCCGAGGGTCTGCGCTCGGGTACACCCGGCGCATGGCAGCTGTTCCATGACACCATCGAGGACTACACCCACCAGGAAGGCGTCCGCAACGTGCTGCGCATCAAACGCTTCCCGATCGCGAATCCGCCGATGGATGCGCCCGCAACCGGTTACGTGCTCGACATGGTGATCGAATCCGAGACCGTCGATCCGTGATGACACCCGCCGTCGCTGCCGACGCTTTCCCTTCGTTTTTCGCTTTTGTTTCTGTTTCCTTTTTCGGAGATCTGACATGATCCTGCGCAATGCACTGTTCGCCGCCACCGTTTTCGTTTCGACCACCGCCTGCGCGTCCGCCGACACCAGCGGCGATATGCCCGGTTCCGGACACGCCGATGCTGCGGCCACGGGCGCGGAACGCGAACGCACCGCACGCTTCAGCCCGACCGAGCTGAGCAACACCGGGGGCTGGACGCTTGAATCCGCCAATGCGGGGGGCGGCGCAGGCATCGCCGAGCTGCGCGCGCCGGGCATCGCTTTCGAGATGACGTTCAGCAACGGCGAGGTCAGCGCCTCCGGCGGCTGCAATCGACTGCGCGGCACGTACACGGTCGCAGGCAACCGTCTCGACATGACGCTCGCCATCGCCACCCGCATGTCCTGCACCGACGACAAGAATCTCGCCGATCGCAGCTTCAGCGAACTGATGGGACAGTCGTTCAAGATCGAACTGATCGAACCGCAGCCCTACCGCATGCGTCTGACCAGCGACAGTGGCGACGTTGTGGTGTTCCAGGCCAAGCCGATTCCGTTGTGAAATCGCAACACGCCCGGCACCGGTCCGATCGAGTGCTGCCAGCCGCGACTTCGTTCTGACGGGACGGTTTCGACCACGATCACGACGTTGCCGTGATCGCGGCGTAAGGCCGTCCGGAACACCTCAAGCTCAGCGCTTGCGCACGACATACAGCTTCGGCAGCGAATCGTGCCAACCGCGCCGCTCATCGCTGGAGAACAGCAGCGAGAACGGCTCGAACGGAATGAAACGCGCGAAAGTGCGGCCGATGATCTGACCCCAGCGCGGTTTGCCGCCATCCTCGGTGACCACTCGCGTACCGGTCACCAGCTTGCCGATGGTAAAACCGAAGATGCTTTCCATCGGAATGTAGTAGAGCAGCATCGCGGCGATGCCGATGCCGTAATCGCGAAGCAAATTCGGGGTTTCCAGGCTATCCAGCGCCGCCTCGCCGCCGCGCAGGTACAGCCAGACCACGTACGGCATCAGCGCCACCATCGACAGCAACGTAAAACACACGTAATCGATCAGCCAGTTGAAGAACCGGCGCCAGCGACCCGCCGGTTCGATCTTCAGCCGTTCGTCCGATATGGTCTCGGCGATCTTCGCCGCTGGCATGTGGTAAGGATTGTGTTCCTGATCCATCAATCCTCCAGCCGCAACGGCCGACTCATGCCGCAACGCTCGGATTGAGCGAATACGTTCCGTAGATCGCCGTTTCCGCCAATACATGCCCATGCATCGCGCGGAACACATCGGCAGCGGCGAATCTCGCCGGCAGATCGAGGCGATCGACATCCAGCGCGAACACGCGGAAGAAGTAGCGATGCAGACGCAGGTCGTGGCCCGGCGGATACGGGCCGTCATAGCCAAGATAATCGCCGCCCATGTCGGCATCCCCGGCGAACCAGCCGGTGTAGTCGTTCACACCATGGCGCGCGCCGGCAGGCCCGCCCGGCGATGAGTTGCCTCGCGCCGTCACGCCATCGCTGCAAGCGCCTGCGGCAAGTTCATGCACATCGGCGGGAATATCGACCATGACCCAATGCACGAAGTCGCCGCGCGGATGTTCGACCGGGATCGCAGTGCTCTCGTCGGCGACCAGCGAGCCGTCGGTCGGTGCATCGGGATCGACGCACAGCAGCGCGAAGCTGCGCGTGCCCGTGGGCGCATCGCTCCAGCGCAGATGCGGATTGCGATTGCCGCCGAACCCTTCTGGCGTGCCCATCGCGAATTCGGCGGGGATGCGATGGCGGTGTTCGAAACTGTCGCTGACGATCTGCATGTCCGGCTCCTGGTTCATCCACTGAAGATTGGCCCGGTCGAGCGGCCGGAAAACAGGATATCGCACGCGCTCCGTCGCGGTCAGATGCGCTTCGCCGGATCCTGCGACCGTCGCCGGTCGGCACGATAGGTCAACGCAGCTTCGATACAAACGCGTACGGCATCTTCCGGAAGATCCGCATCCATATCGAAGACGATGGCGCGATTGCCCTCGAAGCCGAATTCGTCGGGAAACAGTGTGCGGAAGGTCTCGACCAGCGTTGTCTTGCAGTGGAAGTACATCGCGCATTGCCCGGGTTTTGCGGGTTTCCAGTCGATGCGGACGGTGCTGCCCATCCGCGCACTGCGGCTGCGATAGGCCGGCTCGCCCCATTTCAGGCTTTCTACCACCGCACCGACGCCTTCGGTGCGTTCGGCCGTGGTCAGGATCAATCGCCGCAACGCCAGCAGCTTCGCGCGCGCATGCGGCGGATAGCGCGCGAACGTCTCCGCGACCTCCGGGTTGTCGAACGGTGCGTCGATCGACAACCGCACGGGCACCTTACCGCTCCGGATAGCCCAAAGTCTGCGCGACCTGCGACAACAGCGCGAACGGCTCGGCCAACGGCTTGGCGTAGTGGCGCCAATGGCCGAACGCGAAGCGCTGCGTCCCGAGCGCCTCGACTGGCGGCACCCTGATTTCTTCGAGGCCGAGACCGCCGCCGACTTCAGCGGCGAACGCTTCGACATTGGTCAGCGCGTGATCGGTGGCGACGATCTTGTGCGGCTGCAGGTTGTCCTTGCGCAGCGCGACCACGTGCTGCAGCTGACGCGCCATCCACAGCGCGGCGTCGATCGGCGAGGCGATGCCGTACGGCATGCTGCTGCCGAACGCCAGCCATTCCAGCAGCATGTCGCGCGGGTCGCGCAGCGCGACCATCACGATCGCGCCGGGTTGCAGCGGGCGCAGCATCTTCAGGAACGCGTTGTCCCAGAACGGCAACCAGTCGACGACGATGCCGTCGCGGATCCCGCGCGCAGGCAGCGCGGCGCGCCATTCGGCAAGCAGTCGCTCGGGCGTCAGCTTGCCGTCGTTGAGCGCGGCGATGGTGTCCGGGTTCTGCAGCGGATCCTGCGGCGGATTCGGCGCGAAGCGGTCGGCGCGCAGCGGATAGCCGGCATGGCCGATCACTGCGGCGACTTTCTCGACGCCCGAACCCGGCGCGCCCCACAGATACGCCACCGGCGGCGTGCCCGGCACGGCGGTGGCCGCATCGGGCCAGACGCCGCCGACCGGACCAGCAGGGCCAGGACTCGTCAGCGGCCAGCGCGCGGTGGCTTCGCTGGCGTTGAGCGCGATCCACGTCCCCGCGGCCTCGTCATAGCGGCCGGCGCGATCCTGCGCATAGCCGAGCCACGGCATCAGGCCGCGTTTGGCTTCGTCGTCGCCGGCCTTGGCGATCAGGCCCTCGATGTGGGCGATCGCGTCTTCGGGCCGATCGCGGATCATGCGATCGAGCACGCGCATCTCGGCGCTGCTGCGCCCCGGTTCGATGGCGATGATGCGCTGCGCGAGCGCATCGACCGCGTCGGTGTCGCCGCGCGCCTCGTGCAGATGCATCGCCGCTTCGAGCGCGAGGACGTGCTCGGGCATCGCCGCCAGCCAGCGGTCGACGACGGCCATGGCGCCGTCGCCGCCTTCGGGCTCGAAGGCCAGCCGCAGTTGCCACAGGCGCGCCGCTTCGGGGTGTCGTTCCAGCGCGGTGTCCAAGGTCGTCCGCGCATCGGCGACGTCGCCGGTGTGGCGCCAGATCTCGATCGCCAGCGACCACGCACGCGCGTCGCGCGGATCCTCGGCCAGTGCCTCGCGCAGACGCTGGATGGCCGATTCCTGGCGACCAATCGCCATTTCGAGTTCTGCAGTCATCCGCTTCAGCGCAGGCGTGGCGGTCGCCGGATTGTCCAACAGCGGCTGCAGCACTTCGAGCGCTTCGTCGGGCCGCTGTTGCTGCAACAGCACGTCGGCGAGCAGGCCGCGCAGGCCGTGCATGGCAGGCGACAAGTCGATGATCTTGCGGAACGCCTGCTCGGCGAACGCGAACTGGCGCTGGTTGAGATGCGCGAACCCCAGCGCGTAGAGCACCTGCAGATCGTCCGGCATCTGTTCGGCGGCGCGGATCAGCAGGGTCTGCGCGCGTGCGCCGTCGCCGCGACGCAGCGCGATCATGCCTTCGAGCGTCTTCACCCAGACGTGATCGGGCGAGAGCCGGGCGGCGGAACGCTGCAGACGTTCGGCTTCGTCGATCTCACCGCGTCCGATCGCCATCTGCGCCTGCAGGATGTAGGCCGGGAACTGGTTCGGGTCGAGATCGAGCGTGCGCGTCAGCGCCGCCTGGGCTTCGCTGAGCTTGTGGTCGTTGAGCAGGAAACCGGCCCGCTGGAAATGCAGGTTGGCGTCTTCCGGCGCCAGCAGCACCGCGCGTGCGATCGCATGCTGCGCAGCGACCTGATCGCCATTGGCGCGTTCGGCATGGGCCAGCAGTGCGTAGGCGTGGGCATCGTGCGGGGCTTCGGCCACGGCCACGCGGGCCAGCGTCAGGGCTTCGGCGTTGGCGCCGCGCCGCAGGGCGGCGAAAATTCGTTCTTGCATGGGGAGTCTGGAACTGCGGGGCCGGGCCCGGAAGCGTCTAGTGTAACGCCCGCAGGCAATCCGCCCCGGAAGATGCCGGTCAGGTCTCCAGCGCCGCCGACAGCCGCTGCGCGACCCAGCGCTCGGCGTAACCGTCGAGGCGCGCGGTTTCCAGAAAGCCGCAATGCCCGCCCCAATGCGCGATCTCGATCAGCGCCGTATCCGGCAGATGCAGCGCGTGGAATTCTTCCACCGGAATCACCGGATCGTCCTCGGCGGTCAGCAGGTCGGCCGGCACATCCAGACCCGCGAGCCGGTCGCCGGCGATGGCGTAACCGTTGAAATAATCGTCGAGGGTGTCGAAATCGGTGTGCCGCTCCACCATCCAGCGCGTGAGTTCGCGCATCTCGAGCTTGAGCACGCGATCGTCGAAGTCGTAGTACTGCGGAAAACGGTCGCGCTTGCGGCGCAGCGATTCCCGCCAGCTCTGCTCGAAGTAGCGCAGATACACCGGAATGCCCTGCTCCAGGCGGGTCATGGTCACCGCCGGATCCAGCACCGGACATACCGCCGCCACCCGCGCCAGCGGCAGCCCCGCCGCGCGCGCGCGCATCGCCACACGCAGCGCGAAATTGCCGCCCAGCGAATAACCCGCGACCACCATCGGCCGCGAAGATCCTGCAAGAAAACGATTCGCGACATCCGCCGCCGCATTCACCACTTCATCGATGCGGTTGGAATGGAACAGCGCCTGGTTCAGATGATGGGTGTCGCCGTGATCGCGGAAATTCAGCCGGAATACTTCGAAGCCGGCGCCGAGCAGATGCGCTGCGGTCATCCGCATGTAGCTGGATTCAACGCTGCCCTCCCAACCGTGCAGCAACAGCGCCAGCCCGCGCGGCTGGGTGCCGGGCAACCGGCTGTGCACGCCTTCCAGACGCACGCCGTCGCCGCCATCGACGATGTACGGCTTGCTGATCGCACCGCTGCGCCGCAGCAGCAGCGCGCCGCGCGCGCGCCGCAGCGGACTGGTCGAAACCAACGACTGCAGATGCGGGCTGCGCAGCCACAGCGGCGGACAATAAGCGGACGGAGAAGTCCTCATCCGATCAGAACATACGCCAACGGCGGCAGCAGGATCGCAGCGAGCAGCAGCAAGATGCCCGGTCGACGCAGCCGGAGGCTGCGCGCGAGCAGCAGCGACACCAGTGCGGCGAACAGGAAAGCACCGGCGGCGATCGCAACACCGAAACCGCCATCGGCGTAAGCGACATCGCCGCTGCGGCCTTTGATCGCGATGCCGCCCTGCCACAGATCGAACCAGCCATAGCCGATCAGGAACAGGATCAGGATGCCGATGGCCAGACGTTCGGCGGTGGGATCGTGGGGTTTGCTCATCTTTCGCCAGCGCCTGTGCAGGGAGGGTTCTGTATTCGCCGGTGCCGACGCGCTTTCCGTGCGGCCTCGCGCGGGATCACGACGTCATCGCGTCCACGATCCGCGTCCTGGCGGTGTCGGCAAGGCGGCGGCGACCTTCGGTGTCGCCGGGGAGAATCGGTTCGAGAAAGACCACCTCGGCGCTGCAACCGGGTTCGCCGAGCAGACGCAGCAGATTGGCGGCGAAACTTTCGGTCGGGCCGAACGCCACCACCGTCTGCCGTGAGCCGCCGTCGCCGTAGCGCAGCGCCACCGGCTGCACCGGCACTTCGGCTTCCACCGCAGCGAGGAAGATGCGCGCGTGGAACGGGCCGACCTCGTCGCCGCTGCGGGTGCGGCCTTCGGGAAACACGCCGACCGCACGGCCGTCGCGCAGCCGCGCCAGCATTTCGTGCAGCACGCCGCCGAGGGATTCCTGGTTGCCGCGCTGGTGATAGATGGTTTCGCCCATGGTCGCGAGCCAGCCGACCACCGGCCAACCGGCGATCTCGCGCTTGGCGACGAAACCCATCATCCGGTAGCTGTGCAGGGCGGTGATATCGATCCAGCTGACGTGGTTGGCGACGAACATCACCGCGCCCGGCAGCGGCGTGCCGATGCGGCGCATGCGGAAACCGAACACCCGCATCAACCCGCCCTGCCACCAGCGCACCATGCAGTGACCGAGCCGGTCGCCGCCGACGCTGCCGTCATCGATACGGATCCCGCCGAATGGCGGCGACATCAGGATCAGCGTGATCGGCAGATGCACCAACGCATGCCAGACCAGCATCGGCGTGCGGATGAGGTAGCGCAGCGGTCGGGCGGCACGCGCGGTGAGGGAAGCTCCGGTCATCGGGCCACCATAGCGGGGCGGATTAGAGCTTTGCATAGGGGCCGGTCACCCGCGCTGCGCGATGACGGCGAGGGTCAGTCGCGAAATACAGACGAGTTGGCCGCGATCGTCCTCGATCCGGATCTCCCAGACCTGGGTGCGACGGCCGATGTGCAGCGGCCGCGCGGTGCCGGTGACTTGGCCATCGCGTGCTGCAGCCACATGGTTGGCGTTGATTTCGATCCCGACGCACCGCTCGCCTGGTGCAGCGCACAGATTGCCGGCGCTGCTGCCGAGCGTCTCCGCCAGCAGCACCGAAGCGCCGCCGTGGAGCAGGCCATAGGGTTGATGGGTCCGCGCGTCCACCGGCATGGTGCCGCGCACGAAATCGGGGCCGATCTCGGTGAAGACGATGCCGAGCGACGTCATCGCGGTGTCGCGGGACATCGCATTGAGATCGTCGATGGTGGCTGTGCCGCGGAACAGGCGCGGCGTGGGGGATTCGGGCGTGGTCACCGCATCAGGATAACCGAGCCCGCCTGCGGCAGTCCGGCCGCAGGCGCATGGGAGAGAGGACATGCGCGTTGCGGCCGGAACTCCGGGGACGTGGTCGACAGCGTGGATCGAAGGTTCAGCGGCAGTGGAAGCGCGCCTGGCCCCAATCGCTGGTGTAGCGTTTGCCCAGCGCGTAACCGCTGCTGGCACCGTAGCCGATGCCGAAATCGCGTGCGCGGTAGCGGCTGGCCTGGATCTGCGAGGAGGCGGACTCGACACGCATCGGCACGTTGGCCGGCGTGCGCGGGGCGAGCGTGATATGGGTGTGCGTAGCGTTCATGACGAGGTCCTGGAAACGATCTGCGGGGGAGTGACGAACGGGCGTTGCGGGGAAAACCGGGAAAGCAGAGGCTGATCAGGCGCAGCGGAAGCGGATCTGGCCCCAGTCGGTGGTGTAACGCTTGTCGGTGCCGTAGCCGCTGCTGGTGCCGTAACCGATACCGAAGCTCGGAGTGCGATAGCTGTGGCGGGCCTTGGCGACAAAGGCGACGACGTTGTCGTGACTGCGGACGTTGGATTCGGTGGTCTGGGTCTTGGCGTTCATGGTGGTGGTCCTGAGTTGGTGTGAATTGGTGTGCTGGTAAAGTACAACACCTATCGACCAAAACAGATGTGCCGGAAGTCACCCAACCCATGCCGAAGTGGCAACTCATTGTTTTAATTAAATTTCAATAGTCGACGAGCCGACGAACGGTCGCAGAACAGGCCTCGTTCCAGCCGATCCCAGATGCTGATTCGTAGCAGACAGACCCGAAACAGACCGTGGCGCAGGGTTTCAGGATGCCGTTGCGGCGTTTGGCGCGGGCGAGGCAGTGGCTGAAGCGGTTTCGGTCGATCTGCGAGGCGATCGGACAAGCCGCTGATGTCGCGCCAGGGCGCGACCTACAGAATCGGCGCGAGGCCGGCGCCGAAGGCGGTGAAGATCCGGGTCAACGGTCGGATCACCGGCGCAACTTCGGGGAAATCCCCCACCGGTGTGTAGCAGCGGCGGAAATGCGGGTCGCGCGGGGACATCGGCTGCGGGCAATCCGGCCCGGGCGTGAATTCGTAGCTGGTCGCGTAGCGTACCGGCCAGAAATCGAACAGCGGCAGCAGCTCGGACACCTTCGCCAACGAGAACTCCAGCCCCGAGAACACCGGCGGCTTGTCGCGGCGCGCGATCATCCAGGCATTCGCGGGCTGGATGTCGCGCTCGATGCTTGCGGCGAGCACGCGCGCGAATGTCGGGTCGTCGATCACCACCACCGACTCGGTGTTGTAGTTCTCGCCGCGCGGATCGAAGTTGTGGGTGCCGATCACGCCTACGCGCGCGTCGATCACCATCGATTTCGCGTGCAGGCCGAAGCGCACGCCGCCGCGCTGCAGCGGCACCTGTTCGTTGGCGCCGCGCTTGGAATAGCGCAACGCCGAATATTCGCGCGCCAGCGGAATCGGCCGGTCCGGCGAACGGCTGCCTTCGGCGCCCACGCCAAGCGATCCACCCCGGGACGGACCGGATCCGGAGGCGCCAGATCCTGATGCACCGGAGCCAAGCACGACGGCGGTGCCATCCGCATGCCACTCCACGCCGACGGTGCCGGTCGCCTCCACGTCGATCGGCGCGTCCTGCGGAAACGGTTTGAACTCGTAGATCTCGAACTTGAAATCGCGCAGATAGCGGCGCTTGTATTTGTAAGACAGCGCGTAGGGAATGAAGGCGTCGGTGGCCGCAAGACTGTTGGTCGACACCACGACCTGCGGCGGCGATTCGCGCTGCTGCAGGTCCTCGAACAGACGCTGCGCCGGCTTCGACAGCACCAGGTACGGCGTTTGCAACAGCACGCGTTCTTCGGCGGAGTCGATCAGCTCGCGCAGCATCTGCGATGGCGTTTCGGTGGTCGGCACCGATCCTGCGTGCTTTCCGGGCGCATCGCCGATGTAGCGCAGGCTGCGTACCGGGATCGCCGCATCGACCAGACGGGTGCGCACCAGCACGGCGTCGTCGGCATCGCGGCCGATGAGTTCGATCCGCCGCGGCTGCTCGGGTTCCGGATGCTGCACGGCAGGCACGCCATCGCGCAGCACCCGTCGCCCGACATCCAGCAGCCGGGTCAGCGGCCTGCTCAGCGGCGCATCCCAGAACGCGTCGAAATTCATGGCCATTTCGGCGATCCCGGGGCCGGCGACGAGAATGTCGCGGTCGCGGAAGTTGTAGCTCGCATCCCAATCGTAATAGTCGTTCTGGTAATTGCGGCCGCCGGTGATCGCCACCTGTCCGTCCACCACCATCAGCTTGTTGTGCATGCGCTGGTTGAGCTTGCGCCAGCAGCAGGCCGAGGCCAATGCGTACATCGGATAACTGATCCGTGCGCGACCGAGCACCGGGTTGTAGAGGCGCATCTCGAAATTCGCGTGCGCACCGGCCAATGCCGCCAGCGTGTCGACGTGACGCAATGCGGCGAGCTGATCGACCAGCAGCCGCACCTTCACCCCGCGATGCGCGGCGGCGAGCAGTTCGTCGAGGACCAGATGACCGGCGTCGTCCTCGTCGAAGATGTAGGTCTGCACATCGATGCTGCGGGTCGCGCCGCGGATCAGGTCCAGCCGCGCGAGCAGCGCATCCTGTCCGTAGTCGAGGATCAGCGCGTAGTGCTGGGGCCGTGCCGGCGACGTGGACGGCATCGTGACGGATGCGCCGTCCGCTGCCGCAGCCATTGCGGTCGGCGCTTCGCCGGCCGCGCGCTGACCCAGCGCCAGCAGCGGCGACGGCCGCGCGCAGGCGTCGTCGCGACCGCAGGTGATCTCGGTGCTGCGCGCGGCGGCGACGAGCGTATCCACACGCGCCTGGTCCTTCGTGGACAGGCTCGTGCAGGCGACCTGTGCCGATGCGAAGACCATCAGCAGCAGCGCGCGCGCGACGGCGGTCATTCGGTGTCCTCGCGCACGCGCAGCCGCAGGCTGAAACGCACGCTGTCGGAGACCGCCAGCACCCAGCGGTCGACGCCGTAATCGGTGCGCCGCACGCTGCCGTTGGCGACCACATCACAGTCGATGGCGGGCCGCGCGCAGGCGCTGGGCTGGATCGTGAAGGTCTCGCGCCGGGTCACATCGCGGATGGTCAGCTGGCCGGCGAGTTTTCCGCCCTCCACGACCAGCGCGGAGGGATACGGTTCCGATACGAACTCGACCTCGGGAAAACGTTCGGCCTCGAAGAATCCGCGGCTGCGGGTCATGCCCGTGTAGCTGGGGTGGCCGACGATCTCGACATCCTTCGCCGACAATCTCAGCCGCACCCGTTCGCGGCCGCCATCGAGGGATTCGATATTGCCGCTGTAGCTCGGAAATCGCCCGCGCAGCGTCTGGCCCCAGCGCGTTTTCAGGGTGAAGCCGATCTGGGTGTACTGCGGGTCGATGTCAGCGGCGTGCGCGGCGAGGCTGGTGGCCGCAGCCAGCGCACAGACGCACAGGGAAACGGAGACTGTCGCGGAAGTCACGGCCACCAGAAAGCGGAGAGACTGGCGACGCCCGGTTCGACCGTCGCGTCGAGCGGGAAATTCAGGACCACGACACTGCCCGGCGGCATGCCGCGGTAATCGCCGGACTGGCCGCTGTGCATCAGCGCGGCGAGACGTTCCAGACCGGGGTTGTGGCCCACCAGCATCAGCCGTTCGACCTCGCGATGCTCGTCGACCAGTTCGGCCAACGCGCCCGGCGTGGCCTCGTAGATGCTGTCGACCAACCGCTGTTCGACGAAACCGATCGCACCCAGCACCGCTTCCAGCGTTTCGCGCGTGCGCCGCGCGGGCGAACACAGCACCCGGTCGGGCGCGAGCCCCTGCCCGGCCAGCCAGCGTCCGGCGGCCTCGGCTTCCGCCAGACCTTCCGCAGACAGCGCGCGGTCGACGTCGGATTGGCCGTCGCTGACGGGTTCGGCATGGGCGTGGCGGAGCAGGATCAGGGTTCGCATGTGCGCGTCGGTCTTCGGCCGGAGGGATATCAGGCAGCTTAACGCGAACGGCCGGAATTCGGGATTCGGGAAAACCCCGCCTCCTCCCCTGCAGGAGCGACGGAAGTCGCGACGCTCTTCGGAAAGACTTGCCTCCGTCTGTCGCGACTTCCGTCGCCCCTACGAAAATCTCCTGCGAAAAGCCGGGGCCGCACTCTTCAGCCAACCACTTCAACCAATCACTTCGGGCAAGCGCCGCAGGGCATCGCGGAAGAAGATGCGATCGGCAGGCGTCAACTCGCGGAGCCGCCGACGCAGGCGCGCGGCGGCTTCGGTGCTGCGCTGCGGATCGCCGTCGTGCGCTTCGTACCAAGCCACTTCCAGCAGGATATTGGCGCGCTGCAGCGCATCGAGCTGCACGCGTCCTGCATCGATATCCGCCTGCATCGCCAGCGCCAGCGCGCGCCAACTCGGCCATTCGATGGACAGCGTGACCGGTGCGATCAAGGCGCGGAACTCCGCCGGTGCGATCACCGGCCAGCGCCGGAAGACATCGACGCGCGGATGCGCTGCTTCGGAACCGCCGCCGCGGACCATGCGCAGCAGATAAATCAGGTTCCAGCACCCGCCGCCCACGCCATGCCGTTCGCTGAGCCACGCCGCCAGCGCGATCCAGCTCAGCGGATGGCCGTCGTCGCTGGGCACGTCCAGGCCGCAGCGCTGGAACAGCCACAGCGACCAGCCGAGGTTGCTCGCGGTGGAGGCGGCGGCATCGAACAGTTCGGCTTCGTTGGCCAGCGACAGCGCCAGCCGGTAATAGCGCAGCGCGGTGCGCGCCGCTTCGGTGCGTTCGCCCAGGTCGGAGCGCTCGTCCAGCGCCAGCGCGCGATGGATCAGCGCCTGCAGATTGGCGTGCTCGCTGCGCACCCGGGGGTGGTACTGGAACAGGCCGAACCAGCGCGGATCCTCGGTGGCCTGACGCAGGATCTGCCGCGCCGCCTGCGGGTCGCGCCCGGCGTAGGCGCACCAGGCCTGCACGATCGCAGCCATCGCGCCGAGCCAGGCGTGCTCGGGCGCCTGCTCGTCGTGCCAGTGGCGGTCCAGTTCGGCCAGCACCGCGCGCGCGGCATCGGCGTTGCCGGCGCGACGCCAGACCATCGCCTGCTGCAGCAGCGCCAGCGCCTGCAGCCAGGGATCCGGCGCCAGCGTCTGCGCGCGCCGGTAGCCCGCCAGCGCACCGTGGTCGCGATCCAGGATCAGCCGGCCATCGAGCATGTCGCGGCGCGCGCCGGCCCAGGCATGCCAGTACGCCGGACTGGCGCTGCTGGCATCGCCCAGCACGGCGGCGGTGCGGCTCGCGTCCGGCGTGCCGAGCCAGGCGATCACCGCATCGAGCCCGACCGGCGCGCCATGCAGACTGATCTGCAGCCGCGCTGCTTCGCCTTCGCCCAGCCAGTACGGGCCGCGATTGCGTCCTGCCAGCGGCAGCAGATCGGGGTCGCGGCTGCGGTCGGTGCCCCAGCCCACGCGCAGGCCCCAGCGCGCGAAGTCCGCGTACGCGCGGCTGATCACCATGCGCAGATTGCGCGCGTTGGCGAACTGCTCGCGCAGCTGGGTCTCGCGGACCCAGCCAGAACCGTCGCCCGACTGCGCCGCCAGCCACAGCCGCAGCAGGATCCACAGCGACTGGTGGCGCACGGGTTGTCCCTGCACGGATGCGGGCGCGGCCAGTTCGATGTCGATGCGATCGGAGTTCGTACGGGCGGTCTTCATGCCATCGGACTTCGCGCGGGCTTTCTTGTTGCGATCGGGCGTGGCGGCATCGGGCTTCGTGCGGCTGGTCGTCATCGGTCGAGTCTGGCATGCGGCGGCGGCGCGGTGACGGACGTTACAGCAGTGACGTTCGCGACGACAGGCCCGCTTGGGCGGCGACGCGAACTGCGAACACACTGCGGCGCACGCCCACCGACCGCCGGAGTTGTCCCATGTTCCGCAGCGCATTCCGCAACACGTTCCGCAACGCCAGTCCGCGCGTCCTGCTCGCTTCGCTGATCATCGGCGTTTGCGGTGCCGCCTTCGCCGCAACGCCAACGCCCGGCAAACGCTTCGCCGACTACGGCCACTCCGGTGCGTTCCTGCTGCAGCGCGACGGCGGCAAGCCGCAAACCGTCCACGGCGCCGACTGGTCGACCACACCGCAGTCACCGGCGTCCACCTTCAAGGTGATGCTCGCGTTGATCGCGCTGGAGACCGGCGCACTGCGCAGCGCGGACGAAGTGGTGAAGTGGGACGGCACACCCTACCCGGACAAACCCGAGTGGCAGAAGGACATGGCACTGCGCGAAGCGATGCAGACTTCCAGCGAGCACTACTTCGGCGTACTGGCGAAACGCATCGGCCGCGAGCGTCTGGCCGAATGGGTGACACGCGTGGGCTACGGCAACGGTCGCGTCGGCCCCAACGCGTCCAGGATCTGGCTCGACGGTGTGCTCACCGTCACCGCGCAGCAGCAGCTCGCCTTCGTCGACCGCCTGCGTCGCGGCGCGCTGCCGTTCTCCGCGAAGGCGATCTCCACGACGAAAACCGCCATGTACGATGGCGAGACAGCCGGCCGCCGCATATATGGCAAGACCGGCACGCAGCCCGGCGTGGGCTGGTGGATCGGCTGGGTCGAAGGCGGCAATACGCCCGCCGCCTCGTTCGCGCTCGGTGTAGCGCTGAAAAACATCGACGGACGCGCCAAGCGCATCGCGCTGGGCAAGCAGCTGATGCGCGATGCGGGTGTGCTGCCGGCGAAGTGACCCATCTACCGGCCGCCCTTGTGGGAGCGACGGAAGTCGCGATGGCTTTTCGGCAGATTTTCCGCAGCCCATCGCGACTTCCGTCGCTCCCACAGGGCGATTTGTCCGCTATCCCTTCTTCAACCACTTTAGCAGCGGTGCCCAGTCTTCCTGGTGTTCGCGCACCTGCTGCGAGTGATAGTCGAACAGGCTGCGACCCAGGCCGACCAGCATCACGTACGCCTGGCTGTCGCGCAGTTGCGCGACCACCGGATACGGCCACTGCTGCAGCAGCTCCACCGCCTGCTGCGAAGCATTCGTCCACGGCTTGAGGCGGTTGCCGATCAGGCCCACGCGCAGTTGGCCGCGACGCACGCGCGGGTGCTTGGCGATGGCGTTGAGGAAGGGCACGGTGGCGTCGATATCCAGCGTCGACGGCAATACCGGGACGATCAGCGCGTCCGCGTGTTCGAGGAACGCTTCCAGACTGTCGGCGGTCGCGCCTGCCGGTGCGTCGATCACGGTGCGCTGC
Organism: uncultured Xanthomonas sp.; assembly: GCA_964523435.1. Classification (GTDB taxonomy): domain Bacteria; phylum Pseudomonadota; class Gammaproteobacteria; order Xanthomonadales; family Xanthomonadaceae; genus Lysobacter_I. The sequence continues at coordinate 21,382 of CAZGBA010000013.1, forward strand.
GCATCGTCGGGCACCAGCTTCTGCCAGTTCCTGCGGGTACCGTCGATCGGCAGGACTGCGGTTTCCAGATCAGACCGGCGTTCGGCCCAACGGGTCGACGACCCCTGCGGGTCGGCGTCGATCAGGACGGTGCGATGGCCGTCCAAGGCCGCTTGCGCGGCGAGATGCGTGGCAATGGTGGTCTTACCCACCCCGCCCTTCGAGCTGGCGACCAGAACCGTTTTCATCGGCACCTCCGCAGTGAAGAGCCCGCAGCTTAGCACCGGAATCGCGGCGCGCGGCGAGCCCGCCGGAAAGGGTTGGCAGGCGAATCAAACACTTGGCCGGCGCTGTGCCCGCCTACGGCCCGGCTTTGCTATCGTTCTTCGCCGCTTTCGGCGGATTTCCGCCTCTCATATATCAAGGTAAGGACACCATGACCGGCTTACAGGACCTTGTGGCGCTGATCCGCGCCGACACCCCACTGATCGTGATCGAAACCCCGGACGAACCGCGGGTGGTCGAACTGTTCCGGCAATCGCTGATGCACGCCTGGCGCGCGCTGTATCGCTGGTCGATCACCGAAGGACTGCGCCGCATCGATATGGATCGCGAAGACGAGGCCGAGGTGGCGCCCGACGCCGGCTCGACGCTGCAGGCGATCTACCGCTCCGACCAGCGCGGCGTGTTCCTGCTGCTCGATTTCGCACCCTACCTGAAATACGCCGGCACCCAGCGCCAGGTCCGCGACATCCTGCAGCGCCGCAATTGCCTGCCGCACGTGCTGGTGCTGATCGGCAATAAAATCGAGCTGCCCGAAGACCTCGAAGCGCACGCGGTGCGTTACCGCCCCAACCTGCCCAAGAGCGAAGCGCTGTTGAAGCTGGTGCGTGAGCAGGCCGATGCTTATGCCCGCGAGCACGGTGGCAAGCGCGTGGAGGTCGATCCCGAAGCGGTGAAGCAGATCGTGCGCAACCTGCGCGGCCTGTCCGAAACCGATGCGCGTCGGATCGCGCGCCATCTGATCTTCCGCGATGGCGTCTTGGACGCCGACGATCTGCCCGAATTGGCGAAACTGAAGTTCGAGCTGATCAACCGCAGCGGGCATCTGCATTACGAATTCGACCCGGTGAAGCTCGATCACGTGATCGGCGCCAAGCGCGTGAAGCGCTGGGTGGAGCTGCGCCGCAGCGCGTTCGTCGAAGGCAACGCACCGCCGGGCCTGGACCCGCCGAAAGGCCTGCTGCTGCTCGGCGTGCAGGGCTGCGGCAAATCGATGCTCGCCAAAGCCATCGCCGCCGGTTTCGGCGTGCCGCTGCTGCGCTTGGACTTCGGCGCGCTGTACAACAAATATCACGGCGAAACCGAGAAGAACCTGCGCGATGCGCTGGGCTCCGCCGAACAGCTCTCGCCCTGCGTGCTGTGGATCGACGAACTGGAAAAAGGCCTCGCCAGCTCCGGCGGCGAAGACGGCGGCGTCTCGCGCCGCGTGCTCGGCACCTTCCTCACCTGGCTGGCCGAACGCAAATCCCCGGTATTCCTCGTCGCCACCGCCAACCAGGTGCAGGACCTGCCCGCCGAACTGCTGCGCAAGGGCCGCTTCGACGAAATCTTTTTCGTCGACCTGCCGAATGCGGACGCGCGCGCCGAATTGTTCGCACTGCATCTGCGCCGCCGCAGCGTTGAAGCGGAAGGCTTCGACATGCCCGCACTCGCCACCGCAGCCGACGGTTTCTCAGGCGCCGAAATCGAACAGGCCATCGTCGCCGCGCTCTACGCCGCACACGCCGCCGGCCACCCGCTCAGCGATTTCCAACTGCGCTCAGAGCTGAAGAACACGCGGCCGCTGTCGGTGCTGATGGCGGAGCAGGTCAATGAATTGCGGGAGTGGGCTTCGGCCAGGACTGTGCCGGCGGATTGAGCATATCCTTAGCAAGGATCGGCGAGTTTTCGTACGGAAAATTGTTTAGATAATTAATAGCGCGCAGGAGGCAATATGATTATCTCACCTCTAACTCTTTTATCAGAAATAAAATTAGGCCTAATACTGAAGAATCTAGGCGAACGCGACCTCACAAACTCTGAAGGCGTAGGCCTCGACTTACGCCTCGGCGAGTTGTCGATTATAAAAAATGGCCATGGAAGCCTTGGAGTTGAAAATAGAAGAACACCACCTTCACTAAGATTACAACCAGACCTGAATAGATTTTTTCACCTGCACCCAGAGGAAGTGTATTTAGCAACAACATGTGAATCGTTTGATTTGCCAGAAGGACTTGCGGCACAGTTTTTTCCAAGAAGCACACTGTTCCGCAGCGGAGTTCTTTTTCAATCAAGTATTTTACCACCGGGGTACGTCGGCCCTATGACGTTTGCATTGCATAACATCTCTAAAAATACTTTTGATATTGAAATTGAATCAAGATTCGCCCATGTCGTTTTTTTCGAGGTGTCTGGCGCCAGCAATAAATACCGTGGGCAATGGCAGGACGGTCGAGTTTCCCAACCAACGGACGAGAGGCAAGTCTAATGACCGTACAGCAGGTTCGAGGGAGAACAACATCTTCGCAAGCAGAATTTGAATCTTATTCGTTTTCCAGTAACAGCTATATATACACCAATGCTTCTGACGAGAGAATTGAGCCATTTTCACTAGAACTCACTCTTGGAAATGGCTGGAATGACAGCTACTCTCCAACGAACAAAAGCATGATAATGATCAAGGACGAGATCGAAATCCAAAGGCACGGATCAATCGTCGTCGAAGTCGCTGAAGAAATACAGGTCCCGCATAATCGATATGGTATCGTCATGCCGACTGGCAGCCTCTTTCTTACACGAGGCATTGTTTTTGCGCCGGCAAAAGTTGAACCTGCGTTTGCAGATAAATTGAAAATAAGGCTTTTTAACACTACGCAAAAACCTGTCATCCTAAAAAAAGGCGACAAACTCGCATCTGTAATTTTTCTTCCTACGGAAACAACGGAAAGGCAAACAAGGGTGATACGGGGCAGCGATATATCTAGAAAGCCACCCAGCAAACTCGACGAACTAACAAAATGGCTCGGTCAACATAAGACAGTATGGATTGGTTGGATAGTAAGCTTCATATCCAGCTCATTGCTTGCGTTTTTTCTAACTTATTTTGTCTACTATCGGCCTACGCTGGCCTTATTGCAAAAACAAAAAGAATCCCAAGCACTGCCGAAGCATGAACAAAGTGAAAAAAAATCCCCCGGAAGGTTCTAACCATATACAAACCAAAAAATATGATGATCACTTCTTTGAACCTTGAACAGCTGGCGGCACAGTACGATATTTGCAACAAAATATTAGTTGACGACTACTCGATAAGGCTCCAGTTGGGAACAAGTTATTACGAGCCATTGGCAAATCAAGATCCAGTTGTATATGGTTCTCACCCGGAGCCTAGTTCTCTATTTTCTGAGAAAAAGCAAATTCGTCAACACCTTACACTTCATGCCGGAAAATCTGTAATTACTGCCACAAAACATCAATATAAAATTCCTCTCGACTACTTCGGTCTTGTACAAACGAAGGGCACCTTGGCGCGCCTCTTTGTTTCTACAACATGTAACGACGGACAAATTGAGCCTGGATTTGATGGCTTCATTACTTTAGAACTTATAAACCACTCTCCATGGACAATTCATATCCCAATCGCAAGTGACATCGCACAAATGTATTTATTTAAGTGCGCGAGTCCTGCACAAAAGCCATACAGCGGTCGTTATGCCACTATCGCAAAACAAGGGCCGACTATAGCTGTGTTTGAAAGATAAAAATCCATCAATACATAGTGGCTGCCAATAGCAGCGTAGGGCGGGTCTCGACCCGCCATGGACGAAGCGAAAGAACCTCACCCGCAGATATCACGCTGAAATGCCTGTGGCCTTCGTGCAATGGACAGCGGTTTCATTGCATAGGCGCGTCAAGACCCGCCCTACTCATAATCCTGCAATGGCCAGTCGACTTCACGGCTTGTGTCGCTCTGAAAAACACCCCACCCCTCCCCAACCCTCCCCTTCGCTGCGCGAAAGGGAGGGAGTCAACGCTTCGCGGGCGGAACTTGCGCTTTCCGTATTTCACTGATGCACGATGAAAGCGATTGATACGCAACGGCCCCTGCCTTGACAGAGGCCGCTGCGTTACAACATCAACCCAAAACGATATTCAGCGGCAGCAGGTGCCGGACCACCACAGCGGCTGCGACGTCGTGCTGTAGACCACGACGTTGCCGTCGTTCTGTACGGCGAGATACGCGCCGTTGCGGCCGTGCGTGGACGTGTGCCAGCGCGCCTGGCCGATGTTGTTGTAGACCACCAGATTGCCGTCGCCCTGCATGTGCAGGGTGTGGCCAGTACCGAACACGTAATTGGCCCACAGCGCGCCCACGCCGGCCTGATACAGCACCAGATTGCCGTCGCCCTGGATGACCAGCGTGAAGCGACCGTCGCACGACTTCACCGACTGGCCGGTGGCCAGCGATGCGCCGCTGGCGAGGATGCCGCAACCCGGCGGCGGTGGTGGCGGCGGTGCGCTGCCGAGCGTATACAGCAGTAGATTCGGCGAGCCCGAACCCGGGATGCTGGTGACCTTGTTCGGAGTGGCATTGGCCACGAGCGCATTGCGAACCGCAGCGGGCGTCGCGCTCGGATTGCTTGCGAGATACAGCGCCGCCGCGCCCGCCACGTGCGGCGATGCCATCGATGTGCCGCTGATGGTGTTGGTCGCGGTGTTGCCGGTGTTCCATGAGGAAGTGATCGACGAACCCGGGGCGAAGATGTCGAGGCAGGTGCCCCAGTTGGTGAACGATGACGCCGCATCGGTGCTGGTGGTGGAACCGACGGTGATCGCCGACGGTGCGCGCGCGGGCGAGAAGCCGCAGGCATCGGATGAATTGTTGCCTGCGGCGACAGCCACGGTGACACCGGCGTTGGTCAGATTGGCGACGGCAGCGTCCACCGAGGCGTTGGCGCCACCGCCCAGGCTCATGTTGGCCACGGCCGGCAGCACACGGTTGGCCGCAACCCAGTCGATACCTGCAATCACGCCTGCCCAGGTGCCGGAGCCGCCGCAGTCGAGCACGCGCACCGGATGCAGGGTCACGCCCTTGGCGACGCCGTAGGTGGTGCCGCCGATGGTGCCGGCGACGTGGGTGCCGTGGCCGTTGCAGTCGTTGGTGCCGCCGCCGACGGCGTCGAAGCCGTTGCCGACGCGGCCGGCGTATTCGTTGTGGGTGGCGAGCATGCCGGTATCGATGATGTAGGCGTGCACACCGGCGGCGGTGGTGTTGTAGGTGTAGGTGGTGCTGAGCGGCAGATTGCGCTGATCGACGCGATCGAGTCCCCACGTCGCGCCATTCTGGGTCGCATTGATGCGGGCGTAGCCGTCTTCCTCGACATACGCCACGCGCGGATCGGCCAGCAGTTTCGCCAAGGCGCGGTCATCGGCATCGACCACGAAACCGCGCAATGCGTGCTCGTAGCTGCGCAACAGTTTCGCGCCGTGCCCGGCGGCCATGCCGCGCGCGACATCCGGAACGCGCGCCTTGATGCCGACTTCGGTGGAAAGACGCGCGGCGCTCTGTTTGAGGACGACGATGTAGCGGCCCTGGACGGGGTTCTCGACGGCACGGAACTCGCCTGCGAACGCAGCGGCGGAACCGATCGCGAGCAGAACGCCGGCCGCAAGCGCGGCGGTGCGGGATGCGGTGTGTCTTTTCATGAGGATCATCCTTGTTTGCGAAGGCGTCCGGATCGGGACGCGACGGGCGGCACCCGCACGGTCGTGCGGATGGCGTCGTGCGCATGGATCGAACCGGATCTCCGCATTGCGCGAGCGCAAAGGGACAACGTCGGCACTCCGTCGCACGACGCTTCGAGTATATCGACCCGCCTGTCGCGAGGTATGACAGCTTGTTTACGGCTTATTGCCGGATGCCTTGCCGCATGAGACGAGAAGCGCTACCGCCTTGCCGGCAGGAACGTGCTCTTGCGCAGCAGACCGGCCGTGATCAACGACACCAATATGCCGACCGGGAAGATTTCGGTGAACGTCATCGGCATGCGGTACAGCGGATTGGCGTACTGGGCCTTGAAGCGCTCCATTTCGGCGACGTATTTCGCCAGTTCGGCGGCGCTGACGCCCGCCGCCTTCTGTTGCTCGATCATGTGCCCGGCGAATTCGGCGCCGTAGTCCATGCCGGTCACCGCGAGCGCCGCTTCCCAGGCCAACACGTAGAACACGCCCGCGACGAGGCTGATACCCAGGCCCATCGCGAACGCCGGCCAGAAGCGGATCACGCCGCCCAGCGTTTCGTCGCGATGACGCTTCACGCCCACGAAGATCGCGCTCAGGGCGATGAGCATGGACGTGTAGCCGATCGCCATGCCGATGCCCATCGAGGGCGGATGGCCGGCCATCGCGACCGTGGTGCCGAACAGGATGCTGCCGACGATCAGGCCGGCGACGGTCCCCCAGAGCAGGATCTTGCGGAACATGGTGTGTTTCCTTGGAAGCGGTGGAGGCGCCATTGACGGCGTCGAACGGCGGCGGATCAATCGCCCAAACGGGTGATTGCGGCGAAATCAGCCGTCTTCATGAGCCTCAGGGCACGATTCCCAGCTCGCGCGCCCTGCGGATGGCCTCGGTGCGGCGGTTGGCGCCCAGTTTCTCGAACAGCCGGGCGACGTGGGTCTTGACCGTGTTCGGCGAGACCTTGAGGCGCGCGGCGATCTCCTTGTTGGAGCGGCCGGCGACGATCTCCGCCAGCACTTCGCATTCGCGCGCGCTGATCCCGAGTTCGGCCAATGCCTGTGGATTGCCATCGAAGGGACGCGGCCGGGTACCGAACGCGCGGGCGCCGAGCCAGACGCCGAGCGCCAGGAAGGCGGCAGCAATCATGAACACGTAGATGTCGCCCGAGTGGGCGCGCGCCACACGCTGGTAGTCAAGCCACTGCAGGGCCAGTGTGCCCGCCGCCAGCAGCAGGCCGTAGAGGGTGATCCGCTTCCACATCTGCCCCTCCTGCCCGGGCCGGTCGCCCCGAAATATAACAACACGGGATAGCAATCACGCGGCCGTCACCCTATCGCGCCAGCCACCACCCGGTGATGGCATGCCGAGGATGCGCCGCCCACGGGGCGACCAGAGTGACCTGGTGGCGCTGCGGCACCCGGAACAGGCTGAGCGAATTCCAGCGCGGCAGGAAGGTGTCGATCACGCCGCCATCGCTGTCGAGGAATTGCAGCTGCCCGCCCCAGTCCGGCCGCCACTCGCGGCTGAGGTTGATGACCATGGCGTAGCGACGGCCCTCGCCTTCGTCCAGATCTTCGTGCGGCATCAGGTAATGCCCCGGGCGATACCGGGTGCATTGCGCAGCGGTGTGGGTGATCGAGGCGTCGCTGCCGAGATAACGCGCGAATTCGATGTACGGCGGCGTGTTGAGGAATTGCAGCAGACCGTGGACCAGCAGACCGGGATCCCAGGCTTCCTTCGCAGCCTTCACCAGCATGTAGCTGTCGTAGGCGAACTGGTAGCTGTCGGTCGCACGCGCATAGCCGCGCTGCAGCAGACGCGCGTACTCGGCATCGTCCGGGTAAGCGCCGCGTGGCGAAAGCCGCGATTCACCATCGCTGCGTTCGGCCAACTGCCACGGCACCCGCTCGGCCAACTCGCGCGCGAACGCCTCGGCGGCGGCGGGCTGCAGAAAATCGGGAATCTGGATCCTCGAGCGCTCCGCGAGCGCGCGCCGCCAGTGGTCGATATCGATGTCGTTGTTGATCATGTGGGCCGGAGCGGAATACAGGCTTGCCGCATCCTAGCCGATCGGCGGCCACATCCGCACGGCGAAAGGGGACGGGAACCGGCGCCTCCGGCTGCCGGGCCGGCAGCCGGAGGTGTGACAACAGACGAGCATCTCCACATGTCGGTTCGACGATGCGTGCTTCACATGACTGGACCAGACCTTATCGAACCACGGTAGAAAAGCCATTCCATCATCTTCTGCGAAAACGAGTTAATCATGGCGCTGGAATTACGAAATTGCCAGAATTGACGAGTGGGTCACCCCCATATTGATTGCTTGAGTTGGCGCCGTAAATGTAAATCTTCTGACCTGCATACTGCTGACGCGCGGCAAGCGTTATCGCAATCTTGAATCGGTGCGCCATACCTGACGATCCACAGGCACTCGCGACCGCCGCTTCGCTCGGCTGATTTGCATAATAGGCGTATGTGGCGTTGACCAGCGTGCCAACACCAATAGGACCGCCAGCATATAGACGCAATTTTTTAGAATCGGAGTCGCCCAAGGCGCACGCCCAGCCGTATATGTAGTTACCCTGTCTGGAATCAATCACGCCTCTGGATGGACCGAAACAAGCAGAATCACCCGTGACCAGTCCGCATACCCACTTTGACATGGAAGCGTGCGCCCACACATCCGAATGCCCGGCATTGGCCATTGAAAGGAGTGTTGTAGACGCAGAGCGCGTGATGCTGCTGTTTCCTTCTGAAATTCTTGTCGGAGTTAGCCCCAGTATGCTCGCATAATTGCTCGCCCCATCAACCGCGCTCCAGCACACCCCCGAAGGCGCTGTTGCCGCGCAGTTTATGTTGTCTATCTTGTCAGGATTGTATTTTCCATAAATATGATCTTTAGCGCCGACAAACATATTGATTTTCGGGCCAGTGCCAGCAGCCATCGCATTTTTTTCGACGGCCGTAAGCGGGCTGTAAAATGCGCCCATCCCGGATGAATTTGGGCTGGACTCAACAAAATTGGTGTAGTTCACGCAAGTCGATTTATTTCCATTCGGAAGATATTCGCCAACCGCACCTGGCAAACTCGATATTTCAATGTGAGATCCCGTGCCGGCATTGCGACACGCAAAGTACATGTCCCCTGCCCCGGGGCCCGCTAAAATAAATCTTTTCAACTTGGTCCAAGGAGAAGAGCTTGCAGGCGAAAAAATTTCGCCCCTGCGCAATTCCAACAGTTTTGCGCCAAACAGTGCGCTGGAACTACCCCCAACATAAGTCACACTCGATGCACTTGAATAATTGCGCATGATGTAGTCAGTGGCGGCCTCGACATTGCGAGTACTTGGTAAAAATGCATCGATTGTTTGATAGGGATTAATCGTTCCCGCCGCATACGGCGTTACACCAACAACGACCAACATCCTCGCGCACGCGACATGAAGCTTTTGCGCGATTCTAGTGATTTCCGGATAATCCGCTGACGTCGAATCATAAGCGCCGTGCGCCCCCGGAAAGAAAATAACGATGGGCGCAGCACGAACCAATTCAGGATTTTTTGCCATGCAGTCTGGAAAGATACTGTTGGCTACCGTTACATCTTCCCGATATTCCTTGACTTTATACTGATAGGTACCTGCCGAATAAGGACCAAATGTTCCCCAGCCCGGCGCCGCATTCGCCTCCATGATCGATGATGCCGACGCAAGCACTGCCAACCACAGTATTTTCTTTTTCATAAATTCCTCACTTCACAAGATTAATGACGGAACTGCCAACCGGTAGTCTTTTCTCACGCAGTCACTCCCTGATCTTGCACTCCAAACTTCACTAGACATAATCTGGATGCGATGCAGCGCAAGCCAAATGTAGTTGCCAGCTGACCGCAGCTTTGAAACATCCATCTGCTGCAAAAGCTTCAATTTTTCAGCGTTTGTCTATCGGCTATCATGAACACGCAGATATCGCCCGAGTGGGCGCGCGCCACACGCTGGCAATCCAGCTACTGCAGGACAGCGTACGCGCCACCAGCAGCGCGCCGTACCGGATGCCGTCGCGCCATGCGAACCTCGCACGACGCGACGGCGGTGCGAGTTACGGTGCAGGCACCGAATAGACGCCCGAGTTGCCGATCAGCCAGTTCGGCGACGTGCCCATCGGCTGGATCGCATGGATGTAGATCTTCTTGCCCCGGTACGCCTGACGCATGGCCAGCGTCAGCGGGATCGAGAACCGGTACGCCGTTCCGCGGCCGCTGCAGGCCGTACCGACCGCAGCTTCGCTGGGCTTGTTCGAATCGTAGGCGCCGACCATGGTGCCGACTCCCGCCGAACCACCCAGATACAAGTGGACGCTGATCGACGTTCTGCTGGTGTAAGCGCAAGCCCAGCCGTTGATGGTATTGCCGGAGAGAGGATCGATGACGCCGCGGACTTCGCCCGGGTCGATCGCGGTATTGACCAGATCGTCGAGCGCCAGACTGCTGGCGGCTACGGGACCATGCCCGCCATTCCTGTAGAGTCCGACGTGCGTCTTCATGTCGCAATCGAAGAAGACATCACGATTGACCGCGGAGATACTGTTGCTGCCGCTGAACGCCTGGCCGCTGCATTTCCCGGTATTGACCACGAAATCGCTCAACAATTTGTCCATCGTCCAGCTGTCGCCGATGATGCTGGGGTTGTCCTTGTAGATGGAATCGTCCGCACCGTTCATGATGAACAGGTTGTTGCCCAGACCCGTATAAGTCGCAAGCCCCAGGCCGTTGTAGAACTTCCAATTGTGTGCATTCGGGTTGGCGATGATGTTCTGGCACGCCGTGACTCCCGGGTAGCCGAAGGGATACTGGTACAGCGTGTTGGCGATGCTTCGCACGAGGCTGTTCGGGGTCGAGTATCGGCATGCGTTGTAGACGTTTCCGGAACTCGGCAGCGACTCCAGGATCAGCGTCTTCGGATATTTGAAACCCGCAGCGCCCGCAGCGGCTGCGGTGCCGTAGACATCGATCAATTTCGCCGCATACATCGACGATGCGCTGCCGCCGCGCAGGAACCAGCGCGGCGCGAACTTGTAGGCGGCGTCGGCCTGGATGTTGATGATCGTATCGCGGAGATAGGCGGCCGCGCGGCGCGGGGGAAGGTTCGCCCAGTAATCGGTGTTGACGGTATCCGCAGGCAATTGCAAAGCGCTGGTTTCGGGATAGTCGAACACCGAATAGTTCGGCGCCTCGATGCTGATCACCCGGATGCACTTGCCCCTGAGGGCGTAGGCGGTATTGGTGATGTTGGTGTAGTAGTTGTCGTGCCCGGTGGGGTCGGTAGTGAAATTCCCGTATCCACCGGGCGCGATCATCAGGTACGGCAGGTTGTTGTAGCCTGCCGGGCAATGGGTGTAGTAGCTGGACGGAACGCTTGCCAGATAGAACTGTTTGCCCACGACGGTCGTCCGCGTCTGCAGGGTGAAGATTCCGTTGTTCGTGCCCGCCGCCTGGCTGATGCCGGGCAGCGCCAGAAGCGCCAGCAGCGCACTGCGTTTGAGCAGTTGGGTGACTGTGCTTTTCCGCTTTGTTTCGGACATTTTCATTTCTCCGGTGAGTAACGATGTTGATGATTGGACATTGGCAGAATGCCGACGTCCCGTACGCGCACCTGCATCCCTGCCTGCCGACTCGGGTCCGGCACGGTCCTGTCGATACGCCCGGGCGTTGCGCGACCCGGACGGCTGCGTGCGTCGATCAATAGGCCGTCAGCGAGAACTGCTGCGGCGCTAGGCCGTTGCAGGCCCATTGCTGTACGTTCGCGCCGTTCGCTGGATTGCCGGCGCTGATATCCAGGCACTGCCCGGTGGCATGGTTGGGGCGAAAGCTCCACCAGGGTCCGCCTGCGGATTCGGGCAACCACGTCTGGTTGCCGCCGCGCACGTCGTCCCACTGCTGCACATTGGCGCCGTTGGCCGTGGATATTCCGGCGACTTCCAGCACCTTGCCGCTGTGCTTGTTTGTCCACCACACGCCGCCGGTGCCGCCGCGCGACTGCGCCCACCACAGCTGGTTCGCCTGATTGTTGCCGAACGCCCACTGGATCACGTTGCCGCCGTTGACCGTGCTCCAGGCGCCGACTTCCACCGCTTTGTCTGGCGCCCAGCGCGGCGTCATGCGATACCAGCCGTTGATGTTGTGATTCATCGCCAGCGACGAGAAATCCACGTGCGTGTTGTCGGCGCCGGCGCCGAAACCACCGCCGTTCAAGGCGACGTTCCGGGTCTGCTTCAACATGTCGTCGTAGTACAGCTTGAAGGTGCTGCCGCGTTTCTCGATGCGCAGCGCGTGCCAGGCGTTGTGGTTCCAGCCCGCCGGCATCGCCGTGTTCTGCCAGCCCATGTCCACACCGTTGACCAGCGCCCACGACACCAGCAGATTGTTGCGCGCATCGACGCCGAAGAAGAACGCGCTGGTGACATTGCCGGCGCCGTCCTTGACCACGCTCGATACGATGCCGTACTTCGGATAGGGCGAAACCGCCAGCGATCCCCAGCCGAAGTGCTTGGCGCTGCCTTCGTAGACGTAATCGGCGGGCGACACCTGGGTGCTGGTGATCTGCAGATGCCAGCCGCTGCGGTTCGTGCTGTCGTTCCACAGCAATTCGCGGCCCCAGGTCCCCCACGGCGCAGCGCCGAACTGTTGCCAGGCCGGCCCGATCGCGTCGCGCTCGAAATCGTCGCGGAACATTGGCTGCGAAGGCAGATTGACGCTGCCTTCCGGCGATGTGGCGCGCAGCTGTCCGTCGGAGGCGATCCAGACTTCGCTGAGCGCGAATTTCCGGTAGAGATTGGTCGTGGTGCCGTCGCGCAGGTGATACGCGGTGTAGGGCGTGACCAGATCGGGCCCCATGACCACCGTGTTGTGCGCGGAGCCTGTCCACGGCAATGTCGTATCGAGCAACAGCACGCGGTTCGGTTGCGGCGCAAGCGTCGCCAGCGAAGTCCCCTTGCAGACATGCGTCTGATAGTCGTGACGCATCAGGTCGTTGCCCGAGTACGACAGGTAATACACGCCATTGCGTTTCCACACCATTGGCGCTTCCGTCCAACTGCTGACGATGTTCACCGCACAGCCCGTGAGCTGTCGTTCCGGTTGCGCGGTGTCGATGGTGTTCGGCGCGGTCATCGGCCGGTAGCGGATGCCGCCGTGCGATGCCCAGAAAAAGTACAGCTTGCCGTCGTCGTCCTGGAAGATGTGTCCGTCGATGCTGCCCGGCAGATTGTCGGCCAGACGAACGAAAGGACCGATCGGCAGGTCGCTGCGCATGACCACATGATCGGTGTAGGCGCCCGTGTCGCCGCTGGTCACCATGTAGAACTGGCCGTTGTGATACAGCACATCGGGCGCCCAGCCGTACCAGGCCTCGGCCACCGAAGCGGCGACGCCACGCGGCGTCCAGTTGACCAGATCGCGCGATGACCAGACGTGCACGCCATCGGGTCCGTTGCGGGACGAATACATGTAGTAGCTGCCACGATACTTGACGATATCGGGATCGCCGACGCCGGTCGCGTCGGTGCCGGACAAGGTCAACGGATTCGCGACCGGTAACGGCGTGGCCGCAACCGCGCTGCCGGAGCAAACGACTGTCGTCGCCATCGACAGCGTCAACAGCGTCCCTGCCCAGCCGGACACGTTCTTTCCCCGACACGTTACCGTGCCTGCAATTGTTTCTTCACGCATGGAGCGTCTCTCTATCGTTGATCAAATGGGCCTGTCCGGCCGCGATGCCGGACAGGTCGGTTTACGGCGACATCGGTAGCGCGAAGCGAGACGGTCGTAGCGCCGCTGCGCTGCCGCAGTCGTTCAGCGGCTCACCACAGCCAGGCGCGCAAGTGGCTGATGGCATTACCGTACGGATGCGTGCCGTACATGTAGTTCGATAGGGGGCCATGTGCACCGTGCTGGTACTGGCGGATATTGATCCGGCCGCCCGCGCCGCAGTCGGCTTTCTGATCGCTGTTCCACATGTAGCTCGCATGGGAACCATCGAACACATTCGGGGAGCGATTCGTGCAGGTGCTTTCCGCAACGCCGATCGTCGCGAGGAAATTCCTGTACACGCCGAGCGATGCCCAACCCGCGGTCGTCGGCGAGACGTACCAGTAATTGGGCTCGGTCTTGTCGAGCGTCTCTTTCCACAGCGGATCGTTCGCGCCCATCATCACATGCACGCTTTTCGCCTTGGCGCCGACGTACCAGTCGCGGATGCCCGTACCGTAGACTTTGTAGTTGTACATCGTCGGATTGGCGCGCACCACCGAACACGTGTTCGCGGTTTCGTATCCAGCGTAGATCTTGGAAATGATCTGGTCCGCCGAACTGAGCGCGTTGACGTTCCGGCACATCTCCAGCATGTCGCCGGAAATCGGCAGCGATTCGAGGATCGTCGCCTGCGGAATTTTGTAGGCGTAAGCGGACACCGCGCCATCGTTGAGCATGTCGAGCAGTCGAGCCGCATGCATCGCACTGGCGCTTCCACCGTGCAGATACCAGCGCACCGCTGCCGAATAAGTCCCCGTGCGCTGCATATCCAGGGTGATGGCGAATTCCGCGCTGGCGCCTCTGGACATCGGGTCGTAGACAATCGGGCTGCCGTTCATCGTCGCACCGAAGAAATTGTAATTGGCGTAGGCGACGTAATTGTCGTAGCCACCATCGGCGACAAGCGGCGTTTCGATCGACACGACTCTCACGCAGCCGCCATTGGCCGAAAGCGCATTCGCCATGGCCATCATCTTGCCCTGGTAGTACCCGTTCCTCGTCGCATTGCCCGCGTCGGTATTGCCGAAATTGCCACTACCACCCACGAACGAAGCGACATACGGTGTGTTGTTCAACGCAACCCCAGCGCAGGATGGCCGGGTGCTGTACCAGCTCGCGGGAATCTCCGCGATACGGTAGGGCCTGTTGTTCACGTCATAATCGAGGCGCGAATAGAACTGCGATGCGCCGATCTTCCCGTCGGCGGCCATGCCCGCTCCCGGCATGATCATCGCCGCCAGCAACAGGATGGCGCTGCAACGTTTGCCCGCGAAAGCGTGGCCGGTCTTTCTTTTCATGCTGTGCATCGGAATTTCCTTGGCTTGTTGTCCATCCACCCGGTGATTTCGGCGTCACGAAAGATCCGGACCTCTGTTCGCGACATGGCGCCGAGTCGATCGCGCGCATCGATGGCCCGACAGGGCGCATGCGTGACACATCCCGGCGCCACGGAGGCAGGGGATGACCGCTCAGTCATCACAAGGCCGCGCGTTGCGGCATAAACAGGACATTCCGCATCAAAGTGCGGTCGAGACCAAGGCGATTTTGGTTAATTCGTCACAAAAGCGGCTGCGAAACGAACCCGTGAGGGCGCATTCCCAGCCGGCAAAAAGCGACACACCCGAGGCATCACCCAGCGGCGATCCGGGCCCAGAACGGCAGCGTGAGCAGCGACAGCAGCAGCCCATAGCCGACCATCGCAGCGGCGAGGCGCGGTGCGAGATTGTGCGAGATCGCCAGCGCGCCAGCCGTCACCATCGATGGCATCGCCGATTCCAGCACCGTGGTGCGCGCCATGTCGCCGTGCAGACCGAGCAAGGGCACCAGCAGCAGCGCGAGCACGGGCATCAGCGCGAGTTTCAGCACCAGGCCGGTCGCCAGCGGCTTGAGTTCGTCGCGCGGCAGCGCGAGTTTCACCGACAGCCCGATGGTCAGCATCGCCAGCGGCAGCAGCGCATCGGACAGACGCTGCAGCGCGCCGGCGATCCATTGCGGCGGCGCTTCTGGCATTACGCTGAACCCCGCGATCAACGCCCACAGCGGCGGAAATTTCAGCACCCGCAGCAACATTCCACGCGCGGTCGGGCGTGCGTCGCCACCGTAGCGCGCGAGCACCCACAGACCGAAGGTCGAAAGAATGAGGAAGGCACCGAACTGGTCGTAGATCACCGCATACGGCAGCGCGTCTTCGCCGATCAGCGCGCGGGTCAATGGATAGCCGAGAAAACTGGTGTTGCCCAAGGCGACCGTGAGCAGCAGCACCGCGCGTTCGTCGTCCCTGAATTTGAATGCGCGCGCACACAACCAGACCAGCACCACGGTCGCGATCAGCAACAGCCATGGCACCACGGCGACACCGATCAACGCCGGCTCCAGATGCAGGCGCGGCGCATAGCGCAGAACCGCCGCCGGCAGGCACACGTACAGCACCACGAGGTTGAGCGTTTGCGCCGCGTTGTCCGGCAACACGCGCAGGCGCTGGAAGGCGTAGCCCAGCGCGAGCATCGTCAGAATCAGGGCGAAGGCGTCGAAGGTCATTTCGTGGGTGAATGTGGGGGCGACGGAAGTCGCGATAGGCTACTGGCTTTCAACAACCGAATGGCTGGTCAAGATACGCCGCAAGCCATCGCGACTTGACCAGCCATTCGGCTGTTGAAAACCGTCGCTCACACAGCGCGAGCGCTGCGCTGTACGCATGGGCTGTGCAATGCCGGCGAACGTCCGATCGATGCCCGCCCCGGCACCCTCCGCAGCTTTGCGGCACTGCAGCGCCAGGGCCGCGCACAGCGTAGTAGCATGATTCGCCCCGCTGTGGGGCCAACGCAATGGAAGCGCCATGAACACGACTCGTCAACTGATCCAACCCCTCGTTCTCGGCCTGCTGCTGACCCTGGGCAGCGCTGGTCACGCCAATGCCGTCTGCAGACCCTCCACGTACGCCTATTGCTGGGACCAGCGCGAAATGTGCCTCGTCAACGGCGGTCTTGAGGACGATTGCAACGCCGAGTACTTCGACTGTCTGTCACGTCGCGGCTGCGGCGGCTGAGGGTTTTTCGCGGCCCGCGTGATCGCTGCGATGGCAGCGATTGATAACACCGCGACCTCACAAGGCGGCTACGGCCGCCTTGTCGCGCCGACAGGCCCAGCGTGCATGCACGTTGTCGCACGCGCCTCAATATCCCGCCGCCTGCCCATCCTTGCGCGATTCGCTGGCGCCGATGTAACCGCCCTCGGGGTTGACCATGATCGCCTGATAGCCACCGTAGGGGCCGTCGGCGAAACGCACGCTGTGGCCTTTGCGCATCAGCGCGCTGATGGTGTCGATCGGGAAGCCGGTTTCCAGATCCACTTCGCCACCATCGGTCATCGCGGTGTTCTGGCCGGTGGGTTCGGTGCTGCCGTCGTGCTGGATGCGCGGCGCATCGCCGGCTTCCTGCAGGTTCATGCCGAAGTCGATCATGTTCATCAGGATCTGCACGTGGCCCTGCGGCTGCATCGCACCGCCCATCACGCCGTACGACAGCCACGGCTTGCCGTCTTTGGTCACGAACGCGGGAATGATGGTCTGGAACGGGCGCTTGCCCGGCGCATAGCAGTTCGGGTGCGCCGGCTTGCGATCGCAATCCTTCAGCACAAACATCTCGCCGCGATCCTGGAAGATGAAACCCAACCCCGGCGGCGCCATGCCGCTGCCCATGCCGCGATAGTTGGACTGGATCAGTGAGACCATCATGCCGTCGGCATCGGCGACGGTCATGTAGATAGTGTCGCCTTCGTTCAACTCGGGAATGATGCCGGGCTCCGCCGCTTTCATCGCGCGGTCCATCGACAGCAATGCGCCGCGTTCTTTCGCGTACGCCTTCGAGATCAGGCGCGCGATCGGCGTCTTGTAGAACGCGGGATCGGCATAGGTTGCAGCGCGATCGGCAAACGCGAGTTTCTTCGCTTCGACGAACAGGTGCACATGCTCGGGGCTGCCGAAGCCGTAGCTTTTCAGATCGTAGGGTTCGAGCAGATTGAGGATCTGCAGCGCGGCGATGCCCTGCCCGTTCGGCGGCAGTTCCCAGACGTCGTAGCCGCGATAGTTGGTGCTGACCGGATCGACCCATTCGCCGCGATGCGCGGCCAGATCTTCGTAACGAAGAAAGCCATCATTGGCCTTGAAATACGCATCGATGCTGCGCGCGATGTCGCCTTTGTAGAACGCATCGCGGCCACCGTTCGCGATCTTCTCCAGCGTGTTCGCGAGATTCGGATTGCGCCAGGTCTCGCCCCTGCGCGGGCCACGGCGTTGATCCGGCGTGTCACCGTCGACGGTGAACTGTTCCTTGAACCCCGGCAACTTCGACAGCACCGGCACGCTGCGGCCCCAGTAATACGCGATGACTTCGTGCACCGGATGGCCGTCGCGCGCGTAGCGGATGGCGGGCGCGAGATTCTGCGCCATCGTGCGCTTGCCGAAACGCCCGTGCAGCGCGAACCACGCATCGACGGTGCCCGGCACGCTCACCGGCAATGGGCCATGCGCCGGAATATCGGTCAGGCCGCGCCGCTTGAATTCGTCGAGCGTCAACGCTTTCGGCGAACGTCCCGAACCGTTGTAGCCGTGCAGCTTCTTGGTTTTCGGATCCCACACGATCGCGAACAGATCCCCGCCGATGCCGTTGCCGGTGGGCTCCATCAGCCCGAGCGCGGCGTTGGCGGCAATCGCGGCGTCCATCGCACTGCCGCCATCGCGCATCGTCTGCAGCGCGATCTGCGTCGCCAGCGGATGCGAGGTCGCGGCCATCGCATGCGGTGCGTAGACCTCGCTGCGGGTGGCGAAGGGTTTGCCGGTGACGCGGTCGGCGGAAAAGACCGCGCCGCTAACGATGCTCAACAGGCAGGCGGATGCGAAAGTCGCTGAGAGGATGCGCATGGAAATCGCCTCGGGCTCGGGACGCACAGCGTAGGCCAATCGGGCGCGCCTTGGCGCACCGCTTTGGGCAGCGTGGCAAAAAAAACGCTGCGCCACGTCGCACCCCATACCACGCCCGTCGTTCCCGCGAACGCGGGAACCCAGTGTCTTTGTGCTTTGCAGACGGCTTCAACGTCGCTGGATGACCAGCCTTCGGCTGTTGAAAAGCACTGCCCCGTTCGCGGGGATGACCCGTGGGGTTGAAGTGTTTGGGGATATCGGGAACTGCTTGATCGTTTGCGAGGTGTTGCATGCGATCGTCGCGAAAAAGCACATGCGCCAAGGCGCACGCTATACCGCTTCGATATGTGCCATTCCGCCGCCCGGACCGGCGGCGCTGCAGTCTTCATTCGTAAGCCTGCAGCGGCACCCGCCGCCAGCCGCTGGGTTCGGTGGGATCGGCCACGTCCCAGCTGAGGAAGCGCCAGGCGTCGCCGCTGGCGGAGATCAGGGTGTCGCCTTCGCCGTCTTGCGCTGGCCGCCAGCTGGCATGGCTGAGGATGTCGTGCGGGCTACCGACGGCGGCTACCCACGCGCAGTGCAGGTCCGCAGCGTTCGCCGCCGCCCGCCCGTCCGCCCCGGCAAAGCACCGCACCGTGCCGTCAGACGAACCCGACACCACGCGGCCGCCATCCGCGCTCAGCGCGACGCTCCGCACCCAATCCGTATGCCCGCGAAGCTCGCGAACGCACTCGCCGCTCGTCGCATCCCACACCCGCACCGTGCCGTCAGACGAACCCGACACCACGCGGCCGCCATCCGCGCTCAGCGCGACGCTCCGCACCCAATCCGTATGCCCGCGAAGCTCGCGAACGCACTCGCCGCTCGTCGCATCCCACACCCGCACCGTGCCGTCAGACGAACCCGACACCACGCGGCCGCCATCCGCGCTCAGCGCGACGCTCCGCACCCAATCCGTATGCCCGCGAAGCTCGCGAACGCACTCGCCGCTCGTCGCATCCCACACCCGCACCGTGTTGTCATCCGAACCCGACACCACAACGCCGCCGTCCGCACTCAGCGCGACGCTCCGCACCCAACTCGTATGCCCGCGAAGCCCGCGAAGCTCGCGAACGCACTCGCCGCTCGTCGCATCCCACACCCCCATCGTACCGTCCGAACCCGACACCACGCGGCCGCCATCCGCGCTCAGCGAGACGCTGGTCACCCCCCGCGTATGCCCGCGAAGCTCGCGAACGCACTCGCCACTCGTCGCATCCCACACCCGCAGGGTGCCGTCATACGATCCCGACACCGCCCGGCCGCCATCCGCGCTCAGCGAGACACTGCTCACCCCCCGCGTATGCCCGCGAAGCTCGCGAAGGGTTTCGCCACTCGTCGCATCCCACACCCATACCGTGCCGTCATCCGATCCCGACACCACCCGGCCGCCATCCGCGCTCAGCGCGACGCTCAGCACCCGACTCGTATGCCCGCGAAGCTCGCGAACGCACTCGCCACTAGTAACTTCCCACACCCGTACCGCACCGTCATGCGAGCCCGACACCACACGACCGCCATCCGCGCTCAGGGCGACGCTCCACACCGGAGTTGTAAACTCACGAAGTTCACGAACGCACTCGCCACTGGACGATTCCCACACGCGCACCGTACCGTCATCCCCACCTGACACTACGCGACCGCCATCCGCGCTCAGTACGACGCTCAGCACCCTACCCGCATGCCCGCGCAGTTCGCGAACGCACTCGCCACTGGACGATTCCCACACACGTACCGTGCCGTCATCCCCGCACGACACCACTCGCCCGCCATCCGCGCTCAGCGCGACGCTCCGCACCCAACCCGCATGCCCGCGCAGTTCGCGAACGCACTCGCCACTGGACGATTCCCACACACGTACCGTGCCGTCATACGAGCACGACACTATGCGGCCGCCATCCCCGCTCAGGGCGACGCTATCCACCTGACTTTCATGCCCACGCAGCTCGCGAACGCACTCGCTATTGGCCGCATCCCACACACGTACCGTGCCGTCAGTCCCGCCCGACACCACGCGACCGCCATCCGCGCTCAGCGCGACGCTGTTCACCGCACGCGTAAGCCCGCGCAGCTCGCGAACGCACTTGCCACTGGCCGCTTCCCACACGCGCACCGTACCGTCATCCGAGCCCGACACCACACGACCGCCATCCGCGCTCAGCGCGACGCTCCGCACCCAACCCGTATGCCCACGCAGCTCACGAACGCACTCGCCACTGGCCGCTTCCCACACGCGGACCGTGCCGTCATCCGATCCCGACACTACGCGGTCGCCATCCGCACTCAGCGCGACGCTGCGCACCGTGTCGCCTTGGCTGGCGATGGAGGCGCGGAGTTTGGGTGGGAGGGTGGCGAGAGTGGCGGTGGAGATTGCGGTGGTCAGGATATGGTTCGGGCCTGAAGGCCCTCCTACGGGTTCGTGTGCGGGGCGGATCGCATCGGTCAGCGTCTCGGCCCCGCTGCAGTCCACCACGTTGGGGCGATGGCACTGGCGCAGCGGTTGCCACTGGCTGCCATCAATTCTGCAGTGGCGGAACACCGTGCCCAGCAGATCGCTGTTGCGCCAATCGCAGCGCTGCGCGCTGCAGTGCTGGAAGGCGGCGAGATCCAACCGCGCGCCGCTGAAATCGCCGTCGTCCAGACGCACGTGGGCGAAGTCGCAGTCGCGCAGGTCGGCGTCGGTCCATTGCACCCCGACCATATCCAGCAGCGGCGCGTCGCGGTCTGCGAAGCGCTCGCCGAATCGCCAGTCACGCAACTGCGCACCTCGCAGGTCGAAGCCGGCCAGCATCGGCGCAACGCGCTCGCCCTCGGGCAGCCGCAGCGCGCCAAGGGCGTGGCGCAGCAGCAGTTCAGTGGCCTGCGCTAGGTAGCTTTTGCGCCAGCGGTTGAGGGTGGCGATGAGCCCACCATCGCGGCGGCGCGCGGCCGGCAGCGCGGCCTGGTCGAGGGTCAGTTTCTGGGCCAGAAAGCCCAGGGTTTCGACGCTTGGGATCGGCATCGCCCAGTCCTCGAAGCGGTCGGCGCGCACCGCATCGGCGAGGTACACGGCGAGAAAGTATTCGGCCAGCGAGCTGTGCGCGAAGCGGAAGCCGTCGGCCGCATCGGCGTCATCGCCACCGTTTTTTGCGCTGGCATCGTCGGCATCCTGCCGCACCACGAAGGTGGCGGTACGCAGGTCTTCTTCCAGCTTGCTCTGGTTGTACACGCCGGGTGCATACAGCCGGGCCAGATCGGGCTGGGAGTCGCGCCAGTCGTGGAACCAGGCGTGCAGTTCGTCGTAGGGCAGGCTGCGCACGCGGCTGCGCCACAGGTACGCGGCCAGCGCCGGCATCAACCGCAGTTTGTGCTCGGGCCGCAGGTGGTGCTTGCCCTGGTCGCGCTGCAGCCACTTGTTGGCGACGCGGCCGTACAGATAGGCGCCGTTGACCACGCCGCCGGCCGCCCGCTCGGCTTCGAGGTCGGGGATGTATTCGCCCAGCAGCTTGAGCGTCATCGGCCGCTCGGCCATTTCGCGCAGATTGTGGGTGCTGTCGATCAGGGCTTCGATCTGGGCGATCGGCAGTTCCGGCAGCACCGCCGCCAGATATTCGCGCACCTGCGCTTCGGTCAGCGGCAGCAGCACGCGCGATTCGTACCACTGCGCGTCCACCCGACCACGGCGGTAGCCGGTGAAGGTGTTGCGCTGATCGCTGAGGGTCTTGAAGAAGTTGGTGCGGCAGGACACCAGCAGGCGCGGCAGCAGCGGCGGCGCAGTTTCGCCGTCGTCGGGCAGATGATCGGCGAGCAGCCGCAGCAGCATCTGCAGGAACTGGCCGTGCTGGTCTTCGTCCAGATGCACGAGGCATTCGTCGAGGCCGTCGAGGATCAGCAGCGCGCCCTCGGCGAGCCACTGCTGCAGATCGGCATGGACCGGCTTTGCCTGGCCGGGCTTGGCGGTCCAGCCGAAGGCGAACAGATCATTGACCAGCGCCTCGGCGGTGGGCAGCGGGGTTTCGGCGCCACGCGCGCGGCCCTTGAACAGGCTGAGTTCGCGCAGGTCGAAATACACCGGGCGACGCATCCACGCCGGAGCGTCGGGCGCCTGCCGCGCAGCTTTCAGCGCCTTGTACAGACGCTGGCAGGAAATGGTCTTGCCCATGCCGTATTCGCCGAGCAGGGCGAATACCGGCGCGGCACCTGGGTTTTCCAGCCAGGCCAGCAGGCTGGCGTGGATGGAGCGCGCGGCGCTGTCCTGCGCACGTTCGCCGTCGCGCTGGCTGTGGGTGTGCCCGTAAAGGTCCAGCAGCTTGCGCTTGGCGGCTTCGTCATGGTCGGGCGTGCGCGGCTCGGCTGCGGGCGGGTTTGCTTGCGCGGGCTGCTTGCCTGCCGCTCGCGCCTTGCGTGCACGGGCAGCGCGCGCGACCGGCGGCGCCTCCAAAAACACCGCGCTGTACGCCACCTGCGCGGCCTTGAGCGCGGCGCGACGCTGGCGCGCGGTTTTCTTCGCATCGCCATCACGGTTGATGCTGCCGTCGCCCCAGTCGCAGACCGCCTTGATCACCGCCCAGTGCACGTTTTCGTGCTGGCAGGCCACGGCCAGACCGAAGCTTTCCATATCGCCGCCGATGGCCTGCGGAAACTCGTCGGCCAGCAGCTTGCGGAAACCGGCGTTGTCCACCAGCAACTCGCCGCACAGCAGCAGTCCTTTGCGCTGGGTGACGCCCTGCAGCGGTCGCTGGGTGATGCGCTCGAGCCAGCGCGATTCGACTGGCAGCTTTTCGCTGCGCCACGTGTGCTTGCCATCGGGATTGAGGCGGGCGGGTTCGTAGCTTTGCACCTGATCGGCGATCAGCACGTCGGCCAGTGCCTGCTTGCGCTTGTCGCCGAAGGCGATGCCCACCGCCAGCACCGCGTAGGGGCGCAGATGGCGGATGGCGTCGGCCACGCGCGGCAGCGCGGCGCCGCTGCGCAGGCTGCCCATCTGGCAGCTGAAAGCGACTACCGGGCGGGCATAGCCGGCGTCGCCGGGGGCATCGCCAAGATAGTCGTACGGGAACCCATCGACCAGGAACGGATACGGTTCGCGCCCCTGCAGGAACACATCGAGTACGGCTTGGCGTTCGTGCTGATTGACGGTGAGCAGCAGGATTGGCTGGGCCCCGGTCGGGCGAGCGGCCATGTTGTCGTACAGCGGGCCGTTGCGTTCGGCGCCTTCCAGATCGTCCACCCGCGCCCAGGCCTGCATCGGCGGGCGGCCGTGAAAGCCGATCCGCTGGGCGGGGTCGTCGCGTTTGGCCGAGACCTCCAGCGCCAGCCGCTGCTCGGGATGCAGCTTGGCGGCGGCGATCGCGGCCGCCTGACGGCCATCCAGACGCGATTTGAGGTTGCGGAAATTGGCCTCGGCTGCGGCCGGCGGGGCGTCCGGGAAGATCAGCCGCAGGGCGTCGGCCAGCGGCAGCCGCCACTGGCTGTCGAGGTGCTCGGCAAGCTGGCGCAGGCGTTTGAGATCGGCCGGCGGCAGCAGCTTGCGTTCGGTCAGCACCGACAGCAGGCCGGCGACCTGTTCGGGCGACAGCACGGCGGTCTGCGCGCTCATCGGCGGCTCCCCGCGCGGATTTTGATGCTGCGGATCAGCATCGCCACACTCAGCAACAGCTGCGATGCAGCGAGCATCCAGATCACGGTCTGGCCCTGCAGCAGCAGGCGCAAGCCTTCGAAGTTGATTTCCATGCCACCGGCGCCCTTGTCACGACGTGGGCCACGTTACAAGGCGGGCGTGGGCGGGGCAAGTCGTTTTTCGGTATGAATCGATACAAAATCGATATATTCCGATAAACGGGGGTTTGATGTTCGCGGTTCGGGCCTGAAGGCCCTCCTACAGGTTCGGCCGGGTCTTTATGGTTGTTGGGCTGCGAAGCCTGCTACCAGCGCGTTATTGTCGATCGCGGGCGAGTACAGATAACCCTGCACCGCGACCACGCCGCAGTCGCGCAGGCACTGGGCCTGGGCTTCGGTTTCGACGCCTTCGCCGACCACGTCGATACCGAGGTCGTTCGCCAGGCCGACCAAGGCTTTGACGATGGCGAGGTCGGCGCGGTCCTGCGGCAGGCCGGCGGTGAAGCCGCGATCGATCTTGATGGTGTCGATCGGCAGGTGCTTGAGATAACCGAGCGAACAGAAGCCGGTGCCGAAGTCGTCGAGCGCCACGTGCACGCCCAGCGCGCGCAGCCGGGCGAGGATCTTGGCGGCGGCGGCGGGGTCGCGCAGCAGCAGGGTTTCGGTGAGTTCCAGACACAGCCGTTCGGGCGGCAGGCCGGATTCGGCCAGTGCGCTGTCGACGTCGGCGGCGAGGCCGGTTTCCTCGAACTGCCTTGCGGAGACGTTGACGCGCAGCATCGGCGCGATGCCGTCGCGCGCGGGCCAGCGCATCGCCGCATTGCAGGCTTCGAGCAGGACCCAGCGGCCGAGACGGACGATCAGGCCGGAGCTCTCGGCCGCATCGATGAATTCGCCTGCGGGCACGATGCGGCCATCGCTGTTACGCCAGCGCAGCAGCGCTTCGGCGGAACGCCAGCGGCCATCGCGCAGATCGACCTCGGGCATGTAGTACAGCAGCAGTTGGCCGTCGTCGAAGGCATCGCGCAGCGACTGCTCGGTACGCATGCGCGTGAGCAGGCTGCGATGCCGGTCCGCATTGAAGACTTTGCAGCGCCCCATGCCGTTCGCGCGCGCGCGCAGGCTGGCATTTTCGGCGTTGCGCAGCAGCGCGTCGGCCGAAGGCGCGGCGAGGTCGCGCGAAAACGCGATGCCGGCGGTCACCGTGGCGGGATAGCCGGTGGGCGCTGCCGCGTCGGATTGCACCAGGTCGATGCAGCGTTCGGCCAGCTCCAGCGCATCGACTTCGCGCAGATGACGATGCGGAATGATCGCGAACGCATCGTCGCGCACCCGCGCCAGCGCGGCGTTGTCGGCGGTCATCTCGCGCAGATGCTCGGCGCAGTCGACGAGGAACCGGTGGAAGCCTTCGATATCCAGCTGTTCATTGCCGGCGGGCGGATCGATCTGCAGATGGATCACCGCGAGGCCGGCATCGTTGTCGTGCAGCGGTCGCAGCGCGGTGTGCGCGACTTCCAGCAGATGGTCGCGATTGGGAAGATTGGTCTGCGCGTCGTGGCGTTCGAGAAAGCGCAGCCGGTTCTCCATGTCGCGACGGCGCGCGATTTCGTACGCGACCGCCACATAGTCGCCGAGGCTGCCGGCGAAGGCGTGGTCTTCGGGCGTCCACACGCGCGCGCTGCCGACGTGCTCATTGCAGATCACGCCGAGCAGATCGCCTTCCGCGCGCACCGGTGCGTCAAGCAGCGATTGGATCGCATGTCGGCGCAGATACGCGCCCAGCGCTTCCTGCGACGCGGAGACGGTGCTGTCGTTGCCGACATCGGCGATGTCGATGACCCGCACCTCGTCGAGCTGGGTGCCATATTCGGAATCCAGCAGCAGCGTTTCGTCGAAACCGGGAGGGTTGTGCACGCCACTGCTGTGGACGTAGGCATGCACGCAGTGCAATTGGTGGGTGGCCGCGTCTACTCGCCAGATATTGACGCGTTCCACTTCAAGCGTGTCGGCGGCGACTTCGCAGATCTCGGCGATGGCGGTGTCGAAGGTGCAGTCCTCGTGCCACACGCGCCTGCCCAATGCGACCAGGGCGTGATTGTGGCGACGTGCGCGTGCGCCGCGCTCCTGCTGTTTCGAGCTTGCTGCACTCGCCATCATCGCCCCCTCCCCCAACCATCGCGAAAAGCCCACGATCATCGGCATGCTGATCGCAGGGTTTCATGGACCGGACCGCGGAAAGTGGGAAGGACAGCCCCAGCTTGCCTTCCCGCGACCTCAGTCTAGCCCCATTCGGGCGGGCTGCGGGTCGGTTGCGCGAGGTCGGTTTCGCAGGGTCGATTCGGGGCGATCAATTCACCGTGCAGGTCAGCGTGAAGGTCACCGAGCTGCCGGCGGGCAGGGTGGGAATGGCGATACCGCCGGCCTGCAGCGCCGTCACCAATGCCGGGCCGGTGGTCGCGGGGCACACGGCGCCACCGGTGACGCTGCCGCAACTGGCGGTGGTGCAGGTCAGGCCGATTGGCGCAGGGTCGGCCAGCACCGCACCGTTGGCGGCATCCGGGCCGAGATTGCTGACCGTGAGGCTGTAGCTGGTGGTTGTGCCGGAGACGAGCGTGTCCGCCGCTTGATCGACTTCGCCGTTGACGCCCGGTGTGTTGGTCTTGGTCAGACGCAGATCGGCCTGGCTGTTCCGGGTGTTGGTGAGCGTGCAGGTCAGATCGTCGCCCGCGACTGCGGTGATGGTGATACTGGTGCCGCTGCCGCTGGGCGTCTGCCCGCCACCGAGGGCGTTGGTGCAGGCATAGGTGGTCGAGTAGTTCGTCAACAGCGCACCCGCCGCACCCGCTTCGCTGAGCGTGTAGACCGCACCCAGCGCGCCGGGGCTAAGCGTGGCGACGCCCGTGGCCGTTGTGCCTGCGCCTGTCGTGGTGACCGTTGCGGGCCCACCGGTGCCGGCGATGGTCAGCGCGAACTGGTCGGTTGCAACGAAGCGGCCGCTCGGCAGGGCTTTCTGCAGACGCAGGATCGGCAGTTTCGTATTGGTGAAGGTGCAGGTGAAGCTGACGCTGGCGCCGATCTCCGCACCCGTGAGGGTGTAGGTGGAACCTGCCAGGCTGCCGACGGTGGTGCCGGCCGCGTTGACGCAGGTTGCGCCGGTCAGCTGCCAGCCGGCGGGCAAGGTGCTTTCGTTGACGGTGACCGCCGTGGTCGGCGCGGTGATGGTGTAGGCCAGCGTCGCGGTGCTGGCGGTGTCGCCATCGACCTGGGTCGGCGTGTTGACGACGGTGGTGGTGACCGTGCCGGTGGTCTGCACCGTGTTGGTCAAGGTGTAGCCGAAGGCGCCGCCGACGCCGCCGAGGGTGGTCTTGCGCAGCAGGAGTTTGCGCGACACGGTGAACTGGTAGTCCTCGACTTCACCGCTCTGCACCGTGCCGGCCGGCGTAGCGCAGTTGTCCAGCGCGGTGTTGTTGGTGCAGACGCGGAAGCGCGCGAAGGTCGGGCCGATGATCGCGGTGATTGGCACGGCGATGTTGAGATTGGTCGCGCCGACCGCGACCGCCTGGTTGGTGATCATCTGCTCGCCGGCATCGTTGAAATCGCCGTCGGCGTTCCAGTCGAACCAGACGTTGAGGAAACCACTCGCGTTCTGGATGCTGGTCGGCACGATGGTGGTTTCGCCGGTCGGCAGCAGCGGCGTGAGGGTCACGCCGTTTTCGTCGTCGGTGTTGTTGACGTCGTCGCCGGTGGCGGTGGCGTTGTTGAGCAGGCTGGCGTCGGCATCGACGCTGGCGCCCAGACGGATGCCCGTGATCGTATGCGTCGGGTTGCCGTAGGAAATCGGGGCGTCGGCGACGTCGGCGTTGTCGGATTCCAGCAGGAAGGATGCAGTGGTGCCGCCATAGACTGCAGGCGTTGCAGTGCCCGCCGAGGTCAGCGTGTACAAACTGCCCGGCGTGGCGCCACCGTTGCGGAAATACGCGCCACCCGACATGCCGTTGGGCTCATTGGTGACGCCGGCGCTGGGAGTGTCGTAGGTGCCACCGGCATTGGTGGTGCTCAGCGTCGCCAATGCGACATGACCTGCGGGCAGGGTAAAGCCTGCAGTCGTGGCATTGGCGCCCATGGCCAGTTTGCCGTCGTCGGCTTCGTCCGGCACCTGGCCAGCGTCGTAGGCGGCCACGGTGATCGTGTAGTTGCCTGCCGGATCGATACCGCCCGCCGTCTGCACGACCCCGGTGGCGTTGCGGACGAAGCCGGTCGGAGTCTGTTCGACGTTCTGAAAGACCGAGGCGATCAGCAGCGCATCGTCGCCCGCATTGCTCGGTGCGACGGTATCCGGCAGGGTGATGGTGACGGTGCCCGAGGCCGCGCCGCCGAGCAGGGTGTTGATCTCGTTCTCGAACAGCGCGATGTGGAACGAATCGACGCCGAAGAACGCCGTGCCGGCCGGCGAGCCGGTCGGCGAGGTGCTGATGCGGATGAAGCGGGTGTCGCCGCTGGGCGTGCCGCCGATCACCAGGGCGTTCTGTTTGTTGATGGTGCCGCCGGGGCCGACGATCCGCGCGGTGAGCTGGTTGTTGCTGGTCGTGGCCGGCGGTGTGCCCACGCGCGGCTCAGGATAGTTGTCGCCCAGACCGGTGCCGGCGGTGTTGGCGCTGACGCATCTGCCCCCCGTGCCATCGGCCGGCGAGCAGTGGTCGCGCTCGAACGTCGGCCAGATGAACAGCACGCGGTTCTTGCCGCTGGGAATATTGAAGCTGGCGATGGTGGGCGTACCGGTGGCGCCTGCACCGGTTGCAGTGGCGGTCTGGGTGTTGAGGTGCTGCACCTGCGCGGCATGCGCCGTCGCGATGCACGCAACGGAAACGACTGCAGCGACGAACATCGCCCGCAGCGACATTGCGACACGACACCCGTTGCGCGGCGGCGTCGCGCGCGCGATGTGAACCCACTTCCGACTCGCTGTCATGACCATCCCCGTCTTGCGTCTCGCTTCCCTGGCCGCCAACCCTCATCGGCACGTTACGCAAACACGCTCTGCCATCTGTGGACGGCAGAGCGGATTGGTGATCCATCGCGCGCTGAAAAGGGCCGGTGCACCAGTGGCCCCAATGTGCAAGATAAGCGCGAGCGTCATCGCGCTTGCACTGTCACTAGTGACAGGTTGGCTTTTTTTCAGCCTGAAAAAATCGGGAATTGTCGCGGTGACATCGCAGCGAGCCCGCGCGTCACCGTTTGCGAATAGAGAGCGACTATCGAACGGAGAAATTCGTGACGGAGGCCGCTATTGAAGGGTGAAATTCAACAGAAATTTGACGCTGATGCCGACAAGTCCTTTCGCGCTGCGCCTTCCTTGTCACCAGCGCGGCCCGCTCCAGCAGCGCAGGACATAGACCAAGGTCTAGACACAGGCCAAACCTGTGTGCAGGGAATCATGTGCCCACGCGTTTGCGATCCCGGGTCGGTTGCGTGACAACGCACCCCGTGACTGCGCTCGAGTCCACGCTGCTCGTCTCGGTGACGCCGCATCGAGCGCGGCGCCACCGGCTACGGATAGGCTGTGACTATTCGATCTTCAAATGACGATCGACAGTCACTATTGCACGGTGCAGTTCAACAGGAAATTGACGCTGCCACTGACCGGCAATGTCGGCACCGTCACGCCCGCGCCCTGCAACGCCGCGACCAGCGCAGCCCCGGTCAACGCAGGGCAGACGCCGCCGCCAGTAGCCGTGCAGGTCGCGGTCGGACAGTTCAGGCCCGTGGGTAGCGGGTCGTTGACGCGCGTGTTGTTCGCGGGCTTGGGGCCAGTATTGGTCACGGTGATGGTGTACACCGTGGCGGCGCCGGAGACGAGCGTATCCGCAGGCTGGTCGACTTCGCCGTTGACGCCGGGCGTATTCGTCTTGGTGATGCGGATGTCCGCCTTGCAGGTGCGGCCGACATCGCTGCCGGGCGTGTCCGCAGTCGGCACGATGGTCTGCGCCGCGCCGTTGGAGCCCGGCTGCGCGCCATGATTGGCGCCACCGGACGGCGCATCGGCAGTGTTGGTGAGGCCGTTCGTTCCGCCGGTCGCAGTGACCGCCGCCGCCGCCGTGGTGATCACCAGACCGCCGCCGCCGCCACCGCCGCCGCCGTGCGCCGTCGTGCCGGGCACCCAGGCGTCGCCGCCACGACCGCCGCTGGCGTTGATGGTCAGGGTTGCGCTCCACGTGGTCGCGACCACCAGAACGCTGCCGCCGGCGCCGCCGCCGCCGCCGGCATCGTTGCTCGGGTTGTCGGCCGCTCTGGCGCCGCGCGCACTGACGGCGCCGCTGCCGGTCACGGTCACTGCACGCGCCATCACGATACCGCCGCCGGCCGCGCCGCTGCTCTGTTCCGGCAGGCTGTTGGCGTTGTTGTCGCCGGCACCGCCACCGCCGCCCAACACCAGGCGGGCCACACTGGCACCGAGGAAGCCGGTACCGCCGAAGCCCCATTTCTTGTCGGTGAGATTGCTGTAGTCGGCCAACACGCCTGAATAACCGGCACTGCGCCAACCGGCGCCGCCCCGACCGCCCGCGCCGCCGTTACCGCCGCCGCCGCCGCCGCCGTTGTCACTGCCGCCGTCCCAGAATGCGCCGCCGCCGCCGGCAGTGCCGGGCGCGCCGCGTGCGAAGTCGCCGGTGCTGGCAGCGCCGGTGGGATAACCGCCCCAGGTCGCGCCGAGATCGGTGATGCCTGCGGTCGCTCCGGAGTTCGGATCGCGCTTGAGACTGACGAATCGCGGCGTGCCGGCGATGCCTTCGCCTTTCACGCCATGCCGGGTGTCGTCGTCCCAACGGAAGCGCTCGACGGCGTCGTTCGCGGAACGGCTGCGACCGGCGCCGCCGCGGAAGCCCAGACCATCGACATTGATGGTCTGGCCGTTGAAGTTCAGGGTGAACGCGGCGTCCAGCACGACGATGCCGCCGCTGTTGCCGTCCCAGTCCGCAGCGGTGACGGTGCCGCCGAGCGTGAGATTCGAATACTGCGGGACGCGGATGATCTGCATGGTGCGACGCCCGGCGGTCGCGGTGGCATTGGCCTGCACGTAGGTGGCGGTCAGCGGCGAGCCGGTGAGATTGAGCACCGCATTGCTGGTGCCGGTACCGGCACGCACGAACTGGTAGCGCCCGGCGAGGCAGCTGCCGGCAGGATCGGAGTAACCGGATGCAGGTTCACCGCCAGCGCCGTCACCGTAGTTCAAGCCGTTGTTGTTGTTGATGTTCGCGCACTGCATCTGGATGACCAGCACCAGATCGCCCGGCGCCAGCGTCGCGGCAGCGCCGCGTTGTCCGCTGAGCGAGATGGAAGTGGCGCCCGCGCCATAGGTCCCGGGTGCGGCCGTCCAGTAGGTATTGATGGTGCCGGAAATGGTGGCGTCGCCGTTGCTGCCGGGCGTCGCACAGACTTGAGCGTGGACCGGCGAGTTCGATCCGAGTACGCCCGACAACACCATCGCACAGGCTGCGATTGTCGTCAGCCGCCGACGCCGCGTCGCTGCGGAGGAATGCGCGCTGCGGGGTTGTTGCGATGTGCTCATGAGTGTGTTTCCTCTCGACTGTACGCTGGAAGCGAATCCCTCCGGAGCCCTACTGCGTCGAATTCCCTGACATCGAACTTGTTTCTGGACAGTATTGCGATGTTACGACACGCCCGCGTCACCGACCATGCGATGGCGTCGGCGCTCGCTGTACTCCTCCTTTTATTAGATTCCAGGCGTCCTGCCGACTGGGTGCAGCGTTTCAATCACATGAACGGCCGCGATCGAGCCGCATCAGGGCACATTGCACGTCAATGCGATCGTGACCGAACCGCCGACCGGCAAGGTCGGCACCGTCGCACCCGCGCCTTGCAACGCCGCCACCAGTGCGGCGCCGGTCTGGATCGGACAGGTCGCGCCGCCTGTAGCGGTGCAGGTGGCCGTCGCGCAGCTCAAGTTCGTCGGCGCCGGGTCGGTCACGACCGCATTGGCGACGACACCCGGGCCGGCATTGCTGACGGTGATCGAATACACCGCTGTCGTACCCGAGACGAGCGTATCGGCAGGCTGATCGACGTTGCCGTTCACGCCCGGCGTGTTGGTTTTGGTCAACACGAGATCCGCAATCACCGCGAGCGATGTACTGGTGCTGCTGCTGTTGTTGGTGTTGTCGATATCGCCGCCGCTGCCTGCGGGGATGTTGGCCGTGTTGGCGATCGGCCCCGGCAAGGCGCCTGACTTCGGCGTGACGTTGATCGTGGCCACGGACTGGTTGACCACGCCGGCATTGACGGCAGCGCTCGCCGTGCAGGTCACGGTGACGCTGCCTGCATTGATCGGAAAGCCCGTATTGGGCGTACAGGTCCAACCTGCCGCCGGAGTGATGCCGTTGATCGTCAGCAGGTTCGCGTTGATCACGTCGGTCACCTGCAACGCCGTCGGCGGCGTCCTGGTCGCCGCGCTGCCCGGGTTGCTGACCGTCAGTCCGAAGTTGAACGCGGTGCCCACCGAGGCGCTGGCAGGTGCGGTCTTGGTCACGGCCGCATTCGGGTTCTGCACGCAGAACCCGCCGAATTTCACGCCGATCAATTGCGGTGTGGGATCGTTCTGCGCCGGCGGCACCTGGTTCGCATAGACCACCGTCAGCGTCGTGATGGGCGCGCTGAAATCGTAGGTCGCGTTGCAATCGCTCTGATCGAACGTGCATTCGTTGGGTGCCGAAGCCAATGAGAATGCCGCATTTCCGCTGACGCCCACCAACGCGCTGGCAGCCGTTGCCGTCGGCAACACCGTGCCGCCTGTCGGCGCCAGACCGCTGACGACCACCCGATCCGCATAGTGGTCGAAGCTGCCGAAATGATCGAGATCGGTCGCGGTGATGCGCAGCCTGTTGATCGGCTTGCTGAAAGTGAACGTCATCGTGTTGCTGGCGGTCACATTCGGATGATCCGCAAGAAAAGTGAACGTCGTTCCGATGGCGCCTGTCGCCTGGACCGTGGGATAGCCTGAAGCCCAGTTGTTGTTGGTCGCGGTCGCGTTGATCGAGAGCGCGGACGCGCCTGTCCCGATGTTCGCACTGTAGACAAGACTGCCGGACGTCCAGGGGTTGGTGTCGGCGCTCAGGTCTTGAACAACTTCGTTGGAAGCGCAGGGCGCTGATTGCGCATACGCGACACCATGACATGACACTCCCGCGATCAGCAGCCCGACCAACAGTTTGAAACTGCGATGACGCGGATGGTTGTTGCGATTCATTTGCACGCAGAACACCTTAGACCCAAGAGTTGTTAGAGAACCGTCGAACAAGTCCCTCCAGGACCTGTTCAACGGCACGTCCTTATGCCGCAGCAATGCTGGGCTTGCAGCATTGCATTGTCTCAGTACCAACCAACCAGGTTCAGGAACCATCCCTTGTGGTCGTAATCGAAATCGGTCAGGTCGTCGCTGAACTCGGTGAAGTTGTAGCCGGTGCCGATGCGCAGGTTCTTGCCCAGATCGCGATCGATCCCGAGCAATACGCCCTGGCGGTCGCCGCCGTCCTTCACGCCCAACCAGCGGTATTCGCCGAGCGCGTGCCACTTGTCGGCGAACGCGTAACGGGCCTGGCCCGCCGCGAACGTCGCGCCGGAATCCGCCCACTGCCCGGCAAGACGGCCGAAGCGCACTTCGCCCTCGCGTCGCAGCAATTTGCCGGCGAATTCCCATTGCACGTTCGGCTTGTAGATGCCTTCCAGCGAGAGCACCTGACTGCGCTGGTCGTAGAACGCGACGTTGTCGCCGATCTGCGGCAGTGAAGAAACGTCGTACAGATACGTGTACTTGCCCAGCAGCGCCCACTTGCCCGAATCGAACGGACGCCATGCGAAACCGAAGTTGCCTTCGATGAATTTCGCGCCGGCTTCGGTCAGCAGATCGTCGGTGGTCTTCGAGTAGTTGAAGCGCGCCGCGATCCGGAAGCTCTCGTTGAGCTTGTGCGTGAACTGGTTGGTGGTCACCCACTGGTCGCGCTGTTCCGCGCCGGTGTCCTGACGCCATTCCAGCTTGCTCTGCCACTGGGTGTCGTTGGACGTGCGGCCGGCGCTGACGCTCACCGCTTCGCGATCGACGTTGCCGATGGCCTTGTCGAGGTTCGCCTGCTGCAGCGTGAAGCCGAGGGTCCAACCCACGCCCGGATAGAAATCCATGCCGAAGGTGTGGGCCAGGCCGGATTCGTTCGGCGCCTTGAGGAACTGGCTTTCGTTGAACAGGTTCACCTGGTCCGACAGGCGCCAGCGCTGGCCCAGCGTCCAACCGGAATTCTGGCGGTCGTTGAACAGCGGGTCGTAGTCGCTGCGGTCGGTCGAATAGGTGTAGCCGCCGTACAGCGTGTGCTCGGGGCTGATCCGGTATTCGCCGTTGATCTGCGCCGCATCGCCGCGCTCGCCGCTGGTGACTTCCGCGCCGATGCTGGACAGATCGCCGAACAGGTACTTGCCGCCGAGGGTCAGCGCGTCGTTGCTGACGTACTTGCCGCCATCGTCGTCGACGGTGAGCTGCGCGGTGCCGTAGACGTCCAGGCTGCTGCCGAAGCGGTGCTTGTACTGCAGCGCAGCGAGCGTGCCGGTGACATCGCCGGTGGTGCGCTCCTCATCGATCCGGCGCAGTTCCGCCGCGACGCTGTCGTGGTCGTTGATCCGCCACTCGCCGGTCAGCTGCGTCTGGGTCAGCGCTTCCGCGCCGCGTTCGGCGCGGGTGTAGCGACCGTGCACGTTGACGTTGGGCGCGAACTGGCCCAGCACTTCGGCGCCGTGTTCCTGGATGTCCACGCCGGTGTCGAAACGGCCGACCGAGTAGCCGGCGTCGACGTTGCGCCACCAGGCGCCGGCCGACCAGTCGAGTTCGCTCCAGCCCAGCTCCTTGAAGTTGGCACGGGCTTCGACCGAACGCGCATCGCCTTCGCGCACGCCGACGGTGGGGTTGGTCTGGGTGAAGCTCAGACCGCCGTTGTCGGAGAAGAAGATCGGTGCACTGGTCGCACGGGTGTGGCTCTGTTCGACTTTCAGATACGTGCCGCGACCGGCCTGCAGGGTCAGGTCGAGCCCTTTGAGCATGTAGTCGTCACCAGCGCGGTTCTCGTCGACCCACGTGGCGCCCATCGCGACGTGATCGCCGAACCAGTGCTTGCCGCGGAAACCGGCGGTGAAGGCGTCGGCATCGAACCCGCTGGGGATGTATTCGTAATCGATCAGCAGGATCTGCGCGAAGCCGTCGAGCGGCGTGTCGCGGGTCAGCGTGGGGATGTTCTCGCGGGTGATCTGCGAGAGCGGACGGGTCAGCAGCACGCGGCCCTGGAACTCGTCGATCTCGTAGTCGGCGCCGCGCGCCAGATCGATCCGGCGCTCGACGCGACCGGTGGTCTCGTCGCGCACTTCCAGCACGATGCGATCCGAACCGGGCATCACATCGGTGTGCTTGAGGTAGTACAGGCTGCCGCCGGTGCCGAGGAATTCGCTGTGCCCGGGCGCGGTCTGCGCTTCGGAGCCGAACACCTTCAGTTCGCTGCCCGGCTCACCGAGCGAGGTCGCCTGCCGCGAACGCCACGACAGCGCGCCACCGTAGAGCGAACGCGAGTACTGGCCGTATTCGTTGCCGGTGATGCCGGTGTTGAAGTTGCCCCACACCGCCTGGCTCTTGTCCCAGTCGACGCGGACGTACAGGCGGCCCTGGGTGTCGACGTCGCGATAGGTCGTGGAGTCGTCGCCGTAGACCGGATAGTAGGCATCCGGATCGAGGCGGCGGAACACGTCCTGCGGGTCGGCGTTCCAGAAGCCCTTGAACAGCTCGGAAACTTCGCGCTCCTGGGTGTCGGCCTGGGCGGTGACCAGGTATTTGCCCTGGATCTTGCCCTTCAGATAGAACGCGAGGCGACCTTCGATCAGGAAGCTGTCGTCGTAGCGGTCATCGCCGGCCAGCGGCTCAATCGAACCGGAAGCGCTGTTGCCGGACAGGGTGAGATCGGCGATGGCGACGGCGAACATGTACTTGCCGCTGACGTCGATATCGAGATTGCGCGACAGCGTTTCCTGATTCGGGCCGCGCATTTCCAGATCGAAACTATGGCGGCCGACCGGGACCAGATATTCCGCGACCAGCTTGCGCTGCAGATCGATCGGATGGCTCTGGCCGTTGATGCGGACGCTGTAGCCTTCGGGCAGATCGCGGCCTTGGATGCGGATGCGCGAGCCGTAGATCGGGATGTTCTGCTGACGCAGCGAGTTCTCGCCGAAGATGCCTTCGACCAGACTGCGCTGTTCGGCTTCTTCAGCGCTCAGCGCGAGGCCGCTGCGACGCTCCACCGACTGGCGCAGGGTCTGGTTGCCGCGCTCGACTTCTTCGGGCGTGACCAGCTGCAGGCGGCGCGGATAGGTTTCGTCGTAGTTGCCGTCGGCGCCGTAGGCGCGCACGAGGTACAGCAGCTCGTCGCCGGCGCGGGCTTCAAAGCCCGCCGGCAGCGTGCCGTCCCATGACGCGTCGCTCACCGCGCCCAGCGGCAGATCGACCTTGGCCAGCGGGGTCACCAGATCGGTGTCGCTGGCGCGGTAGATCAGCACTTCGGCGCGCTGGATGAAAGCGGAGTAATTGCTGAAGGCGTAGAAGCGCACCGGCTTGGTGATCCGGCCGCCGTCGAACGCCACCAGCGACGGCGCGGACACGTTGAACTGCGGCTGGCCGAGATTGGGATCTTCGGTGGCCCAGATCACGCCGCCGCCCGGCACATCGGTCGACCATTTGCCGATCGCCTGGACCTTGCCGGGCTGTTCGGTTTCGATCGTGACCCGGCGATCCGGCTGCAGGGTCGGCGAGCTGTCGGCGTCGGTGGTGTTCCGCGTTTCAGGCTGATGCTCGCCGCGGGTGCGTACCCGCAGCAGCAGGCCGTCCTGCGAGGTGCAGTCCTGACCGCTGCAGTCGACTTGCGCCGCAGCGTTGGGTGATGCGTCCTTCGCAGCCTCGGCGGTTTGCGCAGAGGCGGTCTGGGCCGACGCCATCTGCGCCATACCGGCCAGCAGGCTGATCAAGGTGTAGTCGAGGAGTTTCATCTTCATCGTCATCGCCCCTTATTGACCACGAATGCCGACGGGGGCGGTCGGGTTGTCGCTGAAATCCACGCGCAGCTTGCTGCGCACCTCGGGGCTGAGCTTCGCAGCGATCGCCTCGTACACCGCTTTCGCGCGACGCATGCCCAGCGCGACGTTGTATTCCGCCGAGCCGCGCTTGTCGGCATGGCCGATGATGCCGACCACCCCACCTCGCAATCGCTCGATATCCGCCGCAACCTTGGCGATGACCGGCTCGAACTCGGGCTTGATCGCCGACTGGTCGGTATCGAACAGCACCATGCCGAGCACCGGCGACTCGCCCAGCGACACCAGCGTGCTGTCGGGATCGGCAAGATCGGTGCGCAGGCTGATCTTCACCGCCTGCGCCTCGTCCTTGCTCAGCATGCCCAGCAGCGCCTTCTGCACTGCCTTGGCGCGGTCGTAGGCAAGCGCCTGCGTCTCGCCGTTGGCGGCCAGCACCACTTCGCCGTTGCCGTGGCTGCGAACCTGCTCGGCGATCTTTTCGATCACCGGCAGGTATTCCGCGCGGAGCTCGGCGCTTTCGGCGTGGAAGATCACCTCGCCCAGCTCCATCTCGACCGTCTGCGCGCCGCCTTCCAGCATCGCCACCGGCATTTTCACGCCGAAGTCGAAGCGGGTCGGGACGCCCGGGGTCACGCGCTTCACCAGCGGATTGTCCGTGGTGAGCGTGCTGCCCGGCGGCAACGTGGCCGGATCGACCTTGAGGATGAAGTTGCGACCGCGTTCGCGACCGCCGTCCACACCCGTCAGGTGATAACGACCGTACTGGTCGGTTTCCATCAGCAGACCTTCCACCGAGGCGATACGCACGCCCGGGATGCCGCGTTCATCGATACCGGCATTGGCGATCACGTAGTCGACGACATAACCGTCGGCCACCTGGCTGACGCGGCGTTCCACCGTCGGCTCGGCGGCGTTGAGGCCCTTGCCCGCATCGCCGGTCTTGTCGATCGAGGTCTTGCCGTCGGCGCTCATGCGCACCGTGACGCCCTGCGCGGTGGTCAGCGCGAAGTCGTCGGTGAAGCGCAGCTCGCGCAGCGTCTGACGGATGACCACCGTGTGCTTGGCGATGGGATCGGCCTCGGACTGACGCGCGGTGATGTCGCCCACGTCGATGCCGTGGAGCATCGGCGAGCTGGCATCGGGCTCCGGCGTCGGGCCGGTGCCGCGATCGACCGTGGTCGAATTCGGCACGTAGGCCTCCGGCGCGAAGCCACCCTGGACGCGGACGCCGCTGAGGCCGGCCGCATCCTGCCAACGGTCACCGTCGCGGTCGTTGAAGACCGTACCGACGATCAGCGACTCGTCCATCAGCGGATCGGACGTCATCTGCACGTCTGCGGTGGCGACGTTGGACACCACCTCACCGTTGTCCTCGACATACGCGCTGTTGGTGTGGACGCCCGGACGGACGCCCGCGCCGACGCGCAGCAGGTAGGTGATGGTGGCGCTGCCTTCGCCCGCGATGTCGAGCTGGTCGACCCGGATCGGGTAGGTCCCGACCAGACGACCGGCGTTGTCGGCATCGACCACCGCCAGCGAACCTTCGACGTAGGTGAAGCCTGCCGGCGGGGTGTCGATCAGCGTGCCATCGACCATCGGAGTGATGCTGGTGTTCTGCATCGTCAGCGTGTAGCGGATCAGATCGCCGACCTTCACGTCGCGCGGAGTCGCGGTCTTGATGATGCGGATCGCCGCCGGCTCGCCGTTGACGTTGACCACGGCCGTGCTGGTCGAGGTGACCGTCTGGGTCGAGGTCGACGAGGTCGCCGTTGCCGTCACCACGTTCTCCAGCGTGCCGCCCGCCGCCGCTTCGGCCACGGTCACCGTATGCGTGTAGCTCGCACAGGTGGCGGTGGCGCCCGGGGCCAGCGTGGTCGGTGCGCAGTTCAGCGTGGTCGCCGCGCCGCCTTCGAAGCTGTCGTTCACCACCAGACTGCTCAGCGTCACATTGCCGCTGTTGCGGACGGTGACGTTGTAGGTGATGACATCGCCCGCATCGGCAAGACTCGGCAGACCGCCGTCGGTGGTCAGCGTGGCCGTCTTCACTGCGGTGATCGCCGGGGTCTGCACGATCGTCGTGGTGGTGCTGTCCGGCGGAGACACCGTGGTGCCGCCGCCCGGCAGCGTGCCGGTCGCGGTCGCGGTGTTGACCACCGTGCCCGCATCCACGTCCGCCTGGGTGATGGTGTGCGAGCCCGTGCACGTGGTGGTCGCACCCGGCGCCAGCGTGGTGGTCGGGCAGACCGCCGCCGCGCTGAGCTGCGCGTCGTTGATCGTCAGGCCCGTCACCGTCACGTTGCCGGTATTGGTCACCACGAAGCTGTACGGGATCGTGCCACCGGCCGAGTTTGAAGTCGGTGTGCCCGCGATCTTGTCGAACGTCAGGCCCGGTTGCGCGGACACGACCACGGTCGCAACGGCGCTGTCGCAGTTGTTCGGGTTCAGCACTTCGCAGATCGTGTACGGGTACGTGTAGGTGCCCGCTTCCGTGCTCGGCGCGATGGTGATCGTGCCGTCCGGATTCATCACGATGCTGCCGCTGGTCGGCGTCGGCGCAGTGCCGGGCGTCAGCGTCACATCGGCCGGGTTCACCGCCACGCCGTTGAGCGTGTCGTTGACCAGCACCGACGCGGTCGAGCCGCCGCCCACACCGTTGACCGGCGGGAAGGCATCGTCCACCGCATCGATCGGCGCGGCATCCACGGTCACCGTGATCGTCGCCGTGTCGCAATTGGCGGGATTCAGGTTCTCGCAGATCCGGTAGACGATGGTGTAGGTGCCCGCCGGCGTTCCGGCCGGCACGCTCACGTTGCCGCTCTGCGGATCGAGCACCGGCACCGGGCCGCCGTTGATCGGCGTTGCCGGGGTGGTCACCGAGCCGGTGATGTCGGCCACGTTCACCGCAACACCGTTGAGGGTGTCGTTGGTGTAGGCGTTGCCGGCATTCGGATTACCAGTCGCACCGTTGGCCGGACCGAAGCTGTCGTCGATCGCATCGATCGGCGCCGCACCCACCGTGACCGTCACGGTCGCCGTGTCGCAGTTGTTCGGATTGAGGATTTCGCAGATCCGGTAGACCAGCGTGTACGTGCCCGCCGGAGTGCCCGGGGCCACCGTCACCGCACCCGTCGCCGGGTTCAGCGTCACGTTCGGGTTGGTCGTGCTGACCTGGGTCAGCGTCACCGTCGCCAGCGTCACCGGCACGCCATTGAGCGTGTCGTTGACCAGCACGTTCGGCACCGCCACGCCGCCGTTCGCGCCGTTGGGCACCGTGCCGCTGTCGTCCACCGCATCGATCACTGCCGCGCTGACGACGATCGTCGCCGTCGCCGTGTCGCAGTTGGTCGGGTTCAGCACTTCGCAGATCGTGTACGGATACGTGTACGTGCCGGCGGTCGTGCCCGGCGCGATCGTGACCGTGCCGTCCGGGTTCATCGTGATCGAACCGGACGTCGGCGTCGGCGCTGCGCCCGGGGTCAGGGTGCTGTTGCCACCCGCGCCCACCGTCACCGCACCACCGTTCAACGTGTCGTTGACCAGCACGCTCGGCGTGTTGCCGCCGCTCGCACCGACCACCGGACCGAGGTTGTCGTCCACTGCATCGATCACTGCAGCGCCCACCGTGACCGTCACGGTTGCGGTATCGCAGTTGTTCGGATTGAGGATTTCACAGATCCGGTAGACCAGCGTGTACGTGCCCGCCGGAGTGCCCGGGGCCACCGTCA
>CAZGBA010000014.1:0-55890 GCA_964523435.1 uncultured Xanthomonas sp.
CGCCCGTCGCGCCGAAGCGGCTGGTTTCGGCACAATCTCCGACGCCTTCGGCAGCACCGTAATGACGCATCTGCTGGCGGCTGGCAAGCATGGCATCGTCTGCGTGTCGCCGATCGACTGGAGCCGGCTGGCGCTAGAGATGCCGCTGACGGCCCGCTTCCGGGGACGCCGCAAACAGCGCATCGACGCTCCGCACGATGTCGCCGTGGCCGGTCACGGCCTGGAGGCATTGCTGGCCGTTGTGCGGCGTGCCGCCGTCGAATCGGTAGGCCAGCAGGTCGTCGACGATGAACCGCTGATGGCCAGCGGCCTCGATTCGCTGGGCGCGGTCGTGCTGGCACAGACGCTAGGTCAGCAATTGGGCCTGTCGCTGGGCAGCGTATTCGCACTGAACCATCCGACCATCCGCGAAATGGCGGCCGCGCTGCAGGAGCGCCTCGACGATGCAGCTCCGGCTGCGCCGGCCGCGGCACCGGCGTCCGTGCGCGCCGCAACCGGCACCGACGAACCGATCGCCGTCGTCGGCAGCGCATGCCGCCTGCCGGGCAACGTCAGCTCACCGGAAGAATTCTGGGAAATGCTGGTGAGCGGCACCGACTGCGTGACCGACGTGCCGTCCTCGCGCTTCGACATCGATGAAGTTTACAACCCGAACCCCGACGCGGTGGGCAGCAGCTACACGAAACGCGGCGCCTTCATGAGCGAGGTAGACAGCTTCGACCACGAATTCTTCGGCATTTCCGTGTCCGAGGCGCGCGCCATGGATCCGCAACAGCGGCTGCTGCTGGAGGTGGCGTACGAAGCCTTCTACGTGGCTGGCTATGACAAGGAGAGTCTACGTGCCTCGCCGGTCGGCGTGTTCGTCGGCCAGATGAACCACGACTGGGCGCATATGAACACCGAAAACCAGTTGCGAGACCCGTACTTCGGGGCAGGCTCATCGGCCTCGATCACCTCCAACCGCATCTCCTACCTGCTGGGGTTGACGGGACCGAGCATGACGCTCGACACGGCCTGCTCATCGTCGCTGGTGGCGGTCGACCTGGCGGTCGAGAAGCTGCGCAGCGGCGTGTGCTCAGCGGCGCTGGTCGGCGGCGTCAACGTTATGTTGAACCATCGCTCCTTCGTCGGCTGCTGCGCCGCCAAGATGCTGTCATTCAAAGGCCGCAGCGCCGCCTTCGACGTTTCGGCCGACGGCTACTGCCGCGGCGAAGGCGTCGGCGCGGTGGTGCTCAAGCGCCTCCGTGATGCGCTGGCCAATGACGACGAGGTGCTGGCCGTAATCCGCGGCACAGCCGTCAACCAGGACGGCCGTAGCGCCTCGCTGACCGCGCCAAACGGCCGCGCGCAGGAAGCCGTGATTCGGCGCGCTCTTGACGTGGCGGGCCTGCAGGGCCGCGATGTCGACTATGTCGAGTGCCACGGCACCGGCACTGAGCTCGGCGACCCGATCGAGGTCGAGGCGTTGCGCAATGTATTGGGCAAGCAGCGCGACAAGGCGCTGGTATTGGGCGCCGTCAAGACCAACATTGGCCACACCGAGGGCGCGGCCGGGGTGATTGGTCTGATCAAGGCGATCGAAGTGCTGCGCCACCGCCAGGCGCCTGGCAATGTCCACTTCACCACGCTCAATCCGAAGATAGATCTGCAGGGCTTCGACGCCGTGATCCCGACCCAGCTCACCGCGCTAGGCCAGGCCGGACGACGCGAGACGCTGGTGGCAGGTGTCTCGTCGTTCGGCTTCGGCGGTACCAACGCCCACGTCGTGCTGGAATCCTGGGAAGCGCCCGCCGCGGCGCTCTCGCCTGTCAACGGAATGTAAAGGATGATCATGAATCAAGCCGTTTGGATGTACACAGGTCAGGGCGCGCTGAAGGCAGGCGCTGCCCGCGCACTGTATGAGGCCAATGCCGCGTTCCGCACGGCACTCGATCAATACGCGGGCGTGCTGGCCGGCAGTATCGATCGCCCGCTGCTCGACCTGCTGCTGCAGGACGACGCCGAACAGACCGCGCTGCTTGGCCACACCCGGTACGCGCAGCCGGCGCTGGTGGCGCTGCAACTGGCGCAGGCGGTGGCCTGGGAGAAACGCGGGGTGCACCCGGCAACGGTGTTGGGGCACTCGATCGGTGAATTCGCCGCCGCCGTCGCCGCCGGTGTGATGCATGCGGACGATGCGTTGCGCCTGGCAGCCATCCGTGGACGCCTGATGGACGGCTGCGAGCCGGGTGCCATGGCGGCGGTGTTCGCCCCGGTCGCGCGCCTGTTGCCGTCGCTGCCAGCGTCGCTGGTGGTGGCGGCTGAGAATGGCCCGGACATGACGGTGCTGGCCGGCCCACATGAGGCGATGCGCCACTACCTGGAAAGCGACCTGCAGGAAGGCCACACGCTGCTGCCGGTATCGCATGCCTTCCATTCGCCGATGATGGCGCCAGCCGCTAATGCCTTCCTCGAGCATGTGAGGGCGGTGCGCCTATCCGCGCCTGGTGACGTCGTCTTCGTCTCCACCTTGAGCGGCCAGGCCGAAACCGGCCGCCTGCAGGACCCCGACTACTGGTGCACGCAGATTCTGCAACCGGTGCGCTTCATGGCCGCCGCGCAAGCCGGCTTCGGCGCCGATCCGGCGGCCTGTACCGCGACCGAACTGGGACCGGGGACCACGCTGATCGGCCTGGCCAAGCGCATCGTCGGCACACAAACACCGCAATGGGTCTCCTCCGTCGAGGTGCTGGCCCAGCCGGCGAGGCGTACCGGCGCGCCTCGCCTGTTCCGTAAGGTACAGCTGGCGTGGAACAAACCATCGGCCAAGCCGACCGTCGCCGCTGCGCCGGCGCCATCCGTTCCGGTGGAGGCCACGCCGGACAACTGCGTCTACGAAGTCGAATGGATACCGGCTGGCGCCCCTCCCGTGGGAACTGCCGGAGCAACCGCCCGTACCGCTCCGGACACCAGCGCGCGCTTGCTGCTGGCGCGCACGGACTATAGGGATCCGCTGCCGGACGGCTGGTACAGCGCCCGCGTCGACGACGACGGCGCCCTACCTACGCTGCTGGCGCAGCAAGCCTGGTCCAGCGTGCTGCTGCTGGGCAGCGGCGCGCAGGCCGATGTGGAACTGGGCCTGGCCCTGCTGCAAAAAATAGCCAACGACAGCCAGCCCACCATCGGCACACTGGTGTTTGCCACCCTGGCGGGCGCCGACGGCGACGCCGGCCTATGGGGGTTGGCGCGTACGGCGCGGCTGGAGCGTCCCGACCGGGACGTACGCTGCATTGAATATGCCGACGGCGTGCTAGCAGAAGTCCTGGCGCTGGCTGCGCGTCCGGTCGCCGATCCGGAGCTGGCGCTCGACCATGAGGGCGTCCTGCGCACCGCGCGTCTGCGCCGCGCCGCGCCCGCCAGCGCCGGCGGCCCATGGACATTAAATGCCGACGCCACCTACATAGTCAGTGGCGGACGCGGGGCGCTGGGGCTGGTGGTAGCGCAGTTGCTGGTCGCGCGCGGCGTGCGCC
Organism: uncultured Xanthomonas sp.; assembly: GCA_964523435.1. GTDB lineage: Bacteria > Pseudomonadota > Gammaproteobacteria > Xanthomonadales > Xanthomonadaceae > Lysobacter_I. The sequence goes on from CAZGBA010000014.1 coordinate 3,510, forward strand.
GCCTGCTGCTGCTATCGCGCACGCCGCATCCAGCGGATGCAGTGCCGGCGGAGATTGCCGCACTGCGCACGCTGGCGCAGGTGGAATGCCTGGCCTGTGATGTCGGTCAGCTCGACAGCGTGCGGCAGGCGCACGACTGGCTGCAGCAGGCCGGCTGGCCCGCGGTCGCCGGCATCGTGCATGCGGCGGGCGTGCTGAGCGACGGCGTGCTCGCCAACCAGTCCGCCGACAAGCTGCGCTTGGCCTACGCAGCCAAGGTTGACGGCGCGCATCATCTGCGCGCGATCTTCGCGCCCAGCGATTTCCTGACCCTGTTCTCGTCGGCCTCGTCCACCTTTGGCTCGGCCGGCCAGGGCAATTACGCAGCCGCCAACGCCACGCTCGACGCGCTGGCCCGCAGTTGGTCCGGCGCCGGCGAAAACGTGCTGGCAATCCAGTGGGGCGCGTGGTCGGAAGCGGGCATGGCGCGCCGTCAGGACATCGCCCGCCGCACAATCGCGGGCGGCATGGGCAGTATCAGCAATGCGCTCGGCGCGGCAGTGCTGGAGCAACTACTGGCCGGCGGCCAGCGCGGCGTAGTCTGCGTATCGCCAATTGACTGGGCAAACCTGACACTCGACATTCCGCTGGTGGCGCGCCTGCGTCCGGCCCGCACCGTCACAGCCCCCGGCAGCAGCCGCGCCCCGGTCGAGGTATTGGACCTAGTGCGCACGGTGGTGGCCGAAGCGGTCGGTAAGGCCGTGTCCGACGATGTGGTGTTGATGGAAAACGGCCTCGACTCACTCGGCAGCGTATCGCTGCGCAACCAACTGGCCGGCCAACTGGGCGTGGAGCTGTCGTCAGCTTTCGTATTCGAGTTCCCGACGATCAACACGATGGTACGCCATCTGGCCGCACTGTCGCCGCCGGGAGCAATCGGCGAGGACACCGGCGCAGCAGCGGCGCCACCAGCGTGGGAACTGCCGGTGTTGGTCATCGGTGCCGGCATCGGCGGCCTGAGTTTTGCCCACCAGTTGGAAAAAGCAGGCGTTCCGGTGATCGTCATGGACGCGGCCGAGCGCAGCGGTGGGGTATGGCAGGCGTTGGCCAATACCTCGTCGAAGCTACAGATCGATTCGGCTCCCTACGATTTCGACAGCACCGGCATTCCGACGCCGGATGACCACCACTGGGGCACTACCTTCCCGCAGCAGAGCGAGATCCTGTCCGGCTGCGCCGCCATGGCCGACCGCTTGGCCGCCGCTGTCCACCTGGCGACACGCGTGTTGGCGGTACGCAAGCTGGGCGACCAAGAATATGAGGTCAGCTACGAACAGGGTGGCCGCAAGCAGTTGATGCGCGTTTCCGGCGTCGCTGCAATGACGGGCGGCCTGCACCAGCCGCGCCGCCACCAGTTCCCGCAGGAGGAGTGCTTCCGCGGCCATGTCGCGCTGGGCATTGCCAACGACACGCCAGCGCAGCGCTTCGCCGGTGCCTCGGTGGTGATCGTCGGCCACGGTGCGTTCGCGGTGGAGAACATGCGCACCGCGCTGGAGAACGGCGCGCGCCATGTGACCATCTTGTGCCGCCAGCGCCAGTTAGTGATGTCGACCTTCTGCAACTGGCTGCTCAACTCCAGCAAGGGAGTGATGCCGGTGGCCGATGTGGTTGATGTCATGCGGCCGTTCTATGACGCGTGCGGCCTGCGCATCGAGGAACTACCGTCACTGGCGCGAGATGCCGCCGGCGACTTCACGATGGACCAGGCCACCGTACCGGCTGGGTCCGATCTATACTTCTTGGCGCAGATGATTGGCAAGCTCAGTGTGGTGGTCGACGAAGCGGCTGGCTTCGAGGCCCACGCCGTGCTAACGGCTGGCGGCCGCTGCATTCCTGCCGATATCCTGCTCAAGTGCCTCGGCTCGGACACCGACGAGACGCTGCTGCCGGCCATCTTCGGCGAGAGCGCCGACGTACAGGGCCTGTGGATCAACGGCGATCGCAACCTGTTCACCTACAACGACGGCGGCCAGGCGCCGCGCAAGGTCAAATCGCTGATGTGCGCCAGCTACGCCTTCTTCGTGCAGTCCTTTGCGCCGGCGTATCTGAAGTTCCGCCAGCGTCCTGGCGACTTTGCGCGCGCCCTGGCGCGTATCAATACCGAGTCGCCGGCCACCACCAACGCCGAGCGCGTGTTGATCGAGCTGTGGGACTTTGTCGAACCAACTAAACGTGTGCTGGCAGAACGCATTGCCGAGCGCTGCCCCTTCGACCGCTTCCAGAGCGAACGCGAAGCCGAATGGGCTCGCTACGCCCGTCTGCTGGGCGGCACCGAAGCGCAGTCGCGCGCCTTGTGGCAGCTCCAGCGCCCCACTCTGGCGCTGATGCACCGCCGTAATCCGCATACGCCTACGGAATTGCGCAATCATCACGCTTCGCTCGGGCCGCTGTCGGTGTTCGTGCCGGCGCGCCGTCGGGTGCTGTTCCTGCCCGGCCAGGGTACCAATGCCCGTCTGGCCCGCGCGCTGCTGGAAAAAACCGGCTGGATCGGCCGCTCCAACCTGGACTTCGTCGTGCCCGACGCCCCCTACGAGATGCCGGCGTTCACAAACGAAGAGCAGTTGCAGAAGATCGGCCTTGATGGTCTGGTCAGCGTCGGTCTGTACGACAAATCGGCCCACTACCGCGAATGGCGTGCCGGCTTCGAGGAACTGCACGCCCAGCACCACCACGGCACAACGGTGACCGCCACCGAAGCCGGCCGCGAACAATGGCGCGTCACGCTGGCCTACCTGCGCGAGATCGTTCACGAACACGGCCCATTCGATGGCATCGCCGGCTTTTGCGAGGGCGCCGCCGTGGCGTCGGTGGCGCTGCATCTGCAGATGCGCGGCGAAGACCAGGGGTTGGACTCGGTGCGCTTCTTCATCGCCATGTCGCCATGGCGCTCGCCGCTGCACCAGCAGGAAGGCATGTTCCGACCGGATCGGCCGCTGGAGCTGCCGATGCTACAAATCGTCGGCGACAACGATATGGAGGTGTTTCTGGCGGCCGCGCCGCAGTTCCGCAGCGATTACGCCAACGCCAGCGAGTTCCGCCACGGCGGCCAGCACGTCTATCCACCGCTGACGCCTGGACTGGAGGCGAAGCTCAAACAGTTGCTCAACGCCAGCAACGACGTCCAGTTCGGCTTGGCCGTCTGACCCGCGTACCGCCGCGCGGCAGCGTCGACTGCCGCGCGGCCTTTGTCACATCGAAAGGCCTTATATTGGGTGACGACCGTGGCGGCCGTCAGAGGTTAGTTTTTGGCTTGGTGGAATTCTTCGCCACGGGCCGGTCCAGCAGTTCGGTCATGGGTAAGCAAGCTGCGGCGGCAACCAAAACGGCACACCGAGGATCTGGCACGCGCTCTGACATAAGGCTTCCACCGCTGCCCACTTGCTGGTGTGTTCCCCGTCCGGGGTCAATCTATTGGACTCCGTGGCTCAGGCCGCTAGTGTAGTGCTTCACCCTGTTTGAACCATTTTCAACGCAGTACGTCCGCGCATGACTTTCTGCAGAATGTCATTGGCCTTCGCAGTCCAAACATAGGGCTTGGGGTTTTCATTGTAAGAGGCGATATAGCCCTCGATTGCCTGGGTAAGCTCAGCGACACTCTGGAACACCCCGCGGCGCAGACGATCGACGGTGATGCTGCGGAAAAAACGCTCGACCATGTTGAGCCATGAGCCAGAGGTCGGCGTGAAATGCATATGGAAACGCGGGTGTTTCTTCAGCCAGGCTTTTACCCGAGGGTGCTCGTTCGTTGCGTAGTTGTCGCATATCAAATGAAGCACTTTTTCCTTCGGTGTTTCTCGATCGATCTGCCGTAGAAACGCCAGCCATTCTTCGTGCCGATGCCGTGTCTTGCAGTCAGCAATCACTGTGCCATCGTGGGCATTGAGTGCTGCGAACAATGTCGTGGTGCCGTGACGCTTGTAGTCGTGGGTCATGCTTGCGCCCCGACCTCGTTTCATCGGCAACCCCGGCTGGGTTCGGTCCAATGCCTGAATTTGGCTCTTCTCGTCGCAGCACAACACCAAGGCATGCTCCGGCGGCGACAGGTACAAACCGACAATCGCTTCGAGTTTCTCCGCGAAGTGCGGGTCGTTGGATAGCTTGAACGACTCTACCCTGTGTGGCTTGAGACCATGAGCACGCCATATCCTCAGCACCGTGCTATCGCTCACACCCGCATGCGCCGCCATACTGCGCGTGCTCCAATGCGTCGCATTCGCAGGGGTAGTCTGCGTGGTCAACCGCACGATTTCCTGTGCTTTTTCAGCATCAACCTTGGGCGGGCGACCACCTCGTGGAAGATCTTTCTTCAGCGCTTCGACGCCGCTTTCTATGAAACGCGCCCGCCAGCGGGCCACACGATGCCGTGTCGTGCCCAGCGTGTGAGCGATCACCTGATCTGTGCCGCCGTTGGCTGCCGCCAAAATAGTTCGTGCCCGTGCGCGCCAACGGATACTGACGGTCCGCGAGCGCACCCATTGACTCAGAACGCTGCGCTGGCTGTCATCAAGGATAAGCGGCTTTTTCATCGTCATTCGTCCAAGGTCGCCGTGCAGACTATGACTGCGCCAAAATGAAATGGTTCGTTAATTTCGAAGCACTACACTAGGCCCGACGTCCCCGCGCTTTTGAGTAGCAGCCCGATCTGGAGTCCAATTCCCCAACTAGAGGAGATTGGACGTGAAGAAGCGGTTTACCGAAGAACGGATCATCGGCTTCCTGCGTGAGGCGGAGGCAAGCGGCCCTGCGTAAGCCCCCTCGTCGCGGTGACTGTGCACGCCGCTTCTGGCTACCATCGCCTCAACACCCTCGCTTCGGGCGGTCGCATGGCGTTGGAACGATTCACGGAACCCGGACACGCGGCGCAGACCTTGGCTAAACGCGAATGCCGGACCATCCTTCGCGCGCTGGCGCTTGGAAAGCACGCTAACTCTGCCGTCCACCGTGGCCGCAAAGCGATTCGGAGGCTGCGTGCACTGCTGGCGTTGATCGAGCCGCGGTTTGACACCTTGGAGTCTGCCGACCGCTCGCTCCAGCGGCTGGGCGACAGCCTATCGAAGTTGCGGGACGCACACGTGGCTACCGAAATTGCCCAATCAATGGCCGATCTGAACGGAGCACCTCAGTGGAAACCGACCATCGATTATTTAACGCGCCGACGGGATGACCAGTTCGCTCAAGCCTTAGCCAATGACCCGCACTTCGAACGGCGCCGGGGGACCGTGCGCACCGTGGCTAAAACGCTCGATGGGCTGGAATGGTCGAAATTGAATGACAAAGACCTGCTCAAAGCGGTTAAATCCGGTCACGCGCGGGTAGAGAAAGCGGAGAAGCGCGGCAAAGCCGATCCGTCCGCGGAGAACTGCCACCGTTTCCGGCGCCGGCTGCGCAAATTACGAATGCAGCTGGAGGCCTTGAAGATCGTGGCGCCGGATCTCGCGAAGGCTGGCAAAGCGCTGCGGCGCAGCGACAGCGTCAAGTCGCTACGAAAGGCAACCGATAGACTCGGAAGGCGCCAAGACTTGCGCAGTCTTCAAGCGCTGGTGCGCGCTGCGGCAGGCGTGTCCCACCGCGACGACGTACTCGCACAACTGCGAACCGAGCTCAAGAAGTAGTAGCTCGGATCGGCCGTCGGCGCGGCGCTCCGCAGCCCTTATCCACCGTGGCGCCCAGGTCCTGGTAAGTGCGTGGGCGACTGGCTCCCCTTCACAGATGCCAATAGCCGCGAATTCAACGGACTGGCAAACCGATGGTCTCAACCACATCGACCGCGAACGCCTTCGTGTAAAGGGAATCCGACCTTATTGTCTGCACGAAATGACGGTTATCCGTTGTCATACTCGCTGCACTGTTCGGAAGTCCTTACCTGATCTACCCCGATTCAGGATGCGTCGCGCCCGCATCTACCGCTCGGTCACCAATATCGGCTTCTCGCGATACAACACCGGGTAGAAAGCCTTCAGGGCTCTCAGCTTCGGCGCGTCGTGATACCGAATGTAGGCATCGCGCGGATGCAAGGCCAGGTAGTCCTGGTGGTAGCGCTCCGCTGCGTAGAACGGCTTCGCTGCCTCTACTTGCGTAACGATCGGTGCTTCGAACAACCCTGCCTTTTGCAACTGCGCGATGTAGGACGCGGTGGCCTGCCGCTGGCCGTTGGTGGTCGTGAAGACGGCGGAACGATATTGGGTGCCGCGGTCCCGACCTTGGTAGTTAAGCTGGGTGGGATTGTGGACCACCGAGAAAAAGATCTGCATCAACTGCGCGTAGCTCACCTGCTTCGGATCGTAGGTAATCTGCACCGCCTCGGCGTGTCCGGTGCGCCCACTGCTGACCAGATCATAGCGTGCTGTTCCGGCAGCACCGCCGATGTATCCGGACACCGCGCTCTGAACACCTTTGACGTGTTGGAACACGCCCTGGACGCCCCAGAAACAGCCGCCCGCGAAAACCACTGTTTCGGAGCGCGCGGTCGCATCGCCCGTGGCCGCGGCCACGCCTACCGGTGCCGGCACGTCAGCGGCAAGAGCAGATCCGATCATCCCCTGATTGCGCATGGTCGATGCGCACATCACCAACGAAGCGGTAACCGCAAAGGCAACGACACCGGCGATCGCTTTTTCTGCACGCAAATTCATGTCGGATTCCTGAGTCGGACGATTCAGCCGAAGGTGAAGGTAGGTAAGCAAGAAAATGCAACTACGTCAAAAATCCTTGCAGGAAAACGCCATTGTGCAAAAGTGCAGTTAGCCGACCTTGTACGCCATCGCGATGCCGTTCATGCAATAGCGCAGACCGGTCGGCCTGGGACCGTCGTTGAAGACGTGCCCCAAATGCCCGCCACAGCGCCGACAATGGACCTCAGTGCGCACCATACCGAACATCGTGTCGGTATCTTCGCCGACCGCGTTGGGCAGCGGTGCCCAGAAGCTTGGCCAGCCGGTGCCGCTGTCGAACTTGGTCGTCGAAGAAAACAGCGGCAATGCGCACCCCGCACAGGCGAAGGTTCCTTTGCGGTGCTCGGCGTTCAAGGGACTGGTGTAGGGCCGCTCGGTGTCCGCTTCACGTAGCACTGCATACTGCGCGGGGCTGAGGCGTTCCCGCCATTCCGCATCGCTACGCATGACCTCGAAACGCTTGCGGCGGGTCGCCGCTGTGGCTGCCGGCGACTGTGCATGGCAGGCGGTCAACCCAAACAGCCCACTGGCGATGGTCAGCGCACCCATGCGGATCATGTTTCGTCGGGATATTGAATTCATGCTGTCCTCTACGGGCGCAGCGTCCAGCTGGATGCTGCAATGGCATAGAGCATGAAGTAAGCGCAACAGGTGTTCATCAAAAAGTCCGAGAGACTTTCTCGTTAGGCTTCCTTCAGGTTGAAAAAACCAAAAAGACGGCCAAGCGCCGCTCATCGGACTGGGCTGCAGAAATTTTCTCGACGTTGGTGCCATGAGAAGCGCGAGTGTCGCACGCAAGGTATTTGCGTTTGTTGCGGCCACTGTCCAGCTCAAATCACTCTTGGCCCGTTCGCTGCTGGGGTCTTGGAAGCATACGATCCGACACCGAAGTTGTATGTCTCGACATTATCGAAAGCCTCCCTCTCGTTCGAAAGAAACGTGAGGCGACGCGAGGCATGTCGCATTGTCTCGCTCACTTGCCGACCTGTCGGTGAACTGGGTCGGCGGACGAGGCAACGGCATTTACCGCAGCCAACGTCCGCAACCCACAACGCGCAGGCGAATTATCTGAGCGACTTGTCGCACTCAGGGAGTGGGCTACACCCACCCCCGTGCCGCCATGCTGGTATGTGAAAGGCCACCGATCACCAGGTGGTCCAAGATCCTGATATCCAGCAGTGCGAGCGCTTGCTTCAACCGAACCGTGATCGTCCGGTCGGCTGCACTTGGCTCAGGGTTCCCGGAGGGGTGGTTGTGGAAGAGCACCAAGGAGGCCGCGTTGTGATGCAAGGCGCGCTGAGCGACGACCCGCGGGTGGACTTCACAGCCATCGATGGTGCCGGTGAAGAGGTGCTCGGTGGCGATGATCCGGTGCTGGGTATCCAGGAAAACGACGCCGAAGACTTCGTGCGACAGGGCCGCGCATCGGGCTTGCAGGTAGGCTGCGGCCGCGCTCGGGTTGGCGAGGTTGCCTTCCCGCAGGAGCCGGCGCTCCAGGATGTGCGCCGCCGCCAGCAGGATGCCCTCTTCGTCGATGTCCAACTGGTATTGGGCCCGGGTGTCCGTCGTGCGCTTCATCTCTTGGCTTCCACCGGCGCGGGATGCGCCTCGTGGGGCCCGGCAGGCGGAGCGGTCAGGCAGGGGCGCACCCGAAAGCGAGCACGGCGTCAGTCGCGCACAGTGCGGGCCGAAACAACGAGGAGGAGGCCTGTCCTTGCGGCCATGTCGAGCGAAGCGAAGGTCCCCCTTGAGAGGCGTTAGAGGCGGTGGATGCGATGAAGCACACGCACGGATTTACGGAACCGGCAGACGTTGGCCTGAGGCTCCTCTGGCGGTCGAGACTATGGAAGGGCATGCCGCGGGAAGGCCGATCAGCATCGGCCGATCATTCCTGTGAAATGCGATGCAGCATTGGCGAATCAAGCAACTTAGCGATCGGCATCCGGCACAGCGACCAATCGGTGTGCTTCACCTTGAGTGGCGACTGTCGGGGAAGTCTCCTCAGGGCGGCAAGCGCCCTGCCCCACTGCTCAGCCTCTGCAAGTGATCGGCCGTGGCATCCGCGGCGCGGACAACTGCCGGACGCTCAACGTGTGAGCGTGTGCGGCGCTTCCTGCTGCAGGGGCGCACGGGTCGGCGCCGGCTCCTGCGGGTCCTGCGAGCGCGAAGGCGCGCGGGTCAGTAACTCGGCGCTGGTCTGCTCCAGCGACGGTGCGGGTTGGGACAGATCCACGCGGGCGCGAAAGCCGGGAATGGTCCCGACCACCCACGCCTGGTTGGGGTCGTTGCGATCGATGGCGACCTGCTCGAGGCGGTTGGGTGTGATGTCCGCTTGCTTGGCGTGCTGGGTGAGGCGGCCGACCTGCTCGTCACTCAGGTCGGCAGGCGCGCGCGCTCGAAGCGCGGAGAAGAGCGCGTGGTCCGGATGATCGCTGCTGGTCAGCGGCGGGCCGTTCGGCCCCCGGGCCGATCCGGTTTCGCGTCCGCGCTCGTGCCGCTCTTCGCGGTCGTCGTTGGACGGCGACGGGCGTGAACCGATAGAAATGGCACTAGGAGTTGAATGCATGATCGCCGGCGCCGATATCGCGTCCGGTGCCGGTGCCGCAGCTGGTTGTGCGAGGGGTGCTACGGCCGGTGCAGCGATACCTGGTGCCGTGGCCGCGGCTGGTGCTCCCGCCGGCCCTGAAGGTGTCGGGGCGGGTGGAGCCGGCGAATCCGACGCCAGGGGCGGTGTGCTTCCCGTCGTCGCCGTCACAGCAGGCGGCGTCACCGCCCCGGATGTGGCCGCAGCCGATGCAGGCGCGGGCGTTGCTGCCTGCGGATCGGCCGTTGGCGCCGTCGGCGCCGTGCCCGGGACCGCATCGATCGCGCGCGTCTGCGCCCCGCCTGCGGGGAAGCGGTAGAACCTGTCCATCAGATCGGCACGTGCGCGGTCGCTGCGGCTCTCCAGCGTCTCGCGCATCGATGCGGGCGGCTGGATCTCCAGCGACCCCGGCAGCGGGCGACGCTCGGCCGGGTCCACGCCCACGTTGAGCCGGCTCAGTGCACCCGGCAAATCCTGCGGGCGGTCCTGCATCGCGCCGAACACCTCGCGCGCGTCGCGCGCACCCGCCATGCGCACCAGCGGGTCGGTCATCTCAATGCCGAGTGGGCGGCCGGCGTCGATCGTGGCCAGCAGTTCCGTTCCGCCGGGGCGCCCGGCAAGGTAATCGCGGCTGCGCTCGCGCAGCGCCATCAGCTGCCCCGCGTCGAAGTTCAGTTCCACCGGCTGGGTGTCCCCCAGCCCGCGGGTGCCGGGCGGTCCCCCAAACGCGGCGCGCATCGCGCCGGCCTCGTTCGGACCGACATTCGGCAACACCACACGGAATTGGCCTTGGGCAACGTCCGGCCGACCGTCGGCGCCCAGCGGATAAGTCGACTCGGTGGCCACTACCCCGGCGCGGCTGTAGTTGAAGCGGACCTCGTCCCGCCCGCTGAGGTTGCCTACGGTGATCTGCTGAGTCGTGGTGTTGTCGAAGGCAATAGATGCGTTGCCGGCATATAAGCCAAGCCGCTGCGCCTGCTCAATGGACACCTCGTGCGACTGCCCCACTCGGGTGACGCCCGGCGCGAGCGCGTCGGGCACCCGGCCGCTCTCCAGAAACTGCCGGTAAGCCGTCTGCCCCTCCGGCGTGGCCAGATCCACCCGCGCAACGGACAGCCGGCGCTCCTCCAGGCTGCCCTCGGTTTCCAGGCGGACGCTGGCCAAGTTGCGGCGGCCCAGGCCCAAGTGCGCCGACGTCTCTATCGCGCTCATCGGGCCGCTGTAGATTTCAACTTCAGAACCCTCCAAGCGGCGGATCCCGAAGCCAGCGCCGTTGAGGCGCGTATCGCTGACACCGGCCAACCCGAAGCTGTAGCCGGCTTCCGTTGTCGATCCGCGCAGGTCCTGCCCGCGCACCAGCACCGACGACCCAGGTGCCATCGACAACGGTTCCAGCGGGTTCGGCAGGGCGGTGGTGTCGCCAGCGGCCAAGCGCCGGCCCAACTCGGGCGACACCTGCGCCTCGTAAGTCAAACGCGAGCCTTCGGATTCGGTGTGCGAGAAGGAGACGGGGAAGCCCCGGGCCAGGGTGCGCAGCGCGGGGTTGGAGTCGATCCGCTCGCGCGCCTGCTCTAGCGGCCCGCGCATTCCGTCGGGCAGGTGTTCGGCGTAGCGGGACAGCCCATAGATGCGGTTGAGCAGCGTGCGCTCGACCGCGACGCGATCGTCCTGCTGGATTTGCACCGACGCGCGGAAAGTCTGGCTGTTCTGAAGCCCGCCGCCCGTTTCCACGTCCGAGAGCCGGGCCCGGCCCTCGATGGCGACGTTGGCGCTGTAGTTGACCGGCAGGCCCGGGGGAAAGGTGATGCCCGCTTGGGCTCCGAACCGTGTCTCGGTGCCAGCATTGACGGCCGCGGCCACCGCCCCTTCCGGCACCCCTTCCAGGAGGCGATTCAGGCTCTGGAACACCGCCTGAGGCGGGACGTTCGGCGGAACTTCCACGCCCACCCGGCCAAGCAATTGGCGGGCTTGATCGATGGTGAGGGTTTGGGAACTGTCCATTGAGAGTCGCCAGCATGCTATGGAGGCAATCATCTCTACCAGCGCCCGGGATAGCAATGCACGCTGACGGGACGGCACTAACTGCCATGTCAATCTTCTCGACCAACCCACGGACATTCCGCAGATGGCCTGATCACCCGCGGTCCTCGTGCCAGACCGCCGGGTTAAAGCAGCACGACGCCATCGGGCACTCCTGTCGGCCTGACGGGCGTCGGCTGCCGAGGTTACCGACTGCGGATCAATATCGAACAGCTAGATGCGCAACCGCGGCCCTTGCGCCGAATTTGCAGAGGGAAGTGCTGCTTCCAACGCGCTGTTTCGCGCATGCGTATCCCAAGCGCGCAGCACGTCCTGCCCGACACTTGATTCAGCTAACAAGTTCCGCAAGACGGTCGACCGATCGAAATTCAATGGCAGGGTGGTCCGTTGCAGCGACCATTCAATGCCCAGTGCAACCAAGCGCAAGGTGTCGTGCTCCAGCGATTTGCACAGCCGCTGCGCTGCGTCCGGCCCCTCGACCAAGCAGAGCCACCCTGACGCATGAGCGTCTATGTCATCTGGACATTCACATTTGAGCAGCAAGCCCCATCCTTCTTCGTGGGCGGCAGAGCCGATCACGGTGCAATGCTCTACAAAGTCCGCATGCCAATTCGCGCAGTAGAGCCTGACTTCGCCATTGACACCGAAATCGCTGCGCAATGCCGCAAGGAGGCAGGTCGGGTCACTGCCCAATGCATCATTCATTTTGTAGACATGGCAATGGATCTGCTGAATATCACGCGTGATGACTGTCGGCGTGGGCGCACCTAACATCCTAGAGAGGCTATCGTCTTCAATTAATTGAACCAATCGTTTGTAGCTTGATACCGGCGTTTGGTTCATGAGTGAAAAAACCTAAAGCGCTTGCCGACTCTGGTTCAAACCGCGCGCGACGTGCGAGCCGCGACGGCGCTGGAAACTGAGGCATGGCAAGCGCGCACGGCATCCGGAGCCAATAGGTTCCGACCTTTTATACGCCAAGCGTCCGCCGCCGGTTGAGCCTGCCTGCGCATAGCATCGCTGATGGAAGCGGACGCCTTTGCCGGAAGCGATCGTTTCCAGATTGAAGCGGACTGCCTATAGCGGTGAGCAGCGTAGCTGTTGAATTTTTCTTCCAAGATCTGCCTCCATCTGTCAGATGGACCATTCATACTTCAGCTTGGAACGCCGTCAAGGCGAGACTTCTTTAAATTTTTGACGACACCGTTTGCATTATGCATTCCAACAAAATTCCGCAAGTCGCGCGAGAGCATAGCGAACATACGCGAATTATTTCCTCCATAAAAAACGCCGCCCAGACCAGCAGCGGCGTTATGTCCGTCGATCTACAAGCGGCGCGGGATCAGAAGGTCAAACTCCAACTATCGAGATAGCCGGTGTCGGCGCTGGCGTTGTCGTTCACCCGCAACTTCCACGTGCCGTTGATCGTTTCGGTCGACAGGTTGACCGCGTAGGTCCGGAAGATGTTGTCCACACCGCCGCCGCTGCGGTTGTGCAGCACGTAGACGCTGCCGTCCGGAGCAATCAAATCCACTTTCAGATCGCCCGTGAAGGTGTGGACGATCCTCACTTCAACCGGTGTTGCACTCGGAGCATTGCCGGCGCGGCCTGACACCAAGATCGAACTGGTGACGGTGGCGTTGTCCACAATGCTGACGTCGGTCGTATTGCTATACGTCTGGGCCGTATTGCTGCCCACGTTGACCGATTGCGTTTTCGCATTCGTCAGCCCGGTGTCATCGGTCGCGGTCAGGACAACCGAGTAAGCGCCAGCAGTCGCGTAGGTGTGGCTTGGGTTAGTGGCGGTGGAACTGGTCCCGTCCCCAAAATTCCAGGCGCGCGATGCGATCGTGCCATCCGCGTCGAAAGATGCATCGGTAAAGTTCGCAGTCAGGCCCGACACGCTCGCGCTGAAATTGGCCACGGGCGCAATATTGTTGACGGTGAAATCGACCTCGGGCGAAGTGGCGTTGTTACCAGCGGCATCGAACGCCCGTGCAGCCAGGGTGTGGAAGCCGTTGCCCAATGGTATGGAGTTGTAGGCCATGGAATACGGCGCGTTGTTGTCGCTGCCGCGGAGCACACCGTCGACATAGAACTCGACGTTGGTGACGCCCACATCATCGGTTGCCGTAGCTGAGAGCGTGAGCGTGCCGCTGGTGCCGGACACGCTGGCAGACACGGCCGGCGGCGTGGTGTCCGGGCCACCCGCCGTCTGGTCCACCCAGATCGGCGCCGACCACAGGCGCAATCCGTTGGTCTGGGTGATCAGCGCGTAGTAGAAATGCGACCCGGCGCTGGGCGTGAACGCGTAGGTGCCGTTGCCTTCCGAGAGCTGCGTCACCGTGCCGTTGCGGCCGGGCACGCCCTCGTAGAACTGTACCCGCTGCACGGTCTGGCCGCTGGTGCTGGCGTAGTTCGCCGACAGCGTGAGCACGCCGCTGTTAGCGAAGGTTTCGCCCATCACCCGGTTATTCGCAGTAAGCACGAGCTGGCCGGTCTTGTCTTCGGTGGCGAAGGTTCGCCGCGCGCGCAGCGCGGCCACGAAGTTCGCTTGGTTCAGCGTAGTGCCGGTGGGCAGCAACACACCCGTGCGGTTGGTGAAGCTCAGGCCCCAGTTCGCGCAGTGGTTGTCCTGGTTGCTGGCTGGCGCGACCTTGTAGCCGCGCTCCAACAACCGGTTCCAAGCGCCGGGGTAGCTGCTCCTGCTGGTCTCGGTCTGGGTAGTATTGACCGAGAACGCGGAACTGTTGAGGATCTCCGTCAGTACCATCACTTCGGCACCATCAGCGTTGTAGGCCATGCCGGTGCCGCCGATCGCGAACTGCGACGTGGACGGATGGTTGAACTGGCCGATCCAGCCGCGCTGGCGCATTGCCGCATACAGCGCCGCGTAGTCGCTCTTGGGTACATTGACGGTGCCCAGCAGTTGGCCACTGCTGTTGCTTTCCCAACTCGCCAACGCATCGGGATTGACGATGTTGAGGTGGCCGCCGTTGCTGATCACGCCCCACTCCATGCCGTACAGCGCCAAGAAAGTGGGATTGGCGGCGTTGTAGTTGCTGGCTGCGGTGAGGCCGCTATTGAAGAGGCCATTGGCGGCGGCAGGGGTCGCCGACGCGTTGGTGCCCGTCGACCCGTCATACATGTGGTTGTGCTCGGAGGCCAGCAGGAAATCGCCGCCCGCCTGGGTCCGCATCATCGCGTAGGCCTCAGCGGGGCCGAAGTCGCCTGCTTGCGGCGACTCGGACCCGTTGCAACTGGCCAGCGCAGTTCCGCCGTCGCTGTGGTTCGTCTGGCTGTGCATGCTGCCGTAGTAAATCGTGTAAGGCAGGCCGCCCGTGGCCGGGACCGACTTGCCGCCGGTTGCGCGGCGAGCAGCCTTGTCCTGGGCGACGCCCACCGGCAGCGGCTCGATCTTGGACACCTTGGCGGGGGCCACGCGGCCGACCATGACGTCGACGCTCTGCTCGTGAACTTCGTCGGTGAATGCGGAGAAGGCTTGGGAGATGCGCCGGGCGATCGGTGCGCGTGCGTCCGCGCCCATCTGGACCGTCGGCGCCGCGCGCAGGCGCAGCGTGTAGTAGCCGGCTTGCAGCGCACGCCCTTGCTGATCGCGCCCGTCCCAGCTCATACGCAGCGAGGCGCGGTGCTGAGGAAGCGTCTGGATCCCCTGCCAGCGGCGAACGACGCGGCCATTTGGGGCCACAGCCTCCAGTGTCCAAGCGGCGGCAGTGGCCGTTCCCGAGGCCGGGTAGTCGAAGAACAGCGTGACTGGGTAGCGACCGGCCACCGCGACCAGCGGCGCGTTCAGCGTGGCATCGAACTCGTAGTGGTCCGGATGGGCGATGTTGGCTGCTGATGCTGTGCCGGCGATCGCCAAGCAAAGAGCATAAGCCAACGCTGGAACGCGGAACTGATAAGACGCCATGCTGGTGGATCCCCTAAGAGTAAATGCGATGCCGCAGGCCAATCGTATTTGATAAGCTTGCCGATGGATCGCGTCAAAATGACGACACGGTCAGCATGCGCGGGACCGCGAGATTGAGCCAGTGGCTCCGCTCGTCGGCGCGGAAGCGAGATTGGCTTCGCGGCGGCCGTCGTGCTGCTTATGCACGCTTCGGTGGATCGGTCTAGTTCAGTCAAACCCGGCCCGCTGCCATCTGGCCTCGCATCTTCGCCGCCGCCGGCACTCAAGGTCTTGGATCGCAACAGGTGGAGACGCTGGGAGCGCGGCTGAGATCGAGTCCATCAGGGCCTTAATCAGCGGCGACAGTTGGCGTGCAAGGGACCCTATGCGTCCCAGATCGAGGGACCAGCATTCCTTGGCAATCTTAATTTCTGTGGCCGAGCTTCAACTGTTCGGCCAGATACGCATCGGTTGCCTGCACCAGTTCGCGAAGAAAGTACAGGTGCCGCCGTGACTCATCTATGGTCACCGCATGAGCCTCGGCATTGCCCACGCGTGGGCCTCGGGTCTGGTGGGCGATGACCGCTTTTCTCACTGATACGGCGCAGTTGCGACCTCGCATCCTCGGGCGTCTTCTGTGGCCGCGACCAGCCAAGGGTTTTCGCGCTCGCGACAGGCCATGCCCGAGACGGCTGGTCCATTCAGGTCCGTTCGCCATGTACAGATGGCCAGCAACAGCCTATCTTGTTGCCGACAACAGGATGACTGCGGAATACCATAGGTTTATGCTCAAACTCACCCCACAACAGGTCGCCCAGGTAGCACACCTGCCGGATCAAACCCTACGCCATTGGCGCCAGGTTCTGCCTCCGCTTACAGGGTTGAACGGATATACCCCGTGCTTTTCGCCGGGAGACGCTTTAGCACTCATGGTTGTTCGGCATCTCGTCAAAGTGATGGGCATTAGCGTTGGAGCGCTGGCTGTTGCTTCGACAGGCCTGTTTTCCCTATGTCGCAATACCAGTTGGCCGTTATTGGCAGACCGTCGCCTTCTCGTTGACATTGAGCGCGGCGAAGTAAGTCTGCTGACGCGCGAGCTGGACCTTGCTGCCCCAGCCATATTGGTTCCCATGCGTCCATTCGCGGAAGAACTTCAAGCCGCTTGGGCCAGCAGCTTCCCTGCCCTGGAGCAACTGCCTCTTCACTTTCCGGCGGCTGTAGTTACCCGCTCTCCTCGGATGGCTGGAGCATGAGCGCAGTGACTTCCGATTTGCTTGGGCCACCAGCGTCAATCGCATTTGAGCCGCAGATGCTGGCAGGCGTTGGTTCGGCAACGGCTGATCTGGGACCTATTTGGATTCTTGAAGAGGTGGCGGGCCACTTGCGTGCCCAAGGCAAGAAAAACGGCGCATCGCATATGAGGCTTTACCAGCTTAGTGGGGACGTGCTGACGGCTGAACAGGAGTTGGATCTGGGTGGAGAATCCTCGCGTGCAGACACAGCAATGGCACTGCTTGAATTGGCAAAAGCGCGTAACGGCGTCGTCGTATGCAGTTTCCGTACTGTGGCCGCAGCACAGATTGTAGAACGCTTGGAAGCTAGTAGCCGCCGTGGCCTTCACTATGTCGTGGAAGTCGATCCGACACGCAAGGTTGAATTTGCACGAGCTCGGGACGGAATTCGCTCGTCCCCTCCCAAAGACCGGGTAGAAACGGCGAGCTGGCAGCACGTCAATCTAAGCAGACCTTCGGGTGATTCCGAATGCTATGCCGCCAATCTGGGGAAGGCGGAATTAGGGGACGTCGCGGACCTGACCTGCTTTGCGTTATCGATAGGTGGCATCAAAGGGTATCAACGCGGCATCCTCGTCGGCATGACATCGTTGGAATTGGAGGATGGGCTTAAGAGGCTTGCTCAACTGCTTGTATGGACACGGTGGGTTCGACTCACAGTTCGAAAGGCAAAGCGAATTCGATCAGCGCCTGCAGCACCCTCACGTTTTCCTGACACGGCGGAAAAAGCATCATCGCTTGACATTCTGGTCAGGGCCAACCGCAAGATCGCCGCCGGACACGACGCCAAAGCAGCCGACCAGCATTTGCAGTTGCCAGACCAGCCTGCACAACTCAAACGCCGTCTGACAACCGGAAAGAAGACGCTGAACATCGTCGAGCTGTTTGCAGGTGCCGGCGGCATGGGGCTTGGGTTTCTCAATGCAAGGGCTTCAGATGGACGCGGCTATCGCATTGCCGGATCGGCCGAGATTCATCCAATCTACACGCAGACGCTGAAGCAGAACCACTCCTTCATGGAAAACGCCGGTTTGACTCCAACCGATACAACCCCGGCAGAATATGCCTCAATGGATCTGTGTTCTGACAAGGTCCGAATGCGGCTCGGGGCAATGGCAAAGGAGCATGGTGACGTCGATGTATTGATTGGCGGGCCACCATGCCAAGGCTTTTCCAGTGCGAACCGCAACAGCTGGTCGAGTTCCAATCCCAACAACCGGCTGGTGGACGCCTTCCTGGACTGCGTGTCGCACATGGCGCCCAAGGTGCTGCTGATGGAGAACGTTCAGGGAATCCTTTGGACACCCAGAGATGAGTCTGACTCAGATCTCAGCGTTGCCGCACACGTTTTAGAAAGGCTCGCGGACATGGGATATCTCGTGTTCCCGAAACTCTTGGACGCTGTTTGGTTTGGAGCCCCGCAGAATCGCAATCGGTTCTTCCTGCTCGGCATCCACAAGGACGTAGGCTATTCACCGGAGGATTTCGGCAAGTGGGGACCGTTTCCACGACCGACCCACGGCCCGGGTACGGGCAGGGCATTTGTGACGGTAAGCGATGCAATCGCCGATCTGCCCAAGCTTGGCAACGGCGACGACCTCGCCGAACGTCCCTATGAGGAGGTTTCAGCAAGTCTGCAGAAGAACGAATTCCTCCGAGCCATGCGCGTGGGCGCGCCGAAAGGCGTTATTTGGGATCACGTCACCTCAAGGCATGCCGAGTACGTTATTGAGCGTTACAAGGGCATTGGCCAAGGGCAGAACTGGCAGGCAGTGCGAGAATTGATGACCAATTATGCCGATGTGGAACGCACGCACAGTAACATTTACAGACGGCTGGCCTGGAGCGAGCCCGCAATTACCATTGGTCACTATCGCAAGAGCATGATCATTCATCCGTCGCAACATCGAGGGCTCTCGCTTCGCGAAGCAGCACGGCTGCAGAGCTTTCCCGATTGGTTCCGCTTTGCGGGAACAGCGTCTGGCACTGAAGGCGGCCTGATGCACAAGCAGCAGCAACTTGCCAACGCAGTCTGTCCAAGCGTCACGAAAGCCGTCGCAGAATTCATTCTCGATCTCTAAAAGCAAGAATTTCAAACAGGGGAAGTACATGCCACTAAGCGATGGAGCGAATGATCAAATCGGCCAGCTGGCCGAACAAATCCTCGATTCGGTGCGAGCCGGGCGGACTCCCGAGGAGGCTGCCGCTCGCCTGTCAACACTGCTGCCCCCAGTGTTGGTCGAGCAGGCCTTACAGAAATACCGTGATGCCAGCCGCCGCGTGTGGACGATGAAAGATCCAGGCAGCATCTACAACAAGCATTTCGACCCGTGGTATCTCGGCCCAGACCCCTCAGACAAGCTATGGCACTCTTACAAGAAGCTCCTGAAGGACAAGGGATGGGACCCGAGCGCAATCAAGGATATCGACGAAGCGTCGACCCGAGTCGTATCGCTGCTGGATCCTCCCGGCAAGGCGCAGATTCGGACGCGGGGGCTTGTACTCGGACACGTGCAGAGCGGCAAGACGGCCAGCTTTACCGCGGTCATCGCCAAAGCTGCCGATGTCGGCTACCGGTTCATTATCGTGCTGTCAGGGATGAACAATGTTCTGCGCTACCAAACTCAGTTGCGTATCGATGAAGACCTCATTGCTGCCAACCTGGAGCATTGGATCACCGTCACCGACGCTCAGGACGACTTCGCTGCCAACACCAACGTCAATTCCTTCCTTACCGAAAAACACTCCACAAAGGTGCTGGGGGTCGTTAAGAAAAACAGCGGCCGGCTCAAGCGCCTGCACAAATGGCTTACAGGCGCACGACCCGAAGTCCTTCGCGCGTGCCCTATCCTGATCATTGATGATGAAGCCGACCAGGCCAGCCCCAACTCGCACCCAAGGCCGGACGAACGAACCAAGATCAACGAGCTAATTGTGAAGCTGCTGCAGGACCTACCTAAAGCAGCCTATGTGGGTTATACGGCCACTCCCTTCGCCAATCTCTTCATTGATCCGTCGCTTCCCGAAGACCTCTACCCCAGAGACTTCATTGTCGACCTGCCGCGGGGTCATGGATACTTCGGCGCAGAACAAATCTTCGGGCGGGCACCCGTGGATGAAAATGAAGAGCCGGTGGATGGTCTGAATGTTATTCGCTTGGTTCCCGACCAGGAAAGCACCCAGTTGAAGCCGCCGAGCCGAGACGCTCGATTCACTTTCACTCCGGCCATCACACCGACGCTACGCGAATCTATATTGTATTTCTGGATGGCCGTCGCCGCACGCCAAGTGCGTGGCCAGCGTAGCAA
The DNA here is from genome assembly GCA_964523435.1 of uncultured Xanthomonas sp. Lineage (GTDB taxonomy): Bacteria > Pseudomonadota > Gammaproteobacteria > Xanthomonadales > Xanthomonadaceae > Lysobacter_I. The sequence continues at coordinate 23,354 of CAZGBA010000014.1, forward strand.
GCACGCCACGATGCTCATCCATACGACCCAATATGCGGCGGTGCATCGAAATGCCAAGGGCGCCACTGATGCGTTTCAGGTTTCGGTGCTGAAACTAATACAAAAGAACGACGCGGCTTTGATGGCTGAACTCAAAGTACTTTGGCTGCGCGAACAAGCAGAACTGCCTTCGCAGGTGCTGGGCCTGGAGCCGGTTGCATTCGACGACCTGATGGCGCATATGACAACGGTACTTAAGCGGACCGAGTCGAAAGTTGAGAATGGCAGCAGCCCCACCCTGGACCGCGTGGACTACCAGCTGGATGCCGATGGCAACGGTCGCATATACATCGTGATCGGCGGCAACGTGCTGTCACGCGGACTGACTTTGGAAGGTCTAACCGTCAGCTTCTTTATCCGGTCTGCATCCGCTTATGACACCCTGCTGCAGATGGGGCGTTGGTTCGGGTACAGACCGGGCTACGGCGATCTTGCCCGTGTTTGGATGACGGAAGAACTACGAGACTACTTCTACGACTTGGCCAGCGTCGAACGTGAAATCCGTCAGGACATATCTCGCTACAAGAACGGCGATGTGACCCCGATGGAGTTTGCCGTTCGCATCCGTCAACACCCGGCGCTGGCCATCACAGCAAAGCTAAAAATGCAGCACGCGGTGCAGGCCAAGATGGCTTTCAATGCGCGAGAAGTGCAGACGATTGTCTTCCGCCACGAAGACCAAAGTTGGCTGAATCAAAATCTCAAGGCAGCACGCGATCTGATTGCGCGCATGCAAGCGGCCGGCATTTATGCCGCAACAGTGACAGACAAACCGCACAGGGTCTTCTTCGACGTCTCGTCGACCCAAGTGCTTCAGTTCTTAAACGAGTATGCCATCGATCCAGGCAACAGCGAGATGCCAAAGGGTCTGCTGCAAAGCTATATCCGAGAGCAGAACCAGCGCGGGCACATCGCGCTTTGGACAGTTGCCGTTGTCACACGATCCGAGCCCGTGCCAGCACTCGGAACAATCGATCTCGGGTTGGACGCGGAAGTACCTCTGGTCAACCGCGCACGTTCATTGCGTGAACGAGGCCCGCAGGTTGTCGACATCAAAGCCTTGATGTCGGAGACGGACGTTGCGATCGACGTGCCGCGACCGGCGTCTGAGCTGCGCGGCAAGGATCGCGATGAGTTGCGCGCCTTCCGCGATCAGGCTGCCCCTGACAGGGGCTTGCTGCTGCTCTACCCTATCGGCAAGGATTCGATGCCGCGTCAAGGGAGCAGCCAGCGCGCAACGCTCGGCGCCATTCAAAACGTTATCGGTCTCGCATTGGTATTCCCTGATGTGCCGCAGGACGATCTGACACCGCAAAACTATATGACTGTCGAACTGCCGGATGTCGACAGCGAACAAATCGACATAGAAGATCTCGAAGATATGGCAGAGACCGACGAATGACGAGCGGACGCGCCTTGATAACTGATGAAGGATGGCACCAGCTGGAGTTAAGCACCGGTAGTGCAACGCGCGGGGAGTTCCGCGTCTTCGACACGGAGCTGAACACCTCTGACGGGGCTGTGCTGCTGGCACTCGACGCATCGGGTCTTCGGCATGTGCTGGTTCCTGTCGCCGCAGACTTCCGCGCCGCTCACGACCGGCGCAGCGGCGGCGTACATCTCACCACCAGGCCGTTGGTCGACGATTCCGGGCAGCGGCAATATCTCGACCTCGCTTGTCAAAAGACACATCTCAACAGCGTCTTTGCCCATCTCGCTGAAGAAGCGCTTGGCCTGTTGCGCACCCCCGGGACCCAACCTCTGCAGGCCTGCCATCAAACGCTTCAGCGTTGGCGCGAGCTATTGGACCGTGAGGTGTCGGACGTCCTTTCCACGGAAGCCCTGTGCGGACTATTCGGCGAACTGTGGCACTTGGCGCGCATAGCAGCAAAGAGCACGCAGGGCCTCTCGGCTTGGCAAGGGCCATCCGGCGCGCGACATGACTTCACGGTAGAGGGCTTTGCCTTGGAGGTCAAAACTACAGCGCGCCGCGACGAATGGAGGTTCCGCGTGCACGGCCTGACCCAGTTGGAGCAGCCCCGCGATGCCCGACTGTATCTATGCGCCATGCGCTTGGAGTTGAACGGCGCAATCGGCGCCACGGTGCCAGACCTGATTCAGTCGATTTTGGATATAGGGGTTGATCGGCGCGAATTACTGGGTCGCCTGTCTCAAGTCGGGTATGACCTACGCGATGAAGCCCACTATCAGCAGATTCGGATCGACGTGGTCGACTGCCGAATCTACGAAGTGGCTGCATCATTTCCGCGGCTGACCGGGGCATCTTTCTCCCCCACCGGACTTGCAGTGGGTGTCTCGGACATCCACTACACCATCGACCTTGCCGCCTCCCCGTCTGCACCACTGCATTCCGAAATGTTGGATAACGTCCATGCGGCGCTTGCAGGAGTCCGCGATGTCGGCGCCGTTGAACCTACAGTCTGAGCTATTTTCTGCGACGGGCGGCGCCGCCGCCGAGGGCGTATCGAACCAACTCGGCCGACCTCGCGCGGATCGCTTCACACTGCTGGTTCGCGAGGCAGTGCAAAACAGCTGGGACGCAAGACTCGCTCCTGAAGGCGGCGTCCATTTCCAAGTTGATGGATACCTGCTTGAGCAGGATGCACGTCAAGCACTGGCGGCCCAAGTATTTGGGAGCGTGCCGTCCGCTGTCGATGTTAAAGCCCGCCTTCTTGGGGACCGCGACTTTCCTATACTCGCCATCAGCGATTTCGGCTCCCGTGGACTCAGCGGCCCTACCCGCGGCGATGTTGTCCCGCAACCGGGCGAGTCCACCAATTTCGTCGATTTCATGCGCTACATCGGGCGGCCGCCAAACCGCGCATACGCAGGCGGAACCTACGGTTTTGGCAAAGCAGCGTACTTTCTCGCCAGCTCGCTGAAAACAATCTGTATCTACACCCGCTTCAGCAACGGACGCGGCATGGAGTCGAGATTCATGGCTGCCGCGTTGGGACCGCAGTTCGAATCTCAAGGCCCTGAAGGCCAACGCTTCACCGGCCGGCACTGGTGGGGGCGCTTGGCGCAAGATGGGGTTGTTGATCCGGTATTGGGTGCCGAAGCCGATGCTCTCGCGTTGCTGCTCGGCGGCGTACAACGAGCTCCGGATGCATGCGGCACCACCGTCTACGTCCTCGCCCCCGATTTTGAAGACGCGGCACCTCAACAGGCGCTACATCAAATGGCGCGCGCGATCATGGACTACTTCTGGCCAAAGCTCATCGACGGTCCCGACCAGGCACCTACCATGTCGTTCAGCGTCCGCTACGGGGGCCGCGAGGTGCCGTTGCCCACTGTTCACGAAGAGCCAGAGCTGGCACTGTTAGCGCGCGCTTTTGCTGTAGCGTCTGCCAGAACGCCGTCCGATGGAGCGGTGTTGGAGTCCATCGCATCGCAGCGGCCAAAGAAGCTATTAGGTCAGCTTGCCCTCGTCCGAAAGCCTATCGCCCTGATGGGTTCGCAACCTCCCGCCGGCAAGAGCGAAGACGAAGATGCTCGCTTGTACCAGCGCGGTCTTTGGCGGCCGCTGCGGCACATCGCTGTGATGCGCGCACCGAACTTTGTGGTGAAGTACCTGGAGGGGCCGCTGGTCCCTTATGAACTGGCCGAATATGCAGGCGTGTTTCGGGTCGATGTCGATGCAGATGCAGCGTTCGCCCGTGCCGAGCCACCGACCCACGACGATTGGATTCCTGATCTGCTTCTGGATGCGTCCGAAAAGACATACGTGCGGGTGGCGTTGCGCAGGGTGAAGGAAGCCGTTGAAGCCTTCGCAGCGCCCCATAAGATCGAAGCATCGGGAGCAGGGGCACATTCGGTGGCCAGCTTCTCACGCCTGCTCGGCGGACTTGTACCTTCGCTGAGTCCTGATACTGCTGGATCAGCCCGGGGGAACGGGTCGACTACGTCCAAGGGCGGCGGTGCCGGCGCACGAACCGGCACGCGGCGCACAGCTGCAGTAGCGCCTCAAGTTTCGTTTGTCGGTGAACCAGCAATCGAATTGATCGACGGCATCGCGGTGATGATTGCCCGCTTTGAAGCGTATAGCCCGAACGGCACGCCGGTGCGAGTCTTCGCGTTGCCCAAAGTGGTCATTGCCGATGGATTTGAAAGCGACCCTCCAGAAGGTGCACAACAGCCAAGGGTAGTGCGATGGATGGACTCGAGCGGCATTGCTGTGGCGACGGGAATGATCAGTTGCGAAATTCCGGTCAATGGCGGTACATGGGCCGTCGCGGTGAGCATTCCCCCCGACGCCATGATTTCCGTTGCACTTAGAGCAGAGCCTGGAGCGCAAGGATGAAAGCCGTGACTGCCGTCCCCTACAAGCGAGCTGCCGCCAACCGGCTCACTGCAGGGCAATGGGAGGTTCTATCGACGGAGCCCCCCTCGCTTCTTCCTGCCGTTCTGTCCGGCTTCGATTACGGCTCCGTTCTCCGGCTACGCAGAGAGGTGATCATTGACACCGCTAGCTTGCGGGCCGACTGCGGACTTGCTCAGAATGTTCCTTTGCTGGCAGCGGCGAGCTGGTCTAGCCCGGGCACCGTGCTGCGCCGCGGGCTGACAAGAATTCCCATATCCGAAGGCGACGATATCTGCCTTGTCGAACTCTCTGGGAACATTGCCGGCAGCGACATTGCAGGAGCACTGCACATCGACACAACAATCTTGGTGGCCGTCCGGCAGGATTCCGGCACACCACTCTCAGCGCGGCATGCTGGCGCCGTGCTGCTTCAGGAGAGACAGACGATTCAGTTGGATTCGTCGGACTCGTTCTTTCCGGTTGAAGTAGTCGATTTCAGCAAAGGCCATTGGGCGAACCCCGAAGCGGGATGGCGACTTTCCTGGAATGTGTTTGCCCTAGAACAGCCCTTTCTCGGCTCAGTCCGCTTGCTCATCAACGCTGCGCATCCCCGAGTAGTGCATGCGGTCTCAGGCGAGGCACCGAATGCTGAAGCTTCGGCGATCCGCTCATTGATCTATTTCGACACCGCCAAGGCTCTGATTCTTGGCGCACTGGAAAGCGAGAATTTCGTCGAGCGCGACGGTGACTACGCGGAAGGTAGTTGCGGCAAGGTCATCCACGTGATGATCCAGATGCTGTTTCCCGGCGATGGCATCGGAGGCCTAGCCGCTGCTGCAAACCAGAGGCCTGATTACTTCAGCACCGACCTGCAAGGCCGGCTCAGGCTGTTTTGGAACTGAATAGTGATCCTATTTCCTCAGCTCCCACACCACGTTGCCCTTCAGATGGCCGACGTAGCGCGCTCGGCCTCGATCCCGTCGCTCGCAGGGACAGCAACGGCCGAACATCCTGCTTGCGAATACACGCCGACGGGAGGAGCCCGCGCGACAGTCGCCGCGCTGAGCCTGCTTCGCAGCGACCTCCTTCAGTTAGCACTGACTGCTGGTTATCCGAATCCGGCAAGTCAGCAGCAGGCTTCAGACTTCGATGCCGAAGCCTCCATCGCACTTGCACATCAGATGCATATGGCGCCTGCGGAAGCGGTCAAAGGCGGCGTCTGGGAGTTTCTGTCCTGCGTCCTGCTGCCTGATATCGTCCGATGGCGATTTGGTGGAACAGGCAATGCAACAACCCCGATTGAGAGGTTTGTTGCGGGCCGCCGCAACGTCTTTCAGCGTCTTTGGTGGCGTGCCTTTCACTTAGCACCGCGAGTACCTGATGCCTCCCAGTTGGCGGGGCTTTTGCGCGCATTGGGCGAAGACGAACTCGTTCAATTGATGGAGCGGCCGTCGCTTGCCGGCATAGAAGGCCTGTCCGGATCTATTGCAACCGGTCTTCTTGTCGCATCACAGACCTACTCCGATCTCAGTCGGCGCCAGCTGATTCGAGAAGCACAGAAGCGCTTCCTCCGACTTTCATCGTTCTTGTCGTTTGAATCAATCGCTGCGGAAGAGATGGATCGGCACATCGAGAGTGTTTTTGAGCAAGTTGCCGCTTCCCTTCCCCGCCCGTGTTCCGCACCGCCGCCTACACCTCATCATGGCTGACAACATGACGTTTGAGTAGCGGCGCATGCCGCCTCCTCAGGCAGAGCATCAGCGGTCGGGGGCCGATTTGCTGTGAAGAGCGAACCGATACCGTGAGAGCAGGTTCTAAACACTAACGTCCGGGAGGGACACTCGGATCTTTCGGCGCGCAGTGAGGAAGATACCTCGGCTCCCCTTACGGCATCGCGGGGCCAGTGACAGGCGGCGTGGTTCCAATCTCGGACGCAATTGCCTAATCGACCGGGATAATTGCCCGCAGATCCCTGCATCCGAACATCTGGAACCTACGCGCTTCTGTGCAGGAAAACTCCCACACGGTCTCCGCTCTAACGTGTTCATTTGCAAGCGATTCGGAACTCTCTACGTTCTTCAGGAGCATGAGGACTTTCGGCAATTCATGTTTTCTCTGCGAGATAATGTCGGTCGCTGCGACCAGATCACGGATAAACTTCCTCAGATTCTCACTGATAACCGCATGAGCGGTTAAGTCGACTATCCGAGGGCGGCACGAAAGGTGCGCGACGAGCCCTAATTTTTGGTTTATCTTGCCCAGCTTAGTCCAACACATAACCATTTTCAAAAGGAGACAGAAATGGCAAAGCAGAAGAGCAGCGGAAGGTCTGGAAGTGGCTCTCAGGGTCCTGGCGGCAACAAGCCCACACCCGGCCCAGGATATCCCAGCAAAACGGGTGAAAAGTCTGGTAGCAAGCGCGCCAACGATCCGCCCAAAAAGAAGTGAATTGTACGCAGAGGCGACGGCCTACGCCTTCGCCTCTGCGTACGTCGTCGCCTGGCCCTTACTCGAGGTTTCGGAAACGCGACGCTTTCAATGCACAAATGGGAACGCTTGGGCGACGTGCCTATTTTACTGCGGCCCGTTGAAACCGGCGTCTCTCAGCCCGCCCTACGCAACGCGCAGGTGAGAGTCGATGGTATCCGCCCTTGCGTCTGCAATCTCGCCGGCAACTGTGCGGCAAGTTTTTGCCGTTCATAGCAAGTTCTTGAGTGACCGGACAGTAGCTGACGCCCACTGCTCGGTCGGACAACTTCGCTGATCTAATGGACCGGGCGCCTCGGCCCGCACGCAATGGCGCATAGATCTCTAACTCGATTCTTCAGTGCAGAATCTTCTTCATCGCAACGTCTTCCCTTGGAACGGTCGCTGCCTCGTCCGCAGTGGCGTCACTGACATCACCGGCAAAACTGGCAGCACCGGCAACCTGCAGGTGAAGGTCGATGGTGCGCGAGGCCATGGCTTCCAACCATTGGATCTCCTCGAAAGCCGAAGGGGCCCATTCAAATTCGCCGAGAAGCGTGGCGCTACCAAAGCAATCAGAGCCCATCACATCCGCCGACACGATGAGGTGAATCGACCCGGTGTCCTGATCCGTCCGCACCGCACACTCCATCGAAAATCCGTATCGATCGACCAACTGGCGGCTGATGGCGCCCGCCACGGCCATGAGTCTCATGTCGGACAATGCCGGGGGCAATTCGAACTCGAAGAGTCGGCGTGCCCCCTCTTTCGCTGACGCCTTCGTCTCCTCCAGCCATTCGTTGAGTTCCTGGTCGCTTTGGAGGCCTACGTAGTGCACAGGCCGCCGCCGCTGAAGCGCGACGATGGGGCTCGAACCGTCGGAAGAAGATGGCTGCACCGGGACATCCTGTGAAGTTTTGGCATCGGCATTGCGGTCTGGTGAAACGCGATCGAAACAAAGTAGATTGAACATGGAAGTTGCTCAGTAGAAGACCTACCACGTATGACGCAAATTTTATGGTTGGCAAGAAGGTATTTTGCAGTGTCGGCGGACGGCCGTGGATTGCATATGCAATGCTGAATATGATCACTTAGTCGCGGCAGGCGGGCCATAAGTTCAGGTTTGAGCACGCTGGCGGACACTGTATTTGGAGTTAGATGGGTCTAGAAAAAATCTGCTCGATCCCAGCGCTTTGCGCCAAAACTTGCTGAGGCAAAACTCGTCTTGCTCGCGCAAACGCCAGCCGACTCCTCGACTGAAAGGCAGCATTGTTTTCAACGAGACATCTGCGGCCAACATGTGGTCGCAGAGTTGGTGTCCCGACTGTGCCAGGTTTCACAGATTCGCAAGGTTCATAGCGACGCTTCAATGAATAGCATATCTTCCGCAGTTGGACGTATCCATCGCGCGTCTAGAAGCTGACACGGCAAGCAAGCGCTCCGCCTGCACTTCTCAGCGCGCTCTGCGAACGAAGTGGTGCTATCCGCCTGCGCATGGTTCCGACGATTTGAGCTCGCGTCCATCAACGGCTCTACGCAGCTTCCAAGGCATCATAAGTGCTCTTCGTCAAGCGACGCGGGCTACGTTTGTGTGCGGTGATGTCAAAGCGAACTCAAGAAAGCTCGGCCCCTTGGCCCGAAGCAAATATGACGAACTTCTCATTTCTAGCTTTTAGTCAAAGCCGATTCCAACCCAGTTTTCCCCCAAACCCAGCCCCTCCCCCTAAATAACAGTACGGTAATGCCAGTACAATGTTAACCTCCAACCTCGCGAAAGATCCTTAAAATAAGGCAATTATTGAGAGAATGCTTTCGTAAACACGGTTACCGATTTCCGAGATTGCATACTGCGTTGTCAGGTGAATGTCTACCAACTCACACCATTGACGAGGTCCGCGGCTCGTCTATCGATGGAGCTCCCCCGGCAGGAGTTATCCATGGATATTGAACAGATGGTCGACGACTACATCGAGTTGCCTATCGGCCAGCTTTCGATCACCGGCTTCCAGTGCGGGCGCTTCAAGATGGCGAAGGTGATCGTCGACGGACGCGAGGCGGGCATTACGTTCCGGGAGTCGGTGCTGGATTTCTTCAAACGGCCGGGCCGCAACCAAGCGATCAAGAACGGCACCCGATATCCCGATTATTTGCCCGTGTGCACCCCGGCGAGGTCTCTCTCCATCGAGATCGCGGACTACCTGGCCGACATGCATCGGCGGGGCATGCAGCCGAAGACTATCGATGCGACACGCCGCACGCTGGGCTTCCTGCGTTTCACGTGCGGCGACATCAATGCGGCGAGCGTGGATGCCCCGCACATCCACAGGCTTTGGGAGTTGTTGCGCTGGGCGCCGAGGAACCTCATGTCCGACCCGGCCCTTCAGCGGCTGCCCTTCGATAAAGTCATCGCCAAAGGCAAACGGCTTGAGGTAGCTCCGCTGGCGCCGGCGACTGCCGAACGTCACCGCCGGTTCCTGGTGGCATTCTTCAACGCTCTGGTGCGGTCCAAGGCCATCATGGGCTCACCGATGGATGCCTTCAAACCCGTGAAGGAAGATTTCGCTATCGATCCCAACCGAACGATTCGGCTGTTCGAAGACGCCGAACTGCAGAAGATTTTCAGCCCAGCCAACTTCTTGCCCTGGGCCACCCTGCCCCATCGGTGGTGGCCTCCAATGATTGCGCTCTACACCGGTGCGCGCATCAACGAGATCTGTCAGCTGAAGATCAACGACATTTATGAAGAACGCGGCACTTGGCTCTTCGATTTTCGCAAGACCATCGACTATGACTTAGCCTCCAACCCCAAGCTGACGCGCAACAGCCGCCAGAGCATGAAGGGCAAGGGTTGCCAACGAGCAGTTCCCATTGCTCCCGCGCTCATCGAAGCGGGTTTCCTGGACTTCTTGACCGACATCAAGGCTAGGAACCACGGCAGGCTGTTTCCGCACCTCTCGGCCGGCGTGAACCGAAAAACAAAGGAAACGAACGCCCGATACAGTCAGATACCCGTGGTCGAGTTCGGGCGCTATCTCAAGACGCTGGGATTCGCAAAAGGCATCGGCTACCACGCCTTTCGCCACACCTTGGCGACGGAGCTTCACGTGAAGGATGTATCCGAGCGCGACATCGGGCTAATCACGGGTCACGCCGGCGATTCGCGAGACCGCATCGCGGTGCTGCGGAAGCACTACCTGCACAAGCGCCCCATCACGACGCGGGCCAAGCAGACCGAAGCTCTTAAGCACTTCACGCCGAATGTGGTACTTCCGGTGTATGTGGCCGGGCAGTTCGCGGCGGCGCTGGCGGATGAGACAAGGTTTCATCCGTAATTCTATAGGCAAAAATCGTGAGGCCCCTCACGGCGCCAGCATGCTTTGACAATAAATTCCAGACGAAAATTGCCTCGCTGTGGAAACCAATTGCAGGTAACGGAATTAAGAAAGAGCGCTACGCTGGACTTGCGAGAAGTGCTGAGAGAACACCAACAAGTGGTTGCAGTGCCGCGTCATTTCTAGCAATCAAATAATCGAAGACTTGTTGTTGCGTAGCGATACGCTCATGCTGCAAATACCTGTAAAAAGACTTTTCGTCTTTGAACATACGTCGCGTGGTCGGAAAAGGAAAATTAGCATCTGCACTCCATTCGGCATATAGAGCTTTTTCAACGCTTTCGATCGGGATCATATACACACCTGCAACACCAGAAAATCTATTGCGCTGATCGCCATCCAAGATCGTCACAACGCAGTCTGGCGCGGCCAAGAAGTTTTCCGTCTCATTCCGTTGCATGAGATTTACAACCTGCCACGCTCCACCTATGAAAATCACCTTATAGCGATAGAAAGTGCTTGCACAATATCTCTTAATAATTTCTTCAATGAACTCGAGCAGCATCACATCTTCAGTCAAAATATACCTATCCCACCCTGTGAATCCGAACAGTATTGCTTTGACGTAACTATAAGAAGCAAGGTCGACTGAGAGCTGGCCATCCACTTGGCCGATGTAATAAAGCTCGTTTGCTTCTAGGGTTCGCATCACTGCCAAAGAGTGGGTCGTGAATAGAATCTTCCTCTCATACGTAGCACAAAAATTTCGGAGCCAAGCTGCAATGTTCACCTGGGCTGCTGCGTCTAAAGACAGATCTATCTCATCGATTACGATGAGTTTGGCGGACCCTTTAATGGTCCGATAGAGGTTGATTAAGAAGAACTCTCCTGAACTCAGGTAATCTTCTCTGATATAAGTACCATCGACTCGCGCGATAGCGTAGTAACTCTTGCCTCTCACCCTCACTTCCGCCATTGCTGAATATTTTTCGGAAGCATAAATCGCGTTGAGAAAATCAATCAGTTCAGTAGGACGGTTATAGCTGCCGAGAGCGATAGCTCGTCGTATATCTAAGTCTGCTTCGCTTGCACTCTTAGCATAGTTAAATCTTGTACCGTGTGGAATCGGAAGCTCCGCTGTGATCAGGCGGCGAACCTCCGGCGGAACACGATCTTTACAATTAAGTGACCTAATTTCTGGGTCATAACTGTAGATGATTTGCGCGCCATCCACTTCGTAGGTGATGCGGCTCTGGGCGGAAAAAGCATGCAGATTGGCAGTTTTAAGGAAAGTGTCGGAAATAGATAAATTTCGTAGTGCGCGAACCAGTGTTGTTTTCCCAGTACCGTTTCTCCCGACAAGGCACATTAACCCATTTGTCGCCAAGTCAACCTCGAGGGCAAGCGTCTCGATATGCTGGACTGCCTCCAAGAGGACGCGAAACGTCCTCACTGCGCTGACCTATGCAGCAAACTGTCCACAACAGTTGTCCCAAATTTTGCTCGCAATTTTTCAAGATATGCCGGATCAGCATCCGAAGCGTAACTGATAAGGCCACTCAGCCTTTGCAAGCCCTCCTCCATTCCCTCCCCAGGCTGTTCCTCTTCAAATATTTTTTCGAGGAGCTTTCGGTTCGTCACGTAAAAATGCAAACGCGACTCGAGCCGATATCTCACTTCTCTGTCGATGCAGATAGTTCCTGTGGGCAAAACCACCAACCCAAGAAGTTTGATTTTTCGGCCAATGGTGGTCAACTTGCTCTTATTTTCGTTTAGCCGAAAATCGCCGTTCAGTGTTCTCTCAAGCGTCTCACGAATAACCGTCGGCGCATCAACGACATTCGCGCGGTCGTTTGAAGAGATGATGATGTCGTCGGCGTATCTTGTGTAAACCCAACCGCGCGCTTCACTTTCTACGGCCATTGATCCGTCAAAATCGAATAAGCACGCATTGCTGAGAGTCGGCGAGGTGGAATAGCCAATCGGCAACCGACCTTTGATCGTCAACATGCTAATGATTCGATCTAGGTAGACAGATAGATCTTCAATGGGAGTATTGGCGCGTTGAATAGTAGAGCGAATTAATGGGTCCGTGATGCTATTAAAGAATTTTTCAAGATCGGTCTGATAAAAAGCCCGGCTGTTCGAATGCGGTAAGACTGCTTGATAAAGTGTGGCCCCTTTTCTGTAAGCGAACGAGACTTGGTCGTTTACTGGCAAGTGATCCAGCAAAAAGCCATTGAGAAACGAGTGAAATTTCTTTAGCAATGGCGTTGGCTTGTAGATTGTACGAGTATTCCATCTAACAGAAGAAGAGTTCTTCTCAACGTCAATGTTGAGGAAATCATCAAATTGATGCTTGCCGTGATACATCGCATCAAATAGGTCCTTCAGCGGCCGCGGAGTCATATCTACCCACCTGTCATATCAATTCGTTGACAAGGGTATACGACAGTGATGTTCCCGTCGCGCATACGAAATACCCGGTCGGGCGTGAGCCGGCGACCGGGTATACGTAAATTACTAAAACGCCGTAGGGACCAGACATTAGACCGGAGCTGCTCCTAGTCGCTGGTGTGAGAAAAGCCTAGCAGAATCTTCTCAAGTAGGACAGAGGTGACATTTGACGGATTCAGCTCTCGACAGCCGTCGTTTAGTTATTCAGTCACGTCCTTTACCCCTTCCCTTCCCCGACCCATTCCCTCAACCGCTCCAACGCTTCTTTCTGGCGCGCCACGGGCAGCTTGGCCACCACCAAGATGACCTCGGCGAGCACGTCTGAAGTCGTATGCAGGTACGGCACTGGCACGCCCAGAGCTTTGGCCAGCGCTTCGGCCGTGGCGGGGTCCGGATCGTGTTCGCCCGTCTCATACCGGCTCACGCGCGTGGCGCCCGAGACGGCATCCACCATCCCGATGCGTCGAGCGAGCTCGGCTTGCGTCCAGCCGGCCGCCAAGCGCGTCTCGCGAACGCGCTTGCCAAAAGTGGTGGCCGGGGGTTTGGGACGCATTGCTGCAGATACACCATGGCTGAATTCCCTTGCAGTTTGATCTGTTCAACCCGGGCGGGCATCTGCGATTATCGTAAATGCCGCGACGCCCGTGGCTCAAGGAGAACTTTCATGACGAAACAACGAAACTCGGAATCGCTCCCCATCCTCCTAACCCGAATCCACGCTGTCTTGGCTGCCAGCGCGCTGTGCGCAGGTGCCGCAGTCGCGCAATCTCCCGCCCAGCCGGCGCCCGAGACTGCCCCGGCAGCGTCCACGCCCGGCTTCTTCCGGCAGCTGGGCGACAGCCTCAAGGACGCCGGGCAGCGCGCTGTGGGCGTGAAGCCGCAGCGGAGCGGCGATCGGGGTTCCCGCGGCGGTGCAGGCGCCGACCGCACCGTCTACACGCCCCTCACAGGCCCCGGCCGCCTCAAGGGTCTTTATGCGGCCCAGGATCATCGCCAGGCGCAGTTGGGCCGTCTGGATTGGCCGCGGGTCGCGCTGACCTTCACCGAATGGGGTGCGTCCCTGCCCTGCTGGACGGTCGAAGCGCGGATCTGGACCAGCGCGGCCGCGTCGACCGTCGAGACCTTCAAGGCCTGCGCCGATGCCCCCCTCACGGTCGCCGATGACTTGGGCGACCAAGTGGAACTCACGGACAACGCGCGTGCGGCCGCAACTACTGACCTCATGGTCGGCCTCCGGGTGAAGCCAGGAAAGCCGAGCACGGGTGAGCAGCGCACTGCAGGGCCGAACCCACCGACGGAGCCGTTCAACGTGCGAGCCGGCCGTGACGGCGTGGCCTGGCAGGCGCGCAAAGTCGCCTTGAGCGCTGCGTGGGCCGCCGGGTTCTTCAAGGCCGAGGATCTGCGGCCCGGTCCCAGCGGAATCCTGACCCCGTTCCGCGACTCGCGGATGTGGATCGCAGGCTTCAAGCCCGAAGGCAACCGCGACGGGAGGTGAGCAACGGAAGGTCTATTGGGATGCATTGCTGATCGCCGCGCCCCCCACCTCAACGACCCGCTTTGCTCTCTGCTGCGGCAAGCGCACGGCACCACTCCCGCGTAGAGGGTTACCCATACCCGAAGCTCACTTCCTCGGACACCGCACTTCGGGTTTCCAACCACAGGCTCGGTGCTGCACCCCTTGCGTCGCCTGCCCGGGCGCCGCGGCGCTTGCGGCGTATCTGCCCACGTCGTGCAGATAACGCTGCGCCCGCGGCCACAACTTCACTCGCACTCCGGCTCCGACCCCACGCCCTGCGTCCCAGCCGCGGTACGCGCGCCGTTCCGCCCTCTTCACATCCAAGGACTGACATGAACACCTATCACCGTTCCCTGATCTGCCTCCCCCTCTTTCTGATCCTGACCGCGTGCGGCGGCGCGCCGTCGACCTCCGACGCCGAAGAGGCCTTGCGTGCCGAAGTCGAACGCGCGCTTGGCGGCGCCGCGCGCGTCGACGAAGTCCGCGGCCTTCAGCTCTCCGGGTGCCGCAAGGCAGAGGGAGCCGACGGCCACACGTGCGACGTCTCTGCAGAAGTCGTTATCGATATCGCTGGGACCAAGCAGGTGCGCCCGCTGAAGGGTCACTACCGTTTCAACAAAACCAACGGTCAGTGGGCCGTCTTCGAAAACTGAGGAAAACTTTATGAGCAATGATTCCTACGCGCACCTAGGGTGCGCGAGCGTCATCTTGGGTGGTGCCGGCATGGTGGTCGCCGGCGGTGGGTTAGAAGTGATGCAAAACGGCGGAGAAAAGGGCTGGCTGTACGTGGCCGGCGGCTTATCAATCTGGGCGTTCCTGGTTTTTCTGTGGATCGTCAACGTGCGGGCCAACAAACGCCGCGCTTGGCTGCGCCGGCAACCTTATTCGCATCTGGCTGAGCCGCATTTGCCGAAAGGTGGGTTCTGGAAAGGCGCGATCCTCACGTGGCTGATCGTTATGGCCGTGCACATCGCGTCGTTCTTTGTGCTCTTCGGGACAGAAGGCGACGGGGCCGCGCGCACTTTGGCGCAGAGCCTGTACTTCGACTTCCTGCCGATAGCGCATCTGGTGTTGCCTATCGTGGGCGGATTCTTGTACAGCTTGATAGTTTCGAGCGCGACTCCCAAAGGTTGAACGGAATGGGCAAAAACTTAAAGGCTCCATTGCGGAGCTGGTCAACCGGCAAAATTGGGTGACCGTTTGAAGCGGGGTTGCACGTAGTCTTGCAAGACCCGCAGCTGCACCCGCGCTGCACCACAAGCTTGAGGTGTATGCGCCAGTATTTTTTCTTTTCGCTCTTGCTCTTGGTTCTGCTGCCATCTACCGCCTGCAAACGGGAAGCGGCCACCGAAGACGCGATGCAAAACCACAAGCCCCGGGGCTGCTGCAGTCCTCTCGCCCCCACCCGCTCCGCGCAACTTGCCAGCCCCCAGAACCACGGGTGATGCATTGACGTTGGGCTCCCGCCCGCCGCCAGCGGAAACACGCTGATCAAGGCGCGGTACGAGAGCGGCGATGTGATGCTGGAGCAGACCCGGCCGGATGGGGGCAAAGAACGTTGGTGGTTCGCGCCCGATGGCACGGGACGGCATATGGACTTCACAGGGTCGAACGTTCCTTGGAATCAGCGCCGTGAGTGGGATGATCGCACCTGGTCTGATGCTGTGGGCGTCGGCGACCATCTCCTCCCGCGCAGGCGAAAATCCAGCGCGGCGCCTTGACCGGCGCGGCGCGGAGATTGCGCTCGCCGCCTCTCTTTGTCGCTCGTCGAGCGCAATCCGGCGGGCTCGGGCGTGGGCAAACTTGGTGCGGTTTGCAGCGACAGATGATTCAGAAATATGAACGGCTAGTCGTGTCGAAGATGAGAACTTTCAGCTGATAGCAATCTTAAGCTGATTTGGTGGTTTTTCGGATCTAAGGGTGATAAGGTATCAGTACAATGGTTTTGAAGTGAGTTGACTCCCACAGGCGTAAAGCCGATTTGCTTGCAAATCGGCTTTACGCCTGTGGGACTCGACTCAAATCGTTTTCTCCCCTAGTATCGGCATCTTATGAACGTTCGCGATGACCAGCAAGTTCATGGGCCAGCTGCCAATCTCAGGCAGATCGATGCTGTGCGGCGCGCAGCTGAAATTTCTTCGTATCAGAAGAACCCTCAGCAGCCGATGCCAGTGATGTTTCCAGTCGCTGAGCTGGGAGCGCGCATCGCTTGGCCAAGCAGCTTCCGTTAATTCGCACAGCTGGTGCATCTGCGGAACTGCTTACATCCCCAAGCAATGCAATCCTTGTCGGTGGACAGGCGATTGCACTTTGGGTCAGTGCATTGGGTGTGACTATCCCTCCCGCGTTAAAGGCGGGCGTAACTGTTGATGTGGACTATTTGGGTACAAGGCAGGATGCCCAAGAGCATGTGGATTTTCTGCGCGCATCGCTTCAAGGCAGAAAGCTGCGGTGCGAGGTTCGATTCCCAGAGCCGTTCGAAAACACACCTAACAGTGCAAAAATCATTATCTACAATAATGATGAGGTGGCTGCTGAAATTGATTATCTTAACTCCATCATCGGCTATGCGGGCCATGATGAGGAGAAACTTCGCAGCCGAGCAATTTCTGTAGATTGGGCTGGAGTTAACGGATCGGTTTTGCAGGTAATGCATCCGTTTGATTGCTTGCGAAGTCGCATTTTTAATTTATACGAACTACCCTCGAAAAGGGGAGTATTTAGCGTGGCGCAGTGCCATTTGGCATTGTCGGTGCTCCGCGCATATATCGAGCACGCCATCCAATCTGGGGCATTACATCGACAGCTATTGTTCCCGCTTGTGGAACAAGTGATTGAATTGACGGTTAGCAGGGCTGGAGTAGATGCGTTCCACAAATTTAACTTAGATGTTATGGAAGCGTTGCCGAAAATTCCGCCCTATGAAAAATTTCACGAGCATCGTCTTCCGCAAGCACTCCGATTTATTGAGCGTCGACGTTACGGAAGGAAAAAGGGTCGATTGCCCGCCGAATTCCAGAATTCAGCGCTTCCAATTCTTCAATAATTTCTTGATCGCTTCCACAGCACTGGCCTGCTGAATCAGCGCTAGGCATACCATCAGCAGAATGACTTCGGCAATGATGTCCTGCGTGGCGTAAAATACGCCACCGGCACCCCCGCGCGCCTTAACTAGCGCTTCGGCCGTCTTGGAGTCTGGACCAAGGTTGCTGAGCTTGCAGCATGAAATTCGTGGCGCGGTAGGGTTGACGTCAAACCCTAAACGATTTCGAGATCTACTTAGCTTATTCACAGCGCCAAACGCGATTCACGATAGCGGCGCCCGATAAAGTTCTATTTTACGAGCGGTTTTTCACCCGCCTCTAACCCAGACAAATTAATAAGCTTCGCCCGCGACTCTTGGCCAGGAATTAGCGACTGTTGATGCGCTGTTTCCCAAGTAATTCGCGCTGCACTTAACCGCTTCATAGCGATAGAAGGAAGGGACCCGATGCGGGGAGTTGGCCGACCAAATGCACGCTCAAACCAGACGTCATCATATGGCAGCCAAAGACGGCGATCGAGGTGAAATCGCGTTGATCGAGCTAGACCTACCTCATTAGCTTCTTCCGTAGATAAAACCACATCCCACGGTTGTACTGTATCCAACTTCTGGCTGGAGCCATAGGCAACAAATAAAGAGAACGGCTCTTTGCGCCGCAGGGCAAGAATAACAACCGGATGCGACTTTGGGCCTGGATCGTCCGGTGACTCATCATAAGGAAATTTCGCAAAGCAGACCTCGCCAAGCACGGGCAGGCACGCACCTTGCCAAGCGGCAGGAATAGCCACTGCTTGCGACTAGATGGAATCGTCGGCGACGAATTGCGACTGGTCTACAACGCTTTTGATCTTATCGATCATCGCATCAGACGGTTCAGCTGAGTCAATCGTTAAAAGCATTACTCGGGGGGCGGAAACACTGGTCCGCGCCGCAGCAGCATAGCTGGGACTGGGGACAGGACTGCACACGGCACCGGCATTCAGATAGCTAAGCTTGTGCATGGGAACCCTCCTTGACATAGGCAACTCTAACAAGACAATTCTCGACTAACAACCCACGGAGTGTGAATGGAACAGCTATCAACTCGACTGCGCATTGTTCTATTTATGCAAACTATCGTTCTGTTTTAAGAATAGTTCGGGAAAGGACCGCCAACTGCGGGGAAAAAGCCGCCAAGTTTCGCTCGGAGCACGTGCCGCTTATGTTGCGACTTAGCCATGTCGTTCACCGAGAGTCCGATCTATAAGGCACTGCGCCAAAGCCGCCCAACTCAGTCCCCACGTGCTCAGTTGGATTCCAAGAGATCTAGCACGCCTAGCGGCTCTTCCTTAGTGACCAAACTGAGCGAGAGATTGCTTTAGCGACAAGCTCAAGTGGCTTTAAATTTTGCACATAGTGGCCATGCGTGATGCGATCCATGCCTGCGCCCGCCAGTTTGGCTACTGTTCTGAGACTGGCAGCCAGCGCAACGCTATCCAGGCGGCCGGTGAAGGATCATGGCCGAACGTTGCGTCGTGGCTTGCTGTTCAAGAACTGCCCACGCTTGTAGACACATACCGCAATCGGCGGTTTGAATTTCGTCAGAGTTAGCACGCGGTCTGAAAGAGCCCGCCTATCAATATAGAATCGATTAAGCACTGTTCCTGCGGAGCTATGCCCAGTAACTGCACCGATCGCAGAAGTTGACACGCCTGCTTCGTCTAGTTTCGTCGCAAAAGTGTGCCGGAACCCGTGGAAGCCTTGCCCCTTAGCCGTGATGCCCCGCTGCTTGATATACACGGAAAACTGCCGGCTGAGCTGGCGGCCGTAGCCTAGACCTGTGGAGTTGGGCAGATCAGGAAACAACTGGACGTGCCCCGCTCGACGAGCCTCTTCCACATATGTCAGAAAGCCTGCTTCGATGACCGCTTGAGCTAGAGGCACGAAACGGCGGCTCGCCTTGTTTTTAACGCTTTGATCGCTGGCGCTGCGGCGCACGTGAAAGCCGGGAATGCCGTCGATCGATTCGATGTCGGTAACTCGCAGCTGGGCGATTTCGTTGACCCGCGCCCCAGAGTAGAGGCCCAAGATGGGACCAAACCACCGGTGTGGGTACTTGCGGGCCCACTTGGGGAACTCGACGGGGTCGAAGATGGCCTGAAGCTGCGCGTCCGTGAAGGGTTCGCCTTTGTCCTCGGCATTCGGAGTCGCCACCACCCGCACCCCGGCCAAGGGGTTCCTGGCCAACACCCCTGCCTCGACCAGCGACCGGAAGAAAACGCTCAGCCGCTGCCGGTGCTTGGCGATCGTGTACGCGGCCGGCGCCACCTCGCCGTTCGCCTGAGCCAGCTTTATGACCTCGACCACGGGCTTGCCGCGGTACGGCTCGCGCTTGCTGGCATTGGACGGCCACCACCGGACCCCGTCGAAGAACGCGCGTATGTGGGCCGCGGCGACATCCGCGAGAGCGATGTCCTCGCCCACGATGCCGGCGAACAGCCTCAGAGTGTGGCGGCTCTCCAAGATCGTCTTGGAATTGAGTCGGGCGCGCTCGAGATCCCCTACATGGTCCGCGATCGATTGGGCCAGGCGCGGTACGGCGGACGCCCTTGGCAGCGCGGGTGCCCTGTCGGCGCCTCCGTCCATGCCCCAATGTTGATTGACGGAATCGATCACTACGCCGTCAACCATCGCTTCCGTCGATTCAACCTTGCGAGGACTGCTTCCGAGCTCAGCCAGTGGAAAAGTGGCCGCGGCGCGCTGTAAGGCGGCAGGCGAGTCGGAAGAGGGCGGGAAGCCAAGCTCGTGGTAAGCGCCCACCCGGGCTTGAAGTACGACGGCATCCAGGTTGACGGCGAGCCCACTGCGCAGCGCTTGGAACGCTCGGGACAGCCCGAGCCCTATACGGGCCGCGACTAACCGCGCCTCGTCTCCATTGGCCGCATACAGCGGACGCACCAAGTACTGCGACCCCACGCGGGCCTGCAAATCGGTTGGGATGAAGAAACGCACGTACGTCCCGGAGCGCCGGGACACGAAGGATGGTTTCGGCATTTTTCGAACCTCGGTTGAAACCTCGACGGAGGATTCGAGCCTGGTCGGAATTAGCAAAAAACCGCTGGAAAACAGCGGTTTTTTGCGATGCCTGAGCTTGAGTGGAGCGGGTGATGGGAATCGAACCCACGCTAGCAGCTTGGGAAGCTGCAGTTCTACCATTGAACTACACCCGCGTACGGCTTCATCTTAGCGGCTGTCGCGGCCCCGGGAAACATCGCCGGAGGCCGCGATGCCGCCCGGCATCAGAACTCTTTGCCGAAGGTGGCGAACAGGGTGGCGTCGTTGCCGCCGCCCTGCATCGTGGTGACGCTGGCGCCGATATTGGCGTCCATGCCGAACAGTTCGGTACGGGCGCCCATCTGCAGGGTGAGGTAGGTGCTGTCGAACGCCTGGCCCGGCACCGCGTAGGGCAGGCTGCCGGTGATCGACTGCGAACGTGCGAACGCTTCGGTCGCCGCATCCTCGTGCTCCACATCCCAGGTCAAGCGGCCGTAGGGCGTCAGATGGTCGTTGATCTTGTAGCTGGCCTGCCAGCCGAGGCTGGTGATCAGCGAATCGAAGTTCTGGTCCGGGTAGGCCAGCGAGGTCGACAGGGTCGGCTGGCTTTCGCCGTAGCCGTCGACGTCGATCTGCTGCGCCAGCACGCTCAGCACCGGGCCGTGGGTCAGCGTTTCGCCGGTGAAGTTGTAGCCGGCGCTCACGCCGATGCTGAGATCGCTGCCGTCCGGCGAACCGTTGTGGGTGCGCTTGACCGGGCCGAGCCACACTTCGCGATTCACGTCGTAGCCGACCATCGAGTAGCTCAGCTGACCGTTGACCCAGGCGTTCTCACCGTACCAGCCGGCGAAACCGCCGATCGTCGCGTCGGTCTGCTCGAAATCGCCGCCGCGACGACCGAAGTCGTAGCTGTTGCGACCGATGCCGCCGAAACCGCCGAAGACGAAGTTGCCGCGGGTCCAGTCGACGCCGCCGGTGAAGGCCGGGCCGACGCCGTCGTAGGTGTTGCCGTCGCCGTAACGCTGGAAATCGGCGCGACCATCGACCCACCAGCGCATGCCGTCGCCAGCGGGCTTGCCGGCGAGATGGCCGGAGACGCGATCGGCGCGGGCGCGGCCGACCGTGGCGGTCGCGTGCGGCAGGAGCGCGATCTGGCGCGGTGCTTCCAGCACCGAAACCGCGTACTCCGACAGGATCTGGTGCGCGCGGCTGGTCGGATGCACGCCATCGGCGAACAGATAGCTGTTCGGCGCATCCGGCGACACCAGACTGGTCGGGTTGCAGGTCAGCGAGTTCGCGGTGATCTGCGGCTGGCAGGCGGTGCCGGTGATGTTGCTGAAGCCGTACGCGGCCGGCGATGCGCTGATTTCGCGGATCAGATTGAAGGTGTCGAGCGGGATCACGCGCAGGCCATTGCTGGCCAGGGCGCCGAAGAGCGAGCTGTTGTAGGTGGTGGTGAGCGCGGTGCCCTGCGCCTGGGCGGTCGCGCCCTGGGCGCGGAAGGCCGGCGTCAGGCCCAGATCCGGCACGGTCGCGACCAGGATGTACTTGGCGCCGGCATTCTGCAGCTGGCCGACGATGCCGACTTCCGATGCCACTGCACCGGCAATGGTGGTGGCAGCCGGCGCGCCGGCATTGGTGATCGCGAACAGATCGTTGGCGCCGCCCCAGACGGTGTAGAGCGCATGGCTGTCGGCGCGTCCGCCATTGGCGGCGAGATAGTTGGTGACCTGGGTGGCGAGCGAGGGGATCGGGCCCAGCGCGCCGGTGCTGTTGATGCCGACGCGGGCGCCGCCTGCGGCGTAGTTGGTGCCGGTCTGGCCATTACCGTTGGGGCCGGCGGCAGTGCCGTAGAAATCGGCCAGATATTGCGACCAGACGAACCCCGGGTTGGTGGTGAACTGGCCGGTGACCGGACGGACGCTGGCTGGCAGCAGCGGGCGGAAGAAACCGGCGTCGGTCAGGCTGTCGCCGAAGAACACGGTCTGCGAATACGGGCCTGCTGCGAAGGCCGGCGCGGTCGCTGCGGCAGCCGCCGTGATGAGGGCGACGGCGAGAAGACTGCGGATGGGCCGCTTGGCCCCACGATTGAAAGACATATCCCCACTCCCGAACGGTTGAAAAAATGGCGGAAAATTCCGCGAAATGCTCCCGCGAAATGCCCCGGCGCTCCTGCGATACGGCGCCGGATGGTCGCGGCATCCTTTCACGAAGCCCTTTGTGACTCAAGTGTGACAAGTTGCCCAGTCGATGGCCGGCCGCGACAGCGGCGCTGGGCAGGTCGCCGGCCACGGGCGACAATCCGGCCATGGATATCCGATTGAATGGCGCCCACTTCGCCCTCCCCGCCGGCAGCACCATCTCCGACCTGCTCGTCGCCCAGGGCCTGGCCGACCGCCGGGTGGCGGTGGAGGTCAACGGCGAGATCATTCCCCGCAGCCGCCATTCGACGCATCCGTTGACCGACGACGATGTGGTCGAGATCGTCCATGCGCTGGGCGGAGGCTGATACCTGGGCACCCCGCTGTGGAAGCGACGGAAGTCGGGACAGACTCATGCGTCCTGTCGCGACTTCCGTCGCTCCCACAATCGTTCCCACATCAGCTCCTGCTTCGATCGCCGGGCAGCGTTCGGCACAGCGATGGGCGATAATCCTGCGATGACCGCACTCCCCGCATACGACGACACGCTCGTCATCGCCGGCAAGTCCTACCGCTCGCGTCTGTTGACCGGCACCGGCAAGTTCAAGGATCTCGACGAAACCCGCCGCGCCACCGAGGCCGCTGGCGCCGAGATCGTCACCGTCGCGATCCGCCGCACGAACATCGGCCAGAACCCGGGCGAACCGAATCTGCTCGATGTCCTGCCCCCCGACCGCTACACCCTGCTGCCCAACACCGCCGGCTGCTACACCGCCGACGACGCCGTGCGCACCTGCCGGCTGGCGCGCGAACTGCTCGATGGCCACACGCTGGTGAAGCTGGAAGTACTGGGCGATGCGCGCACCCTGTTTCCGGATGTGGTGCAGACGCTGAAAGCCGCCGAGACCCTGGTCGCCGACGGCTTCGAGGTGATGGTCTACACCAGCGACGACCCGATCCTGGCCAAGCGCCTCGAAGAGATCGGCTGCGTCGCGGTGATGCCGCTGGCCGCGCCGATCGGCTCGGGCCTGGGCATCCAGAACAAGTACAACCTGCTGGAAATCATCGAGAACGCGAAGGTGCCGATCCTGGTCGATGCCGGCGTCGGCACCGCCTCGGACGCGGCCATCGCGATGGAACTGGGCTGCGACGGCGTGCTGATGAACACCGCCATCGCCAGCGCAAAGGATCCGGTGCGCATGGCGCTGGCGATGAAACTGGCGATCGAGGCCGGCCGTCACGCCTTCCTTGCCGGACGCATCCCGCGCAAACGCTACGCCTCGGCGTCGTCACCGGTGGATGGGTTGATCGGATAAACGACCGGCTCATGCTTAAATTCGATTGGGACGCGCCAAAATCGACCGCCAACCTGCGCAAGCACGGCGTATCCTTCGAAGAAGCCGCGACCGTGTTCGGCGATCCACTCGCACTCACGTTCCCGGACCCCGATCATTCGATTCGCGAAGCGCGCTTCATCACCATCGGACAGTCGCATCAGGACCTGCTGCTGGTCGTCGCGCACATCGAACGCGGACGGACGATCCGGATCATCAGCGCACGCAAGGCCACTCGACACGAGCGAACGATCTATGAGCAGGACTGAAGCCATGCGGGTCGAATACAAGCGCGAAGACCTCGGCACCGGCGTCCGTGGCAAATACCTGGGCAAATACGCGAAAGGCACGAACCTCGTGCTGCTGGACGACCGCGTCGCGCAGGCATTCCCGGACGCGGATGCCGTCAACGAAGCCCTGCTGGGGCTGATGGCCCTGGCCGCGAAAGCCAAACCTGCCGGCCCAAAACCGCGCAAGCGCGGCACGTGATGCCGATGGCGACTGATCAGGCATACGACCAGCCCTTCACGGTCGAACCCGGGCAACGCAAGATCCGCAGCTTCGTGCTGCGTCAGGGCCGTTTCAGCCCTGCGCAGCAGCGTGCTTTCGACGAACTCTGGCCGCGCTTCGGCCTGGACTACACCGGCGGCGAACGCGATTTCGACGCGATCTTCAAACGCCGCGCGCCGCGCGTGGTGGAGATCGGTTTCGGCAACGGCGAGGCGCTGCGCTTCGCCGCGAAGCAGGATCCGTCGCGCGATTACATCGGCATCGAAGTGCATGCGCCCGGCGTCGGCCGGCTGTTGAACGCTTTGAACGACGACGGCAGCGATCACGTCCGCGTCTATCGCCACGATGCGGTGGAAGTGCTGACCCACGAGATCGCCGACGGCAGCCTCGATGAAGGCGGGCTTGATGAAATCCGCATCTACTTCCCCGATCCGTGGCACAAGAAGCGCCACAACAAGCGGCGGCTGGTGCAGCCGGAATTCACCGCGCTGCTGACCCGCAAACTGCGCGTCGGTGGCCGTCTGCATCTGGCCACCGATTGGCAGGATTACGCCGAACAGATGTGGGACGTGCTGGACGCCACGCCCGGGTTGCGCAATCGCGCCGGTGCGCGCGGCCATGTGCCGCGTCCGGAATGGCGGCCACAGACCCATTTCGAGACGCGCGGCCAGAAACTCGGCCACGGGGTGTGGGATTTGTTGTACGACAAGGACGCCGACGGCACGCACAGGGACCACACCGCCCACCGGACCACCGACTGACCGATGGAAAACACCCTCACCCTCACCAGCGACATGCAGCTCGTCCTCGGGCTGACGGTGCTGACGATGGTGCTGTTCCTGTTCGAGCGCCTGCGCGCCGACGTGGTCGCGCTGGTGGTGCTGGTGCTGCTGGGCCTGACCGGTCTGGTCGCGCCGGAGGATCTGTTCAACGGCTTCTCCGGCAACGCGGTCATGAGCGTGATCGCGACCATGATCCTCGGCGCCGGCCTCGACCGCACCGGCGCATTGAATCGACTCGCCGCATGGCTGCTGCGACGCGCGCACGGCGTCGAGCAGCGCCTGATCCTGCTGACCTCGGCCGTCGCCGGCATCAACTCGTCGGTCATGCAGAACCCGTCGGTGATGGCGCTGTATCTGCCGGTGGCCTCGCGGCTGTCGTCGCGCACCGGTCTGCCGCTGTCGCAGCTGCTGCTGCCGATCGCGTCCGGCATCGTGATGGGCGGCGCGCTGACCATGGTCGGCAATTCGCCGCTGATCCTGCTCAACGATCTGCTGGTTTCGGCCAATGCCAACCTGCCGTCCGGCCTGACTACGCTCAAGCCGCTGCCGATGTTCGCGCCGATGCCCATCGGCTTCGCGCTGCTGGCGGCGGGTCTGGCGTATTTCCATTTCTTCGGCGGCAAGCGCCTGCATGAAAACGCCGCCGACGCCGGAGTCACGCCGGCAAAGACCGAAAGCTATTTCGCGAGCGTCTACGGCATCGACGGCGATGTCTACGAACTCACCGTCACCGCCGACAGCCCGCTGGTGGGCATGTCGCTGCGCGAGACCGAAGACCTGCACGACGCACCGCTGATCCTGGCGCTGAAGACCGGCAACGACTCGCGGCTGGCGCCGCCGGGCGAAGCGCGGATATGGGTGGGCAGCGTGCTCGGCGTGATGGGTCCGCGCCAGGCGATCGTCGATTTCGCCCAGAACCGTTTCCTGCGCAGCAGCTCGCGGCTGCGCGAATTCGCCGATCTGTTCAACCCGGCGCGCGCCGGCATTTCCGAAGCGGTCATTCCGCCCACGTCAACCTTCATCGGTAAGACCGCCACCCAACTGCAGCTGCGCAAGCTGTACAACCTGCGGCTGCTCGCGATCAACCGCGACAAGCAGGTGCTGCGCGAGAACGTGCGCGAGCAGCCGCTGCGCGCCGGCGATCTGCTGGTGCTGCACAGCATCTGGCAGGATCTGGCGCAGGCTGCGAGCAATCGCGATTTCGTGCCGGTCACCGACTACCCGAAAGCCGAGCAGCGCCCGCACAAGTTCAAGATCGCAATGACCATCTTCGGCATCACCATGCTGATCGCGCTGTCGTCGCGCATCCCCGCCTCGGTCGCGCTGATGACCGGCGTCGCCGGCATGCTGATCACCGGCGTGCTGAAAATGGACGAGGCCTACGCCGCGATCAACTGGAAAACCGTGTTCCTGATGGCCTGCCTGATTCCGCTGGGCTGGGCGATGGATTCCAGCGGCGCCGCCGCCTGGGTCGCGGCGCATTCGCTGGATCGTCTGCCCGAAGGCACACCGCACTGGCTGCTCGAAATCGCGGTGGGCCTGCTGACGACCGCGTTCTCGCTGGTGATCAGCCATGTCGGCGCCACCATCGTCATGGTGCCGATCGCGATCAATCTCGCGCTGGCCTCCGGCAGCGACCCCACCTCGTTCGCGCTGATCGTCGCGCTGTCGGCGTCGAACAACTTCATGACCGCCTCCAACCCGGTGATGTCGATGATCACCGGCCCCGCCGGCTACACCGCGAAAGAACTGTGGAAAGTCGGCGGCCCGCTGTGCCTGATCTACACCGGCATCGTGGTGCTGGTGACGAACCTGCTGTTCTGAACCGGGCATAGGCCGATTCCTGCTCTGGCCGATTCCGGGCAGTCATTCCGTTCAATCTCAAACGGGCCGTTGCGTTTCGGGGAAGCGGGCCGAGCTGCATCGATCGCAACCACGAGGGCCTGCAGACGGACATGACGCATCCCAGCACAGCGGGATTGGCCGCCTGCCTCCTGGCGCTGGTCTGCGTTGCGTGCGAGCCCCAGACCGCGCCCGACCCGACAAGTCCCCCATCCAATCATCACGCGAACAGGTTTCCCATGAATCAGTTGCCCACTCCCACCAACGCGGAAGACATCGGCCAGCGCGTGCTGAAGCTGGTCGAGAACATCCACGGCCGCGACGATATCGCCCCGGCCCGCATCGAACAGCTCACCGGCATCAAGGTCGAATTCAACCCCGACGACGCCAACGAATACGGCTTCAGCGGCCAACTCACCGAGCAGTGGGCCTACAACCTCGTTTCGCTGCCGGAAGGCGACGACGAGAAACCGTCTCGCGTGATGTTCTCCTTCGACGACGAAAGCCGCAGCAACGCCGACATGGCGCCGATCTGCGCGCTCGATTTCGACGCCTATTCCGCCGCACTGCAGCGCGCAGGCTTCGTATCGAATGCGGCGCGAGGCAAGCACGACCGCCTGCTGTACTGGGATTTCTCCCGCGATGAGGTCTCGGTGCAGATCTACGTACGCGGCGAAAACGACGCCAAGGCGAATCACGCCTGCGTTTCCAAACTCATCATCAACGCCTGAGGAATACGACCATGGCCGCTGTTCCCGAAGACGTTCTGAAAAAAATGGCCGAAGCCAAGCAAGCGGCGGAAACCAAGCTCGACAAGATCCTCACCGATTTCGAGACCGCCAACGACACCAAGACCCAGACCCCGGGCAAGAACCTGCGCGCGCTGCTCGACCAGTCGCCGGATCTGAAAGCACGCATCGTCGATTCCGTGGCCAAGGGCCACCTCGAGAAATTCGAGCTGCTTCCAAAGGGCGAGCACGCCGGCGGCAGCTACAGCCCCGACGACAAAGCCATCAGTCTGCCCTTGGACGAGCTGAAGAAAGCGGGCAAGAACAAGGCCTCCGCCGCCGAGCTGGTGTTCGTGATGGGTCACGAGATCCAGCACTCGTTCAACAGCACCGTCAGCGACAAGGCGACCGACAAATTCATCGGCGATGTCGAGAAGATCGCCAAGGGCCCCGGCCCGCACGATTACACCGCGACGGTGAAAACGCTGATCCAGAACTACCGCGAGGACGAAGCCGGCGCGCACATCGGCGGCTTCAACGCGATCTCTTCGCAGGTGATGAAAGCCAACCCTTCGGCCGGTCTGAAGGAGCTCTACAACGCGCATCCGGGCCGGATGGAAGATTTCATCGACCGCAGCGGCAAAGCGCCGGCCTTCACCTACGCGCTGAAGCCAGGACTCACCATCGAATCCGACATGACGCTCAGGGACTCGCCCGAGAACGTCAAGGCGATGGGCAAGTACTACTTCGATCAGCCGCCGAGTTCGGCAGGCCTCGGCGCCAAGGGCAACCAGGACTACCCGAACTACTACGGCGAGTGGGCGGTCAACGTCATCAAAGACGCCGAGAAACAGGCACTGGCCGATGCCAAGAAGCTCGATCCCAAAGCGGTCGCGCCGGAAGTACAGTTGAATCTCAAGGACATCGGCCTCGACAAGGCGCTGATGGATACCGGGCTGAAATACACCGACACCAGTCCGAAAAAACCGATCAGCGAAGCACCGTCGCCAGAACCGGCACTCTATCGCCAGGCAGAGGAGGCATTGAAAAAGGTCGACGGCCTCGGCCTGCACGGCGAGGAGTTGCGCAACGTCGCCGCCGCCACGGCCCTGCAGGCGCAGACATCCGGCATGGAGCGCATCGACGGCGCGCTGCTCGGCAAGAACGGACAGGTCTTCGCCTATCAGGGCGATCCCACCAGCGAATCCGCCGACCGCATTGCGGTGAACGTCGCCCAGGCCAAGCAGCAACCCGCCGACCAGTCGCTGGCGACGATGATGGTCCCGGACCCACAGCAGGCACCGGCCCAGCAACAGGGCGCTCGCAGCATCGGCATGTAACGCCGGGCGCGCCGCATCACAACGAAACGCCCCGCAGCCATGCGGGGCGTTTTCGTTTCAGGAGATCGACCGCAGGCGCCTACAGCCCCCGCGCCGCCTCTTCCACCGCGCGGAACAACGCGCGGCCCTTGTTCATGGTTTCTTCCCACTCTTTCTGCGGGTCGGAGTCGTAGACGATGCCCGCGCCGGCCTGCACGTGCAGCTTGCCGTCCTGGATCACCGCGGTGCGGATCGCGATGGCGGTGTCGGCGTCGCCGTGCCAGCTGATGTAGCCGATGCTGCCGGCGTAGACGTTGCGCTTCACCGGCTCCAGTTCGCGGATCACTTCCAGCGCGCGGATCTTCGGCGCGCCGCTGACGGTGCCGGCGGGAAAGGTCGCGCGCAGCACGTCGGCGTAGTTCAGGCCTTGCTTCAGGCGGCCGGTGACTTCGCTGACGATATGCATCACGTGGCTGTAGCGCTCGATGACGAAACGATCGCCCACTTCCACCGTGCCCGGCTCGCTGACCCGGCCGACATCGTTGCGGCCCAGATCGATCAGCATCAGATGTTCGGCGCGTTCTTTGGGATCGGCCAGCAATTCCGCTTCGAGCGCGGCGTCCGCTTCGGGCGTCTTGCCGCGCGGACGGGTGCCGGCGATCGGCCGCACCGTGACTTTTCCATCTTCGAGCCGCACCAGGATTTCCGGTGACGAACCCACCACCTGGGTGCCGCCGACATCGAGGAAATACATGTATGGCGACGGATTGAGCGCGCGCAGTGCGCGATACACATCGACCGGGCGCGCACGGAAAGGCACCGACAGCCGCTGGCTGAGGACGACCTGGAAAATGTCGCCGGCGCGGATGTATTCCTTCGATTTCTCGACCGCGGCGATAAAGCCCTCGCGGGTGAAGCCGGAGACGAAATCCGCTTCGTTCAGACCGGTCGAATCCAGCGTCTCCGGATACCCGGCGCCGCCCTGACGCAGCCGATAGGTGAGCGCATCCAGCCTGCGATTCGCGCGCGCCCAGGCCTGCGGTTCGTGCGGGTCGGCATGGACGATCAGATACAGCCGGCCCTTGAGATTGTCGAACACCGCCACTTCGCGGCTTTCCATCAGCAGGATATCGGGCGTACCCAACTCATCGGGCTTGCCCCGACCGCGCAATCGCGGCTCGATGTATTCGATGCACTCGAAACCGAACCAGCCGACCAGGCCGCCGGTGAAACCGGGCAGCCCCGCGAGACGCGGAATCTTCTGCGCGGTGCGCAGACGCTCGACTTCGGCCAGCGGATCGGCGACTTCGCGCGCTTCGATCAGGTCGCCCAACTGGGTCACGTACAGCGTATGCCCGGCGAACGCGTACACGCGATGCGCAGGCAGACCGATGATGGAATAGCGGCCGAAGCGCTCGCCACCCTCCACCGACTCGAACAGATACGTGTACGGGCCGTCGGCGAGCTTGAGATAGACCGACAGTGGCGTATCGAGGTCGGACAGCACCTCGCGCACCACCGGAATCAGGGTATGGCCGTCGTCGGCGTATTGCTGGAATTGTTCGAACGAGATCACGCAGAGATCCTTGATGAGAGTGCGACAGGGATGCGGGCGGCCTCAGCCGCGCCATCGCCGATTCGCGTCCTGTGCGGCCGTTGCAGCCGCGCGATGATGGAAGGTGGTCTCGTTCATGTCTGCGCCATCCTAGCGGCTTCGGCCCTGTCCCGCATCCCGGGGCCTTCTGTGGCTGTCATCGTCCCGTCACCGAAGCTGCGGAGAATCGAAGGCCATCGCAGGGACGACGGACGGAAGCGGGATTGCTTCCACTACACCGGAAGGGCGGTACCGCGAGGTGCCGCCCTTCTTCTTGCGTGTCTTCATCAACGCCGCCCTTTCTTCATGTCTGATCGGCACATCGATGGTGTCGCGAGCGCATCGCACCCCACCTTTGTCATCCCGACGCCCGCGACAGCGGGCGGAGGGACCTGCTTCTTGCAGTCGACGTTGATCGAACAGCAGGTCCCTCGCTGCGCTCGGGATGACACCGGATATCAGCGAACCGCCGCCACTGCGGCCTTCATCTGCGCAACCACCGCCGCGTAGTCGCGCTGGCCGAAGATCGCCGAACCGGCGACGAAGGTATCCGCACCGGCCCGCGCGATCTCGGCGATATTGTCCGGCTTCACGCCGCCGTCGATTTCGAGGCGGATCACTTTGCCGGTACGCGCCGTCACCGCATCGATGCGCTGGCGCACCGCACGCAATTTATCGAGCGCTGACGGAATGAAACTCTGCCCGCCGAAACCCGGGTTCACCGACATCAGCAACACCAGATCGAGTTCGTCCAGCACGTAGTCCAGGACCTCGACCGGCGTCGCCGGATTCAGCACCACGCCGGCCTGGCAGCCCTGCGCCTTGATCAGCTGGATGGTGCGATGCACGTGGCGGCTGGCTTCGGGATGGAAGCTGATCAGCGACGCACCGGCCTTCGCGAAGTCCGGCACCAGACGGTCCACCGGCTCCACCATCAGATGCACATCGATCGGCGCGGTCACCCCATGCTTGCGCAGCGCCTCGCAGACCAGCGGGCCGATGGTGAGATTGGGCACGTAATGGTTGTCCATCACGTCGAAATGCACCCAATCAGCGCCGGCCGCGAGGACAGCATCGACCTCCTCGCCGAGCTTCGCGAAGTTCGCGGACAGGATGGACGGGGCAATGACCGTAGGTTGCATGGGAACCGTCTGTAGGAGCGGCGCAAGCCGCGAATCCCCGCATTATCACCCGCCCCACCTGTGGGAGCGACGGGAGTCGCGACAAACAACGCCGCACCGTCACCGGGACCGCAGCGGATGGGATGAATGACGGTCATGCCTTCCTGCGGACTGAAAGCGCCCCTCATCCGCCCTTCGGGCACCTTCTCCCCGCCTGCGGGGAGAAGGGAGGCGTGCAGGGTGTTGCTGTCGTGCAGTTAGTCGCCCCAGCGCAGATCGCCCCCTCTTCTCCCCGCACGCGGGGAGAAGGTGCCCAACGGGCGGATGAGGGGCGAACGAAGCGGCAATCGCGGGGCAAGCAAACACGGTCCATGCATAGGCGAAGCACCAGCAGTCGATTCAGGCCCTCTGTTTGCGCGTTGTCTGTTGGCAAGACATCGGGCCTAAAGGCCCTCCTACGAGGTCGCCGCGCCGTCATCATCACCGCCGAAAATCTGCGCCATCAGCCCGCGAATGCGCTCCGCCTCGGGCAGGCGCAGGCGCTCGGCTTCGATCAAGGCCTGCTGCAGCAGGGTGCGGATTTCGGGGAGGTCTTCGGAATGGCCGCGCTCGTGCAGGTTGACCGAGAGGTACATGCGCCCCATCAGCAGCGAACGCACATCGCCCAGACGCTCGTACACCGGAAGCTCTTCCTCACGCCGGATACGCAAGGCCTCCTCCAGATCGCCTCGCAACTGCAGGATGTTCGCAATCCTGCCCTGCGTGACGGCTCGCCCTATGACATCGCCCAAGCGATCCACGACCGGGAGTATCTCGTCGCGATGGATGCGCAAGGCCTCCTCCAGCTCGCCTCGCGACTGCAGGATATTCGCAATCCTGCCCTGCGTGACGGCTCGCCCTTTGACATCGCCCAAGCGATCCACGACCGGGAGTATCTCGTCGCGATGGATGCGCAA
>CAZGBA010000014.1:55990-59415 GCA_964523435.1 uncultured Xanthomonas sp.
GGCCTCCTCCAGCTCGCCTCGCGACTGCAGGATGTCCGCAATCTGGCTTTGGGCAGGGGCGTACTCGGAATCGTTTTCGAGCCGTTTCGCCAGTTCGGCATAGGCCTGCGCAGTTCCCATGGCGAGCTGCGAATCGCCCAACTGCTGGGCCAGTCGTGCGATCGCCCACGCCAAGTCGAGACCACGCTGGGTCTCCCCGGCTTCTAGTGCGACAGTCTTGAGGCGCGCAAGCCAAGCGCCATACGGGCCGTTGGCGCTCGCGTAATGGGTTGCGCCGACGATGCTCAGTGCGGCTTCGTCCAGCCTGGTCTGATCCAGCCAAAGCAACAAACCGCTGGATTCCGACTGCACTTCACGGCGCGCGTTGCCCATCGTTTCCTGATTTCCATCGGACACACGCGGCGCAAACCACGCCCCCATCCGCGCGATGACAGTCGCCGCATCCGGCTGCGGCAACGTCCGCAGAAACTCGGCAATCAGCGCGTGCAGCCGCACTCGGCGTTCACGCATGTCGTCCTCGCCCATCCACTCGATTTCCAACAGACTGAGCCGGGCAGCGGCGACAAGACAGGGGCCGTACTGCACCTGCGGCAGATTGGTGATAGCAGCTCCAAGGGATTCACCCACGCCTTCCGCCGGGCCGTGAGCCAAAGCCACCAGCGCCTGCTGCCATTCGACGGACTTGCCCGTACCCGCGCACCACGCTTTCCATGAAAGATCGAACGAGCTGCGCAAGATGGCGCGGGCGCGGTCCACTTGCAGCCCATGATCTCCGTACTGCGCGGGAGCCAGATCCAGACCGGTGGCGCGCAGCTCTTCGAGGAATTCATTCGGCGTCTTGCCTAGACCCAGATGGCTGGCGGCGATGTGCAGCGCCAGCGGCAGACGACCAAGGGTTTCGGCCAACTGTCGCGCCTGCGCTTCGGTGGGCACGTAAGCGTCATCGCCTGCGGCTTTGGCCTCGTCGCGCAACAGCTCGATGGCATCTTTCATCAACAGCGGTTCCACTTCGACCCGCGTCCAGGCCTGACCACCGAACTTGCGCACGCGCGCGGTCACCAGCACCGGGCAACCGGGCAGACGCTGCACCAGCGCGGCCACCTGTTCGGCTTGGGCATCACTATCCACGTTTTCGATCAGCACCAGTCGCGGATGAGCGCCGGGGCCGCGCTGCAGGGCGGATGGCAGATCGCGGCGGACGTCGTCGATCGCCCCCCTCAAGTTCAGCCGGTCGGCCAGATCGCGCAGCAGCGCATCGGCGCTGCGCACGGTCGCTTGGTCTTCGCCCGACGACAGCACCAGGCGCAACACGCACTCGCCGCTGGGCGTTTCGGGCGGCGGTGGATAGGCCTGCAGCCAGTGTCCGGTGATGAACTGCTCAGCCAACCGCGTTTTGCCAACACCAGGCATGCCGTCGATGGCGCAGCAGATCACGGTGGGCTGGGTGCCTGTGCCGCGGATGACAGGCAGCAGCGCGGCGCGAAGCTGATCGAGTTCGTCGGTGCGTCCGACGAATGTTCCGGGGGTTGGGGTGAAGGGTGTGATGGGTTCGGGGACAAGCTGCAAACGCCCATTACGCGTACCGCGATACAACTCATCATCATCGATCCACTCCGAGCGTCGGTGCGACCACTTCCGCGCCCACACTTGTCGCGGACGCAGCGGCTGCGCTTCGGGCAGCTCGACATCCACCACCAACAAGCCGTTGGGATAGCGCTGATGTTCGTACAGGCAGCCGGCGGCGAAAATGTGCAGCGCGGTTTGCGGGTCGGCCCAGCGCTCGATCAACGGGTCGTGCTGGTGGCCGTGCAGCAGCAGGCCCAGACCGTAGTGACCCAGCAGGCGCTGCGCATCATGGGCATCGGCGAGGTCGGTCAATGGATGGTGGATCAGGCCGATGCTCCAGCCTTGCAGCGCCTTGCCATCGGTGCCGGTCATCAAGCGGCCGATCTGGTCGTCGGTGAGTCGCAATTTGCCGGCATCGTTGTCGTCGCCGGCCAGCCAAGCGCTGTCGAAACCGATGATGTGCAGTGGGGCGCCAAGACCGAGATCGAGCGCGCGGCGATAGCCAAGGCGACCATGTGGGCTGTGTTCCGGCAGCAGATGCGGTAGGTCCGCTGCGGTCAGAAAATCGCGATAGGCCTGTTGGCGACAAACAATGCAATCGCGCCATTCCGGCTGGCAGCCGAACGGCGGTTTGCCGCCGGCCATCCAACGACTCAAACCCTGCGGGTCGTGCCATTGCAGTTCGCGCAGTTTTTCCCAAGCATCGAATGCGATGCTTCGATCGATGTCGTGGTTGCCTGGCACACAGAAAAAACGCTCGCGGTGGCAGCCCACCGATTGCAGGACAGCATCGATGACCTTGCGTGCGTCGGCGTATTCATCCGGCTTGCCCTTCTGCGCAAGATCGCCGGTGAAGCAGACCAGATCGATCGGGCCATCGGCGGCGATCTCGCTCAGGTTCTGTGCCCAGGCTTCGCCCATGACGCGCTCGACGCGCCAGCCGTCCGCTGACTGCTCTTTGCCAATATGCAAATCCGAAAGATGCAGAACCCGCAGCCGCTTCGCCATGTCACATCCCCTGTGCCAGCAGCCAGTATGCCGAAGGCCACAAAGGTGGCAAGCGCACGTTGCGCAACGTGCCGCCGCTACGTCAGCCGCGTCGAACAGCAGGTCCCTCCGCGCTGCGCGCGTTCGGGATGACAGTGGGATAGCGGTCAGAAGGTGGCTCTACGACCGCTTCCGCAAATCCTTGATCCGATCATAAGCCGCATTGATCTCGCTGGCCTTGTCTTCGGCCAAGCGCCGCAGCTCATCGGCGACGCCGACGAGCTTGTCCGGGTGGTATTGGCTGATCATTCGCCGGTAGGCCTGTTCGACTTCGGCGTCGGAGGCGTCCTCGGTCACGCCGAGCACGCGGTAGGGCGTGTCGCGGTTGCTCTTGAACCAGTCGGCATCGAAGGCGTGGCCCAGCAGCAGGCCGAGCAGGCCGCCCGCCGGATGCCTCAGCAGCAGCCAGCCCGCGATGAATCCCAAAGCTTTTCCGTACCAGCGCGTCATGCGGCCAGTTTACAGGTCCGAACCGATGTGATGCGCATCCCCGAAACCGCTGCGCGGGGGCCGTCAACCCGGGCCGCGCGGCCTTACACTAGGCGGCCCGACCGCTTCCGATGGACTGCGCGTGGCGACCACTCTGCTCGAATCCGATCTGCCCGGCCTGACCCTGCGCCATCGCGGCAAGGTCCGCGATGTCTTCGATCTCTCGCGGGACAGACTACCTGCCGAAGCCCGCGACCAGGGTCCGCTGCTGCTGATGGTGGCCACCGACCGGCTCAGCGCGTTCGACGTGGTGCTGCCCGACCCGATTCCCGGCAAGGGCGAGATGCTCTGCCAGATCAGCAACTTCTGGTTCGACAAGACCG
>CAZGBA010000015.1:0-57098 GCA_964523435.1 uncultured Xanthomonas sp.
TACTGCGCGTCGTTGGTGTCCTGGCACTCGTCCACCAGCAGATAGCCGATGCGCTCGCGCCAGCCCAGCGTGCAGTCGGGATCGCTTTCCAGCAGTTGCACCGGCAGTCGGATCAGATCGTCGAAATCCACAGCATTGAACGTGGTCAAACGCTTCTGGTATTTCGCGTAGAGCGCCGCTGCTTCGCGTTCGCGCGGGGTCTGCGCGGCGGCCAGCGCTTCCTCCGGCGACAGCCCGGCGTTCTTGGCGCGCGAGATCATGCCCTGCATCGCCTGGATCGCATCGCCTTTCGCGCCCGGCATCAGATCCTTCATCTGGCCGAGCGAATCGTCGCTGTCGAACACCGAAAACCCGCGCTTCAGTCCCACCTTCGCATGCTCGATCTGCAGCAGCTTCAGGCCCAGCGCATGGAAAGTGCAGATGGTCAGGCCTTCGGCATCGTCGCCCTTGATCCGGCGCGCGACGCGCTCGCGCATTTCCTTCGCCGATTTGTTGGTGAAGGTGATCGCGGCGATGCGCTTGGCCGGGTAACGCTTCGACTGGATCAGGTGCGCGATCTTCTCGACGATGACCCGGGTCTTGCCGCTGCCGGCGCCGGCGAGCACCAGCAGCGGGCCCTCGGCGTGGAGCACCGCTTCGCGTTGGGGAGGATTGAGGCCGCGCATGACGAGGTGAAGGAAGTCCGCATGACTGGAGTCGTATAGGACATCAGTTTACCTGTGCCGGCGCGGCGATTCGGCTACCGTGTGCATCCATTGCAGACATATCCGCCGCTGGCACGAGAATCCATGATGCGTTCCTTCGTTCTCTGCATCGCGTTGCTGTCCGCTGCCGCTGCGGCGTCTGCCGCCGACAGGCCGCCGCCGGATCCGCAGGACAACCCGCTGCTGATCACCTCCGGTTTTCTCGATCATCACCAGGACCTCAAGTACCGCATGCTCGGGCTGGAAGCCTTCAAACAGGGGCGCTTCGACGACGCGCTGCGCTTCTTCCGGCGCGCCAGCTTTTTCGCCGACAAGCCCTCGCAGGGGATGGTCGCCGAGATGTACTGGAACGGCCAGGGCACGCCGCGCGACCCGGTGCAGGCCTATGTCTGGATGGATCTGGCGGCCGAGCGCGGCTATCGCGGCTTCCTGGGTTTGCGTGAGAAGTACTGGAACGCCTTGAGTGATGCCGAGCGCGCCCGCGTGATCGAGGAAGGTCAGGCGGTGTACGCGCGCTTCGGCGATGCGGCCGCCAAGCCCCGCTACGAGCACCAGCTGCGGATCGGAAAGAGCCAGATGACCGGCAGCCGCACCGGCTTCGATCACGGGGTGCAGATCGAAATTCCCGGGCCGTCCGGTTCGCAGGCGATCGAAGGTTCGAAGTTCTACGACGAGCGCTACTGGAACGCGAAGAAATACTGGGCGTGGCAGGACAAGGTGTGGATGAAGCCGAGGATCGGCAAGGTCGAAGTCGGCGAGCTCGAAGACGTGCGGCCGCGTGCAGCGGACGGCCCGGATTCGCGGATTCCCGCCGCCGCACCCGATGTCGATGCGACCGCGCCCGAAGTGCCCGCAGCTCCGCCGTCGCCCGGACAGTGAAGAACCGCCAGTACCGCAGTCGTTGCCGATATCCACGTTCGAGGAGCATCCGATGACACGATCCACACCGCGCCTGCTCGCCATGAGCTGCGCAATGTTGCTGCCGATCGCGGCCTGCGCCGCGCCCGCCGCCGAAGCCACCGCCGGGTCGACGGATGCCCTGCAGGCGGCGAGCGTCGATACCGATGCGATGGCGAAGCACGATTTCGATGCCCTGGTGAATATGGCAGTCAACCACCCCAATGAGCTGCATCGCATCCACGCCAACAAGGCCGCCGCGTCGGGCGACTGGGGCGATGCCGCGCGCCATTTCCGGATCGCCGCGCGGCATGCAGACAAGTATTCGCAGCATCGCTTGAGCGTGCTGTATTGGCACGGCGTCGGTGTCGCCGCCGATCGCGTCGAGGCCTACATCTGGGCCGATCTGGCCGCCGAGCGCGGCTATCCGCAGTTCCTCGCGATCCGCGAGAAGATGTGGGCCGAACTCACGCCGCAGCAGCAGGCCGCAGTGCCCGCACGCGGCCGCGCCTTCTTCGACGAGTACGCGGATGCCGCCGCCAAGCCGCGCGTCGAGCGCGCGATCGCGCAGGGCCTGCGGCAGCGGACCGGGTCGCATACCGGCTTCGACGCCGGGCTGATCATTTCCAGCATCGGTCCGGGCAATCAACTGTTCGGCTCCGTCGGCGGCGTCAACTTGAAAGACATGTACGACGCGTCGCGGACCGACCCGAAGAAGTACTGGGCGTTCGAGGACATGGTCTGGAAGAACGGTCTGGTGAAGGTCGGCGAGATCGAGAACGTGCCGACCGAGCGCGTGCCGGCCGAGGCCGCGACGCCGGACGCCGGCAAACCCGAAGCGTCCAAGCCATAAGCCGCCGCTGCGGCGTCGACAGCCGCAGGCCGGGGGACGCATTCGCGTCGCCCGGCCTTTAAACTAGCGGCCATGGCCAAGCTCTATTTCTATTATTCGGCGATGAACGCCGGCAAGACCACGACCCTGCTGCAGTCCGCGCACAACTATCGCGAGCGTGGCATGCGGGTGCGGATCTTCACGCCCAAGCTCGATTTCCGTGGCGGTTCCGGCACGGTCGCTTCGCGGATCGGCCTCAGCGCCGAGGGTCAGGCGTTCGAGCGCGACGACGATCTGGAAGTCTGGGTCCGTGACGACATCGCCAGACACGGCAAGCTCGACTGCGTGCTGGTCGACGAGGCGCAGTTCCTGAGCCGTGCCCAGGTCTGGCAGCTGAGCGAGATCGTCGACCGGCTGCGCATCCCGGTGCTGTGCTACGGGCTGCGCACCGATTTCCGCGGCGAGCTGTTCGAGGGCAGCCAGTATCTGCTGGCGTGGGCCGACGAACTCACCGAGATCAAGACCATCTGCCACAGCGGCAAGAAGGCGACGATGACCGTGCGCGTGGACGAACAGGGTCACGCGCTGCAGGACGGTCCGCAGGTGGAGATCGGCGGCAACGACCGCTACGTGTCGGTCAGTCGCGACGAATACAAGAAAGTGATGCGCGGCGAAGGCCGCATCGACCCGCTGCAGCAGCCGCTGCCGTTGACCTGAGCGGGGCTCAGTCTTCGGCGGGCAGCGGCGGGAAATCGTCGCGCTGGTCGTAGAAACCGTTGATGTCGATACCGGTCAGATGCGCTCCGGGCGAGAGGCTCAGCGAGACCGGCATCTCCGGGCATGGCGCACGGATGCACTGCACTTGCTGTATGTGCCCACCGATGTGATAGAGGCTGTCGCCACCTGCGCCGATCACAATGTAATCGCCCGGCACTACGCCATCGATACGGTAGCTGCCCTGACCGCGGCGGGTGCGCACGCAGACGGATTTCGCCGACTCTCCGCTGCCGATCGCGCAGATGCGCATCGCCGGAATCACGTGCGCGGGGTGCGCGATGTGGCCTTCGATCGAACCTGTCTGTGGGTTGTTGCGTGAATCGTTCCGCGCGTCGGTCGCGCGAGGCTCGGCGCCCACGCAGCCGCTGGCGATCACCGACAGCGCGAGCAGGCAGGCGAGGCGGGAACATGGCGATATGGTCTGCATGATGGTGTTCTCTTGTGAATGGATCAGCGGCAGGGACTGCGCACGCGCTCGAATTCGCGGACGAAAGCGCCGCCTTCGGGCAGGGCTGCGTCGATCTCCGCTTCGATGGCTTCAAGCATTTCCGGGCCGCCGCCGAATCCGGGTTCGCGACAGCGCTGGTTGGCGATCGCGGTTCCCGCCAGCCATGCGACCTTGCGCAGCTCCGGATCGGATTTCGGCAATGCCGCGAGTTGTTCCAGTTGGCCCGGAATCGATAGCGGCGGCGGATCGCCGTGCGCCAGATCGAACAACGCCAATGAAAGTTCCGCGCGACGGGTGTGCGGATGCGACGGCCCGTAGCCGACGCCGGCGCGGGTGAGTTTCACCGCATTGACCAGACGCAGGCGCGCGGCCGTGTTCTGGCCGAGCGCGGCCTGCACCTCGCCGATCATGCGTTCGGTGTCGCCGATGCGTCCGTGATCTTCACCCAGGCTGGCTATGCGCAGTTTCCTGACCTGCAGCAGGAGCGGCAGCGCGGCCTCATCGCGACCGGCGTCGTGCAGCACCATGCCCTTGTTGAACAACACGCCCTGGTAGATCCACGAGTTCGGATCCTTGCGCAGCACCGCCAGCGCGCGGTCGAGGTGACGCAGCGCGGTGTCGAAGTCGCCGAGCTCCCAGGCCACGATGCCGAGGCTGTTGTCGTCGCGCGCCACGTCTTCGTGCTGCCGTCCCACGTGCGCGATCAGCCAGCGTTGACTGCTGCGGTAAGCGTCGCCGGCTTCGCGGAACCGGCCCAGGTCGACGTGGATCGCGGCGAGCTGCCGGCGCGCGTTGACGCTCGATGGATGGTCTTCGCCGTGCAGGTCGAGAGCGAGACTCAGCGCATTGTGGCAATCGCCCTCAGCGACGACCAGCTGCCCGGCGTTGCGCTCCAAGTCGCACAGCCGCTGCTGCAGGCCGATCGCCAGCGGGTGGCGGTTGCCCGCGCTGGCCTGCAGTTGCGCCAGCGCGTTGCCGAAGCCCAGCAGTGCGGCCTGGGTGTGGCCGGCATCGCGTTCCAGATCGGCCAGATCGGCGAGGTTTTCCACCACGCCGGCGGTGTCGTCCAAGGTGTTGCGGCGTACTTCCAGCGAGCGCTGGAACAGCAGTCGCGCGATTTTCGGTTTGCCTTCGGCGCGTTGGCAGCGGCCCAGTTCCGAATAGAACTCCGCCGCCTGCACCGGCAATTGCCGCTGCTGGCTGCGCGCGTCGGTTTCCAGCGGCTGCATGCGCACGATGCACTCGGCGGGGCGGCCGAGCAGGCGTAGCGTGCGCCCCAGATCGGACGCGGAGCTCAGGCGCAGACTGTCGGGCGGATCCTCCAGGCCGACCAGGATCGCGCTCTGGGTCTTCAACAGACGTTCGGCTTCGCGATAGTCGCCCAAGCCCAGTCGCAAACGTGCGATCACGCCGAACAGTTCCGCGCGATCCAGCGGTTGCCGCGCGAGTTCCCGGTTGCCGCGCTGCACGCCGGCGTCGAGCAGCTTGCGTACGTCCAGTGGCCCCTGCTGGCTGCTGCCGCCGGCCTGTTCGAACAGATTGGTCACGAATTTCTGCAGCGCCTGCGCGCGGCTGGCTTCGCGCACCGCCGCCCGCGAACGCCAGGTGACCAGCACCAGCGCCGAGGTGATCACCACGAGAATCAGAAAGGTCGTCGCCAGCGCCCAGCGATGCCGCAGCGCGAATTTGCGGCTGCGGTACGCCATGCTCTGCGGCCGCGCCAGCACCGGTTTGCCTTCGAGATAGCG
Organism: uncultured Xanthomonas sp.; assembly: GCA_964523435.1. Classification (GTDB taxonomy): domain Bacteria; phylum Pseudomonadota; class Gammaproteobacteria; order Xanthomonadales; family Xanthomonadaceae; genus Lysobacter_I. The sequence goes on from CAZGBA010000015.1 coordinate 5,407, forward strand.
ATGCAGATCCAGCGCCATCGCTTCGACCGACGGATAGCGGTGCTCCGGCCGCTTCGACAGCGCCTTGAGCGCGATGTTGTCGAGATCGCCAGCGATCTGCCTGGCGCGCCGACGCAGCGCCGGAGTGCGCGAAGGGTCGCTGTCGGCTTCGCGCAGCAGATTCGCCGACGGCTTCTGCGGGTCCGAGGCCAGGATCGCCTCTTCCCACTCCGCGTCGGTCTGCCGCTTGAGCCGGTAGGGTTTGGTTTCGGCCAGCAGTTCGTACAGCACCACGCCGAGCGAATACACGTCGGTCATCGTGGTCACCGGCTCGCCGCGTATCTGCTCGGGCGCGGCGTAGTGCAGGGTGAAGGCGCGCACTTCGGTGCGGGTGCTGTCGCGACCGGGTTCCGAGCCGTCGAGCAGTTTGGCGATGCCGAAATCCAGCAGTCGCACTTCGTCCAGCGGCGTGACCATGATGTTCGAGGGTTTCAGATCGCGATGCACGATCAGATTCGCGTGCGCGTGGCTGACCGCTTCGCAGACCTGCAGAAAGAGTTTCAGCCGCGCTTCGGTGTCCAGATCGCGGCTGCGGCACCAGTCGGTGATCGGTTCGCCTTCGACGTATTCCAGCGCCAGATAGGGCTGGTTGTCGGCGCTGATGCCGGCGTCGAGCAGCCGCGCGATATGCGGATGGCCCAGACGGGCGAGGATCTGGCGTTCGCGGGTGAAGCGCTGGCGAAGATTGGGATCGGCCAGACCGGGGCGCAGCAGTTTCAGCGCGACCCGGCGCTGGTACAGGCCATCGGCGCGGCGCGCCAGCCAGACCTGGCCCATGCCGCCTTCGCCCAGCAGCCGGTCGAGCTTGTACGGCCCGATCATGGTGTCCGCCTTCGCCATCGGCGGCGGCGTCACCAGCGGTTCGGAGAGGAAGTCCTCGTTGTCGTCTTCCAACGCCAGCAGGGTTTCGATCTCGGCCGCCAGCGTTGGATCTTCTTCGCGCAGGGCGTCAAGACGCGCGGTGCGCGCGTCGCCGTCGAGTTCGAGCAGCGCGTCGAGCAGTGGCGACAGGCGCTGCCAGCGTTCGGCGTCCATCGATCGACCGCGTCAGCGCTCGCCGTTCTCGTCGCCGAGCGAGGCCAGCAGGAACATCCGCGCCTTCTGCCAGTCGCGGCGGATGCTGCGCTCCGAACGTTTCAGCAGTTCGGCGATTTCCTGTTCGGACAATCCCGCGAAATAGCGCAGTTCCACCACCTGGGCGAGTTTGTTGTCGACGGCGGCGAGTTTGGTCAGTGCGGTGTCCAGACCGAGCATGTCCTCGTCCAGACGCAGGCCGCCTTCGACATCGTCCGGCAGCTCGGTGACGCGGTGCAGATCGCCGCCGCGCTTCTGCGCGAGCCGCTGGCGGGCGTAATCCACCACCACGCTGCGCATCGCCGAAGCGGCGTAGGCGAAGAAATGCGCGCGGTCGTCGAACTGCACGTCGCGACGGCCGATGAGTTTCAGGTAAGCCTCGTGCACCAGCGCGGTCGCGTCGAGCGTCTGTCCGTACTGTCCGGCCAGCTGTCGCCGAGCCATCGCGTGCAGTTCGTGGTAGAGCGTGCCGAGCACGCGGTCGAGCGCAGCGCGATCGCCGTCGCGGGCGGCGTCGAGCCATTGGGTGATGTCGGCGTGTTCGCTTTCGCTCATGGACCGGCCCGCTACCCCATCGATAAGAGGGCGACTATACCTCAGCCCCGGCGGCGGCCGGCACCGCCTGCGGTCACAGTACGCGGGTCATCGTTGGCAATGCCCGCACCAGACCGTGGCGCGCTGCGCCAGCATCGCCTGTTTCAGCGGACGCCCGCAGCGCGGACAGGGCTTTCCGCCGCGCCCGTAGGCCGACAGCTCCTGCTCGAAGTAACCCGGCATGCCGTCCGGGCTGATGAAATCGCGCAGCGTGGTGCCGCCGCGTGCGATCGCGTAGCTCAGGATCCGACGGATCTCCTGCGCGATCGCCGCATAGCGTTCGCGCGACACTTTGCCCGCCGCGCGCAGCGGCGACACGCCCGCCGCGAACAGCGCTTCGGCCGCATAGATGTTGCCCACGCCGACCACGATCTTCTGATCCATCAGGAATGCCTTCACCGGCACCTTGCGCCCGCGACTGCGCGCGAACAGCAGATCGCCGTCGAAGTCGTCCGACAGCGGCTCCGGCCCCAGATCGCGCAGCAGCGCGTGGGTCTCGCCGGGCGCTTGCCAGAGCAGGCAGCCGAAGCGTCGCGGATCGTTGAAGCGCAGCACCTTCGCTGCGGTCTTGCCCTTGCCTTCGATCGACACATCGACATGATCGTGCGCCAGCACCGGCGTACTCGCCGGCAGCACGCGCATGCTGCCGGACATGCCCAGATGCCAGATCGCGGTGCCGGCATCGGTGTCCATCAGCAGATACTTCGCGCGCCGCCGGATCGACAGGATGGTCTGCGATGGCAGCAGCGTTTCGATCTCGCGCGGAATCGGCCAACGCAGGTCCGGCCGGCGCAGGGTCACGCCGGCGATGCGGCGGCCTTCCAGATGCGGCGCCAGACCGCGGCGCGTGGTTTCGACTTCGGGCAGTTCGGGCATGACTTATTCAACGTTCCTGTGCGGCATCCATGGGATCGAGCATGCATCACAGCGCCGGCAAGGTCACCGTTGCGCGCAGCCCGCCGAGGGTCGGCGACGTGTCCAGTGCGATCTCGCCGCCGTGCAGCTGCAGGGCCTGGGCGACGATCGACAGGCCCAGGCCGCTGCCTTCGACGCCGGTGCCGAGTTCGCGATGGAAACGGTCGAACACGCGTTCGCGCGCCTCCTCGGGGATGCCGGGTCCCGAGTCTTCGACCACCAGCATCGCGCGGTCGCCGTCGCGGCCGACGCGCACCGCGATCGTGCCGTCGGGCGGCGCGTAGCGCACCGCGTTGTCGAGCAGGTTGCGCACCAGCGCGTCGATGACCGGTTCGTCGCCGAGCACGATCGCGGGTTCGGCCGCGAGCAGGATGCGTTTGCCGCCGGTGACGCCGAGCGCGGCGTAGTCGCGTTCGTGGCGTTGCACGATTGCGGTGAGATCGATGCTCCGGCGGGCGGGCGCGCCGCCGCCGTTCTCGATCCGGCTGAGCGCGAGCAGCTGCGCGACCAGTCGCTCCATCCGCTGGATGCCGGCATCGAGATGCTGCTGCGACTGTTCGCGTTCGCCATGGGTGGTGGACTGACGCAGGTTGTAGGCGTGGACCTTGAGCGCCGCGATCGGTGTGCGCAGTTCGTGGGCGGCGTCGGCGGTGAAGCGGCGTTCGCGCACCAGCGCTTTGTCCAGCCGATCGAGCAGCCCGTTCACCGCTTTGACGATGCCCTGGATCTCGTGCGGCACCTGGTCCAGTTCGATCGCTTCGAGGCGATCCGGTGCGCGCTGTTCCACGGCATCGGAGACGCGTTGCAGGCTGGCGCTGGCCCAGCCGATCGCGAACCAGACGCACAGCGCCAGCAGCGGCAGCGCGGCGAGCAGCGGCATCAGCGTGCCGAAGGCGATTTCCCGGGCGATCTCTTCGCGGATGGCGGAGAGTTCGCCGGACTGGTACCAGCGGCCGGACGGCGACTTCAGCGTGAACGTGCGCCAGTGTTCGCCATCGATCTTGAGATTGGCGAAGCCCGGTTCGAGCGGCGCGAGCGCATGGTCGGGCCCGCTGTCGGAGCGCAGCAGCAGCGCGCCGCGCGGATCGCGGACCTGGAACGCGAGCTTGGTCTCGTAGGCATGGCCGTCGGTCATGGCCAGCGCTTCGCCGGTGCCTGTCGCCTGTCCGCGCCAGACCTTGATGATCAGCGGTTCATCGCTGCCGCCCTCGGCGTGGGCGGTGAGATCGTCGAAGGGTTCGTCGACCAGACTCATCAGCACGCGCGAGGAATGCGCGAGTTTGGCGTCGAACAGTTCGCCGGCTTCCTGCAGGCCGGCGCGATAGCTGAAGCCGGCGGCGATGAGCAGCACAAGCGAAGTCACGCCGATGATCGACAGCAGCAGCGCGCGACGGATCGATTTCACCCGCATGAGCGTCATGCGCCGCGATCCTCGTCGCCGGCCTGCGCGACTTTTTCGTCCAGCGCGTAGCCGATGCCACGCAGGGTGCGGATCAGCGCCGGGTCGAGTTTCTTGCGCAGCGCGTGGATATGCACATCGAGCGCGTTGCTCGCCACGTCCTCGTCCCAGCCGTACAGACGCTGCTGCGCGGATTCCCGCGAGATCGGCCGGCCGCGCTGTTCCATCAGCAGACGCAGCAGTGCGAATTCGCGACGCGGCAGATCCAGCGGCTTGCCGCGCCACACCACCGCGAGCCGCGCCGGATCGAGTTCAAGTGCGCCCACGCGCAGCATCGGCGTTGCACGCCCGCTGGTGCGCCGCAGCAGCGCGCGCACGCGCGCCAGCAGTTCCTGGGTGTCGAACGGTTTGCCCAGATAGTCGTCCGCGCCGGCATCCAGACCCAGGGTGCGGTCGGTGGCGCGTTCGCGCGCGCTCAGCACCAGGATCGGCAGGTCGGCACCCGTGCGCCGCGCCTGGCGGATGACTTCCATCCCGTCCATGTGCGGCAGGCCCAGATCGAGCACGACCAGATCGATGCCGCCGTCCTTGATGGCGGCCAGCGCGCTGGCGCCATCGCGCAGCCAGTCGACGCTGAAGGCCGCGCGCCGCAGCGCGGTGCGGATGCCTTCACCCAGGGATTCGTCGTCTTCGACCAGCAGAATGCGCATCCGCCGAGTGTGCGGTGCCGCTCAGTCGGCGGCAAGCTTCGCCCGGACTTTCGCGAGCAGCGCGGCGGCTTCCTTGCGACGGCCCTGATCGGCCACTTCGCGGCCAGGGCGCGCCGGTGCGGCCAGGGCCTTGTCGAGCGCAGCGGCGGCGCCTTTCAGGTCGCCTTGAGCGTGCAGGAAATCGCCATGGAAATAATTCGGATCGATGCCGTTCGGATTCACCTGCAGGCCCTTGCGCAGCAGTTCGCGCGCCTTCTTGTCGTCGCCGAAACCGACCGGCCAGCCCGGCACCGAGTAATACAGCACGCCCAGACTGGTGTAGGCCGAACCGTCGAGCGCGGCCGGATCCAGCTTGATCGCCTGTTCGAAATCGGCGCGCGCCTGTTTGGCCAGGCCCAATGCGCCGAGGCCGCCGCGTTCGCCGGCGAAACTCGACAGCACGATGCCTTCCCAGATCAGCGCATTCGCGTCCTTCGGCTGCGCCGCGCGCGCGGCGGCGGCCTGTTTGGCCAGCGCTTCGAACGCGGCCTCGCGCTGCTTTTTCGGCGTGTTGTAGTTGACCTCGGCCCAGCGGTCGCGCACGGCGCTCACCGTTGCGGAGAGTTCTCCTGCGCTAGCGAACGTCGAAGCGGCGAACAGCGTGGCGGCGACGGCGGCGACGAGCATGCGGTTGCGGAAACGGATCATGGCGGTTCTCCTCGGAAACGAATCAGGGACGATGATGTATGCCGATAGCGCCGCTCAGCGGCGCGCGTAGCGGCGAACGATGGCGAGCTGCGATTTCAGACTGCGGTCGACCAGCTCCGGCAGTGCGCCGTTGATGCGCGCGAAGAGCTTTTCGGGCCAGCCGATCTGCATCCGCTGACGGCCGCTGGCGATCGCGGCGACCAGCTGCGCGGCGACATCGGCGGGGTCGTCCTCGGCGACTTTCATTTCCCTGTTCATCGCTTCCACCGCCGGCGTATTGAACGCGGTGCGGGTGGCGCGCGGCGACAGGAACTGGAACTGCAGGTTGCGGTCGGCGTATTCGCGCGACAGGCCTTCGATCAGCCCGCGCAGACCGAACTTGGTCGCGCTGTAGGCGGCGAAGCCGGGAAACGCCAGACTGCCGAAGGTCGACCCGATCGCGACCACCGCCGCCTGCGGATGCCGCTGCAGCGTCGGCAGCAGGCCGTGGATCAGCGCCATCGGCGCGAGCAGATTGGTGTCGACCAGACCGCGCAGCTCGGGCATCGATTGATCCTCGAACAGCCCGAACGCGCTCTGCGCATGCGCGAGCACCAGCATCGACGGGGTCTGCTGCAGATCCGACGCGAAGGCGATCGCATGCGCGCGTCCGCTGTCGGTGGACAGGTCCGCGATCAGCGGCACCACCTGGCCGGCAGGCTGTCGCTGCGCAAGTTGCTGCAGACGCGCGTCGTCGCGGCCGACCGCGATCACCCGCGCGCCGGCTTTCACCAGCGCGTCGCACAGCGCGGCGCCGATGCCGCCGCTGGCGCCGGTGAGCAGCACGGTGCGGCCGGTCAGCTCGATCACGTGGCCTGCTCCAGCGCGTCGCGGTGGTCGCGCAGGGTGCGGAACACGTCGCCGTAGAGTTTGTAGAAGCGTTTCGCGGCATGGATCACCGCGCGGCGGTCGTCCTCGTCATCGAGCTGGTTCATCAGCCGCTCGTAGAAATCGACATGCTGGATATCGAGATCGCCGTGCGAGCGCAGATACGAAAACGCGTTGCGCGGCAGGCCGAGCGTGGTTTCGATGGTCTCGGCAGCGCGCGTGGCCAGCGCCACGCTGGTGCCTTCCAGCACCAGCACCATGCCGAAGAATCCGACCGGGTTGCCGCGGGCGATGGTGTCGTAGGCGTAGGCGACCATCAGTTCGGTGGCTTCGGCGGGCTGTGATTCCGCAACCCGATCGCGATCCGCGCCGCAGGCGACCAGATCGTCGAGGATCCACTCGTGGTGGCCGATTTCCTCTTCGATGTATTCGGCCACCGCCGTGCGCAGCCATTCCAGCCGCGCCGGCAGCCGCGCGCCGCAGGCCATCAGCAGCGGCACGGTGTGGCGCACGTGATGGAACGCCTGGGCGAGAAAAGAAATGTAGTCGTCGCGCCCGATCTTTCCTGCCAGCGCGTCCTGGATGATCGGAATCGACAGCAGCGCCTGACGTTCGCGCTGGGTGTCGGCGAGCAGGCGATCGTGGAAAGACAGGGCATGAACCGTCATGCGGAAACTCCTGAAGCGGTGGATTCTGCGGTGGGTTCGGCGGTGGATTCGAGGGCGGCGGCATAACGCGCATCGATGGCGGTGCGATAGCGCGCAAGGATGGCGTCGCGGCGCGGGCGACCGTTGCTGGTCAGCAGGCCATCGGCGAACGAAAACGGCGCATCGGCGCGGACGATGTCGCGGACCTGCGCGTAATCGGGAAGATCGCGATTGACGTCGATCAGCGCTTCGAGCAACGACGCGTCGTCCACATCCGCGCGACGCGGCCAGACGATGGCGACGTTGAATGGCTGGGCTTCGCCATGCACGATCGCCTGCGCGAACGCGGGATGCTGCAGCAGTTCGCTTTCGACCCACTCCGGCGACACGTTGCGGCCGAACGAGGTGATGAACACGTTCTTGCGCCTGCCGGTGATATGCACGAAACCATCGGCATCGATATGGCCCAGATCGCCTGTGGCGATGGCGCCGGACGGCAGTGGGTCTCCGCCGAGATAGCCGAGGCAGCGCACGCCTTCAACGAACAGCTCGCCATCGATCGCCGACACCTTCGCATGCGGCAGCGGTCTGCCGACGCTGCCCGCACGCGTTGCGCCCGGACGATTGAGACAGACCACCGACGCGCATTCGCTCAGACCGTAGCCTTCGTACACCGGCAGCCCGAGCGCTTCGGCGCGCGCCAGCAGCGCGGGGCCGACGCGCCCGCCGCCGACGGCGAGGAATTTCAGCGAGTCCGGCAGCGTTGCGCCGTGTTCCGCCGCCATCACCAGCGCCAGCAACAGCTGCGGCAGCAGGATCGCGCTGTCGGGCCGGTAGCGGTGCAGGCAGGCGATCAGCGTCGGCACATCCAGCCCCGACGCGCCGGTGTAGCCCACTTCGGCCAGCGGCGGCACCGCGATCTCGGCGTCGGACAGCAAAGCTGCATACAGGCCGGCGACGTTTTCCAGCAGCGTCGACAGCGGCATCAGGCACAGATGCCGCTTCGGTGCGAGCGGTGCGGCGGCATCGGCCAGCGACTGCGCCACCGACAGCAGCGACGCGGCATCGAGACACACGCCTTTCGGCGCGCCGGTGGTGCCCGAGGTGAAGGTGATGCAGGCGGTGCCCGTCGGCAATGCGACCGTTGCCGGATCGAGCCGCAGCAGCGTGAGGCCCTCGTCGAGGGCGCGCGCCGGACAGGCGGCGAAGGCATCGGGCAGCGCTGCGTCTGCCGGCACGATCACCGCATCGGCACCGCTGCTGGCCAGCGCATGCGCGACCTGCGCGGGCGAAAAAAACGTCGGCAGCGGCACATGCACGGCATCGAGGCTGCGGATCGCGAGATCCAGCGCCAGCCAGTCCGGACCGTTGTCGAGCCGGCTGGCGATGCGCTGCGCGCCGGTGGCGGCGAGCGCATCCGCAAGCCTGTGCACCCATTCGCCCAAGCCATCGCCGTCCAGCGCGCCGCCGTTCCACAGCACCCGCGGCGCGCTGCCGTGCAGGCGTTCGATCAGCGGGGCGAACGCGTTCACAGCCTGCGCGCTCACAGCGCACCTGCAGCGAGGCAGGGCAGCAGCGGCATCGACAAGGTCGTCTTCGACACGTCGTTCATGCGCTGCAGGTAGGCGTGTCCGGCCGCGATGTCGCCGAACATCAGCTTGGGCTGTGCGTCGTAGTAGCGACCCCACTGGTTGCGGTCGTCGGTCAGCCGCGAAGCGTCCGCGTCGGCCAGTTCGACCGTCGCCAGATGCAGGCGGTCGAACGCGTTGCGCAACTGCCGGGTCGCCGCGAACAGCACCCAGCGGAAACCGGCCGCATGCAGCCAGCAGGTCAGGTGCAGGATCAGTTCGCGCGCATCGCCGGCGGTCTGCGCGCCGAAATTGCCGACTTCGACCAGCTGGTCGCGGCTCACCGGCGCGCCGATGCGCTGGGCGATGGCGACCTCGGCAGGCAGGTCGAGGTATTGTTCGACGAACAGCGCGCCCTCGTTGCCGCTGCGCAGCCCGACCGCCGCCTGCAGCGCGCCGGCAGCGTTGCGGAACGCCAGCAGATGCGGCAGGAAACGGCTCAGCTCGGCGCCGTAGCGCGCGCGATAGACCTGGGCGATGAAGGCTTCGGTGTCGGCGCGGCGCGCGTCGTCGATGCCGATCAGGGCGCCGTTCGCGAACCCCTGCGGGCGGCGTATGGAAACGAAGGGCAGAGTCGGTGTCATGAGGCCGCATGTTCGGCGGCCGCGATTAAGCGAAGATGATTCGATTGTTAGCGGGATGTGAGCGCCGGATTAGACTTTCATTGCGCTGTGACGCGATCGACGTTCGCATCGCGTCGCCGATGCGAACGATTGTCGACAAGCGCCCGTCGGTCGTTCGATCACGGACGGTGGATGTCTGGACCGGTCTTCATGGCACCGCGCATGCGTCTGCGCGCGCCTGCATCAGCGCGCGGTCGCGCGCGTTGGCGGCGAGTGCGGCCGCTCGTTCGAATTCACTGCGGGCTTCATCGCGACGCCCCAATTGTTCGAGCAGATCGCCGCGCACCGCGTACAGCAGGCCGTAGTCGCGCAATTGCGCGGCGTCGCGCAGGGCATCGACCAGCGCCAGCGCGGCCAGCGGCCCCTGCGCCTTCCCGATCGCGACCGCGCGGTTGAGTTCGACAACCGGCGACGGCTGTACCTGCGCCAGCGTCGCGTACAGCGCGGCGATCCGCGTCCAGTCGGTGTCCTCGGCGCCCGATGCCCGCGCATGGCAAGCGGCGATGGCGGCCTGCAGTGCATACGGGCCCTGTGCGCTGCCAAGGCGTTGCGCCAGATCCAGCGCGCATACCGCGCTGGATCTGCAGGCGATCCCAGCGCGCGCGATCCTGTTCCAGCAACAGGATCGGGCTGCCGTCGGCGGCGACCCGCGCTTTCGTGCGCGACGCCTGCAGCTCCATCAGCGCCAGCAGACCTGCCGCTTCCGCTTCCTGCGGCAGCAGGCCGACCAGCACGCGCCCGAGCCGCAGCGCCTCTTCGCACAGCGCGGGCCGCATCCAGTCTTCGCCGGTACTGGCCGCATAACCTTCGTTGAAGACGAGATAGATCACTTCGAGCACCGCATCGAGGCGTTCGGCCAGCGCCGCCTTGCGCGGCACCTCGAACGGCACCTGTTTCTCCGCCAGCGTGCGTTTGGCGCGGACGATGCGCTGCGCCACGGTCGCCTCCGGCTGCAGGAACGCACGCGCGATCTCCGCCGTGGTCAAACCACCTAGCAGGCGCAACGTCAGCGCGATCCGCGATTCCAGCGGCAGCGCCGGATGGCAGGCGACGAACACCAGCCGCAGCAGATCGTCGCCGATGTCGTCGTCGGCATGCGCGTCCGCGCGGTCGTCTGTGGAATCGTGGACCATGCCCGCTCCGTGCAACTGCAGTTCCGCAGCGTATTCGGCCTGCTTGCCCGCATGCAGCGCGCGCTGGCGCAGATGGTCGATGGCGCGGTGCTTCGCCGTCGCCATCAGCCACGCCGCCGGGTTGTCCGGCATCCCGTCGCGCGGCCAGCGCTGCAGTGCCGAGATCAGCACGTCCTGCGCCAGTTCCTCGGCGGTGTCGATGTCGCCGGTCATCCGCGCGATGCGTGCGACCAGTCGCGGCGATTCCATCCGCCACAGCGCGTCGAGGCTGCGATGGAGACGGTCGCCGGTCATCGTGCCCGCAGCGCAGTCCGCATCGCGATCACAGAGTGACGATGGGTTTGAAGCCGCCCCAGAACATCCGCTTGCCGTCGAACGGCATGGTCTTGGGATCCATCGATGCCAGTCGCGGGTCGGCCATGACCTGCTTGTTGATCTTGTCGCGCTGCGCGCGGGACTTGTAGACGATCCACGAAAACACCACCACTTCGTCGGCTTTCAATTTCACCGCCTGCGGAAACGAGGTGAGCTTGCCCGGCATCACGTCGTCGGCGACGCATTCGACGTATTCCAGCGCACCGTATTCCTTCCAGATCTTTCCGGCCTTGCGCGCCAGTTTGCGGTAGGCGGCGAGATTTTTTTTCGGTACCGGAAGAACGAATCCATCGACATAGGACATGGCGCTTTCCTCATTCGTGGGCGGGCGATCGGGCCCGCGAGTGGATCGACAGCTGCTCGGCAGCGTCGATTGAAACCTGTTCTGGCAGCCGACCGCGACTATGTTTTTCCACCGGCCCGAACCCATCCGCGATCCTTGAAGACGGCCCAGATCGCCATCGAATGTCCGTGGCCCAGTTGATATGTCTTCTTCAGCCAGGCGACGAGTTCGGTGGCGGTCATGTCGGGCCGGTAAACGCCGTCCCTGGTCGCTTCCGCCTTGAAATCCTCCGGTGATTTGCCGGTCTTTGCCTGGATATTGTCGAGGTACGCCTGGAAGGTCATGTCGTTGTTCCCGGTAGGCTTCGAGTGAGTTCGGGGGCTGCGCTTCAGGCCGACGGCATCGCCGACTCGTCCATCCAGAAGACTTCCCACTGGTGGCCGTCGAGATCCTCGAAACCGTGCTGGTACATGAAGCCGTAATCCTTGATCTCCATCGGCGTGGCCGCGCCGGCGGCGACGGCTTTCGCCATCAGCGCGTCGACCTCTTCGCGCGATTCGCAGGAGATCGCCAGCAGCGTTTCGGTCGCGGCGCGCGCATCGGCAACCGGTTTTTTCGTGAAACCTGCGAAGAACGGCTTCGTCAGCAGCATCACCTGGATGTGTTCGGAAATCACCAGGCAGGTGGCGTTCTCGTCGGTGAACTTCGGATTGAAGCCGAAGCCCAACGCGGCGAAGAACGCGATGGTGCGGTCGAGGTTTTCGACCGGCAGATTGACGAACAATTGGCGGGGTTTTGACGCGTGGGTCATGTCTCGGACTCCTTCATGCAGTTGATCATCCAGGGTTTGCCGAAGCGGTCGGTGAACGTCGCCCAGCGATGCGCCCAGAACGTTTCCTGCAGCGGCGTCTGCACCTCACCGCCTGCGGACAGGGCGTGGTAGATGCGTTCGGCTTCATCGATCGTATCCACCGAAACATTGACGCAGGTGCCCTGACCACTGGCGGTGTGCGACGGTGGGCCGTCGGCGCCCATCAGCACCGCGCCCTGCGCATCCAGTTGGCAGTGCATGATCAGGCCGTGGCTGTCGGCCGGCATCTCCTCGCGCATCGGCGAATCGCCATAGGTCATGCGCATGGTGATCTCGCCCTTGAACGACTCGCGATAGAAGTCGAAGGCGGCACGACAGTTGCCGTTGAAGTTGAGATAGGCGATGAATCGCATGGGGATCTCCCGGGATCGAGTGTGGTGTCAGGTCGGGTCTGCCAAGCGGTCCCGCAGCCGGTCTTCCTGTTCGCGCAGTTCGGCGGTGAAGGCCTCGCCGAAGTCGTCGGCTTCGTACAGCGGGCGGATTTCGATCTCGCACGGGCCGGGATGCGGATTCGGGCAGCGGCGCGCCCATTCGATGGCTTCGTCGATCGATCGCACCTGCCACAGCCAGAAGCCGGCAATCTGCTCACCGGCCTCCGCGAACGGGCCATCGACCACCCGCCGCTGCGGGCCGTCGAACTGCACGCGCACGCCCTGTGATGTGGGTTTCAGGCCTTCGCCCGCCAGCATCACGCCGGCATTGACCAGGTCTTCGTTGAAATGGCCCATCGCCGTCAGCAGATCCTGGTCCGGCAGGACGCCGGCTTCGGAGTCGGCGGTGGCTTTCACGATCACCATCACTTTCATCGTCTCGTCCTCGCTGGAGTGGGCCCGGAGCGGGCCCGTTCAGGTCGCTCATATCGGATACAACGAACGGGGAGACACGGAATCGACACGGCCATGAAAATATTTTTTGCAGCCGCTCGGGCATCATAGACCGATGCCGAACCCGAGAGGAATGACGATGCAATTTCTGCTGCTGGTGTACACCGATCCCGAGCGGATGGACACCCTGCCGCAGGCGGAATACGACCGCCTGATGCATGGCTGCATCACCCATGCCGACGAGCTGCGCGAAGGCGGCTGCCTGCTCGGTTCGCAGCAGCTGGAAGCCCCCGAACAGGCGCGCACCGTGCGCGTCCGCGAGGGCGCGGCGCGAGTGACCGATGGGCCGTTCGCGGAAACCAAGGAAGTGCTGGCGGGCTTCAATCTGATCGAAGCCGACAGCATGGAGGATGCGGTGCGGATCGCGCATGAGTTCCCGTGGATCCGCTTCGGCAGCATCGAGGTGCGGCCGGTGCGCGATTTCGAAGCGGTGCGCAGGCGGGTGGGGGCGTGAGTCTCGGGTCGAGATCTGAATCTCGTCGATGAAGACATTGATGGCCGCTGCGATCGCATCGCGCGCTGGATGCGGAACGTTCGTCGACTAGGCCTGTTCTCCGCTTACCGACCACTAGCTTGCCCTGTCCGGTTTGCGATGGACTTCAATCCGTGCGGGAAGGACGCGCCGCACGCGATGCGGGCCCGGCAGACGGGCTGTTCTGCCAGCGTGACATTACTTCGATGGGGAACTGTTCGCCGCGGGGATCGTACTCTCTTTGAAAATATCGCAATGCGCCCAGCAACTTGTCCGGACGTCGAGCGTCGCGCGGTGGGTTTTCCAGCCATCGCTGGGCTTCCTGCAGCACCCAGCGCAGGTCGTCGAGCGGCAATTGTTGCGAACGTGTCAGCAGTGCAGCCATGCTCCATTCGCGGTTGTATTTTACGGGGTACAGTCGCAACCAGCCCACTGCGATTTGTGCGACGTCCTTCCAATCCGTATCCGTCATCTCGCGACGAAGCAGTAAGCGACTGAATACGAAGTCGGCACCATCGACATCGGAATTGGCTTTGAGCCAGTCCAGCGCGTAACGGATCAATCGTTCCGCAGAGTCTGGATCAAGACCTTGAGCGCGAAGACAGCCTTTCAGAAGATGAGATGCGTCCGGGTTATGGCCCAATCGCTCCAAGTGCACGACCGTCATCGCGACGCAGCGGCTGCGCTGCACCGGGCTGAGGCCGGCCAGCCCGAACATACGTTTGAGCACGAACTCGGTGTCCGGCAACTGCCGAAATGCCTCCAGCCATGCCATTGCAAGCGCGATAACGGACGCTTCATGCGTACCGAGATCTTCGCATTCAATCAGCGGTTCTATGACGAATTGCGCTTCCTGGGTTTCTCCGAACGCCTGCAGCCAGCCCACGGCGAAGGCGATCGCGCGCGGGGCGTGTTCGCCCAGATCGCTGCGCCCCAGCAACGTGTTAAACACAAATTGCGCGTCTTGGGTCTGCCCGAACGTCTGCAGCCAGCCCACGGCGAAGCCGATCGCGCGTGCGTCGTGTTCGCCCAGATCGCTTCGCCCCAGCAACGCGGGAAACACGAATCCCGCTTCTTGGGTGTGCGCGAACGTCTTCAGCCAGTCCACGGCGAAGGCGATCGTGCGTGGGGCGTGTTCGCCCAGATCGCTGCGCCCCAGCAACTCGTGAAACACGAATTGCGCCTCGTGAATCTGTCCGAACGTCTGCAGCCAGTCCACGGCCAAAGTAATCGTGCGCGGGGTGTGTTCGTCCAGATCGCTGCGCCCCAGCAACGCGGGAAACACGAATCCCGCGTCTTGGGTCTGTCCGAACGTCTGCAGCCAGTCCACGGTGAAGGCGATCGCGCGCGTGGCGTGTCCGCCCAGATCGCTGCGTCCCAGCAATTCGGGAAACACGAATTGCGCTTCTTGCGTCTGCCCGAACGTCTGCAGCCAGTCCACGGCGAAGGCAATCGTGCGCGGGGCATGTTCGCCCAGATCGCTGCGTTCCAGCAGCGCGTGAAACACGAATCGCGCGTCTTGGGTCTGCCCGAACGTGTGCAGCCAGTCCACGGCGAAGGCGATCGTGGGTGGGGCGTGTTCGCCCAGATCGCTGCGTGCAAGCAGCGGCGCCAGCACATAGCTGGCCGTGTCGCGGCCGAGATGTCGCGGCAGCCACTGCAGCGCGGCGGCCAGCAGGTCCGGCGCCGTGCCTTCCGGGAGCTGCTTCAACCCGCGATACAGCAGGTGCCGCGCCTGGACATGGGTGCCGTGGCGGGCGAGCCAAGGTGCGATCAGCGGCGACCATTCGGCCGCGCAGACGCTGGTCCAGGCGGGCGCGCTGACCATGCCGCCCAGCGCGTAGGCCGATTCACTGGCGTCTGCTGTGGCCAGCATCCGGCCAAGCGGCAGCGCGTGGCTGCGCAACCAATCGCCGGCCTGCGCGCGCAGCGCAGTTTCGCGCGGCGTTTCCATGGCTTCCGGCCCCAGTAGCCGGGTCAGGGCGGTGGCGCTGCGGCCGAGCACCCGGGCGCGTTCCAGGGCCGGGGCCAGAGATGCGGCCAGCGCATCCTCGCGCAGGCGCCCGCTGTGGCGTTCCCATAGCACTTCGGTCAGCACTTCATCGGCCACCACGTCGTGCGCGGCCGTGAGGTAGCCCGCATGCGGTTCCAGCCAGCCCAGATCGGCCAGGCTGCGCAGGGCCAGGGCGCGGCAGTGCGGCTGCCATCGCCGCCTGCGGCCTGGCAGGCGGTGGCGCCTGCAGCCTGCATCTCGTCGGCCTCCAGCGGCGCGGCGGCCAGCATCGCGGCGGCTGCGATCAGCGCAGGCCCGGGCTGCGGCGGCAGGAAACCAGCGCCGCCAGCCACCACCAGGCCATCTTCGGTCAGGCGTTTGCGCAGCCAGCCGACCAGATCGCCCCTGCGCAGGCCGGCAAGATCGACCGTGGTCAGCGTGTCGTTCAGCGCCCGGCGCTGCAGCTCTTCGGCGATCAGCATCGTGATGATCGGGCGCTCGCCGCACAGTTCGCGCACACGCTCGCGACCCAGCTGCGCGACCGCCAGTCGTGCGATCCGGTCCAGTGCGTGTTCGGCGATCTCGGCGGTCTGGCGCTCGCTGGGTCTGAGCAGGATCTGCTCGGTGAACAGCGCATCGCGCTCGGGATTCGCCGTGCGCAGCGCCGACGGCCGCAGATTGCCCAGCAGCGCCAGACGCAGGCCGCGCTTTTCGGCCTCCGGCAGCAGTCGCCTGCGCAGTGTGCCCAGGTCCAGCCCGGGCATCTGGTCCAGATAATCGAAGATCACGAGGGTCTTCGTGTCGCCGTCCAGCACGACGTCTTTCAGGTCTTCGATGGTCACGCCCGGTTCGCCCGGCAGCGCATGCAGCACGCGCCAGCCGCTGGCGTGCGCCAGGTGCCCGACTTCCAGCGAAGTGCGGGTCTTGCCGATTCCGCCCACGCCCGAAAGCACCACCCCGCCGCCGCCCGCCAGCGCGTCAAGGCGATCGAGAATCGCCTGCGGTGCGCTCTGTGCGCCGGCTTCCGGCGGTACGAACGGCAGGTTGCTGGACAGCAGATAGCGGCGGAACCGGGTCAGGCTGGCGCAGTGTTCGGCATGTCCCGGGATCAGCGGCAGACGCGCCCCGAGCCATTGGTCGGCCAGACGCGGGCAGCGATCGAGGAGGTCGCGCAGGTCGCTCCAGTCGAACACCCGGATGGTTTCGATGGGCGGCTTCTGATGTGCGGGAAGCTGGTCGAAAAAAACCCGGATGCGCTGGTGTAGCGCATCGCGTGCCTGCTGGTTCGGCAGCACCGCGCTGACGCAGTAGGCGTAACTGCGCGCGCGCGTCCACGGCTGGTAATGCCCCGGCCAGCCTGCCTCGGCTTGTTTCTGCAGTTTCTTCGCGACCTGGGCCCAACCCTGGTCGATGTTGCCGAGATAGTGCTCGCGGGTATCGTCGTGATCCTTGCATTCGACGATCTGCGCTGTGGTCAGATCGCCGAGTCCGCGCTCGACGCCTTCGATGAACGCATCGATCGAGCCGTCGCGGCCTTCGGTCGGGGCGACATTGGCGAACGTGCCGTATCGCTCGCGGAGCATGTCGCCGACGAGCTGCTGGAAGGCATCGGAGCGGTCGTCATACTGCCCGGCGCGCGGGCCTTGCCACGTGGCGGGATCGAACTGCAGCGGAAACGGCATCCCTGACCCTCGCGATCTGGAAATCCCCTGTGGGCCGTAGAGCATCCAGATCGAGCCGCTCCAGGCTTGCGTACCCGACCGGCGACATACGCATCGCAGGCAAGCTGCCATTCCGATCGATGCCCGTCAAGCTGGCGATCGTGTCAGCACATTCACGCGTACGTTCGAGATGCACTCGTATGCGAACACGCGCATCGGACGTCGCAATCGGGTTCCGGTTCGTCGCTGCGCAAACGTCCCATCACTTGTGTACATCCCGATAGCGCAACATCGCCCCAAGCTGCTGCTCCTTCTCGTCATCGAACCCGCAGGTTGCCGTCCATTCCGCCGGATTCTCGTAAGTCCCGAACAACATGTCCCACCAGACGATATCGCCGTAGTTGTTCCGGTGCCGGCCGTACTGATGATGGATGCGGTGCATCTCCGGACGCTGGAAGATGTAGCCGACCCAGCGCGGCGTTCTCACGCTGGTGTGGTAGAAGAATTCGCCGAGCGCCGTGCACAGCGTGTAGATCGCCGCCGCTTCCATCGACAGCCCGAGCAGCGTGTAGACGAGCAGGCTGCCGAGCAATGAATTGACCACCATCTCGCCCGGATGCTTGTAGAACGAGGTCGCGACTTCCAGCCGCTGCGGGCTGTGATGGATCTGATGGAACCCGCGCCAGAGCAGATCGACTTCGTGGCGCCAGCGATGCCACCAATAGAACACGAATGTGGCGATGACATACGCAAACAGGCCGCCGACTGCGGGCGGCACGTGCGCCGAGAGATGGAACAGCGACGCCGAGGACAGCCAGCGTTCCCAGCTCACCCCGGCGAGCAGCACGACGCCGAGCTGGACGGCGTTGACCAGTACCACACGCAGCGGCCAGGTCCTGACCTTCGGCAGCGGCCAGCCCGGGAACAGGCGCTCGACGATGAAACACACTGCGAACGCGGCAAAGATGATCTTCAGCATGGCCTGCACTCCAATCGCCGATGTGTGCGGAGATATGAGGAAGGCTGGAGGCGGCCGGGCTGGACTCAATTCCGGATGTGGGTGGTCGTGCCGCGCGCCACGCGGCGTATCGGATGCCGATACCGCTGCGGTGCCGGCTGCTTCGGCAGACCGCGCGCAACGCTTGCCCGCGCTTCGTGCGCTTGCCATGATCCGCTGGTGCGCGATGACCTAGACCTAGCCGTTCGATCGTCCGCGGAGGACCTGCAGAGCCTGATCGGCCCGCACGATCCGCCGGTCTGGACCTGTCTGCCCGGTGCGTCCAGCCGGGCCCTGCTGCTGTGCGATCACGCCTCCGCCGTGGTGCCGGCCAAGCTCGCCCAGCTCGGGCTGCCCGAGCCCGCCTTCCGCGAGCATATCGCCGTCGATCTGCATGCCGCCGCCGTCACCCGCCTGCTCGCCGCGCGTCTGGGCCTGCCCGCGTTCCTGCATGGCTACTCGCGTCTCGTCATCGACGCCAATCGTTACTACGACGATGCCACCCTGTGCCCCGCGCACAGCGACGGCACCACCGTGCCGGGCAATCTCGATCTGGACCACGCCGCGCGGCGGCAGCGCTGGCAGCAGCTCCATCAGCCATATCACCGCGCCATTGCCGACTGGCTGCGGCCGCACCTCGATGCCGGCGCGTCCCCGGCGCTGATCTCCATCCACAGCTTCGCCCCGGAACTCGGCGGGCAGAGTCGGCGCTGGCCGATCTCGGTGCTGTGGAACGAGGATGGCCGTATCGCACTGCCGTTCATGGAAGCGCTGCGCACGCTCGATGGTCTGGATGTCGGCGACAACGAACCGTATTCCGGCCGCGTCGGGTTCGGCTACACCATCGCCGAACACGCCGAGGCGCGCGGGTTGCCGCATCTGCTGATCGAGCTGCGACAGGATTTGCTCGAAGGCGCGAGCCAGCGCGAGCAGTGGGCGGATCTGATCGCGCGCAGACTCGCGCCGCTGCTCGACGATCCGGCGCTGTACCGCCGGTTTCGAGCGTAGACGCATTTCAGGGAAGGGGGCGGCGATGGGCGATGACGATCGAGATTCCGATTTCGGGCCCCGCGCCCGTCAACAGCCCGGCTCCGATCGCGAGCGCGAGATCTTCCTGTCGCTGCAGACGAGGCTGGAGCCGATGTTCCGCGAGGTCTACGCCGATCCGCTGGCCGAACGCACGGTTGTGGTCATTCCCGGCCTGAGTCTCGATCAGGAAACTTTGGCGCACATCGTCGGCGTGTCGCACTACGAGGAGCGTCAGCTCAGCATGCTGATGCTGTTGCGGCTGCCGCGCACGCGCGTGGTGTTCGTCACCAGCACGCCGGTCGATCCGGTGATCATCGACTATTACCTGAGTCTGCTGTCCGGCATCCCCAGCGATCACGCGCGTCGGCGGCTGACGCTGCTTTCGGCCTACGATTCCAGCGCGCGATCGCTGACCGCGAAGATCCTCGCCCGGCCGCGCCTGCTGCAGCGCATCCGCGACGCCGTCGCCGATCCGGCCACTGCGCATCTCAGCTGTTTCAATGCTACAGCCGAAGAGGTCGCGCTCGCGGTGCGCCTGGGCATTCCGCTGTACGCCTGCGATCCGGCGCTGGCGTGGTTCGGCACCAAGAGCGGTAGCCGGCGCGCGTTCCGGGACGCGGGCGTGCCGCTGCCGGACGGGTCCGAGGGGCTGCGCAATCTCGATGAACTGTACGCAGCGCTGGCGGCGCTGAAGCAGCGCAATCCGGGTTTGCGCCGTGCGGTGATCAAACTCGAAGAAGGGTTTTCGGGTGAAGGCAATGCCGTGTTCGATTTCGACAAGAGCCAAGCCGATGCGGTCGTGCCTGCTCGGATTGGACAGGACTGGATCGAACAGGAGATGCCGCATCGGCTGACGCCGGAAGCGGCCGGCTTGAGTGTCGAGGCGTATCTGGCGAAATTCGCGCAGATGGGCGGCGTGGCCGAGGCGTGGCTGGAAGGTGAAGACAAGCGGTCGCCTTCGGTGCAGATGCGGATCACGCCGATCGGCACGCTCGAAATCATCTCCACCCATGACCAGTTGCTCGGTGGCCACAGCGGGCAAGTCTTTCTCGGCAGTACGTTTCCCGCCGATGCGCGCTATCGCGGATCGCTGCAGGCGGCCGGCGCTCGCATCGGCGAGATACTGCGCAGCGGCGGCGTCCTCGGCCGTTTCAGCGTCGATTTCATCACCGTGCGGGAAGGCGATGCATGGCGGCACCATGCGATCGAGATCAATCTGCGCAAGGGCGGCACCACGCTGCCGTTCCAGATGCTGCAGTTCCTCACCGCCGGCCGCTACGATCCGGAGCGCTGCGAATTCCTCACCCCGACCGGTCAA
The DNA here is from genome assembly GCA_964523435.1 of uncultured Xanthomonas sp. Taxonomy (GTDB): domain Bacteria; phylum Pseudomonadota; class Gammaproteobacteria; order Xanthomonadales; family Xanthomonadaceae; genus Lysobacter_I. The sequence goes on from CAZGBA010000015.1 coordinate 25,606, forward strand.
CAGCGCGTGTACTACGCCACCGACAATCTGTGCCGGCCGGAGTATCGCAAGATCACCCCCGACGATCTCGTCGATCTGATCGTCGAGCATCGCCTGCATTTCGATCCCACGCATCAGCAGGGCGTGGTCTTCAACCTGATCGGCGCGCTCAGCGAATTCGGCAAGCTGAGCCTGATCAGCATCGCCGACACCCACGCGAACGCGGAAGACCTGTACCGCCGGACGGTCGCGGTGATCGATCGCGAGGTCGGTGTCGGGCCAGATTGAATCCGGCCGATTGATTCCGGTCGTATCGCTACGCCGCGTTCGCGGCGCAGCGATCGGCGCGCCGCGCATTACCTCGCGGTGTATCCGCCATCAATCACCAGCTCGCTGCCGGTGACGAATTTCGATTCGTCGGAAGCCAGATAGACCACGCCCCATGCGATATCGTCGACTTCACCCATGTGACCGAGCGGGTGCAGGGCATCGACGCCCTTGCGCGCTTCATCGAGATCAGTGGCGCCGCTGTCGAGCAGATGATGCTCGACCATCGGTGTCCAGATGTAGCCCGGATGCACCGAGTTCACGCGGATCCTGTCGGCCGCGTACAGCATCGCGTCGGTCTTGCTCATCAGTCGCACTGCGCCCTTCGAGGCGTGATACGGCGGCACGTCGGGGCCGCCGACCAGGCCGTAGATCGACGACAGATTGACGATGCTGCCGATGCCGGCGGCCTTCAGGTGCGGGATCGCGTGTTTGGTGCAGAAGAACACGCCCTTCACGTTCACCGACTGCACCCGGTCCCATTCTTCCTCGGTGATTTCGTGGGTCGGTTTGTTGACGCCCGCGATGCCGGCGTTGTTGATCAGCACATGCACGCCGCCGAACAATGCGGCGACCTGATCGATCGCGGTCTGCACGTTGCGCTCGCTGGCGACATCGACGTGCCAGTAGCGGGCATTGACGCCGCGCCCGCGCAACTCGGCGGCCAGCGCTTCGCCTTCGGCATCCAGCACATCGAATACGGCGATCGTCGCGCCTTCCTGACCCAGACGTTCGGCGCAGGCGCGGCCGATGCCCAGCGCCCCGCCGGTGATGATGCAGACCTTGTCTTTCACGCGATCCATGATGATCTCCTGAGATGAGGATGAGCGGCGATAGTGCACCACACCGCAGTCTGAGCGCCGTTGATGCGCATCAAACGGACGCGATGCTGAACCGCAGCCGGAGTGGCGCTGTGCATTTGATGCGCATCAATTTGAAAACCGCCGATTCGTGCCTAAATACTCTCCCGCAGCCGTGAATAAGGTGTCGCCATGTACAAAGACATTCTGGTTCCCGATGTGAACGCAGACAGCGCGCGAGCACCGATCGCCGCCGCAATGGCGCTTGCCGAAACTTTCGAGTCGCACATCGCAATGCTGGTCACGGTCGATGTGCCGGCGCCGATGCCCAGCGATTGGGGCGCGATGGCCTACGATCTTTACGCACGTCTGCACGAGGAGGCGCGCAAACGCGCACGCGAGCGCGCTGACACATTGCGCGAAAAATTCGCGCATGCGTCCGTGCCGTTCGAACTCCGCATCGCCGAGGCGGTGTCGCTGTATCCGCAGAACGCCACCGCGCTGCAGGCGCGCTACGCGGATCTCACGGTGCTGCCGGCGATGCCGCGCGGCGGCGTCGAGAACATGCTCGTCCACGATTATTTCCACGAAGTGCTGCGTCATTCCGGTCGGCCGGTGCTGGTGGTGCCCGAAGGCAACATCGCGGCGATGCCGCCGAAGCGCGCGGTGATCGCGTGGAAGCCGACGCGCGAAGCCAGCCGCGCGATCGCCGATGCGATGCCGCTGCTGCTCAAGGCCGATGCGATCGATGTGCTGGTGATCGATCCGGTGGTCGGCGAGGCCGCGCACGGTGGCGAGCCCGGCGCCGACATCGCCGCGCATCTGGCCCGCCATGGGCTGAAGGTCGAAGTCGTGACCCGGCCGAGCATGAATTTCTCGGTGACCTACGCGCTGCTGGAATACGCACGGACGGTCGGCGCCGATCTGATCGTCGCCGGCGGTTACGGCCATTCGCGACTGCGCGAAGCGATGCTCGGCGGCACGACCCGCGAACTGCTGCAGACCACGCATCTGCCGGTGTTGTTCTCGCATTGAGCGCAGAGCGTAGACTACGGACGAATATCCGCAGTCTACGCACCGCTTCCGTATGCAGTTGAACTCCACAGCGCTTTACGGCTACAGCGTCGCCTTCGCGATCGGTCTGCTGATCGGCATCGAGCGCGAGCGCAGCAAGGGCGAAGGGCCCGGGCGTGCTGCGGCCGGCGTGCGCACGTTCATCCTGGTCGCGCTGGCCGGTGCGATCGCGCAGCAGCTCGGCGGCATCGGCATCGCCGTCGGCGGTGCGTTCGTGGCGCTCGCCGCGCTGGCGAGCTATCGCCGCAGTCGCAGCGAAGATCCGGGGCTCACCACCGAAGTCGCACTGCTGGTGACGTTCCTGCTCGGGGTGCTGGCGATGACCGCATTGCCCATCGCCGCCGGCCTCGGTGCGGTGGTCGCGCTGGTGCTGGCGAGCAAATCGGGCCTGCATCGCTTCGTCCGCGAGACCCTGACCGAACAGGAACTGCACGATGCGCTGCTGCTCGTCGCTGCGGCGGTGGTGGTGTTGCCGCTGCTGCCGGATCGCGCCATCGATCCGTGGCAGGCGCTGAATCCGCACACGCTGTGGACGCTGGTGGTGCTGGTGATGGCGATCAACGCCGCAGGCTACGTTGCGCTGCGCCTGCTCGGGCCGGGCGCGGGGTTGGCGCTTGCGGGTTTCATCGGCGGTTTCGTGTCCAGCACCGCGACCATCGCGGCGATGGGCGACCGTTCCCGCGCCGCGCCGCAGTGGTTGGCGCAATGCGTCAGCGCTGCGCTGTGTTCCAACATCGCGACCATCATCATGCTGGCGGTCGTGGTCGGCGCGCTGTCGCCGCCGCTGCTGTCGACACTGATGTGGCCGCTGATCTTCGCCGGCCTGGCGGCGATGCTGTCGGCATGGCTGGTGCACGCGCGCAGCGCGGCGACCGCGGTCGAGAGTCACCCGGTCGCACCGGGTCGTCCGTTCGAGCCGCGCCACGCGCTGGTGTTCGCGGCCATCGTCAGCGCGATCCTGCTGCTGTCGGCTGGCGTGCATCGCTGGCTCGGCGATACCGGCGTGCAGATCGCTGCGGGCGTTGCGGGTCTGGCGGATCTGCATGCGGCATCGGCATCGGTGGCGCAGATGGTGGCTTCCGGGACTATCGCGATCGGCGATGCGGGTTGGCCGGTGTTCGTCGCGTTGATCGCGAATTCGCTCAGCAAGCTGTTGATGGCCTGGTTGCGCGGGGGGCGGGGTTTTTTTCTGCGCTTGTTGCCGGGTGTGGTGCTGATCGTGGTGGCGTTTGCGGTTGGGGTGTCGCTTACCTGAAACTTTACGACGCTGTCTGCGTTGGCGCTTCATGATGTGTGGGTAAGGCCTGGCACCTTTTTCGCGCTGGTGCGCGAGTTACTTTCTTTGGCGCAAAGAAAGTAACCAAAGAACACATTTCAAGTCCAATTCAAACCTACGATCTGAGGCGAAGCCGGGATTTTTCGATGAGACATCCATGTCTCATCGAAAAACGGCGCACGTCCTGTGCGTCGCCCTCCGGGTCTGCAGCCTAATCAGGCTACACCGTAGTCTGGGCATCGGTGGGACGATGTAGATAGCTGGAATTTCGGCAACGAGCGGACGACTTCATGACATTTTTCGACTGTGGCCCATGAAAGGCCACGCGAGCGACAGGACTTTTGTCTGGATGCCAATAGAGGGTAACGTCCCGATGATCTTGCAGACTCGGCACACTATCCCCTGCTTGGAGACCCGAGAGGGCGATGCACAGGATGTGCATCGTTTTTCGATGAGACATGGATGTCTCATCGAAAAATCCCGGCTTCGCCTCAGACAGTAGTTTAGAATTGGACTTGAAATGTGTTCTTTGGTTACTTTCTTTGCGCCAAAGAAAGTAACTCGCGCACCAGCGCGAAAAAGGTGCCATGCCTTACCCGCGCAGCATGAAGTTCCGACGCAGACAGCGCCGCGAAACTTCCAGAGAGAGATCGCGGGCTGATCGTGAGCGAACGCATCGCCTACACGAATTCAATAAGATCCTGCTTGCTTGACAGGATATTCACAAGCCAATTCCGCCGTTCGCGCCGCGAGCGGCGCAGTGCGCCAAAGAAAGTAACTCGCGCACCAGCGCGAAAAAGGTTCCAGGCTTTACCCGCGCACCATCAGCCCCAAACATCGACAGCGCCGAAAACCTCGCCGCAAATGCAGATCAAGGCCCCGCGTGCGACCCCTGTGGCCGAATCCCCGCCATCCGATTCGCCCCACACCGGAAAAACCGCGAATTCGCCAACCACTGCTGATCCGGGTAATAGGCGAACACCAGCTGGCCTTGCTTGAGCGTATCGATGACATCGTTCGCCACCGCAGGCCGCACCGCCGGGCAGCCGAAGCTGCGGCCCAGGCGGCCCTGGCGCTGGGCCATGACCGGATCCACGTACGGCGCGCCGTGCATGACGATGGCGCGGGCGCGGGCCAGATCGTTGATGCCCGGCTCCAGGCCGTCCATCCGCAGCGAGTAACCGTTGCCGCCGGTGTAGGTTTCGGCGGTGGCGAACAGGCCGAGGCTCGACTGGTGGCTGCTCTCGCGGTTGGAGAACGCGTTGGCGAAGTTCTCGCCGCTGTTGCGGCCGTGGGCGACATGTTCGGCGTACAGCAATGCGGTCTTTTTCAGATCGAACACCCACAGGCGGCGTTCCGTGGACGGCCGCGAGTAGTCGATCACCGCCAGCCGCTGCGCGGGTGCCGCTGCGCCCGAGGCGGCGGCGCATTCGGCCGCTTCCAGCGCGAGCGCGATGACTTTCGGATTCGCTTCGGGCGCAAGCCGCTGCAGTCTGCCCAGCAGCGAAGATGTGCCATCGATGCGCGATGGGTGGAGGCTCGTGCCCATCGCGACATGGCCGGCATCGGCGGCGGATGCGGAGGGGCCGATCGCCAGTGCGGCGGCGGTCAGTGCGATCGCGGCGAGCGTCGCGGACAGGGCGGGGGCGGGTCTGTGCATGGCCCGAGGATGCCCCATGCCGGCGGGGAAAGCATGAACAAGCCGCGCCCTCAGGGTGTTTCGGGCGGGGTTTGTGGGGGCGGTGGCAGTGGCGCTGTGACCGTGGTCGCATCGGTTTGCGGTGCCGGGGGCGCTGCAGGCGCGGGAGGCGCAGCAGATGTGGCCGCAGGTGCCGGGGGTGTCGGAGGTGCTACGGGCGGGACGTAGCGCAGCGCCTCGTCGGTGATCAACAAGGTCGGATCCGCAGGCAGGGCGGCCTGCAGTTGCTGCGCGAAGGTGCCCGATACCCGGATCTGTCCGCCCCGCAGCGGCGGCTGGGCGGCGCCCGGCGCGGGTGTTTTTCCCGCGACCGCCATCGCCTGCCAGCGCAGCGTCGGTGGCGGATCGGGCAGGGTGGTGTCGGCGGTGAGCGCGGCGCTCCCGCTGGCATCCGCCAGCAGCGAATACACGCGGGTGCCCTTGGCGGGCTCGCCGGTGATCTCGGGGCTGGCGCGGCCGATCTCGATGCCATTGCGCAGCACCACCAGCGTGCGGTCCCGCGTGCTCAGCATCACCGTCAATGGTCCTTCGGGCGAGCGTTCGGGGGTCCACGACTCGGCGAGCGCATCGCCGGTCGCATCGCGCACCGCGCCGGTCGCGGTTTCGACCGGCGACAGCCATTCCGGCGAGATCACTTCGGGCGGATGCGAAGTCGCGTCCGCGACCACCACGATCACACCGCGCCGGCTCGCTTCGTAGAGTTTTTCCGCGACGGCTGCCGGCAGGCGGATGCAGCCGTGCGATGCCGGATATCCAGGCACCCTTCCCGCGTGCAGTGCGGTGCCGCTCCAGGTGAGCCGCAGCATGAAGGGCATCGGCGCGTCGTCGTAGAGATTGGAAAAATGCTCGCGCTGCCGCTCCAGGATCGGGAACACGCCGGTTTGCGTTTCGTATCCGCGTTTGCCGGTGCTGACCGTGGACACGCCGATACGCACGCCGTTGCGGTACACCGACAGCCGCTGCTCGGGCAGGCTGACCACCATCACCATCGGTCCTTCCGGCGCCAGTTCCGGCGTCCACAGGAATTGACCGGGCTTGAGCGCCGGCAGCCGCGCCGGCGCTGTCGATTTGCCTGATTTAGCCGGTTTCGCTGAGGCTTTCGGCGCGGCCGCAGCCGCAGGCTTCGGCGCAGCGACCGTGGCCGTCGTGGCGGTGGGCGCACGCGCGTCGACGCCGCCGGTGTTGGCAGGCGGCGCGGCGAACAGCGGCCAAGCGCTGGAGAGCGCGCACACCAGCAGGGCGGCTCGGACGGAGAGGGTTTGCATGGCGCACAGTTTAGCGGTCGCGCGCGCGGGATGGCTCGCCGGAGGCGTCGGAAGATGCCGATTCGAGCCTGTGGGCATGGGCTTTGCGGAGGTCAGGCGTCGCGGTTCGCGGTCATCCCGACAACACCTGCAGGATCTGCAGCGCGATCCTGCGCTTGTGCGGGGGCAGTCTGCGGAAACGTAGCAGCGCTTCGTCTTCCTGGGGATCGTGGGTGTCGCTGTTGATCGATGCGTTCGATCCTGCGGTGTCCCCGGGTGCGCACGGGCCACGCGCGGTGGCCAGCCATTCGATGCAGGTGCCGGTCTCGATCGCGATCCGGATCAGGTGATGCATGCTCGGCGTGGTGCCCAGCGGATGCTCCCACTGGGTCACGGCGCTGCGCTTCACGCCGACCCGGCGCGCGAGTTCGGCCTGGCTCATTCGCGCCGACAGCCGCGCTTTGCGGATTCTGGTCGGGAGTGCGCTGGTGGGCAGTGCGCTGGCAGGTAATGCGCTGGTAGGCAGTGCGCTCATCGTGGACGTCGTCCTCGGCAGTGCGGCCGTCGCGTGCGTGAGGGTCGGTTCGGGCCGCACAGCGCAGCCTGTGCAGATTGTACGGTTTCGCTGTCCATGCTCTCGGGATCAAGCGTCGGCGTGGCACACACAGCAAACGGAAAGCAGTGCTTGACGCGGACGCACGGTTTTGCGGCGAAGCGCGCGGCCTGTCGCGACGCTTTCCCGCGTGTTACGCAAAGCCTGCGATGTACCAGTGGCGCAACACCAGGAAGGGGGCGGTGTTGCGCGCTGCGGATCGCGCGCGCCGCGTCCGTCCCGGACCGGCCACTGCACAGGACACGACAGGATGTTACGCATCTGGTTGTTCGGTTCCCTCTGCGTCGCCAACGATGCCACCGGCGAAGAGGTCACCGCGATCTCCGGTCGCTGCGGCAGTCTGCTCGCCTATCTGGCGCTCGGGCGCGGGCGCTACTTCAGTCGTGCCGAGCTGTTGGGCACGCTGTGGCCGGAGCGGATGGCGTCGATGACCGCCGGCTCCTTCAACACCGCGCTGTGGCGGCTGCGACGGATGGTCGAATGCCCGCCGTTCCAGCACGGCGAACTGATCGCCAGCGACCGGCGCGGCGCGATCGGCCTCAACGGTTCGCAGGCGATCTGGCTGGACATCGAGGAATTCGAGCACAGGATCGCTTCCGGGCTGAGTCGCCCGATCGAACAGCTCGGCGATACCGACATCGATGATCTCCGCGTCGGCGTGGCGCTGTACAAGTCCGACATCCTGATGGAGTTCACCGACGACTGGGCGCTGCGCGAGCGCGAGAAGCACCGGCGCCATTACCTCAATGCGCTGTGGCGGCTGATGCAACTGTGCGCGATCCGTCGCGAATACGGCGAAGCGATCCGCTACGCGCAGTCGATCCTCGATTGCGATGCGCTGCGCGAAGACGTGCACCGCGAGCTGATGCAGCTGTTCGTGCTCAGCGGCCAGCGCGCGCAGGCGCTGCGCCAGTTCGAGGCCTGCCGCGACATGCTGCGCCGCGAACTCGCGATCCAGCCGATGCGCGAAACCCTGTTGCTGTACCGGCAGATCGCCGACAGCGCGATCGGCGGCGGCCAGCAGGACACGACACCCGCGATGCAGGCGCCGCTGCGGATGGACTACGCGCCGGCGACATCGCTGGCCGGGTTTGACGTATCGCTGGATGCGTTCGATCCCATCGCAGGCCGACCCGCCAGCGAACGCATCGCCAGCGCGCGCCAGCATCTGGCGGCTGCCGATGCCCAACTGGAACTGTGCCTGCGGCGGATCGAGGGCTGACGCGGGTTCGCACGATTCAGAGTTTCGAGGGCCGCTTGTTCTGGCTCTCGAAGGTGCTCAGGCGGGTCTGGTACTCCTGCTTCCTGGCGAGATGCCCCTCATGGTCCGCGCTTTGTCCGGGATTCGCCTTGGCCTGCGTCAATTCGGCCAGCAGTGAAGAGCGGTTGATCATGTGCGAAAGCGCATTCCGCGTGCTTGCCTGCAACTGCTGGTCGGGGCCCTTCGATACCGAAAGCGAACCGAGATTACGGCGTTTGTCCGTGGCGCTCTCCGGTCCTGCCGGGGCAAGGATCGCGATCGAATCTCCGCGGCTCTGCGTGGTGTACTTGCCCCATTCGCGCTGGGGGATGCTGGCCTTGTCCTGGATGGTGGCTTTCACCTGCGTGCCCGGCGCGTGCAGCGCGGTATTCACCAGCCGCCGGTGATCGAATGTCGTCAACGAGGTATCGTCCTCGTTGCGGACCATGTGCGCGGAAGGCGATGTCGTGCCGGGCGCTTCGGTCAGCACCGACAGCGGATTCGCAGCGCGCAGGCTGACCGCCAGCGGCACGTCCTTGGCGTGCGAAGGCGGGCTCGAGAAGCCCGAGCCGAGCGTGTTCTGCGAGAACCGCACCCTGCTGAACGGGACCATCTGCGACAGTTCCTTCGAGGGTGTGGCATTCGGGTTGACGTCGCTGATGCGGCCGTCATTTTTCATGGCCTGGAAGCCACGGGATGCGTTCGCGAGCAACGGGTCGACCTTCGAGGAGGTCGGCGAGGGCCGCAGGACCGAGCTACTTCCGAGGGTATCGGGCGGCGACAGGTGGCCCATGATCGTCATCAGGCGACGACGTGCGGTCGAGCTTCCATCTTCACTGCTGCTCATGTGCTGTTGTCCTTTGTAGGTTGGATCGCGCGGTGTCGCGCCGGGTGGAAGTCGTAGCCGGATCCGGCGCGGCGTCAGCGCTTCTGTCGCGCGTCGCTGAGCGCGCGCTTGCGGCCGTGGGTTTCGCGCAGGGTTTCGCCGGGATCCAGCGGATCGGCCTGGCTGCTCTTGGCGACGTTGACGCGCTTCTCGACGCCTTCGCCGACGTTGCTGTGGAACGCGGTCATCGCCTGCAGGTGATCGTTGCCGAATTTCTGCAGGTACTGCTGCATCGTGTCGGGCACGTGCTTCTGCAGCCCCAGCAGGTTCAACTTCGCCGCGGTGTCCCATTTCTGCTGCTCGCGGGCGTTGTGGACGTACCGGGCCATCTCCTTGTGGGCTTTCGGGTTGCTGATGTCGCCGAATTTCGAGTGGACGACCGTCTCCTTCGGCGCGCCCAGCTGCTCGAATTCCTCGAACGGCATGCTGAAGCCGCGGACCGTTTCCACGCCGGTGCGCGCGTTGGCATGCGAGACCGCACCCATCAGGTCGCCGAACTTGGCGGTCGTGGGATCGTCCACCAGCGACCGCATCTCGAGCTTCGCGGATTTGGCGCGCAGGTTGTCCTTGGTCCAATGTCCCTTCGAGGCCCAGTCGGTATCGAAGGCGGTGTAGCGCAGCGCACCGGGATGCCCCTGGTAGCCTTCCTCGTTGTGCCAGACGAGGGCGTCGGTATCGGTGCGGTGCATCGACAGCGAGCCGGCGATCTTCAGCTTCTGGCCTTGTTCCAGCCCGTCGTTCTGGTCGACTTTCTTCAGGAACTCCCGGGTGGTCGAGGTGCTGGTCATCTCGTCCTTGCCGGAACCGCCGAAACCCTTCGGGGTGGCCTGCATCCGCCATTCGCCGCCGAACCCCTGGCTGCTGTAGTCGCCGTCGATGTTGTCGAACGCTTGGGCGCCGAACAGGCGGTACTGCATCTGTTCCAGCGTCGGCTGGAAGAACTGCGGCTTGAATATCGGCTGCGGCTGCGGCTGGGGCTGTAGCGCGGGACTCAGCAGCGGGAAATAGTGGGTGATCGGTCGCGTGTCGCTGACGGGTTCCTCGTCCATCTTGTCGGAGACGCGGTCGAGATTCATGGGCTGCCCTGCGGAGGAGTGGGCACCGCGTGCATCGCGGCGTCTCGGGTCATCGTCAAGCAATCGCCATGCCATCCGCGCGGTGGCGACGCGCCCTTGCCGATCAAGGGCTTGCGCACGGGGCGCATCTGCATCTGGGTGGTTCCGGCCGCAGGCGGAGGCAAAAACCACCCGGTGCGTCGCCGACATCACACCCCGATCACCCGACATCACGCGCCCGCCGCCCCGGATGTGATGTTGCGGTGATGTCGCGGTGACGGGCCGGTGATGAGCGCGGCGCAGAGTCGGGCCATCGCTCCGACATCGACCAGGCGCGCCCCATGGCATTGCTCGAGGACCGCACCACCGCTTTCATCGTCCGCATCTGGTGCGAACGCGGCGATACCGCGAGCCTCGCGCCGGAATGGCGCGGCTCGGTCGAGCACGTCCAGACCGGTCAGCGCGCGTTCTTCCGCCATCTCGACGCGGTGATCGATTTCATGAAGCCGCATCTGGAAGGCATCGGTGTCGATGCCCAGCAGCGCTTCTGGGAGCGCATCTCCACGGTCATGGACGACGGGGAACAGGACATCGTCCACGACCCGACCCACGCGCCGAAGGAATTCAGGATCGATGTGGGCGGCGAATCATCCGCATCCCGTTCACCGCTTCCTTCCGCGGCCGCCTCCGCCGCTGCATCCGCATCCGCCGCCGCGTCCCTCGACGCGCGGAAGTCCCGCTAGGAGTCCGTCATGGCCGTTATCCGTGCCAACCGCGAATCGATCGACGACCGTTTCAGCGTATTGGGATTCACCGTGCGCTCCGAACTGCCGCTGTTCGAGATCGCGATCGCCAGCGATCCGGAATTGCTCCGGCCCGAACTGCGCGCGAAGCGCACCCCCGGCAATTTCCACACCAGCCGTCTGTTGCGCGCAGCGCCTTCGCAGCGCGGCGAAGCGGTGTATCTGGTGCCGCCGGACGTGGTCTCACGATTCGTCGGCCAGCCGCGCCTGTATTTCGGTCTGGCGACGTATCGCGAAAGCGACCGCAGCACGCCGGTGTCGATGCGCATGCCCGACCGCGGCACGATGTACGTCAATCTGTCCGGCCTGACCGAACGCGGCCTGCGCCGCACGGTCCGCAGTCGTGCTCCGACAGGCAACGGCAGCACCGGCTACGGCGGCAACAACGTCGAACTCGGCTGGGGCGGCGATGCCGCAGGCGCCACGCCGCCGCCGTCGCGCGACGAGGATCGCAGTGCTGCGCCGCGCACGAAGACGTCCTCCGGCGCGGGCGAACCCGCGACCTACAGCGATGGCTATTCCGAAGATCTGTGGAAACAGGCGCCTGCCGCCGCTGCGCCGGCAACGGGCGATGCGCCGGCAACATCCGCACCCACGACACCTGCGAGCGCCACCGCGCAGGGCTTGACGATGCGCAACGGCGCCGGGCGTCGCCCGGTGGCGACGTCGCGTTCGTTGCTGATCTCCTCCGACTACCGTCCGAGCAATTTCTGGGATGCGCTGCGCGCGCAGGCGGGCTTCTTCCTCGACAGCGCGATGTGGTATCTCGGCGTCGGCGACACCCGGGTGATGCCGCATTCGGCGATCTGCCAGATCCGCGTGCCCGACGGCAGCGCCGAGGGCGGCCTGCACGGCTCCGGTTTCTTCATCGGCCCGCGCCTGATCATGACCGCCGCGCACGTTGTCGACGGCCAGAGCGAGCTGATCGTGGTGCCGGGCAAGAACGGCGGCGGCACCGGCGGCAGCGTCGAGCCCTTCGGCCGCTTCAAGGTCACCAAGTTCCGCAAGCACGATTCGTACGGCACCAACGGCAGCGATTACGACATGGCGCTGATCTGCGTGCCCGCAGCGAACGCGGTCGGCAAGGGGCAATACTTCGATCTGGTCGAAGAGCTCAACCAGAGCCGGCCGGAAGGCGTGGTGGTGAGCGGTTACGCCGCGCGCTGGTACGCGAACGATGTCATCGAACATTTCGTCAACGACAACATCGATCCCAACCGCCAGCACATGATGGGCGGTTACATCCGCGACCTGCCCACCGACGAAACCTTCAGTTACAACATCCAGACCCTCGGCGGCACCAGCGGCTCGCCGGTGTACTGGATCGAAGACACCGGCGCCGGTCCGCAGGCGCATATGGTCGGTGTGCATGTGGCCGCGCACGACGCCACCACCAATCTGGGCTGTCGCGTCACCGCGAACAAGCTTGCCTGGATCCGCAGGATCGCGGCCGAGTGGGGCCAGACGCTGACGTTCTCGATGGGCCGCTACGCGCGCAGCCTGTCGGCGGTCGATGAGGACAGCGGGTACGACATCGGCGGCCCCATTCCGGATGACGCAGCGACCACCGCGCAGGGCTGGTACGGCGCCCGCGGCCTGACCCTGACCACATCCGAATATCCGATGGCGAGTCGTTTTGAAGCCGCTGCCACCGGCAACTTCCGCGCGGTCAGCGGTACCCGCAGCATCGACAGGATCGTCATCCACATCACCGACGGCGGCGCCAACATCAACGGCACCATCAGCTGGTTCAAGAATCCGGCCGCGAAGGTGAGTTCGCATTATGTGATCGGCCAGGACGGCGAGATCGTGCAGATGGTCGCGCACAACGACGTGGCCTGGCATGCGGGCTCCGCCAACGGCACCAGCATCGGTATCGAACACGTCGCGAATACCCGAGGCCTCAACCCCACGCCCGCGCAGATGTGCGCTTCGGCGGCATTGGTCACTTGGCTGTGCGACCAGTACGGCATCACGCCGGATCGCGCGCACATCCTCGGCCACGCCGAGGCCGACGGAAAGACCACGCACAAGGCCTGTCCGAACGCGGTGTGGGATTGGGTCTATTACATGGACATGATCACCACGCGCACGTGCTACGTGCCGGATACGATGACGCCCAGGACACAGTCACTGGGCTATCGCCTCGATCACGGCGCCAACGGTTACGGCCGCGCGCTGAATGCGGATGCCGACCACGATGCCGACACCGATCCCGATGCGATGGGCATCGACGAGGACGTGCCCGACGAAGAAGCGATGTCGCAGGCGCAGTCGTGGTACGCCAGCGCGCTGGGCGATCCGGCTCCGGAATATCCCGCCGCGCTGAAATTCGCGCCGGCGCATCCGAACAACTACACGAAAGGGCGCAAGTCCGGCACGGCGATCGACCGGATCGTGATCCATATCACCGCCAGCAAGAACGACTACGACAAGACCATCGGCTGGTTCCAGAATCCGCGCCAGCTGATGGGCAAGAAAAAGAAGAAGGTGCGGGTCAGCGCGCACTACATCGTCGGTCGCGGCGGCGAAGTGGTGCAGATGGTCGCGCATGCCGACACCGCGCATCACGCCAACGGCGCGAACAGCCGCAGCATCGGCATCGAACACAACGCCACCGCAGCCGGCGGTCACGTGCCGACCGATGCGCAGTACCGCAGCTCGGCGAAACTGGTCGCATGGCTGTGCGCGCAGTTCGGCCTGCCGGCCGACCGCACCCATGTCCTCGGTCATTCCGAAGTCGACACCAAGACCACCCACACCAGCTGCCCGAATTCGGTCTGGGACTGGGATACGTACATGACCTATCTCGCCGCCGAAGTCGCCGCGCTGTCCGGCGGTGCTGTCGCGCAGAGTCTCGGCGCGCGCCGCGCGTATGCGATGGCTCAGGAAATCATCACCCCGTACTACGACCCCGCCGATCCGATCAGCGCATTGACCTGCCAGGCCGATGCCTTCAGCCAGGCGCGCGAGGAATGGTTCGCGGGCGTGCCCAACACCACGATCTTCCCGCATTCGGCGATCTGTCTGCTGGAGATGGACAACGGCAGCGGCGGGATTTCGCGCGGCACCGGTTTCTACATCGGCCGCAACCGCATCCTGACCTGCGCCCACAACCTGTACAACAAGGCCAGCGTCACCATCATTCCCGGCAAGAACGGCAACGGTGGCGCGTCCACCGAACCCTTCGGCCGCACCACGGTCGCATCCGCTTCGTGGCGGATTCCGGCCAGCTACGCCGGCAGCAACAAGGCCACCGATCTCGCGGTGATCGACAACGTGCCGATCGACGCGCCGAACGGGCAATGGTTCGACACCCTGGAAGAACTCGACCAGTCGCGGCCGGAAGGCGTGGTGGTCTGCGGCTATTCCTCGCGTTCGGAAAAGGTGCCGGAACTCACCCAGGCGATCGACGGCTTCAAACAGCATCTGCATGCCGGCTACATCGCCGCGCTGGCGCCGGACGACAGCACCTTCAGCTATCCGATCCTCACCCTCAAGCGCGCCAGCGGCTCGCCGGTGTACTACATCAGCGACAAGAGCGGCACGCTGCGCTCGTACGTGGTGGGCGTGCATACCGGCGCGGACAGCGACGATCTGAATCGCGGCTGCCGGCTGATGCGCAACAAGATCGACTGGATCGAAGGCCGCACGACGAGTCTCTCGCTCGGTGCGCGCAGTCGCACCCTGGGCGATGCGTTCTCGGTGCATTGGACCGATGTGCCGATGACCTACCAGACCAGCCCGATGTCGTGCTGGGCCGCCGCCGCGTCGATGGTGGTGGGCTGGCGCGATCAGCAGTCGATCCCGGACAGCGTCATCGCCGACAAAGTGGCGGTGTTCGATGCGTTCAACAGCGGGCTGTACGGGCATGAGCGCGGTTTCGTCGCCGATGCCTGGAACCTGATGGCCGAAGCGCCCGCGTCGTACACCATCGAAGCCTGGCGCGACATGCTCGCCAACAACGGGCCGCTGTACATCGACCAGACCGCCAGCACTGCCGGCGGCGGTCACGTCCGCGTGCTGGTCGGCATGACCAGCGGCGGCAGCGCCGACGGTTCCGACACCACCATGCATATGCACGATCCCGCGCGCGGGCCGATCAAACTGTCGTTCGCCGATTTCCTGGCGCTGTACGAAGGCCGTACCGCGAACACCGGCGGCTATCTGCAGTTCCAGATCATGCACTCGGGCGGCGTGCCCGCCGGCCGCCGGTCGTCCGCGACCGCAGCTTTCTCGCTGGGTGCGGGCGCCTCCCGCCTCTCGCCCCCGGGCCTGTCGCGCCAGTTGGGCAACGACGGACCGGCGGATTATCCGGTGGCGCTGATTCCGCAGCCGAACAAGGACGCCTGCTGGGCGGCATCGATGGCGATGCTGATCGCGCACCGCCGCCAGCAGTCGCGTTCGCCGGAGTCGATCATCAACGACATCGGCGGCAGCCTCGCCAGTTCCTACGGCTGGGAACTGCTCAACGCCGCGCGCAACCACTACGGCTTCGAAGTGATCGACCAGCCTTCCAACGCCAGCATCTACAACACGCCGCGCCAGTGGGCCGAATGGCTGAACACCTACGGTCCGCTGTGGGTGGTGATCGTCGGCGCGCCGCACGCGGTGGTCGTCGCCGGCATCCGCGGCAGTCTCGACGATCCGAATGCGGTGCGGGTGAAGATCCTCAATCCGTGGGACACCCGGGTCGCGTTCGACAACGACCCGATCGATTTCCACCCCGCCAACAACGGCTACGAAGACTGGCTGCCGTTCATGGATTTCGCCGCCGCTTTCGGCGACATGGCCCAGCCCGACTACGGCAACTGGCGCATCCTGCATCTGCCCGCGTCCGCCGCAGGCGCGCAGGCGCAGTCGCTGTCGATGCGCGGCAACGGTGGCCTGCGTCTGGCCTCGCCGCCGCCGTCGTTGCGCGCCCTGAATCTCGACGCCGGCGGCGAACGCCGCGAACCGATCGAGCCCAGCCGCGTGCTCGGCGTGAAGATGAGTCGCGTCATCGGCGAGGCCGGCGGCAGCCGCTGGTCGCTGGATCAGCTCGAAGGTCTGAAGTCGCCCGCGACGCTGTCGCCCAGCGTGAGTTCGTCCGCCGCCGCCGATGTGCGCATCGATATCAACGACTGGCCGGCGATCGAAGGCGCGCCCACGCCGCTGCCGCTGAAGATCGAATTCCGCGTATCGAACGGCAGTCTTGGCGATGTCCGCATCGCCGCCGGCATGCCCGCGAATCTCGCGTATGGCGTCGAAGTCATCGCGAAGATCGAAGACTGCGCCGATGCCGATGGCGTGGCGCGCCTGCGGGTGCGCATCGACTATCGCTTCCGCGGTCTGTCGCAGGGCAATCCCGATGCGTACATCGAGATATGCCTGCGCGGCGATGGTCGCTACGAGCGCGAGAACGGCTGGCGCGACGCCAGCGTCGAAAGACCCGACCTTCTGAACACGGCGGCCTGAGGACAGCACGATGTCCGACACCACGCGCAGCAGCGGCAGAATCTTTCCGTCCCGTCCCGGGACAGGGACGGCGCTGTCGCGCGCGCAGGCGGGCGAAACCACCACCGCAGCGCCGACCACACCGGCGACATCGAGCAAACCGCCGGCCACCGAAACCATCGCCCGTCGTGCCGGTGCGATGGTCAACGAAATCGATTTTCCGGGGTTCGTCTCGCAACTGGTGCATGGCACGTTCGATGCGATCGTCGATGCCTCGATCCGGCAGATGGAGAGTTATTCCAGTCTGGTGTCGGCGGTGGCGAAAACGGTCGACCAGTTCACCGAGGAAAACGTCACCTTCAATCAGGCGCGCGACTGGCTGGTGTCGCGCTATCCCGGCGAAGTCGCGATCAAGCTGCCGGATGCGGCGGGCGCCGAACCGCAGCTGACGCCGCGCGCCGAAGAACTCAGTCCGGTGTGGTTGGCCGACTACGGCCTCGATGGCCAGGAGTTGACCGCCGAACTGCTGGAACAGCAGATCCTGCCGCAGGTGCGCAACAAGGTCGGCGCCGAGCGCCAGCAGCTGCTGGCGACGATGGTGATGCTCGGCCTGAACCGCGTCGCGGTGCGCGACGGCAGCATCAGCGCCAAAGTCATGTTCCGCGCCGCCGCGCGCGATGCCGCCGCCGTGCAGTACGCGACCAGCAGCGACCCGCAAGCGGTCGCCACCTGGGGCGAGCGCGGCAGCCTCAGCCAGACCGCGCAGAGCACGACGATGGTGTCGACGCTCGCGGTCAATGCGCAGAACGAATCGACCGTGCGCGCCGATCTGTTCGGCGAAGTCAAACTCAATTTCGTCAGCGAAACCCTGCCGCTCGACCGACTGGCCGACGCGGCCAAGATCGCGCTGGTGCAGCAGCACTCGCCGACCATGCGCGCCGCGTCTCCGGCCGCGCCCGTCGCGTCCGCACCCACCGCTCCTGTCGCCGAAGGCAAGCCGTGATGTTGCGCGAACTCTCGCAACTGCTCGATGAGCTGCACGATGGCCTGGTCGCCATCGAAGCGCACGACGGTATGCGTCTGTCGCAGGTCGACATGACCCTGCCAATCGATCTGCAGCCGGTGTTCCGCGATGGCGGCTGCGTGCTGCTCGCGGATTTCACCCGCAGCAGCGAAGTCAATACGTGGATATCCACGCCGTCGCGACTCACGCTGGGCTGGAGCAACGGCGGCGACGCGGGAGCCGAGGCATGAGCGCGCAGTTGCCGCCGCTGCTGCAGGACGTGGGCGTTCCCTTCGACCTGTTCATCTCGTCGCTGACCGAGCAGTTGGACAAGGCGCAGGCGTCGATGGCGATCAAGGCGCGGCTGGGCAAGCTGCCGCTGACCTTCGCGGTGAAGGAAGTGTCGCTGGATCTGCGCGCGTTCGTGCAGATCCTCGACGACGACATCTATCTGCGCCCTGCAGGCCCCGGCGAAACCGAAGCCAGCAGCATCAAGCTGCAGCTGACCACCATCACCAAGCCGATGATCGACGAGAACAGCGTCGACTACAGCACCGAAGATCCGAAGTTCTCGCTGCGCGAAGCGCTGGGCGATCAGATCTCCGAAACCGAGCAGCGCCAGTTGGAGCGGATCGGCGTGCGCACCGTGCAGCAGCTCAACGAATTGAAGGAAAAAGCGGGCACCGACGTGATCGCGCGGCTGTCGCGGATGCCGGTGAATCGTCTGCAGCAGGCGCTGCTGCGCGCTGCGGCGCCACGGGTGACGAAAATCGAGCAAGCCGCCAATGGCAGCAGCGACACCTCCGGCCGCGTGCATCTGAGCGCGCCCGGTCTGCGCCCCGGCCGCCTGCCGCGCGTGCGCGCAGCGGGCGAGAGCGTGGCGGTGGTCGGCGCCGAGGACGGCCGGATCGTGCTGGCGCCGATGGCGTCGCAGCTCGGCTGCGAAGCCGAAGTCGATTTCGGCGACGGCCAGATCGCGCGCGTGCAGCTCAGCGAAGGCCAGCTCGGCCAGTGGAGCGCGCCATGAACGCCACCGCCAACACCGTGCGCGGCCGCCTGCTGATCACGCTGAAGCTCGGCGAGATGCCCGAGCACGTGCCGGGCTGGCGCGCCTGCACCCGCTACGGCACCGCGATGGCCGACCGCATCGACGGCGGCGTGATCGATCGTCTGCTCCGCCATCACGGCGGCGCATTGCGCGCGGTGCGTCTGCACAGCGCGCGCACGCCGCGTCGCGAGCGCAGCGTCGCGGGCGCGTATCGTTTCGACGAGATCGAACAGATCAGCGGCGTCGCCCGCGTGCTGCGCATCCAGGTGCGCGAGCCCGAAGGCATGCCGGCGTTGCTGCAGGCATTGGCGGAGCTGCCGATGGTGGAGCGGGTCAGCGCGAATCATCTCAGTCACGCGCCATTCGCCGATGCGTCGCCCGACGCCTCCACGCAAGCGCCGGGTGCGGACATCAAGAGCATCGACAACGCCTGGGTGCGGCAATGCACCCGCATCGACGAAGCGCTGCGCTACGAACGTGGCGATCCTGCGGTGGTGCTGGGTCTCGCCGACACGGGCGTGTCGCTGGCGCATATCGAACTGGCGACGCAACTGCGCGCGGGTTTCGACAGCGTCGATCTGGACCCCGAGACCGTCGGCGGCGTCACCCTGGTCGGCGATTACCGGCGTGCCGGCGAACGTCCGCAGGACGAAGTCGGCCACGGCACCGGTTGCGCCGGAATCATCGCCGCACTCGGCAAGGGCATGCCGCACGGCGCCGCCGGCCTGTGCGGACTGACGCCGGTGCGGGTGCTCGGCGCGGCGCTTGGTCCCGGCGACAAACGCGTCGGCGTGGGTGCGCTCGACAATATCGATGCCGGCATGAAGCGGCTGATCGATCTGGGCGTGAAGGTCATCAACATGAGCTTCGGCACGCCCGAATCGATGCTCGATGCCGATGCGCCGCGCCCGCACGAGGAGATCGTGCGCTATGCATTGGCGCGGGGCGTGATCCTGATCGCGGCCAGCGGCAACTCGGGCCTGACCGAAAAATATTTTCCGGCTGCGCATGAAGGCGTGATCGCGGTCGGCGCGATCGATCGCAGCCTGCGGCCGACCGGCTTCAGCACCCGCGACGAACGCGTCGCGGTGTGCGCGCCGGGACGCGACATCCTCACCTGCGGCCTCACCGGCTACCAGTACGCCAGCGGCACCAGTTTCGCCGCGCCGCACGTCGCCGCGATCTGCGCATTGCTGGCATCGCGCGCGCAGCGTCGCGCGTGGCCGCTGGACGGCGAAGACGCGCGACGGATCCTGATCGCCAGCGCGCGTCCGTTCGCCGAAGCCGGCGTGACCGGCTGCGGCGCGGGCGTGGTCGATGCGTTGGGCGCGCTGCGCGCGCTGGACGCCGAGATCGACCGCAGCGTGCGCGACGAAGCCGATGGCGAGCAGAACCGCATCACCGATGTTTCAACCGCGCTTGCCGCCTGACCACCTACCCCAGACAGCCGGCGCATACACCGCAACAAGGAGACTCCGATGGCGACTCGAACAAGTTCCACCCAGCCCCGCAAGACCTCGGGCGCCGCGGCCTCCAAGCCTCGCGCTGCGCGCGCCGCGGCCAACACCACCGGCCAGGCACCCGGCACCCGCCGGGCCGCCGCCGCAACTTCCGGCCGACAGGCCAATCACACAGCAGGGAACACCATGAACCGCATCCTCCTGGTCGACCTCGGCGAGCGCGAGCTGAAAGAACGGCAGAAGTTGCGCGCACGGCGGCAGGTCCTCGAAACCATCATCGACACCGCCGAAACCAGCGGTGGCCCCAATCCCGCGCAGCTGGACGAACTGGCCGAGATCGTCGCTGCCCTCGGCAACGACATCGTCGCCGATCCGTTCTATCGCAAGGTCGCCGCGACCTACGCCCAGAAGCCATGGGACGAGCTGGCGGACGACGACGACAGCGAATTCGTCCACAAATACGGCCTGATCGGCACCCAGCGCACGCCGCAGAATTTCCTCGATCATCTCGAAGGCGGCGAACGCGAGATCGTCGGCATCTGCGGTCTGCTGCAGCTGGACGGCGTGACCGACGCCAGCCGTCGCGGCTTCGTGCAGAAAGTCAGCGCCGCGCAGGGCGAATACCGCGAATGCCGCGCGCTGTTCGATGCCGCGTTCGAACTGTTGAGCACGAAATATCCGGTGACCTTGCGCTCGCAGATCCAGGCGAAGCTGATCGACGACGACATCTACGGCTGCATCACGCCCGGCGGCGACCCTGCGGAGCGCAAGGCGAACAATGAAAAAGATCCCGGGCCGACCGACAAGGTGTTCGTGCTCAGCGGCCGCAACGTCGCGGCGGTGGTGCGCAAACTCGCGGCCGACAGCGTCAGCGCCAACGATCCGTGGCTGAGCAGCCGGATCGAGAACACCTACGAAATGCAGAGCGGTGTGGTCGGCGGTGCGCCGCCGTCGTCGATGGATATCCCGCTGCCGGATCTCGAAGAAGCCACCGACGGCGAAATCGTGCGCGAGAATCTCGACGCCGCGCAGGCGATCTATTTCGCCTACCAGCTGGAAGAAGCGCGGATGCCGCAGGTGGTGGAGCGGATCGTCGAACTGTTCCGCGCCGGGCTGCTGCCGCTGAGCTACGGCAAGACCGGCGACTATCTCTACGGCTACTACAAGAAAGCCTCGGAGCGCATCACCGAAGGCGAGCGCCGAGACCTGTACATGCGCGCGTTCGGCGCGCCCGGCGGCGACCCCAGCATCAATCAGCCGAACCGCGAGTTCAACGATCTGTGGTGGCGGTTCGTGTCGTCGGTGTCGTCGTTCGGTCGCCAGCTCACCGTCGACCGCATGTTCCGGAGCCAGATTCCGCTGTCGGTGTCGCAGGAACAGGTGCGCAAGGCCGCGCGCGATCTCGCCGCCAGCCTGTCGCGCAACTGCTACGGCATCGCCTATCAGTTCTCCAAGGAACTGAAGACGCTGATCATCGAATACCGCGATCTGCTCAGCGACCAGGAAATCCGCACCTCGTTCGGCGCGCGCGACATGTGGCAGGTGATGGACCAGGTCAACGCCAATTATCTCGGCGGCACCCGCAACAGCCATCGCTTCCGTACCCAGGCCAAATGCGGCGCGATCGTGATCGCCTGGCTGGCGCGCAACCACCAGCGGCTGACCAATCGTCTGGGCGAAGTGATTTCGACCAACGCATTGACCAATCCGCAATTGCGCGGCAGCGATCGGCCGATGGAAGACCCCACCGATTGGGATCTGCTGCAGGCCTGCGAACAGCTGATCGCGGTCGGCGGCATCGGCGACCAGCGGGTCGAGGATTTCTCGCAGCCGGTGGAATCGCCCACGATCACCAGCCGCCCGATCGAGATGCCGCAGATGGCGCGCGATGTGCTGGATTCTGCTGGCATCAGTCTGCCGAGCTTCTGATCGCGTCGACCGCACCAAGTCATCGCAGCATTGCGTCATCGCAATATTCCACGGAGAACGATCATGTCCACCCATGGCACACGCGCGCAGCCGATGCGGCATCTGGTCGAGCGTTCGCTGCATTCGGCCTCGCAGGCGCTCGGCACCCGCGACCCGATGCCCTACATCGGCGATCTGATCGAGCGCACGTTCTACCTGCCCGACGACGACGTCTCGTACGCGCACAACGCGCTCACCCCGGGCGCGGTGCCGTACGAGCCCTCGTTCTCGGAAGCCGAACCCAACACGCTGCGCTTCACCATCGAACCGCTCGGCCCCGGCGCATCGCCGGTGTCGCGGCGCGATGAGGCGACGCGCGAAATGCGTCGTCTGATCCAACCGGTGTTCGGCCGCGACGCATTGCGCTGGTTCGACAACCGCAGCGAGGAATGGCGCGGTTTCGGCGGCATGAGCTGGATGAACTTCGGCGCCTGGTTCGGCAGCGCGTTCGACGAGGACGGCCTGTACGCGACGAAGATCTACTACGAGCTGCAGCCGTCGCAGATCGAAGCGCTGTCGCCCGGTCTCGCGATGCTGACCCGGCAGGTGATGACCGAAATGCCGACGCTGATGCCGATCTTCACTTCGATCGGCTGCAAGCGCGACAGCGGCAGCCAGCGTGTGACCTTCCTGCATCGCGGACCATTGGTGGTGAGCGCGCTCGGGCCGCTGATGAACCGGCTGGGCATCGGCCATCAGTTGCCCAGCCTGATGCGGATCGTCGGCGTCGCGCTCGGCGGGCGTTTCGAATTGCCGTCGGGCGGCGTGCTGATCGGCATCCGCGAGGCGCCGGACGGGATCGAACTGAAACTCGAAATCCTGCTCGCCGCCATTCCCGATCTGCCCGCGCGTTTCCTCGATCTGATCAAGCTCGGTCTGGCCGAACGTCCGCGCCAGCTGATCGCGCTGTCGCGTTGGCTGGATGCGTTCGGCGTCGACGACATCAGCCAGCAGGGGCACTTCTCGGTGCTCAGTCTGCGGGTCACGCCGACCACCCAGGCGCGCATCAGCCTGTACGTACGTCCGATCGAATTCGAAATGCGCGAGGCCATCGAAGAAGCGCAGGCATTGCAGTAATACGCCGGCACGCGCTGCGCCCGCGCGGTCCGTGCGACCCATCCACACCGGAGCGACTGGACATGTCCGCCATTTTCCCGCCCAGAACCCAGGCCGCTGCGCGCGCCGCGCCGCCGCCCGCCAGCCGCGAAACGCTCGATATCGCGCGGCTGCAGGTGCGCAAGCTGCTGGAGAGCAGCGAGTCGTTCAACCAGCTCGCGCCGGACAAGCGCGAAACGCTGGCGAAGGGCATGGTGCAGATCGCCAGCTATCTGGCCGAACCCGACGGCATGCGGCTGAAGCCCGAGCAGCAGAGTCCGCAGGTGCGGGCGCTGGCCGGCGAGAGCAACACGACGAACCAGCAGACCGGCAGCAACACCGACCAGGACGGCAAGTTCACCGCGCAGGGCGCGCGCGAAGGCGTGGCTGCGGCCGGCGCGTTGCTGCAGGCGGTGAATTTTCCGGACTTCTGCGCCGGTCTGATCAACGGCGTGTTCCATTCGATCGTGCAGAGCTCGATCGAACAGATGGAGGCCTACGCCAAGCTGGTCGCCGACGTGTCCAAAAGCCTCAACCAGTTCCGCGACGAGAACACCACCCAGAATCAGGGCCGCGACCACCTCGTCGAACAGTTTCCGGACGTGTTCCAGATTTCGATGGACAGCGGCGACAGCTTCGGCGACTTCGGCAATTTCGGCGACAGCGGCGGCGGTCAGGCCGCGCCGCCGCAGCCGCGGGTCACGGTGCGCGAAGGCGTGGACGAGCGCGCCGCCATCACCCGCATCAACCAGACGCTGCCGCTGGACAAGCCGGTCGAGCGCCTGGACGACGAACTGGTCGAAGCGCTGCTGGTGCCCGCCGCGCGCACCCAACTGGCGACCGGACGGCAGCAGCTGCTGGCGACGATGGTGATGTTGGGCATCAACCGCATCGTCGTCACCGACGGCAAGCTCACCGCGAAGGTGATGTACGACTTCCAGGCGCGCGACAACATGCAGTTCCGCAAGACCGCGCAGCAGTTCGACTACAGCGACCAGACCGTCAACACCGAGTCGGTCACCGGCGGCTCCATCCACCGCAGCGGGCCCAGCCGCAACGTGGTGCGCCTGCCCAACGGCACCATCGCCGAAACCCGCCGCGACGCCAGCTTCTACACCACCGGCGATTACAAGAGCGTGTCGCAGCCGCTGATCCAGATGACCTCCGTCACCCAGACCAGCGCCGATGCCACGCTCACCACCAAGGCCAGCCTCGCCGGCACCATGGAAGTCAATTTCAAGAGCGACTACGTGCCGCTGGACAAGCTGGCCAACCCGGAATCCATCGCCGCGATCCAGATGAATGCGCAACCCGGCATGGTCAAGACGCTGGCCACCAACCGTCCGCCGGCATCCGCTGCGGCCGGTGGCGGCGCATCGACCCCCACACCCGCCGCGCCCACGGCCTGATGTCCGCCACGGAGCCCGCCATGTCCGTAACTCTCGTCCGCAATCCGAACACCGAGCCGGCCTGGCTGGACGACGACACGCTGCGCGCGGTGCGTCCGCAGGTGCGCCATCTGCTGGAATCATCGGCCGGTTTCCGCGCGCTCGAACCCGACAAGCAGCAGGACATCGCGCGCACGATGGTGCGCGTCGCTTCGTACATGGCCAATCCGCAGGGCCTGGCGAAACAGGAACTCACGCCGGGCAAGGGCGTGCTGGCGAAAGAACAGGCGCTGCCGGTGTACGGCGCGCCGGCGCAGGCGCTGGCCAATCCGCCCAGTCCGGTCGATCAGGCCAAGAGCAAGGCCTCGGAAAAAATCGGCACCTTCGCCGGCAGCGATTTCGAAGCCGGATCGGTGAAGCAGGGCGCGGAGAATTTCAAGAATTTCGTCGGCGCCGTGGATTTTCCCAAGTTCGTCGGTGGTTTGATACAGAATGTGTTTCAGGCGATCGTCGATGCTTCGATCCAGCAGATGGAGGCCTACGCGGATCTGCTCAAAGCGGTGGCGCAGACGGTCGACCAGTTCGCCGCCGACAACATCAGCATGAACAATGCGCGCGACTGGATGAGCCAGCGCTTCGGCGCCGATCTCACCATCGACACCAGCGACCGGGAAGGCGGTCCGCGATTGGGCGTGAAAAGCGAGGACGACCCCGAGGCCGCCTTGACCCGCGTCAGCCAGGAACTGCAGCTGGCGCAACCGGTGACCGACCTGTCCGATCCCGAGCAGGAATCGCGGCTGGTGATGGCCGCACGCATGCAGATGGCGCGCAGCCGCCAGCAGATGCTGTCGTCGATGGTGATGCTGGGGATCAACCGGATCGTGGTGACCGATGGCCTGATCAACGCGAAGGTCGTGTTCAATTTCCGTGCTTCCGACGACGCCAAGCGCGACGCCAAGGCCTCGCTGTACGACCGCGATTCCAGCTTCAACAAGAACACATCGGTGGCCGGCGCGCATTTCGGCTGGGGCGGCGCGGCCAGCGCCAACACCAATGTGCAGAGCCACATGACCACGGTGTCGTCGTCGGTCGACGAGACCTCCAGCTCCAGCCAGGAAATGAAGGCCAAACTCACCGGCGAAGTGCGGGTGAACTTCAAGTCGGATTATTTCCCGATGGAAAAACTCGCCTCGCCGGGCATGATCGCCAGCATCCAGGGCAACGCCACGCCGTTCGATCCCAACAAGTCGAATCCGGCGGGCGCCTCCGCACCCGCAGCGGGCTGAGGTGCGCGCGCCATGCCGCGTCTCGCGCCGCCACCGCCTGCGATCCGCATTGCCGCGCAGCATCCGTATGCGGCGCTGCTCGGCGCGGTGTCGGTCGCGCTGTCGGCGCTCGATGCACATGAGCGCGCTTGTTCGGAAGCGAGTGCCTATGCGCAGGCGTTGGCGGGCATCGATTTCGATCTGCCCGAGGCCGCGCCGACGGTCGAGGATCGCGTCCAGCTCAATGCCGCCGCGCCGCTGTATTTCGCCAGCGAACTCGAGCGTGCAGGGCTGCTGCCAACCGCCGAACTGATCGCCGGTCTGTTCGTCAGCGGCGCGATCACCCAGCCGCTCGGTCCGACCGCGAATCTGCTGCATGCGTTCTGGCGCGGTCGCCGCGAGCGTCTGGATGCCGACGAACGCAATGCGATCTACGCACGAGTGATCGAAACGCCGCATTTCGATCGCTTGATGCACGCGCTGTGCGACGCCATCGTCATGCAAGCCGACGGCGTCGATCTGCGCGAACAGGTGCTGGTCGCGACCCACGCGCAGAGTCTCGGCGCGTTTCTCGCCCAGCGCGTCGACCCGATGGCCGCGATCGCCGCGCGCGACATCGTCGACACCATCAATACCGCGCTGCAGTTCCTGCGCGAGCGCATGCTGCAGGCCGCGTTCGCGGTCAACGATCTGTGGCGGCTGGTCGCCATCGTCGGCAGCCAGAACGGCATCCCCGCCGGCATGGCGCAGCAGCATCTCGAACGCGGCCGCAACGGGCAGAGCGTGTTGCTGTGGCTCGGTCAGCATTACGCGGACAGCGCGATCCGTTTCGATCCAGCGAATCCCGATGACATCGCCGTCATTGTGGCCGCGCAGCGCTGGTTGGCGTCATCGCCTGTCGCAGCGTCGCAGCCGCCGTCCTACGCGGGCACCGGTTCCGAGCTGCCCACCGTGTCGCTGTCGATGGGGGCATAGCCATGGCGACCGCCGCCGCCATGCCGGCCACCGCAACGTCCGCAGCGGCGACGCACGCACCGCCGCCGCCGCCGTGGATCCGCGTGGCTGTGCGTGACGTGCTGGAGCGCACGCCGAACTACAACACCCTGTCGCCGCCGCAGCGTCAGGCGCTGGCGCAGGCGATGGTGAAAGTCTCGACGCTCGCGGCGGAACTCATCGCCGAGGAAGGCCAGGCCGAGGGCGAGATCGAGCGTCGCACCGGGCCCGGACCCGCGCCGCCGCTGGCGACCGCGCAATCGGCGCAGCCCGAATTCGGCGAAGCCGCCGACCGCATCGCCGGCATCACCAAAAATGTATTGAATGCGGTGTCGTTTCCACGCTTCGTGACCGATCTGATCAACGGCGTGTTCAAGGCGATGCTGGACGCCAACGCGCAGCAGATGAACCAGTACGTGCAGCTGCTCAACGCGGTGTCGGCGTCGGCGGAGGGTTTCGAGCGCTCCCAGTTCGGACTGGTGCAGGTGCGGCAGTGGGTGGCGGATCATTTTCCGGAATCGATCGAATACGACTCGCCAGATCCCGAGGACATGCCCAAACCCGGCGAGAAGATGGACGCCGACGAACTGGCGGATCTGCAGGAGGAACTGTCGAACATCAAACTGCGCCTGCGCCCAGGCGCGTCGATGCCGAACCAGGAAGAAGTGCGCGCGACCCTGGGCGTACCGCCCGAGGAATCGATCGACGCCAGCAGTCCGGAAAAGCTGGTGCCGTTCGCGCGCCGCTATCTGGCCCGCCAGCGCCAGCAGCAGCTGGCGACGATGGTGATGATGGGCATGCAGCGGATCGTGATCGACAGCGGCAAGATCAACGCGTCGATGCGTTTCCACATCGACACCCGCAGCGCCGCCAGCGAGGACAAGGGCAGCGAGTTCGGCATGAAAAACCGGATCAAGGCCGGCGCCAGTTTCGGCGTGGGTCCGTGGGGCGCCAGCGCCGAGGTCGAGAACACCGTCAGCTACGTGTCGACCGAACGCAGCCAGCGCACCGAAGAAATCAACACCGATCTCGAACTGAATTCGTCGGTCGAGTTGAATTTCCACACCGACTATCTGCCGTTGAACCAGATGGCCGCGCAGGCGCAGGCCGACCGCATCCGCAACAGCACGCTGAACCCATCTGCGGAGATTCCCGACCCGTCCGCTGCGCGCAACGCGCGTCTGCAGATGCAGCAGCAATCGGAACAGCAGCGGCGCGGCGGCATCGACAAGGCTGTGGCGGAAGGTTCAAAACCACTGTCGCCGAGCCCCGCACCGGCCACGCCTGTGCCCGCGAATCGCCCCGCAACTCCCGCGCCGACGAATGCGAATGCCCCTGCCAACGCGAACGCACCTGCGAATGCGGCGAACCGCGCAACGACGAATGCACCCGCGAACGCGCCGGCAAATGCGCCGGCAAACGCACCCGCGAACGCACCCGCAAATGCACCCGCAAATGCAGCGAACCGCACCGCGACGAACGCACCCGCAAACACGCCTGCAAATGCGCCTGCGAATGCCCCCGCCAACGCACCTGCGACGAACACCACGGCGGGCGTGGGCACCACGATCGGCACCACCGTAGGTGCGACCGTGGGTGGTGCGGCAGGCACGGCAGCCGGCACGGCGGTTGCGGGCGCGATCGGCGGTGCGGCCGGCGGCGTGCCTGCCGCTGTCACGGCGCCTATCGGCGCGGCGATCGGGGGCGCGGTGGGAACCGCCGTCGGCGGTGCGGTGGGCGGCGCGATCGGCGGCGCGGCGGAATCGGGATTGAAGGATCTCTTCAGCACGCCGCAGTAACGGTTTCGACCTTCGGGCGCTGGCGGTCGCGCGGTGCGGTCGCCAGAATAGGGCGATGACCCATTCCCCCACTCCCGCGCCGCTGCTCGACGGCGTCGAACGCACCACCGGCCTCGCGCCGGCCTGGACCATCCTCTGGCTGCACGGCTTGGGCGACAGCGGCGACGGCTTCGCGCCGATCGTGCCCGAACTGATCCGCCCCGGTTGGCCGGCCCTGCGTTTCGTCTTCCCGCACGCCCCGGTGCGCGCGGTCACCATCAACGGCGGCATGCGCATGCGCGCCTGGTACGACATCGCCAATCTCGACATGGCCAACCGTGCCGATGAGGCCGGTATCGACGAATCCGTCGCACAGGTCGAAGCCCTGATCGCCCGCGAGGCCGAACGCGGGATTCCGCCGGAACGGATCATCCTCGCCGGCTTCTCGCAGGGAGGCGCCGTCACCCTGGCGACCGGCCTACGGCGCAGGACGCCGCTCGCCGGGCTGGTCGCGCTGTCCACGTATCTGCCCGCGCCCGGCAAGGCCGCCGACGCCCTGCAGCCCGGCGCCGAACGCCAACCGCTGTTCATGGCCCACGGTCTGTACGACCCGGTCATCCCGTATGTCGGCGGCGAGCAGAGCGCCGCAAACCTGCAGCGCATGGGCTTCGCCCCCGCTTGGCACCGCTACCCGATGGCCCACCAGGTCTGCACCGAGGAACTCAACGACCTCGGCGACTGGCTGGAAGCGCGGTTCGCCGCCGCGCCGAAGGTCGGATGACCGCAGCCGCCGGATGGCGCTACCATCGGGGTATGGGATCAGGTCGCACAATGACGTGAAAGTCCTCATCGCCGACGACGAGCCTATGGCGCGCGAGCGCCTCCGCATGCTCCTCGCCGAGCATGCCGACATGCGGCTCGTGGCCGAAGCCGGCGACGGCAGCGCCGCACTCGACGCCTGCGCCGAACACACCCCCGACGTGGTGCTGCTGGATATCTCGATGCCCGGCATCGACGGACTGGAAGCCGCCCGCCACCTCGCCACCTTCGATCCGCGCCCGGCGGTCGTCTTCTGCACCGCCTACGGCGAACACGCGCTATCGGCCTTCGAAGCCGCCGCCGTCGACTACCTGGTCAAACCGGTCCGCCGCGAACGCCTCGCCGCCGCCCTCGACCGCGCCCGCACCTTCATCGCCGGCCGCACACCGCGCCACGAAGACCCCGCACCCGCCGAAGCCACCAACGGAACCGGTACCAATGGAGCAGGCAACGGCAAGCGCCGCAGCCACCTCTGCGCCCGCCTGCGCGGCAGCCTGCGCCTGATCGCCATCGAAGACATCCGCTATCTGCAGGCCGACGAGAAATACGTCGTGGTGCATCACGCGCGCGGCGAAGATCTGATCGAAGAGTCGTTGAAGTCGCTGGAAACCGAATTCGCGGACAATTTCGTGCGGATCCATCGCAATTGTCTGGTGTCGCGTGAAGAGCTGGTGGAACTGCGACGCGCGTCGGATGGGCGCATTGAGGCGGTGTTACGGCATGGGGACAAGCCGCTGGAAGTGAGTCGGCGGTGTGTGCCGCATTTGCGGGATATGGTTAGGCATTTGTAGGGTTCAATACCTCAAGATTCCATACTAGGGATAGCACTATGGCTGATGCGCAGGATGTCGGGAGCCGCGACTTCTCCCTTTGGCAGCTAATAACTTATGTGGCGACGTGCGGTGCCGTGTTAATCGGTGCGACGTGGGTCGTTGCAAAGCTTACGGAAGCGAATGAGCTTGAAGCATACAGAAGGGCAGAAGACTGGAAGGCAGCGGAGGCTATTGAGAAGCTATCGGAGCTAAGCAACAAACTAAACTTGTCGGTTCCAGAGCGAAAAGAATTAGAGTCGCTTCGAATCACAGCGAGAAAATTGCATGATGTTGAAAAGAATTTGTTCGCAAAAAATATGGAAGTCGCCAAGCTCCAAGGATTGCTCCAGTCAAACGTGATCAAGTCTGGGGTGTATGAAGTAAATCAAGGAAACTCTTTGTTCTTGCATGAGGATAGGTTGCTTTTGGCGGTCGTTGATGCTCAGAAATATGTCAATCTATGCAATATTCGACTGGGAAATGAGGAAAAAAATTTATCTCTGGGCGAGACATATGAGGGTGAAATTCTTGGTCTTCAGAGATACCGATTGTCGCTAATAAAGGTTTCTGATGACGCTTGTAGCTTTAAGTTCTCTTTGAATGAAATGGCTCCATTTTCGCTGTAGCGAGTAGGGTGGGGTGAGCGTAGCGATGCCCACCCAAACCGCCAACAAAGCTTGAATGCATCTGCGATGCTGTTCTTGCTCCGTGCGATGCCCACCGAAACCACCGGCCAAACTTCAATGCATCCCGCGATGCTTCTTTGCTCCGCTCGATGTCTTCCATGCCGGATGCGTCGCGATGGTGGGCATCGCTGCGCTCACCCCACCCTATCCGGGCATCGGAACGGTGCGGGGTGCGTGCGATAATGCGGCCATGCGCACCCTCAAGATCGCCACCCGCAAAAGCCCGCTCGCTCTGTGGCAGACCGAGCACGTTGCCGCTCGCTTGCGCGCGCTGCATCCCGATTTCGATATCCGGTTGATTCCGATGTCCACCCGCGGCGACGAGGTGCTGGACCGTTCGCTGTCGGCGGTCGGCGGCAAGGGTCTGTTCCTCAAGGAACTCGAGCTCGCCATGCTGCGCGGCGACGCCGACTGCGCGGTGCATTCGCTGAAGGATGTGCCGATGGATCTCGACGGCCCGTTCGCGCTGCCGGCGATCCTGGAGCGCGCGGATCACGCCGACGCCTTCGTCAGCAATCGTTTCGACCACATCGCCGCACTGCCGCAGGGCGCGCGCGTCGGCAGCTCTTCGCTGCGGCGGCAGGCGCAGCTGCGCGCGCTGCGGCCCGATCTGCAGCTGGTCGATCTGCGCGGCAACGTCAACACGCGACTGGCGAAACTCGATGCCGGCGACTACGACGCCATCCTGCTCGCCTGCGCCGGCCTGCAGCGGCTCGGCTTCGATGCGCGCATCCGTGCGCGGCTGG
>CAZGBA010000016.1:0-57094 GCA_964523435.1 uncultured Xanthomonas sp.
TGCGCGCGAATGCGATCGCGGAATCGTCGGGCGCCCACCAGTAGCCGGTGTGGCGATCCATTTCCTCGTCGGCGACGAATTCGGCGACGCCGTTGCCGATGACCTCGCTGCCGTCGGTCGTGAGCTGGATTTCCTTGCCGCTGGCGAGATCGATCACCCACAGATTGCGCGCGCGGATGAAACTGACGAAGCCGCCCTTCGGCGAGACCTTGGGATCGGTGGCGAAGCCGCTGCCGGTCGTGACCTTGCGCACGGCGGTCTTGCCGGACTTCTGCAGATCGTAGAGATACAGCTCGCCACCGAGCGGGAACAACAATGTGTTGCCGTCCGGCGACCACTGGTAATCGACGATGCCTGACAGCGCGGCGGTGCGCTGGCGTTCGCGCCGCGCCTTCTCTTCGTCGCTCAGCACTTCCTCGCCGGGCAATACGTCGCTGGAATCGACCAGCAGCGCGGCCTGGCCGGCGGCGACGTCGAACGCCCACAGATCGAGGCGATTGCGGTCGCGGTCCTTGCCGCGCAGGAAACTCACGCGCGAGCCGTCGGGCGCGATCTGCGGCTTCAACAGCGTCGGCCCGGACAGCGGCGCGTCGCCAGTGATCGCTTCAAGCGTGAGTTTGCCCGTCTCCGGGTCGGCGGCGTGCGCGATGGGCATGGCGAGAAGGCTGCAGAGAAGGGTGGCGGTGAAGAGGCGGATCATGGTTTCGCACCTTGTCCGAACAGCACCTTGCGCTGTTCTTCGGTCAGCGGCTGGCCGGCGGTCGGGCTGACCTGTTTCGTCCAAGCGTAAGCTCGCTTGGTCGCGGGCCGTGCGGCGATGGCGTCGCGCCAGCGGCGGATCTCGGGATACGGTTCCAGATCGATCGGCGCGCTCTTGTACGGATCGATCCACGGATAGCAGGCCATGTCGGCGATGGTGTAGTCGTCGCCGACGATGAACGCGCGACCAGCGAGACGCTTGTCGAGCACGCCGAGCAGCCGGTGGGCTTCGCGCGTGTAGCGATCGATGGCGTAGGGAATTTTTTCCGGCGCGTAGACGTTGAAGTGGCCGTACTGGCCGGTCATCGGGCCTTGCCCGGCCATCTGCCAGAACAGCCATTCCAGCGTCGCCGCGCGCCCGCGCGGATCCTGCGGCAGGAAGTGGCCGGTCTTTTCGGCCAGATACAGCAGGATCGCGCCGGACTCGAACACGCTGATCGGCGCACCGCCGTCGGCCGGTGCGGTGTCGACGATCGCCGGCATGCGGTTGTTCGGCGCGATCGCGAGAAACGCGGGCTCGAATTGTTCGCCGTTGCCGATGTTCACCGGCTTGATCTCGTAAGCCAGCGGTTGGCCGGCGTCGACCAGTTCCTCCAGCAACAGCGTGATCTTGTGGCCGTTGGGCGTGGGCCAGTAGTGCAGTTCGATCATGGCGGGCGGGTCTCCCGGGCCGGTCGAGGGAAGGCGCTGAGTGTAAGGCGTGTGGGCGGCTTGGCGCTGATCGGCGCGACCGCTACCCTATGATGGTTTTCGCCAACAGCAGCAACCACGCATGTCCAACGCCCCGCATCCGCCGCTCAACCCCCTGCCGCGCCTGATCTTCGCTTCGCGCTGGCTGCAGCTGCCGCTGTATCTGGGCCTGATCGTGGCCCAGGGCGTGTACGTGGTGCTGTTCGGCAAGGAGCTGTGGCATCTCATCCATGAAACGTCGACGCTCAGCGAGCAGGACATCATGCTGATCGTGCTCGGCCTGATCGACGTGGTGATGATTTCCAACCTGCTGATGATGGTCATCGTGGGCGGCTACGAAACCTTCGTGTCGCGGATGAATCTCGAAGGCCATCCCGATCAGCCGGAATGGCTGAGCCACGTCAACGCCAGCGTGCTCAAGGTCAAGCTGGCGATGGCAATTATCGGCATCTCGTCGATCCATCTGCTCAAGAGCTTCATCGAAGTGGGCATGGTCGATGGCCTGCCGCTGTGCAGCACGCTGGAAGGCATGGAGGCGATGAAAGCGATGCAGCCGCTGATCGATGCCGGTCAGAAGCTCAAGCCGTGCACCAGCATCACCTCGGCCGGCGTGATGTGGCAGGCGATCATCCACGGCTTGTTCATCCTCTCGGCGATCGGTATCGCGTGGACCGATCGGATCATGACCGGCGGTGCGAGCAAGCGCGATCATTGAGTCGCACCGATTTGAGTCGCACCGAGCCGGAGCGCCCGCTGAAAAACCGGGCGCGCACCGGTGATCCGGCCTAAAATGCCGGGATGGATGTTTCCCACCTGCTCGACGGCCTCAACGCCGCACAACGCGACGCGGTCAGCGCCGAACCTTCGCACATGCTGGTGCTGGCCGGCGCCGGTTCCGGCAAGACCCGCGTCCTGACCCATCGCATCGCCTGGCTGCACGAAGTCCACGGCGTGCCGATGCACGGCATCTTCGCGGTGACCTTCACCAACAAGGCTGCGGGCGAGATGCGCCATCGCGCCGACGCGCTGTTGCCCGGCGGCAGCCGCGGCATGTGGATCGGCACCTTCCACGGCCTTGCGCACCGGCTGCTGCGCCTGCACTGGCAGGACGCGAAGCTGCCGGAAAGTTTCCAGATCCTCGACAGCGACGACCAACTGCGGCTGGTCAAGCGCGTGGTGCAGGCGCTGGAACTGGACGAAGCGCGTTTTCCGCCACGCCAGATCGCGTGGTGGATCAACGCGCAGAAGGACGAGGGCCGCAGACCGCAGCACATCCAGCCAGAGAAGGACGAGTGGGCCAGCGTGATGCTGCGTGCCTACACGCTGTATCAGGAACGCTGTGAACAGTCGGGACTGGTCGATTTCGCTGAAATCCTGCTCCGTGCCCATGAAGTGCTTCGCGATCACCCCGCACTGTTGCAGCACTATCGCCATCGATTCCAGCAGCTGTTGATCGACGAGTTCCAGGACACCAACAGCCTGCAGTACGCGTTCATCCGTCTGCTCGCCGGCGACACCGGACAGGTGTTCACGGTCGGCGACGACGATCAGGCCATCTACGGCTGGCGCGGCGCGAAAGTGGAGAACGTGCAGCGCTTCCTGCGCGATTTCCCGGGCGCGCGCACCATCCGCCTCGAACAGAACTACCGTTCCAGCGCGAATATCCTCAACGCCGCCAATGCGGTGATCGCGCACAACCCGTCGCGTCTCGGCAAACAGCTGTGGACTGACAGCGGCGAAGGCGAACCCATTGACCTGTACGCCGCCTACAACGAGATCGACGAAGCGCGTTTCGTGATCGAACGCATCCGCGCCTGGGTGCGCGACGGCGGCAGCCACGGCGAGACCGCCATTCTCTATCGCAGCAACGCGCAATCGCGCGCGTTCGAGGAAACCCTGCTCGGCGAACAGATTCCGTTCCGCGTCTACGGCGGCATGCGCTTCTTCGAGCGCGCCGAAATCAAGGACACGCTCGCCTACCTGCGTCTGGTCGCCAACCGTGACGACGACGCAGCGTTCGAGCGCGCCGTGAACACGCCCACGCGCGGCATCGGTGAGCGCACACTGGACGAAGTGCGCCGCTACGCGCGTACGCACGGCGTGTCGCTGTGGAAGGCTGGCGCGCTGGTATCGCGCGGCGATGCGCTGCCCGGGCGCGCGCGCAACGCACTGGCGGTGTTCGAGGCGCTGATCGACAGCATCGCCGGGGAGTCGATCGAGCTGCCGCTGAAGGACAAGATCGATCATGTGCTGGTGCGCTCCGCGCTGCGCGACCATTACGCCGCGCTGTCGAAAGGCTCGCTGGATTCGCGCACCGACAACCTCGACGAACTGGTGTCGGTGGCCTCGCGCTTCATCAAGGGCGACGACGAGGAAACCGCTGCATTGCCGGAACTGGTCGCGTTCCTCGCCTACGCCGCGCTGGAAGCCGGCGAAGGCCAGACCGAAGCCGGTGAGGACGGCGTGCAGCTGATGACCCTGCACAGCGCCAAGGGTCTGGAATTTCCGCTGGTGTTCCTGGCCGGCATGGAAGAAGGGTTGTTCCCGAACAACAAATCGATCGAGGAGGCCGGGCGGCTGGAGGAAGAGCGCCGGCTCGCCTACGTCGGTATCACCCGCGCGCGGCAGAAACTGGTGATCACCTATGCCGAAGCGCGGCGTCTGCACGGGCAGGACATGTACGGCATGCCATCGCGCTTCCTGCGCGAGATTCCGCCGGCGCTGATCCACGAAATCCGCCCGAAGATCCAGGTCGCGCGGCCGATGTACAACCCCAACGCGCGCCGCGACGCCTGGCAGCAGAGCCGCGGGCACGCCTCGCTGCAGGAAAGCCCCGGGTTGGGTATCGGCCAGAACGTGACCCACGCGAAATTCGGCAGCGGCGTCGTCACCGATATCGAAGGCAGCGGCGCGCATGCGCGCGTGCAGGTGAATTTCGAGGACGAAGGCAGCAAGTGGCTGGTGATGGCGTACGCGAATCTGCAGCCGGCGTGATGGATTCCTTGGGGCTGTTTCGTGGGAGCGGCGGAAGCCGCGATGGAAGATGCGGCATCGCCTGATCGCGGCTTCCGCCGCTCCCACAGGCCCGACCCGACAATGCTTTGGACATGAGTGACCGACGATGACCCATGACCCCGATTTCCTCCGCGTCCGCGACTACCTCACCGGCCTGCAGGACCGCATCTGCACCGCGATCGAAGGTGCGGATGGGCAAGCGACATTTTCCGAAGACCTGTGGGAGCGCGCCGAAGGCGGCGGCGGGCGCACGCGGATCCTGCGCGACGGTGCGGTGTTCGAGCAGGCGGGGATCGGGTTCTCCGATGTCTCGGGCACCAAGCTGCCGCCGTCGGCGACCGCAGCGCGGCCGGAGTTGGTGGGCGCGTCGTGGCGTGCGGTCGGGGTGTCGCTGGTGTTCCATCCGCGCAATCCCCATCTGCCGACTACGCATGCGAACGTGCGTCACTTCCGTGCGATCCGCGATGGCGAAACCGTGGCCTGGTGGTTCGGCGGCGGTTTCGATCTGACCCCGTTCTATCCTGTCGACGAGGATGTGCATCACTGGCATCAGGTGGCGCGCGATCTGTGCGAACCCTTCGGCGGCGAAGCGCGCTATGCCGCGCACAAGGAATGGTGCGACGACTATTTCTTCCTCAAGCATCGCGGCGAGACGCGCGGCGTCGGCGGATTGTTCTTCGACGATCTGCACCAGGATTTCGAGGACGACTTCGCCTATCAGCGCGCGGTCGGCGACGGTTTCCTCGACGCCTATCTGCCGATCGTCGAACGCCGCAAAGACACGCCGTACGGCGAGCGCGAACGCCAGTTCCAGCTGTACCGTCGCGGTCGCTACGTCGAATTCAATCTGGTCTTCGATCGCGGCACGCTGTTCGGTCTGCAGTCCGGCGGACGCACCGAATCGATCCTGATGAGCCTGCCGCCGCTGGTGCGCTGGGAATACGGCTACACGCCGGAAGCCGACAGCGACGAGGCGCGGCTGGTCGACTATCTGCGCCCACGCGACTGGCTGGGTGGTTCCGCCTGACGACGTCAGCCGGACCGCGGTGCGTCGTCGCTCAGCACGATGCTGATGCGGCCATTGGTTTCCAGCGTGGCGACGCGGATGTGTTCGATGCTGCTGCATCCGGTTTCGCGCATCGCTTCCAGGAAATCGGCGTTGCTCACCAACTCGCGTTTCAGCACCTCGCGGAACACTTTGCCGCCGCGCGCGAGCACGACCGGTTCGCCTTCGATGAACGTCCGTGCGCGCGGGCTGCGCGCGGCGACGAAGGCGACGCCGTAGTTCAGCACGATCAGACAGACGGCCAGGATCACCGCGCCGGTGAGCGAGTTGTCGCCGCCGTTCATGCCGTTCTGCACCGCGTTGCCGATCAGGATCAGCAGCACCAGATCGAACGGCGTGAACTGGCCGACCGCGCGTTTGCCCGACAGTCGCACCAGCAGCATCACCAGCACGTAGACGGCGACCGCGCGCAGTGCGAAATGCCACCATGGGGCGGAGAGTTGGAAGATTTCGGTCATCGAGGACGTCCGCAGCGGCTAGAGCGCCAGTCTCGCCCTCACACAGGTAAAGGGAAAGCCCGCGACATCCGCCGAATCGCAGGCGCAAATCGCAGGCAATAAAAAGCCCCGCAGGCGGGGGAACCGGCGGGGCTGGGAACGGGACTTGGGGAGAGTCTTACGTTCCGGCGACCAACCCTAGGGGAGAGGGTTGGTCTGCGACAGACGTTGCATCTGTCGCGAGTAAGTTGACCATGTTCGATGTGGAGAGTTCGTAAAAAAGAAGTTCAATCGCGCGTCGAATTCAGGATCGATTCACTGCTGGTGCAACGCGCGTTCAGTTTCGCGGAAATTCTGCGCGCAGAACCTGTCTGAACTGACAGGGTCGTGATTTTCGCAGCGAAACGTTTGCGCAACGAAATGGGCATCGCCTCAGTGCGCCTCGTCCCAGTTGTCTCCGATCCCGCTGTCGATCACCAGCGGCACCCGAAGCTCGGCTGCCGCCGCCATCCGCGTCGTCGCCTCGGCCACGAGCGTATCGACGAAATCCTTGTCGCACTCGAACACCAGTTCGTCGTGCACCTGCAGCAGCATCCGCGCGCGGTCGGCGTGCGCCGCGATCCAGCGATCGATGTCGATCATCGCGCGTTTGATGATGTCGGCGGCGGTGCCCTGCATCGGCGCGTTGATCGCGGCGCGCTCGGCGCCGGCGCGTAGACCCTGGTTGCGGGCGTTGATGTTGTCCAGATACAGCCGGCGACCGAACACGGTTTCGACGAACCCGCGCTCGTGCGCCTCCTTGCGGGTGCGCTCCATGAACTCGCGCACGCCCGGGTAACGGTTGAAGTACAGCGCGATGTAGTCCTGCGCCTCGCCACGACCGATATCCAGCTGCTTGGCGAGGCCGAACGCGCTCATGCCGTACATCAGTCCGAAATTGATCGCCTTGGCGGCGCGGCGCTCGTTGCCGCTCACCTCTTCGAGCGGCTTGCCGAATACTTCCGCCGCCGTCGCCTTGTGGATATCCGCACCGGCGGCGAAGGCGCGCAGCAGGCCGGCGTCTTCGGACAGATGCGCCATGATCCGCAGTTCGATCTGCGAGTAGTCGCAGGCCACCAGCTTGCGGCCCTTCGGCGCGATGAACGCCTTGCGGATGCGGCGGCCGTCGTCGGTGCGGATCGGGATGTTCTGCAGATTCGGATCGGTGGACGACAGCCGGCCGGTGGCCGCGCCGGCCTGGTGATAGCTGGTATGCACGCGGCCGGTGTCGGGATTGATCATCTCTGGCAACTTGTCGGTGTAGGTGCTGCGCAGCTTCGCGAGGCCGCGATAGTCGAGGATGATGCGCGGCAGTTCGTGCTGGTCGGCGATCGCTTCCAGCGCTTCCTCGTTCGTCGACGGCTGGCCGGTGGGTGTTTTCACCAGCGCCGGCAGCTTGAGTTCGTCGAACAGCAGCGCCTGCAGCTGCTTCGGCGAATCGAGATTGAAGGTGCGGCCAGCGAGTTCGGTCGCCTTCTGCTGCGCAGCGAGCATGCGTCGCGACAGGTCCGCGCTTTGCCGGCGCAGTTCGTCGGCGTCGATCAGGATGCCGTTGGCTTCCATCCGCGCCAGCACCGGCACCAGCGGGATTTCGATCTCGCGATACACCTGCTCCAGCGCGGGAATCGTCGCCAGCTTCGCTGACAGCACGCGATGCAGGCGCAGGGTGATGTCGGCATCCTCGGCGGCGTAGCCGGTGGCATCGTCGATGGCCACCTCGGAGAACGGAATCTGCTTCGCGCCCTTGCCGGCGACGTCCTCGAACTTGATGGTGTCGTAGCCGAGGTAGCGCTTCGCCAGCGAATCCATATCGTGGCGGGTGGCGCTGGAGTTCCAGATGAAGCTTTCGAGCATGGTGTCGTCGGCGTAGCCTTTGACATTCACGCCGTGGCGGCGCAGTACGTGGATGTCGTATTTGCCGTGCTGGCCGAGCTTGCGGTGCCGCGTGCTTTCCAGCAGCGGCCGCAGGGCGTCGAGGGTGTCGCGCAGATCCAGCTGCGCGGGTGCGCCGGGGTAGGTGTGGCCGACCGGGATGTAGCAGCCGCAGCCGGGTTCGGTGCAGAAACTCAGGCCGACCAGATTCGCCTGCATCGCATCGAGCGCATCGGTTTCGGTGTCGAACGCGAATTCGTCGGCGGCCGTGAGCTTCGCGATCCACGCATCGAGCTGTTCGCGGGTCTGCACGGTGTCGTACGCGCCTTTCGCAGCCAGTGCGGGGTCCAGCGCGTCCTCTTCGACCGTGGCGGTGCGCGCATAGCCGGCAGCGGTGTTGCGCATGCCCGCACGTTCGGCGGATGCGGTGGCGGCATCTCCGCCGCCGAGTTCCTTCAGCGCCTGATTGAAGCCGTAGCGCGCATACAGCACGCGCAGATCGTCGACGTGCGGTTCGCGCAGCGCGAGCGTGGTCGGTCCGCCATCCAGCGCGACGTCAAGCTTGATCGTCGCCAGCTGCCGGTTCAGCGGCAGTCGCGGCAGCGCTGCGCGCAGGTTTTCGCCGATCTTGCCCTTGATCGCGTCGGCATTCGCAATGACGCTCTCCAGCGTGCCGTATTCGGCCAGCCATTTCGCGGCGGTCTTCGGCCCGCACTTGTCGACGCCGGGAATGTTGTCGACGCTGTCGCCCATCAGCGACAGCAGATCGATGATCTGGTCGGCGCGCACGCCGAACTTCTCCATCACCGCCGCGTCGCTGTCCAGCCGGCTGCCGCTCATCGTGTTGACCAGCGCAAGACCCGGCCGGACCAGCTGCGCGAAATCCTTGTCGCCGGTGGAAATGGTGACGGCCAGGCCATCGGCAGCGCCCTGCACCGCCAGCGTGCCGATCACGTCGTCGGCCTCCACGCCTGGCACCCGCAGGATCGGGATGCCCAGCGCTTCGACGATCTTCATCATCGGCTCGATCTGCGCGCGCAGATCGTCGGGCATCGGCGGGCGATTGGCCTTGTACTGCGGATCCAGATCGTCGCGGAAGGTCGGCCCGGAGGCGTCGACCACGAAGGCGATGTACTCGGGTTTATCCTTCAGGTGCCCGCGCAGCATGTTGACCACTCCGAAAAGCGCTCCTGTCGGGAAGCCGTCTGGCGCAGTGAACTCACGTCCTTGCACCCGCATCGCGTGGTAAGCACGGAAAAGGTAGGAGGAGCCGTCGATCAGTACGAGTCGTGTCATGGGCGGATTCTACTCCGCGCTTCCGGAGCGCCGAACCGCCACCGGCGGCACGGATGATTCACGCCCGGCGGCGCATACTCGAAACTCCCCACCATTGGAGAGCGCCATGCGCTGGATGACATCTTTCGCACTGCCCATGATGCTTATGCTCGGCGGCTGCGCCACCGCCGGCGGCTCCCAGGCCACCGCCGAGATTCCGCCCGACGCGGTCGCCACGACCAAAATCCAGCCCAACGGCGACGAGGTCACCGAGTACCGCGTGGCCGGCCAGTTGAGGGTTGTGAAGGTACAGCCCAAGCGTGGTCCGGCGTTCTATCTCTACGATCGCAACAACGACGGCCGCCCGGATCAGGACCAGAACATCTCGCCGGTGTATTTCAAACTGTTCGAGTGGTAATCGCCGTCGATCGTCTTGTCGGCCCCACTTCCCGGATGCCAGACTCGGAGCCCCGCGGGGAGCGGGTCAACGACAAGAGGGGACATCATGAAATCGATCGGCGGCTGGTTGTTCATTTTCGGCGCAGGCTCGTTCCTGCTGCATTTCTTCGACATGGAATTCCGGTTGCTGTCGTGGATCGACAACTGGGGCGCGACCACCGGCATCGCGATCCGCGTCGGTCTGATCGTTGTCGGCGCGGCGCTGTGGTTGATCGGGCGGAAGCAGGAAGCGGCGTCGGCACCTGCCGGCGGCTGAAGACAGCAAATATTGTCGCCTGCAGGCCGGACACGTTCCGGCCTGCAGTGAGCACCCGCTGCACTGGCGATCAATCAACACGTCCCGGGGGCCTGCAATGCAGAAATGGTGGCTGTTGGGCGTACTGCTGATCTCGCAATCGGCATTGGCCTGCATCAATGCTGTCGGAACCGATCGCAACGGTCATCGTTTCGAGCCCGGAGATTTCACGGGAGACGAGCTGGTCGCGCAGATGACCAGTATCCGGAATTCGGAATATCTCGATCGAGAGGCGTTGCGGCTCGCGGAGAAGGTGCGAAGCGAGCCGGATTTCGCGAATCTCAATGACCTCGGTGTGGTCTTGATCCGATACGGGCGCACGACCCGCGCGATCCGTCTTTTCGTCGCCAACGAAAGGCGCTTCCCCGGGCGCGCCGAAACTGCGGCGAACCTCGGCACGGCCCTGGAACTGGCAGGTTTCGACGCGATTGCCCTGAAATGGATCCGCATCGGCATTCAACGCAATGTTGCCGAACACGAAGGCACGGAGTGGCTGCACGCCCGCATCCTCGAAGCGAAGATCGGGATCAGGAAGGATCCGTCCTACCTCGACGGCCGTTCGATCGCCGGCATCCGTTTCGACAGCGGACTGGTTCCGGATCTGCCCGACCACTATCCGCAGAACAATGCGCGCAAGCCCGTGCTGCCTTATCAGTTGAATAGTGCGTTCGCATATCAACTTCGAGAAGGTCTGCAGTTCGTGCGACCCAAGGACAAAGTCGTCGCGAATCTGCTGACCGACTGGGCAACTCTCAATCTCGCAGGTGGCCCGATCGAGAACGCAGAGGCGCTGTATGGCTTGGCCGAACGCTACGGCGCGCCGCGCACGGCGCTGGTGGCGGCACGAAGGCGGCATGTCCGCAGGATACTGGCCACTCGTGACACCGGAAAAGAACCGGTGACCGGCACCTGCACGATCTGCGAACCGCCAATTCCACCCCCGGCCCCCGAGTCTTTCCGACCCTAGTTGAGCGGGATCATCCCTTCACGCCACCCGCGCGCAGACCCAGGCATCCACCCGCTTCACCCCCGCGCGCTGCAGGGCGTCGGCGGCGGCATGCAGGGTCGCGCCGGTGGTCATCACGTCGTCGACCAGCGCGACATGCGTCGGCAGGACGCCCCCTTCGCGCACCGCAAACGCCCGCCGCAGATTCCGTCGACGCGCTGCCGCGTCGAGCCGCGACTGCGGGGCGGTTTCGCGCATCCGCATCAGAATGTCGTCCATCAATGGCAGGCGCAGTGCGCGGGCCAGCGGGACCGCCAGCTCAAGCGTCTGGTCGAATCCACGGCTGCGCAGGCGCCTGCGGTGCAGCGGCACCGGGATCAGGGCGTCCGGACGTTCGGTCCCGGCCAGCGCTTCGGCCATCAGTCCGCCGAGAAGACGGCCGGCGGCGAGATCGTCGTGGAATTTCAGTCGCGGCAGCAGCCGGTCCAGCGGGATTTCGTAGCGGAATGCGGCGTGCACGACCGTCAACGGCGGCGGTCGGCGCAGGCAATGCCCGCAGGCGGCCACGGAAACCGGCAGCGGCAGGGCGCAGCGCTGGCAGGCGCTGCGGTTCCAGGGCAGGGCTTGGCGACA
The DNA here is from genome assembly GCA_964523435.1 of uncultured Xanthomonas sp. Taxonomy (GTDB): domain Bacteria; phylum Pseudomonadota; class Gammaproteobacteria; order Xanthomonadales; family Xanthomonadaceae; genus Lysobacter_I. The sequence continues at coordinate 11,487 of CAZGBA010000016.1, forward strand.
GGCGGGACACAGGCTTTCGGCCGGACAGGCCTCGCCGCAGACCAGACAATGCCTCGGCCACAGCCCGCCGAGCAGTCGGCCGAGGCGCTGGCGGACGCCGCCCGTAGGGATAAGGTTGACAGGGCTGAACATGCTTTCCAGACTGCCCGTCCCGCTGCGCCCTGTCTGTCAGGAAACCCCGATGCCCGCTGTCAGTCCTTCCGGCCCCTTGCGACACGATTGGAGCCGCGCCGAGATCGAGGCGCTGCTCGCGCTGCCGCTGCCGGAACTGCTGCATCGGGCGGGCGACGCGCACCGGGCGAATTTCGACCCCAGCGAAGTCCAGGTCAGCACGCTGCTGTCGGTGAAGACCGGCGGCTGCCCGGAAGACTGCGCTTACTGCCCGCAAGCCCAGCGCTATCACACCGGGGTCGAGGCGACGAAGCTGATGGACACCGATGCGGTGGTCGAAAAGGCCAGACAGGCCAAGGCTGCCGGTGCTTCGCGCTTCTGCATGGGCGCCGCGTGGCGCTCGCCGAAAGACCGCGACATCCCGAAGGTCGCCGACATGATCCGTGAAGTGAAGGCGCTGGGGCTGGAAACCTGCGCCACGCTCGGCATGCTCAGCGGCGAACAGGCCACGGCGCTGAAGGATGCCGGCCTCGATTACTACAACCACAATCTGGACACCGCGCCCGAGTTCTACGGCGAGATCATCCAGACCCGCGAGTTCCAGGATCGCCTCGACACCCTCGGCCACGTCCGCGACGCCGGCATGAAGACCTGCTGCGGCGGCATCGTCGGCATGGGCGAATCGCGCCGCCAGCGCGCCGGCCTGCTGCAGACCCTGGCGAACCTGCCGGCGCATCCGGATTCGGTGCCGATCAACCGGCTGGTGCAGGTCGAAGGCACGCCGCTGCACGGCACGACCGAGCTGGATCCGTTCGAGTTCGTACGCACGATTGCCGCAGCGCGGATCATGATGCCGGCCTCGATGGTGCGGCTGTCGGCCGGCCGCGAGAGCATGAGCGACGAATTGCAGGCGCTGTGTTTCCTTGCTGGCGCCAATTCGATCTTCTACGGCGAAAAGCTGCTGACCACCGGCAATCCGGACACCGAGCGCGACCTCGCATTGTTCGCGCGCCTCGGCCTCAAACCGATGCCCGTGGTCGAAACCGCCAACACCGTTCACGCCGATATCGTCGACGCCTCTCCGCCCTGCTTTGAAGCAGCCTGACCGCGCTGCCTGACCGAGCCGCATCATGACCCGTCCGCGCCTGACCGAACGCATCCTCGCCGCCCGCCTGCAACGCACCATGCAGGGCCGCGTTCGCCAGCGACGCATCGTGACCCGGCGCGACGGCGTGCGTTACGAAGTCGACGGCCGCTGGCTGACCAATTTCGGCGGCAACGATTATCTCGGGCTCTCGCAGCATTTCGCGGTGGTCGATGCGCTGCAGGCCAGCGCCGCCCGCGATGGCGCTGGCAGCGGCGCCTCGCATCTGGTCTGCGGCCATCACGCCAACCACGACGCGCTGGAATGCGAGCTCGCCGATTGGCTCGGCGCGCCGCGCGCGCTGCTGTTCGGCAGCGGCTTTCTCGCCAATCTCGCGGTGCTGCAGTCGCTGCTCACCGAAGACGATGTCTGCGTGCAGGATCGTCTCAACCACGCCAGCCTGATCGACGCCGCGCGGCTCGCCGGCTGCAAACTGCGCCGCTATCCGCACGCCGATCCGGAAGGCGCGTTGCGCCAGCTGCGCACCGTGCCCGACGGCGTGGCGATGCTCGCCACCGACGGCGTGTTCAGCATGGATGGCGATGTCGCGCCGCTGCGCGAACTGTCGCTGGTCGCGCGCGTCCAGCAGGCACTGATGTATGTCGACGACGCGCACGGTGTCGGCGTGGTCGGTCCGGACGGTCGCGGCAGCGTCGCCGAAGCCGGGCTGGATGCGTCGGGCCTGCTGCAACTCGCGACGCTGGGCAAGGCGCTCGGCGGCTATGGCGCGGTCGTGCTCGGCAGCGAAGAGATGATCGGCCACCTCGCCGAAACCGCGCGCCCCTACATCTTCACCACCGCGATTCCGCCCGCGCAGGCCGCATCCACGCTGGCTGCGGTGAAACTGGCGCGACGCGATCACTGGCGTCGCGAGAAACTGCAGAGTCTGATCGCGCACTTCCGCCACACCGCGCTGTTCCGCGATCTGCCGCTGCTGCCGTCGAACACGCCGATCCAGCCGCTGATGTGCGGCGACGACAAACGCGCCACCGCGCTGGCCACCGCGCTCGAAGCGCAGGGGTTCTGGGTGCCGGCGATCCGTCCGCCGACCGTGCCCGATGGCCGCTCGCGCCTGCGCATCACGCTGTCGTCGCTGCACACACAAGCCGAAGTCGATGCGCTGGTCGATGCCCTGACCTGGGCGCGGGATGCGGTGGAGATGGGTTACGGCAACGCTGGGGCTGCGGTGGCGTGAGGCCGATGCCGGCCGCATCCGACGCCATCGACGCGCGCATTCCGGTCTGGGTGGCGCTGTCGGACCTGTATCTCGATACCGATGTCGCGCTGTTGCACGGGCACATCGCAGACACGCTCGCCACGTCGCCCTATTCGATCGATGCACTGCACGAGATGCTGATGTACGACGTGCATCCGGCGCTGTACATGAATCTGATGTCGGTCGCTGGCGAATGGGCCGGGTTTGATCAGGCTTGGCTGCTCGAACGCATTGAAGCGGTCCGCCGACAGCCGCGCTGGCGCCGTCGCATCAGCCATTGGTTCGTGCGCGATATCGGCGTGCAGTGGCGCGCGCTTGTACCAATGATCGACGCCGCGCGGAGCGCAGCCGCACAGCCATGAGCGCATCGCTGCACATGACCGTCAGCGGCGAGGGCCCGCCGCTGGTGTTGATCCACGGCTGGGCGATGCACGGCGGCGTGTTCGCGACGCTGGTCGAACGCCTGCGCGATCGCCGCACGCTGTACCTCGTGGATCTGCCGGGTCACGGCCTGAGTCGCGACGATACCACGCCGCTCGAATTCGACGCGGTCTGCGACGCGATCCTGTCGCAGGTACCTGCGGCGCCATGGCTCGGCTGGTCGCTCGGCGGCATGTTCGCGCTGCACGCGGCGGTGCGCGATCCGGCACGCGTACCGGCGCTGATCGCACTGTGCAGCAGCCCGTGCTTCGTGCGCGGCCCCGACTGGCGCTACGGCGTGTCGGCGGAGATCTTCCGCGAATTCGCCAAAGGCCTGAGCGACGACTATCGCGCCACACTCGACCGCTTCGTCGCGCTCGAAGCCTTCGGCTCCGATCATGCCAAAGAAGAAATGCGCGAACTGCGAGCGGAACTGTTCGCGCGCGGCGAACCTGCGGCGCGCGTCCTCGTCGATGGCCTGCGCATCCTCGAAACCGCCGATCAGCGTCCGATGCTCAGCGAACTGCGCGTGCCGAGCCTGTGGATTGCCGGTCGCCGCGACCGGCTGGTCGATCCACGCGCGATGCGCGATGCCGCCGCGCTGATCGAACAGCATGGTCGGGCCCATGCTAGCTTCGCGCAGATCGAGCACGCAGGGCATGCGCCGTTTCTGACGCATGTCGATGAGGTTGTCGCGCAGATGACTGTCTTTCTGTCGGATGGTGCTGTGCAATGAACACACTCTTCGACCCGCGTCAGGTCCGCCGCGCGTTCTCGCGCGCGTCCGCCAGCTACGCCTCTGCGGCGAAGCTGCAGATCGAGATCGAAACGCGTCTACTCGAATCGCTCGACTACTACGCCGAAGGCCGCGAAGGCGATGCGCAAACGCCCGCGCTTGTCGTCGATCTGGGCTGCGGTCCCGGGCACGCCTCGCGCGCGATCCAGCAGCGCTGGCCGAAAGCGCAGGTGCTTGCGCTGGATCTCGCATTGCCGATGCTGCGCCAGCACGATGCCGAGGCGTCGGCATTCGCGCGAGCGCTGCCTGGCCCGCTCGCGCGGATGCTTGCGCGCGCACCGGCACGCGTCTGCGCCGACGCGCGCGCGCTGCCGCTGGCCGACCACAGCGTCGATCTGCTGTTCTCGAATCTCTGTCTGCAGTGGGTCGAAGATCTGCCGGCGGTGTTCGCCGGCTTCCGCCGCGTTCTGAAACCCGGCGGCATGCTGGTGGTCTCGACCTTCGGCCCCGACACGCTGTACGAACTGCGCGGCGCCTTCGCCGAAGCCGATGCGATCCCGCACGTCAGCCCGTTCGCCTCGATCGCGCAGTTCGGCGATGCCCTGATCGCCAGCGGTTTCCGCAACCCGGTGCTCGATCGCGATGATCTCGTCACCCGCTACGACGACCTGCCCGCGCTGATGCGCGAACTGCGCGCGATCGGTGCGACCAATGCACTGCACGCGCGCCGCCACACGCTCACCGGGAAAACCCGCTTCGCCACCGCCGCGAAAGCCTACGAAAATTTTCGCGATGCCGGCCGCCTGCCCGCGACCTGGGAAATCATCTCCGCGCTGGCGTGGGCGCCGCAACATGGCGCGCCGATCCGAGAAGGCGGGCATGATGTGGCGCGGTTTCCGGCGAGTGGGATTCCGGTGAGGCGCAGGATCGAGTGACTGCGATCCGCTCTTGATGGCTTGATCCGCAACCCGTGAAGGAATCCCTGAATTGAATCGCCTGAAGAAAACGTTCGCTTCCGCACTGCTGTCGCTGCTGGTGTTTCCTCTGCTGGCCTGCGCGCAGACCTACGAAGGAAAGCTCGTGAGCGGAGGAGGCGTTGACGACATGCAGATCGCCGTGAAGGTGTCTTCCTCCCTCACCGTCTCCGCCTACTGCAACCGCCAGTGTGGAGACTGGTTCACCGAAGACGAAGACGCGGTCTTCCACCTCAAGCCGAAGATGGTCGGCCGGAAAGTAAGGATCGTGGTCAAGCGCAAACCCAACGACGGCCGCATCGCCGGCCCCTCCGACGACGAAGAATTCCTTTTCATCAAGCGCATGAAGACGCTGCGCTGAAGACGCCGCGAATGGCCGCGTCGCCGTGTTGTGGATGTCCAGCAGAAGCGGGTACTCGACCGCGACGATCTTGTCACCCGCTACGACGATCTGCCCGCGCTGATGCGCGCGCTGCGCGCCACCGGCGCCACCAATGCGCTGCATGCGCGCCGGCATACGCTCACCGGCAAAACCCGCTTTGCCATCGCCACGAATGCGTACGAAATTTTTCGCGATGCCGGCCGCCTGCCTGCGACCTGGGAAATCATCTCCGCGCTGGCGTGGGCACCGGAACACGGCGCGCCGATCCGAGAAGGTGGGCACGATGTGGCGCGGTTTCCGGCGAGCGGGATTCCGGTGAGACGGCGCTGATTCCGACCCGAACTGATCCCAGAGAAGACATTGCCTGTACGAGAAATCAGGTGAATGCTCTTTGCTCTATCAGAGCCATCAGACATCGGAGAAAAAGCATGTCCACGCTGGGAAGGTCGGTCGAAGGTCGTCTTGTCGGGAGAAGAATCGATACTCGCGCACGTAATTTCGTTGCTGCATCCAGCGAATCCGGAATTGTCGTGCCGACGAGTTCATTGACAGGTGTTGTTCGTAAAATTCTGTCGGGAAAGCTGGCGACTGATCCTGGCATTCGTTTCGGAGATGGTTCTTTCTATCTTCCAAAACTCAACGAAGTGAGGGATATCCTAGGTGAAAGCTCAGCAGACCGACGCACGTGGATGGCAGAGCGTTTCGATTGCGATGATTTCGCGTATGTCCTGAAAAGTGAGATGAGCGTCCATGCCTACGAGTCTTCGTCGCTACGTTACGCATTGTGCGTCGGCATCGTATGGGGAAACTTCGATTGGGTCAGTGGTTACCACGCGGTGAACTGGTTCATCGCCGATGATGGCGAATTGAGATTCATCGAACCGCAGAGCGATGTCATCTACGATCTTTCGCACTGTTCTGGCGAAATTTCCCTGCTGCTGGTATGAGCATTCGGCGTGCTTGAGCACGCCTTTCGGGATACAGAAGTTTCGAATGGCGTGCGCCTTGGCGCACGTATGTGCGCTGAATCGATGCGAAAACGCGATTGAAGTCGCGCTTCACCTCACCTGCGCAATCCAATCCTCAAGATTGTAGTAATTCGTCACCCGCGCGATTTTTCCGTCGCGGATATCGAAGAATGCCCCACCGGGGAGCACGTATTTTTGTCCGTTCGCAGGCGGCAGGCCTTCGTCCGCGACGAGATATTCGCCGTGCACCACGTACTCAGCCGCAGCGCGGACGCCGTCTGGCGCGGCCATGACCACGATGTCGCGCAGCTGTTCACAATAGCTGCGATCCATACGCGCAAGGAACGCGGCGAAGGCGTCGCGGCCGGTTTCGCGCGTGCCCTGGTTGAGGTCGTGGGCGACGTCGTCGGTCAGCAACGCCAGCATCGCGGCCCAGTCGCCGCGATTGAAGGCGGCGTAGTAGTCGAGGATGAGGGTGGTGGCGCGGTCGTGGGCGCGAGTGCCGTCGATGATCATGGAAAGCTCCTTCGGGTGCGCGTCAGGTCTGGCGCACGAACAGGTCGCGATGGAAGAAATAGACTTCGTTGAGCAGGAAGCGCCAGCGCGTATCGAAGCTGCGGAAGCGGCTGGTCGGCGTGGGCGAGCCCAGACAGACGATGCCGACGCTGCGACAGATCCGCAGCGCGCGCGACATGTGCAGCGGATCGCTGACCACGATCGCTCGGCGCAGCTTGCGCTTGTCCATGAGCCGTGCGGCTTCTCCGAGGTTTTCACGGGTGTTGCGCGAGACGGTTTCGATCAGGATCGCGCGCTCGGCCACGCCGTCGTGCAATGCGTAGCGGCGGCCGACCTGCGATTCGGAAAAACGCGCGCCGCTGCCGCCGAAGCCGCCGGTGAAGATCAGGATCGGCGCGCGTTCGCGCTTGTGGAGATCGATGCCGTGACGGATGCGCTCCTCGAACACCGGCGAGGGCCGCGCGTCGTAGGCGGCGGCGCCGAGAACGATGATCGCGTCGGCGCGCACCTTGTCGCTGGCGGCTTCGTCGCGCGTACCGACATACACGATGTACGCCGCAACGCCGCACAGCCACAGCACCGCGAGCAACAGCAGGCGTCGCAGCCAGCGGAACACGCCGCGACGCTTGCGGCGCTTTCCGGTCGCGCGCTGGATCAGCGGCGGTGGTGCACGACGGGTCATGATCCGCGCGCCTGCCAGGGCAGGGTGTCGAGATCGACGTTGCCGCCGGAAATCACGATGCCGACTCGGCGCCCCGCGAAGCGTTCGCGATTGCGCAGCACCGCCGCCAAGGCAATAGCGCCGGAGGGCTCGACCACCAGCTTCAACCGTTCCCACAGCAGCCGCATCGCTTCGATCGTCGCGTCGTCGTCGACGATGAGAATGCCATCGCTGTGGCGCTGCAGCAGCGCCAGGGTTCGCGGTGCGAGTTGCCCGCGCAGACCATCGCAAACGGTGTTCGTGACCATGTCGGTGATGCAGCGGCCTTCGCGCAGCGAGGCGTGCGCATCCGCCGCGCCTGCGGGTTCCGCGCCCAGGATCTCCAACCCGGATCGCAGCTTGCGCGCAGTCAGTGCGCAGCCCGAGAGCAGACCGCCGCCGCCGACCGGCGTCAGCAGCGCGTCGAGTTCCGGTTCGCTGCGCAGGAATTCCAGCGCAACCGTTCCCTGGCCGGCGATGACGTTCACGTCGTCGAAAGGATGCACCAGATGCGCGCCGGTCTCCTCGACCAGTGCGGCCGCTGTGGCATTACGCGCCGCCATCGTCGGTGCGCAGCGCACGATGCGGGCGCCGTAGCCGGCGATCGCCGCCAGCTTCACCTCGGGCGCGCCTTCCGGCACCACGACGGTGGCGGATGTGCCGCGCAGGCGGCTGGCCAGCGCGACGGCGGCGCCATGGTTGCCGGAACTCTGGGTGAGGATGCCGCGCGCGGCGACGGTGTCGTCGAGCGCGAAGATCGCGTTGCAGGCGCCGCGGAATTTGAACGCGCCGACGCGCTGCAGGTTCTCGCACTTGAAATACAGCCTGCAGCCGGCGATCCCGTCGAGCGACTGCGAACGCAGGACCGGCGTCTGCTGCGCGTGCGGCGCGATCCGGGCGGCGGCGGAAAGCACGTCGGCGAAGGCGGGCAACGTCGGCACAGCGGCGGTCATGCCCGTATCGTATCAGGCGGGATATGCGCGTCAGGGTGTCGTTCGTACCGGTGCAGGCGATGCACGCCGTGCAGGTTTTCCGTGGGTTGCTGCCGCGAAGGCTGCGTTCGCGACGCCCGCGCGCAACGGGCGCGGTGCGACCGCCATGATGGTCGCCTGCGGATCCGCCTTGCGCATCCGAACCGTCCGTGAAGGCGCATTCCCACAAACCTCCGGCATGTGCCATCAGGCGACCCGGTGTTCGGAAGTGCCATGCTGGGCAGCTTCATCCAGGGATGCCCCATGCAGGATGGCAAAATGCCAAGATGCTGAACCTGACCGGTTTCCTTAAGGACGGGTTCAACGCGGCGGTCGGATGCTGCAACAGCAGGGCGGGCTTATCCCGTCATCGAATACGACAGGGGGTTCCCGATGTTCCGTCTTGGTCTGCTTGCGACACTCTTCGCAACGATTCTGACCGGCTGCGTCAGTACGTACGGCTACCGCACCGATCAGGGTGGCGATTACTACTACGCCGAGCCCTCCGTCGAGTACTACGATGCCTATGGCGGGCCCTACGGTTCAATAGGTTATGGCTATCCGGGCGGCTGGTACGGCAGCTTCGGCTATGGCTTCGGCTTCGGTTATACCCCGTATTCGCGATATGGGTTTCCGTACGGCTACGACGGTTACCGTTACGGCTATCCCTATTCCTACTCTCCTTATCCGCATCGCCGGCCGCATCGTCCTCGCCCGCCGAATACTGTGCCGCCGGGGACGCCGCCCCCGGGAGTGATCACAGATCCGCCCGGCGGTACTGGACCGCGTCTGGGCGACCGAGATGGCGGTCCGTGGCGTCACCTCGACCGCCGACGTCCGCCTGTCGCGACTCCGCAGCCGGCCATTCCCGGTGTCGCCACCCGCGAAGCCGAGCCCGTGCGCCGTCGGATCATGGTGCAGCAGCCCGGTTTGTCGGGCGGTGGAGCGCAGCCCGGCGGGAGGATGCAGGCCCGGCCTGCGCCGGTTTCGATGCCGCAATCCGCAAGCCCGCCACGCCAGCGTCAGGAATCGCCGCGCGCCGCACCTGCCCCTGAGCGTCGTATCGAACGTCAAGAACGAGAATCCCGTCGCGATCCGACGCCCTGAAAAGGCTTGCCAACGGCCAGATTTGGCCGCAAGCTAAACAAGCTTGACCGGTTACGTCGTATTCCGACGTAACTCGGTACTGCATCGCCGACCCCGGCGGGGAAATCCGGATCCCCCCTGTTCCGCTCCCCGTCGGGCGTCGGCACCTTCTTACGGCGTATCGCCGAATTCCCCGAACCGCAGACAAAAAAAGGGGCCGAATGTCCCCCGACATTCGGCCCCTGGCTTCCTCAGCGCGCACGTGGCCAGCCCTGTTCCACCCCGGCCTGCGCTTTCGCGCTTGCCGCGCTGAGTGCCACCAGAGATAAGCAGAATGCGTGCCAACTTTGGCGCCAGCGCTTCCGGGGAACGGCTTCCTCGAAACCGCATTCGCTAGAATGCGGTGCACGAACGTCGGGTTCATCCCCACGCCGCGAAGCACGTCTCGAAACCAGAGTCAGATCGATGAACAGTCATTTCTATCGCTTCGACGTCATCGTCATCGGCGGCGGTCACGCCGGTACCGAAGCCGCGCTCGCATCCGCACGCAGCGGTGCGCGCACCTTGCTGCTGACGCACAACATCGAGACCGTCGGTGCGATGAGCTGCAACCCGGCCATCGGCGGCATCGGCAAGGGCCATCTGGTGCGCGAGATCGACGCACTCGGCGGGATCATGGCGCGCGCCGCCGACGTCGCCGGCATCCAGTGGCGCCGCTTGAATGCATCGAAAGGCCCCGCAGTACGCGCCACGCGCTGTCAGGCCGATCGCGCGCTCTACCGCAGCTTCATCCGCCGTGCGGTGGAATCGCAGCCCAACCTCACTGTATTCCAGTCGGCGGTCGACGATCTCATCATCGAAGCCGACGCCGTACGCGGCGCGATCACCCAGACCGGCCTGCACTTCACGGCGCCGGCCGTCGTGCTCACCGCTGGCACCTTCCTCGCCGGCAAGGTGCACATCGGCGAAACCCAGTTCGCTGCCGGCCGTGCCGGCGATCCGCCCGCGACCACGCTCGCTGCGAAGCTCCGCGAGCGACCGTTCGTCGTTGATCGCCTGAAGACCGGCACCCCGCCGCGCATCGATGGCCGCAGTCTCGATTACAGCGTGATGGAAGAGCAGCCCGGCGACGATCCGCGCCCGGTGTTCTCGTTCATGGGCAGCACCGCCGACCATCCCCCGCAGATATCGTGCTGGATCACGCATACCTCCGAGCGCACCCACGAGATCATCCGCAGCGCGCTGCACCGTTCGCCGCTGTACAGCGGCCAGATCGAAGGCATCGGCCCGCGCTATTGCCCGTCGATCGAAGACAAGGTCGTGCGTTTCGCCGAGAAGGCCTCGCACCAGATCTTCGTCGAGCCCGAAGGCCTCGGCGTGACCGAAATCTATCCGAACGGCATCTCCACATCGCTGCCGTTCGACGTGCAGTTGGATCTGGTGCGCAGCATCCGCGGTTTCGAGCAGGCGCATATTACCCGCGCCGGCTATGCGATCGAATACGATTTCTTCGATCCGCGCGGGCTGAAGAATTCGCTGGAAACCAAACTCGTCTCCGGTCTGTTCTTCGCGGGCCAGATCAATGGCACCACCGGCTACGAAGAAGCCGCGGCGCAGGGCCTGATCGCCGGTCTCAACGCCGCGCGTTTCGCGCGTTCGCTGGATGCATGGTCGCCACGTCGCGACGAAGCCTATATCGGCGTCATGATCGACGACCTGATCACCCACGGCACCAACGAGCCCTACCGCATGTTCACCAGCCGCGCCGAATATCGGCTGCAGCTGCGCGAGGACAATGCGGACATGCGTCTGACCGGAACCGGCCGCAGTCTGGGCCTGGTCGACGATGCGCGCTGGGAACGCTTCGCGCGCAAGCGCGATGCAGTCGTCGCCGAGACCGCGCGTCTGGGCGCGCTGTGGGCTTCGCCGAACAACGCGCTCGGTCGCGAGGCGGTGGCGATGCTGGGCATCGAACTGAGCCGCGAAACCCATGCGCTGGATCTGCTGCGTCGACCGGAGCTGGATTACTCGAGGCTCGCCAGCGTGCCGATGCTCGGCCCGGCGGTGGATGATGCGGCGGTCGCCGAGCAGGTCGAGATCGAGGCGAAATATTCCGGCTATCTCGCGCGTCAGCGCGAGGAGATCGCGCGCCAGCAGCGTCACGAGCACACCGAGATTCCACAGGCGTTCGACTATGCCGGCGTGCGTGGGCTGTCGATCGAAGTGCAGCAGAAACTCGAACGCGTGCGGCCGCAGACCGTCGGTCAGGCGCAGCGCATTCCGGGCATGACCCCTGCGGCGATCTCGCTGCTGCTGGTGCATTTGACGAAGCGGCGCGGCGCGGCGTGACGTGACGCATTGCTGCCGTCGTCCGGTGTTCGCGGCATTGCTGTTCCCGATCCACCGATGACGTACCCTAATCGCATGTGTACACCATTTCGTCCCCTTGCTTTCGTCGCCCTCGCACTGCTCGCTGGCTGCAGCGGGGAATCCGAGGTTCCGCAACCGGTCGTCACCGGCGATCTCACGATCGAAGCCTGGCCGTTGCCGGCGATGCCCGGCTCGGCGCAGCCGGATCTGGCGATGGCGCCCGATGGCCGCGTGCTGCTGAGCTGGATCAACAGCGGCGGCGGTCGCCGGCCGGCGCTGCAGATCGCGGAGTTCTACCCTGATCAGCATTGGGAAGGGCCGCGCACGGTGGCGGTCGGCAATTCGATGTTCACCAATTGGGCCGACACCCCGCACATCGTCGCGACCGCAGATCACGCGCTGTGGACGCACTGGCTGCAGAAGTCGGCCGACGCGCCCTACGCCTACGACGTGATGCTGGTGCGGTCGCTCGATCACGGCATGAACTGGAGCGCGCAGCGCACCGTTCACGACGACGGCACGAAGACCGAGCACGGTTTCGTTTCGATGTGGGCGCAGGGCGAGGGCAGTCTCGGCATCGCGTGGCTCGATGGCCGGAACACCGGCGCTGCGTCGTCGTCGGATCACGCCAGCCATGACGACGGCCACGGCGGTGCGATGAGCCTGCGCGCCGCGGTGTTCGACGCCAATCTGCGCGCGAGCGCCGAAACCGAAATCGATGCGATGACCTGCGACTGTTGCCAGACCGATGTCGCCGCCACGGCCGACGGTGCGGTGCTGGTCTATCGCGATCGCAGCGAACAGGAAATCCGCGATATCTACGCCACGCGTTTCGACGGCAAAGTCTGGTCGAAGCCGGCGCGCGTGCATGCCGACGACTGGAAGATGCCCGCCTGCCCGGTCAACGGTCCATCGGTCGCGGCGCGCGGCGATGACGTGGTTGTCGCGTGGTATACCGCCGCTGGCGACAAACCCGCAGTGAAACTCGCGCGTTCCGCCGATGGCGGTGCAACGTTCGCCGATCCGATTGCATTGGACACCGGCGCTGCCACCCAGGGCCGCGTCGCGGTTGCAATCGACGCCCAGCAGGTCTGGATTGTCTGGCTGCGCGAAGAGGCCGGCGTGCAATCGCTGTGGCTAGCGCGCTATGCGTCCGATCTGTCGAAAGAACTGCAGCGCATCAAACTCGCCGACCTGCAGGGCAAAGGCCGCGCCACCGGCTTTCCGAAACTGCTGCTCAACGGTACTGCCGCGCACGTGGTATGGACCGATGTGGTGGACGGTGTGCCGCAGCTCCAGGGCGTGCGGATGCGGGGCGTGTCTGCCGGGACGTCCGGCTGAGGTTTCGCAGCTGAACAACGCGCCGGGATGCCGCTGGACGGGACTGCGGTCGTCCTGTGTCCTTGACCGGAATGGCATTCCCGCCGCGTTTCTTCAATAACCCCCCGTACCTCCGGGCGCGTGTCGCCCGGATTCATGGAATGCCAGCGAGTTGCCCCGGGCGCATCGTTCTGGTGTGATCCGGTCACCGCTCCCGCATTGGTCTCAAGGCAGGACGTCCCATGGCTCGATTCTTACGTCAATCGCCATACCGCACCTGTTTCCGGTCGTCGGACGTACAGATGCCCGGTGTTGCGCCGGCATGCGCCGAATCGTCTCGAAACCGCGCTGCCACGACCGCACTGGCCGGTCTGTGCGCCGCAGCCATCGGCTGCGCGATGTCCGGCTGCGCAACACCGTCTTCCACAACACCTTCCACCGGCTCTCAGGAGTTTCCGATGACTGCCACCGTGCCCCCCATCACCGCCGAAGACATCGGCCGCCGCGTGCTCATGTTGATCGACAGTCTTCACAGCGCACAGGACCTTGCCCCGGAGCGTATCGAGCAAGCCACCGGCATGAGCGTGGAGCTCAACGACGATGATCCCAACATCTACGGATTCGGCGGCAAGCTGACCGAGCAATGGTCCTACAGTCTGGTGTCCACGCCCGACAAACTCGGCGAGAAACCCAGCAGCGTGCAGTTTTCGTTCGACGACACGAGCCGTGGACAGGCCGACCGGACGCCGATCTGCACACCGGATTTCGATGGGTACTCGAAGGCGTTGACCGCCGCTGGATTCACGGCCACTCCGATGCAGACGTATCCAGGAAGCGACGCCTGGTATTTCAAGCGCGGCGATATCGGGGTGATGGCCTACGCGCAGGGCAAGGCCGATCCGCAGGTCGGCCCGGTGTGTCTGTCGAAGCTGATCATCAGCGCCTACGCGTAACGGAGGACATATGTCCAAGGCCGACGAAAAAAAGCTGGAGCAGATGCTCGTCGATTTCGAGAAGGCGCATCCCGACGCGGGCAAGAACTTCCGCACCCTGCTCGGCGAGACGCCCGCGCTGAAAGCCAATCTGCTGGAGGCCATCGGCAAGGGCAATCTGGAAAAGATCGGACCGATGCCGGCCGGCGCGCCGGCAGGGGCGCTCGGCGTATACAACGCCAACGACAAATCGATGGGATTGCCGACCGCGCTGCTCGACGTGGCCGACAAGGACAAGAAGCTTGGCAACACCATGCGCATGGTGCTGACCCACGAATCGGAGCATGCGGTCAACAAGCAGGCGATCGAGAAAGCGGGCGCCGATTTCAAGACCAAACTCGAAGCGGTCGCCAAGGGCCCATCGCCGCACGATTACACCAATGTCCTCAAGGAACGCGGCGACAGCCTGCGTCTGCGCGAAGCGACCGACCAGATCGGCGGGTTCAATGCGGTCGCGGCGCATGTGCGCAAGGAAAACCCCACCGCGACGCCCGCCCAGTTGTACGAAAAGCTGCACAACGCCAGCCCGGAAATGGCGCCCTATTTCGATGTCGGCGGCACGCCGCCGAAACAGACCTACACGCCCAAAGCCGGACTGACGTTGGGCAAGGACGGCCTGCTTGCCGAAACCCCGGCGAACATCGAGGCGATGGGCAAGTATTTCTACGATGCGCGACCGTACCAGCAGATCTACGGCAAGCAGGCATTGCAGGCCGCGATCAACGTCGAAGCCAAGGAGCAGGCAGCAGACCGCGCAGCCGACCCGAAGTACGTACCGCCCGAAGTCCGGGTCAATCTCAAGGAACTCGGGCTCGACGGCGTCGTGAGGTTCCCGCCCGGTGCCGGTATCACCGATACCAGCCCCAAGCCGCCGCCGGTCGTGCCGCCCAGGAGCCCGATCGCGCCATCGGAAGAGTCGCATTCGCCCACACACAGCGAACCGCGAGGAACGCGTCCCGCAGAAACCGCACCAGCGCTGTATCTGCAATCGGTTGCTGCGCTCGAAAAGCTCGGTCCCGACGCCGGCTTCAAGGGCCGCGACGAGCTGGGCAATGTCGCGGCGGCAATGGCGTCCAAGGCGCAGGGCGACGGCTTGCGCCAGATCGACGCGGTCGTCGCCAGCAACGACGGCAAAGGGTTGATCGCGATCCAGGGCGATCCCGGCTCCGCGCATGCGAAGAACAGCTACATCGATCGCGCCGATGCGGCGCAGCAGCCGATGGCGCAGAGTCTGTCGCAGTTGGAGAAGAATGTGCCCGCCCAGACCGGGCAGGAGATCGCTCCGCAGCAGCCGTCGCAGACAGGCGTGTCGCGCTGATCGGTGCCCTGGCGCACGGCGGACCTGCGGCCGATGCCGACAGGTCTCAGCTGCGGTGCTCCAGCGCAAGATATTCGGCGGACTGCATTTCGATCAGGCGCGATGCGGTGCGTTCGAACGCACCGACGAGGCGCTCGCCGCGATACAGCGCCGCCGGCGCGGCGTCGGCGCTGCAGATCAGATTGACGTGACGATCGTAGAGTTCGTCGATCAGGGTGATGAAGCGTCGCGACGCATCGTCGCGCTGCGCGTCGAACACCGGCACGCCGCCGACCAGCACGGTGTGGAACTCGGTCGCGATCTCGATGTAGTCGGCGCTGCCGCGCGGACCTTCGCAGACCGCCGCGAAATCGAACCACGCCATGCCCTTGTCGCGCGCGCGTACAGCGATGCGACGACCGTCGATATCGATGCCGGCATCGCGATGACTGTCGTCGCCGCCGAGTTCGCGCCAGCGCGATTCCAGCCAAACGTCGCTGTCATCGTCGAGCGGCGCGCGGTAGACCGGCGAACGGGTGAGTGCGCGCAGGCGGTAATCGTGCGGGCTGTCCAGATGCACCACATTGCAGCGACGCTCGATCAGCGCGATCGCCGGCAGGAATCGCGCGCGCTGCAGGCCATCCTTGTACAGCTCGGAAGGCGCGGCGTTGGAGCTGGTCACCAGGATCACGCCTTCCTCGAACAGACGCGTCAGCAGCCGCCCCAGCAGCATCGCATCGCCGATGTCGCTGACGAAGAATTCGTCCAGCACCAGCACCCGCAGCTGCGCGCGCCATTCACGCGCGATGGCCGTCATCGGGTCGCGTTCGCCCGCGTGCGCGCGCAGCCGCTCGTGCACTTCGCGCATGAAGCGATGGAAATGCGTGCGTCGTTTTTCGCGGATCGGCAGACCGGCGTAGAACAGGTCGATCAGGAAGGTCTTGCCGCGGCCCACGCCGCCCCACACGTACAGGCCGTTCGGCGAAGTCGTCACCGGCTTGCCGAACAGCGTATCGAGCAGGCCTTTGCGTTTCTGCGGCGCGGACAGCGCCGCGTGCAGGCGGTCGAGTTCGCGCAATGCCGTGTGTTGCGCGGGGTCATCTTTCCAGTCGCCGCAGGCCACGCCTTCGGCGTAGCGCGCGGACGGTGCCGCCGCGGATTCGCTCATGATGCGGCGTCGGGCTCCGGCGGATCGTACTGCCGAAGATAAGGTTGAACGCCGTGCTTGATCGCGCCTCGCAGGTCCATCAGTTTGCGATGGAAGAAGTGGCTGGTGTCGGGCATGCGGATCAGTTCGGCGCTCGCGCCCGGCGGCTGTGCTTTCGACAGCTGCTCAAACCAGTCGTAGACCGCCTGCGAGTCGACGATCTCGTCGTCCTCGCCCTGGATCACCAGCCACGGCATCGTCGGTAGCGCGATCCTGTCGAAATCCCAGCGCCCGGCCGGCGGCGCGATCGAGATCAACACCGACGGCTGCAGTTCCGCGGCGCCGCGCAGGCTGACGTAGGCGCCGAAGCTGAAGCCAGCGAGCCACAGCGCTGCATCGGGCCGCGTCTCGCGCACCCAGGCGACGACCGCGCGCAGATCGTCGAGTTCGCCCTCGCCGTGATCGAACGCTCCTTCGGACGCACCGGTGCCGCGAAAGTTGAAACGCACCGTGGTCACGCCCAGCTCGCGCAGGCTGCGCGCAGCTATCGTCACAACTTTATTGTGCATCGTGCCGCCTTCGGTCGGCAGCGGATGGCACAGCACCGCGATCACCGGCCGCGCGGCCACATCGGCCTCGGGCGGATCCACGGCGACTTCCAGCGCACCTGCCGGACCCTGCAGGGTCAGCACGGAAGCAGCGGCAGGGAAAGCGGGAGACGACATGTGCGGATGATAACGGGCCGGGCGATCAGGGGTTCCGCAGCCGGAAGCCGACCACCAGCGGATCGTGGTCCGAGCTGCGCCACGGGGTCTGATCGCCGGGCCGTGTCTGGTAGCCCTGGCTGTCGGGTTCGTCGGCATTGCTGTGCCATTCCGCAGCGCCGACTCGCCGCGCCGCCAGCGACGGGCTGAGCAGCGCGTGGTCGAGGCGACCGATCTGGGCGTCGTAGACATAGCTGTACGGCGCGGGCCCGCGCTGCCCGGCGAAGGCATCGCGCCAGCCGGAGGCGGTCAGCGCTCGCACCGGGTCTTCCATGCTGTAGGCGTTCAGATCGCCGACGATCATCGCAAGATCGCTCCCTGATCGGGTCGGATCCGCGCGCAGCCAGGCGTCGAGCCGGCGTGCGCTTTCGGTACGGGCGGCATTCCAGCAGCTCTGGCCGTCTTTCTGGTCGGCATCGGCCCCGGTCGCTTCGCCGCAGCCTTTCGATTTGAAATGGTTGGCGACGACCGTGAAAGCGGGGCCCTGGGTCGCACCGGTCCCGGCGCGGAAGGTCTGCGCCAGCGGCGGCCGGCTGCGGGTGCCGAACAGGTCGTCGGTCAGCGTTGCCGCCGCGCCCACTGGCGTCACCCGCGAGGCGCGATAGATCAGGCCGACCCGGATCAGGTCGTCGCCCTGCGGCCGATCGGTCGCGACAAAGCGCCAGTCGGCGCCGCTCTGATCCTCGTTGAGCGTTGCCACCAACATCGTGATCGCAGACTCCGGGCCGAAACCGTCGTTCTCCAGTTCCATCAGCGCAGCGATGTCCGGGTTCAGACCGTGGATCGTAGCGGCCAGTCGGGCGAGCTGGGTCTGCAGCTCGGCCGGTGTGCGTGCGCCGCGCGGGGTGGGAAAACCGCCGCCCCGGCCGTCGCCGTTGAAGAAATTCTCGAGGTTGAAGCTGGCGATGCGCACGTCGCCGCCGACCTTGGGCGCCGATGGCGGCGCTGCGCGGCGGAACGCCGGTTTCGCGGTCAGCTGCAGGCGGTAACCGCCGCCGCGCTGATCCACCACGCCTTCCACCTTCGACAGCTGTCCCCCGGTGCGCGGCTGACCGGTCCTCGGCAGATACCAGATCGAGGCGGGGCGCTCCGCATCGCTGCCGTCGTCCAGACGCAGCATGCGGCGCGCGTTCTCGGCCGCCAGCGCGCGCGCGGCGTCGCCGGGCATGACCGCATCGGCAGGCGTGCGCAGGCGTTCGCCGAAATTGACCAGCAATTCGCCATATTTATCGGCACGATGCGTGCCGGCCACGGTCAGCGGGGCGGTGATGCGCACGCGCATGTTTTCGTAGCGCTCCCAATCGGCGGGCGGTGCCGAAACCGCAGCCGGTCGTGGCAGGCTCGCCCGGCCCAGCGGCGCTACTCCCGTTGGCTCCAGGGCTGTGCGGGTGCCGCGCCCGGCATCGAGCTCGACCACGGTGCCACGGACGCGAACGCGGGTGCCGACAGGCGGGCCGCCTTCGTCGATGACGAACAGCGCGTCGGAGGTGGCCGGGTCGCGATCACCGGCATCCTGCAGGAACCAGCCGCCGAGACTGTCGTCCGGGACTGCAGTCACGACGCCCTCGATCGATACAGTTCGGCCCACGAGCGGGCTGCGCTCACCCGTGCCCTGGATCTGGCCGATGGTCGTCGGCGTGTCTTGCGCCAATACGGTACCGGCGAACCCGCCGGCAAGAGCGCACAGGAGCAGCAGGAGCGGAAGCGGACGGCGCATGCGGCGATTCTCCGGGGGCGGAACGGACAACGCCGCCCGGAGGCGGCGTTGCGGAAGAACGATGACGGCGGTGAGGATGGTCAAACCTGTTCGAGCATCCAGTCGACCGTCGCCTTGACCTGGTCGTCGGTGAGGGCCGGGTTGCCGCCCTTGGCCGGCATCACGCCGGCGCTGCCGGTGAAGCCTTCGATCGCGTGCTGATACAGCAGATCCTTGCCCTGACTGGCGCGGGCGCCGATGCCTGCGGCGGTCATGGTGGGTGCGCCGCCAGCGCCGGACTTGTGGCAGCCCGCGCAGAGGTTGTCGAAGATCACCGCGCCGTCCAGCGTGCCGCCGTAGGCGACCTGCGATGCGGCGGCGGCTTTGGCGGCCTCGTCGGCGGCAGCCTGCTGGGCCGCGCCGGTGGCGCCGGCATAGACCTCGCCTGCGGGTGCGATCCGCGCATCGGTGCGCTTCACTTCGACCGGGTTCGGCGTCTGCGGCTGACCGTTGTGCAGATAGATCGCGAACAGGATCAGGCCCAGGGTGACGGCCATGAGGAAGGCGATCACCATCGAAAAACGCTTCAGAAAGTCCAGATCGTAATTGCGCACGACTCACCCGGGAAACAGACGTGTTGACGAAGCGGCCGGGCTGCGGCCGCAAGAATCCGTGCAGTATAAAGGCTGCAGCGGTCCGGATTCGAGCCCATGGGCGTTTCCGGCCGGGCCGGAGGTGGAATCGTCGGAGGGATCTTGCCGGCAGGGTCGTTGGACAGAAGTCGGGTTCGGCGATGCGCTGCGGCATGGCACACTAGCGACAATGAGCGATTCTTCTGTTCTCGACCTGATCCAGTTGCGCCGGGGCTGCACCTACTGCTCCGTGCGCCAACTCTGCCTGCCCGGCGGCATCGGCGCGGAGGAGCTGCAGCGCCTCGACCAGATCGTCCAGCGCCGCCGCCCCGTCGCTCGCGGCGAACGGCTGTTCCGCCTCGGCGACCCGCTGACAGCGGTCTTCGTCGCCCGCGACGGCGCGTTCAAATCGGTCAGCATCAGCGAAGACGGCGAGGAACAGGTGCTCGGCTTCCATCTGCCGGGCGAGCTGATCGGGCTCGATGCCCTGGGCACCGGCGAGCATCGCTGCGAAGGCGTCGCCCTTACCGCCGCCAATGTCTGCGAAGTGCCTTACGACCAGCTGTCGTTCGTCGCCGCGCAGGTGCCGAGCCTGCAACAGCAGTTGTTCCGGGTGATCGGCCAGAGCGTCGATCGCGATCAGGATCACCTCGGCATCCTCGTCCGTCGCCAGGCCAACGAACGCATCGCCCTGTTCCTGCACAGCCTCGGCGAGCGTTACCGCAACGTCGGCCAGTCCGATCGCCAATTCCAGCTGCCGATGAGCCGCGAAGACATCGCCCGTTTCCTCGGCCTCGCGCTGGAAACCGTCAGTCGCGGTTTCACCCGCCTGCAGGACGACGGCGTCATTGATGTGACCGGCCGCCGCGTCGAGATCGTCAACGTCGTTGAGTTGTTGCGCCTCGCCCACGGAGCGGAGTCGGGCGACGGCAAACAGCGTCGCGCCTGACGGTTCCGCGTCCGGCTACATCGCGTAATACAAGGCGCCATCGCCGCGCGCCGCCGCTTCCCGGAAAAACGCCGAGAGCATGTCGAACTGCGCCAGCAGGTCGTCTTCCTGATCCTGATAGACCGCCTGGTGATACAGGCCCTCGTCCTCGTCGATCGCGCGCAGCGCTTCGAGAACGGCCGCGTGGGTCCATGACGACAGCGCCTTCGCCTGCTCCCGGACCAGCGCCGGAGACACCACTTCGCAGCCATTGCTCAGCACATCGTCGATCACATCATCGCTGCGGAAGCCGACATCGTCGAGGATGTGTTTCAACACATCCCACGCGGTTTCCACATCGATCGAAGCGGTGCAGCGCGATTCGCTCTCGACCCAGCCGTCGACCAGGGAAGGGTCCTCGTGCATCTTTTCGAGATCTTTCGGAGCGAATGCCTGGAAGAACAGATTCATGCTCATGCTTGGAATGTCCTGAACGTGGGATGCGACCAGTGTGCGCGAAATGGCGCGCCGGCGACGCGATCTTTCATCCGTCGCGCCCCGCGCTGCGCACCTGATCCCAGTCCAGATCGAAGCGGGCGAGATATTTGCGCAGTCGATCGGCGTCGTTGGTGCTGCTGCGCTGCGTGCGCGACACCGCGAACAGCGTGCGTCCCGCGTCCGACAGCGATTTCGCCAGTGCGCAGACGCGCACGACCTCTTCCAGCTGCACGCGATCGAAGCGGTCGAGCGCATCAATGCGCTCGCCGAGCAGCGTATCCAGCGGCGACGGCGTGCCGCTTTCGCGCCACAGTCCGCGCAGGCGCGCGATCTCCTCGTCGACCGATTCGACCTGGATGCGCCCGGCGTTCGCCAGCGTCGCCATCCGCATCACCGAGGCGCCGAGATCGCGGAAGTTGCCGGCCCAGCGCGCTTCGGGCCTGGTCGCGAATGCGAGAAACCGCGTCCTTGCCTCACGGTTGAACGCGACGCGCTGATGCTGGTCGCGGCCCCATCGTTCGAGCTCGAAATCGAGATTGGGTTCGATGTCTTCGACGCGCTCCGACAATCCCGGGAGTCGATAAGTCCACAGATTCAGCCGCGCCAGCAGATCGTCGCGGAAGCGGCCCTGCGCGACGGCGGTCTGCAGGTCGCGATTGGTGCCGGCGATCAACTGGAAATCGCTTTCGACCTCTTTGTCGCTGCCCACCGGCGGGAAACGCTTCTCTTCCAGCGCACGCAGCAGCAAGGCCTGTTCGTCGAGGCCGAGTTCGCCGATCTCGTCGAGAAACAACAGCCCCTGATGCGCGGAACGCAGAAAACCGGCACGGTCGCTCCCGGCGCCGGTGTAGGCGCCCTTCACGTGACCGAACAGCGCGCTCATCGCGCCGTCGCCGCGCAGCGTGGCGCAGTTCACTTCGACGAAGCGACCGGGCAGTTGATGCTTGAGCTTCTTCAGTTCGAACACGCGCTTCGCGAGCTGGCTCTTGCCGGCGCCGGTCGGACCCATCAGCAGCATCGGTGCTTTCGAGCGCGTCGCGACGGTTTCGATCTGCTCGATCATGCGGTTGAACGCCGCGTTGCGGGTGGCGATGCCGTTCTTCAGCAGCGCGCGGTCTTCCAGCTGCTGCTGCTGGAAACGCTGCGCGATCCGGTCGTAGCGCGAGAGATCCAGATCGATCACCGCATAACTGCCCGCTGCGCCGCTTTCCTGTTTGCGCGGCGGCGAGGTTTGCAGCAGGCGTCCCGGGAAGTGCCGGCTTTCGGCGAGCAGGAACCAGCAGATCTGCGCGACATGCGAGCCGGTGGTGATGTGGATGTAGTAATCCTCGTCCTCGGGTCTGAACGCATAGCCGCGCAGGAAGTCGTGCAGCGTCGCGTACACGCCCTCGAAGTCCCACGGATCGGCGAGGTACATGTCGCTGCGACGCACCGTGGTTTCCGGCGAGACCTGCACGACGTCCTCGGTCACGACTTCGGCGAGCCGCTGGTAGCGGCGTTCGTCCACCAGCAGTTCGAGCCGGTCGACGAGGAAGTCCTCATGCATGCCGAGCGAGACCGTCGGCCGCCATTTTTCCCAGCGCCCGGGCCCCCTGCCGCTGTCGAGCGTGGTGCCGAGCATGCCGAAGACGACCTGTTGCCTGCGCATGATCCATCCAGATAAAAACTTAGATTGAAGTATATCTTTATATTGAAAATCTGATCGATGAGAGTCGTGAAATTCATAGAAAATACAATAAAAACAAAGAGGTAAGCGATCACCCGGCAGGTTGGCACGGCCATTGCAATACACAGCTCGAACCCAACGGGCATTCCCCAAGGCATCGATCATGGCCAACACCACGCTCTTCGCATCCACCCGCGGCACGCTGCTGCCGGCTGCCACCACCCGCAACGAGGCCGGCGGCCTCGCCTATGCCCGCAAGCCGCAGGCGGCGCTGGCGCTGTACGCGGCGACGGGTTGCCTCAACGGCACCTACTACGCCAACGCCGAGCAGCAGTTGGCGACGGTGTTGAAGTTGTGCGCCGAGGTGGAGCCGCGCTTCGTCGCGCAGACCGCGATCTACGCCCGCCAGTGCGCGCACATGAAGGACATGCCGGCGCTGTTGCTGGCCAGCCTGTCGCTGCGCGACCGCGACGTCTTTGCCGCCGCGTTTCCGCGCGTGGTCGACAACGGTCGCCTGCTCCGCAACGTCGTGCAGATCCTGCGCAGCGGTTGCATTGGCCGCAAGTCGCTGGGCTCGCTGCCGAAGCGTCTGGTGCGCGAGTGGCTGCAGCGCGCGTCTGTCGAACAGCTCGTCAACGCCGCGATCGGCAACGACCCTTCGTTGGCGGACGTGATCAGGATGGTGCACCCGAAGCCGGCCGATGCCGGGCGCGAAGCGCTGTACGCATGGGTGATCGGAAAGCCGTACGACGAAGCAGAGCTGCCGGAGATGCTGCGTGCTTACGAAGCATTCAAACGCGACGCGCAGGGCGAATTGCCGGCACTGCCGTTCCAGTACTTCACGTCGCTGCCGTTGAATGCGGCGCAGTGGACGACACTGGCGCGCCGCGCTTCGTGGCAGTCGCTGCGCATGAACCTCAACACGTTCGCGCGCAACGGTGTGTTCGAGGATGCAAAGGCAGTCACCATGATCGCCGAGCGTCTGCGTCATCCGGAATCGATCCGTCGTGCCCGCGTGTTTCCGTATCAGTTGCTGACTGCGTTCCAGGCGACTGCGATGCTGCCGAACGCGATCGGTGCGGCGCTGCAGGATGCGATGGAAATCGCGACCCGCAATGTGCCGAAGCTGGAAGGCAATGTGCTGGTGGCGGTGGATGTGTCGGGTTCGATGGCCTCGCCGGTGACCGGTCATCGCAAGGGCGCGACCACGACCACGCGTTGCGTGGATGTGGCGGCGCTGATCGCGGCCTGCATCCAGCGCACCCACCCGGATGTGCGCGTGCTGCCGTTCGATACCGAAGTGCGAGCGCTGCGACTCAACCCGCGCGACAGCGTGATGACGCAAGCGCGACAGCTGGCGGCATTGTGCGGCGGTGGTACCAGCGTCAGCGCGCCGCTTGCGGCGTTGAACCGCGAGAAGGCGAAGGTCGATCTGCTGGTGCTGGTGTCCGACAACGAAAGTTGGCGCGATACCCGTAAAACCGGCGCCACCGAGACCATGCGCCAGTGGGAGACGATCAAATCGCGCTGCCCGCAGGCAAAGCTGGTGTGCATCGATCTGCAGCCGGTGGCGACCGGTCAAACGGTCGAGCGCAACGATGTGCTCCACGTCGGTGGGTTCAGCGACGCGGTGTTCGATCTGATCGCGAATTTCGCGGCGGAAGGTTCCGGCGCGAAGCGCTGGGTCGAGAAGATCGCGAGCATCGAGTTCTAGACATCGTTCAATGCCCGGCCGGCAATGGGGCCGGTCGGGCAAGGGGAGGCGTGTTTGTTGTTGTGCTGTCGGTGGTTGCGAATGCCGGGAAAACTACACCCTGTCACGGTCCAGGTCGTGGGTTCGAGTCCCACCCGCCGCGAATCCGTGCGGCGGTAGCTCAGTTGGTTAGAGCAGGATGTTTTCTCACTTTTGTCGCCATCACCGATGGCTTTATTTACAAAGCGGCGATTGATTGGTGTCGGCCGCAGGCGCGGCACTGATTCCGTCGTAGACAGCCTTCTGCCTGGGCCGGTTCGAGTCCCGCCCGCCGCGAATCCATGCGGCGGTAGCTCAGTTGGTTAGAGCAGGATGTTTTCTCACTTTTATCGCAATCACCGATGGCTTTGATTTGAATCGTCGCCATCTCGTCGGGAGTACACGATCATGCGCTGCAATGGAGGCAACAACGTGTCTGAAATCTGGGCCATCATCGTCATCGTGATTCTGGTGTTGATCGTCTACGGCATCGTTTCGTCGAAGCTGAGCGCGAAGCGCCAGCGCGAAGCGCGCGAAAAAATGCTGCCTTACCTCAATGAAACGATCGTTCCGGACCGCAGGCACAACCTGTTCATGTCCGATGGACGCAAGTTCATGGATGTCCGGATCCTGGGCACCACCGACCCCAAGCTCGGCCAGTCGCCGCTCGGGGACTGGGGGCTGATGCTCGTGATCCTGATGGATTCCGGGAAAAAAGCATTCATCCGTCCGTCCTCGGTGCGCTGCATCGAAGAAGCTTGATCCGTTTGAATCTTGATTTCACTGTTATCAGCCGCAGGCGCGGCATCATTCTCCTCGCAGCAAACGTTCTGACTGGGCCGGTTCGAATCCCGCCCGTCGCAAGACGGTAGCTCAGTCTGGTAGAGCTTGAAGATCGTTCCATCACTGTTGTCGCGGCCGGCGATCCACACCGTTTCCACTGTTTCGCGGCGAATGCCGGCGGGAATACAGGTTCCTCCTTCGGGAGTTGGGTTCAAGTCCCACTGCGTAGCGACGGAAGCGCCGTTTCGCAGAGTCCCGCCATCCTTGTCGTCGCACCTCTTTCAGCTGCATGTCCACATGCGAGAATTCACCATGACCACCCACCACTACGATGTCATCCAGGAACAGGACGCAGCGCCGATCAAGCTGTGGACCCGCGGCGTGCCGCTGGAAGACGAGGCACGCAAGCAGCTGCAGAACATCGCCAAACTGCCCTTCATTCATCGCTGGATCGCAGTGATGCCCGACGTGCATCTGGGCAAGGGCGCGACCGTGGGTTCGGTGGTGCCGACCATTGGCGCGATCGTGCCGGCGGCGGTGGGCGTGGACATCGGCTGCGGCATAATCGCGGCGCGCACCACGCTGGTCGCGAGCGATCTGCCGGACAACCTGTCCGCGATCCGCAGTGCGATCGAGCGCGCGGTCCCGCACGGCCGTACCGCCGAACGTCACGCGCGCGACAAGGGCGCGTGGGAAAACGCGCCTGCGCTCGCCGTCGAAGGCTGGTCGCAGCTGGTCGCCGATTTCGAGAAGATCTGCGAACGCCACCCGCGCCTGAAGAACACCAACAATCTCAAGCATCTCGGCACGCTCGGTACCGGCAACCACTTCATCGAGATCTGTCTCGACGAAGACCAGCGCGTGTGGTTCATGCTGCACTCCGGATCGCGCGGCGTCGGCAACGCCATCGGTACGCATTTCATCACCCTGGCCAAGGAAGAAATGCGTCGCTGGATGATCAATCTGCCCGATCAGGATCTCGCGTATCTGCCCGAAGGCAGCCAGTACTACGGCGATTACGTATTCGCGGTCGACTGGGCGCAGCGTTATGCGCGCATCAATCGCGAGATCATGATGCGCCACGTGGTGGAAGCAATGCGCAAGGTCATCACCAAGCCGTTCGAGGCCCAGGCCGAGGCGGTGAACTGCCACCACAACTACGTCAACCGCGAGCATCACTTCGGCAAGAACGTGCTGGTGACCCGCAAGGGCGCGGTGAGCGCGCGCAAGGGCGAGCTGGGCATCATCCCGGGCAGCATGGGCGCGAAGAGTTTCATCGTGCGCGGTCTCGGCAACGAGGACAGCTTCTGCAGTTGCAGCCACGGCGCCGGCCGCGTGATGAGCCGCACCCAGGCGAAAAAGGTGATCAGTCTGGACGATCACATCGCTGCCACTGCGCACGTGGAATGCCGCAAGGACGCGGACGTGGTCGACGAATCGCCGGCCGCGTACAAGTCGATCGACGCGGTGATGGAGGCGCAGAAGGATCTGGTCGAGATCGTGCATACCCTGCGACAGGTGGTGTGCGTGAAGGGCTGAGTCCGACGCACGCCAACACGACAATCGAACCGGGCGGACAGCGATGTCCGCCCAAGTGTCATGACAGAGCTTCATGACAGAGAATCACGACAGAGCATCACGACAGAAGACAGATGATGGACATGATCGAAATCGACGGCTCCGCCGGTGGCGGTCAGCTGTTGCGCACCGCGCTGAGCCTCAGCCTGTGCACCGGCATCGGCTTCACGATGCAGCAGATCCGCGCGAAGCGTTCGCGCCCGGGGCTGATGCGCCAGCATCTGACTGCGGTCAACGCCGCTGCGCAGATCGGCGATGCCCGCACGCACGGCGCCGCGCTCGGAGCGACCACGCTGCGCTTCGAGCCGGGCGCGGTGTCGCCGGGCGATTACGCCTTCGCCACCGGCAGCGCCGGTTCGGCGATGCTGGTGCTGCAGACCTTGCTGCCGCCGCTGTGGCGCTGCACTGCGCCGTCGCGCCTGCGTCTGGAAGGTGGCACCCACAATCCGTTGGCGCCCAGCGCTGATTTCATCGCCGACGCCTATCTGCCTGCGCTCAAGCGGATCGGCATCAACGCATCGATCGAACTTGAGCGCCCGGGCTTCTTTCCCGCTGGCGGCGGCATTCTGCATGCGACCGTGAATCCGGCCGCGACGCTGCAGCGCGCGGAATTCATCGAACGCGGTGAGCTGCAGTCGATCGAAGCGGTCGCGCTGATGTCGGGGCTATCGTCGAGCATCGGCCAGCGCGAGCTGCAGAC
This sequence comes from uncultured Xanthomonas sp., assembly GCA_964523435.1. GTDB lineage: Bacteria > Pseudomonadota > Gammaproteobacteria > Xanthomonadales > Xanthomonadaceae > Lysobacter_I. The sequence continues at coordinate 38,814 of CAZGBA010000016.1, forward strand.
GTTGGCCGTGCGTTTTTCGCTGCCCGCCACTGCGTTGCATCTGCGTCAGGTGCGGCCGTCGATCGGTCCCGGCAACGCATTGCTATTGCATGTCCGTCACGAACATCATGCCGAAACCTTCACCGGCCACGGCGAGCGCGGCGTGAGTTCGGAAACGGTCGCGGAGCGTCTGGCCGACGAGGCCGACATCTATCTGCGCAGCGACGCCTGCGTCGATGAGCACCTGTCCGACCAGTTGCTGCTGCCGATGGCATTGGCCGGCGGCGGAAGCTTCACCGTGCCCGGGATCAGCGAGCACCTGCGCAGCAACGCGCGGCTGATCGAGAAATTTCTGCCGGTGGAGATCGACTGGATGCAGACCGGTACCGGTGCGTGGAAGGTGGCCGTCGCCGACTGACGCGACACGCGGGCAGGCATTTCCTGCCCGCGTTTTGCCGCAGGTCAAGGCGGCGGCCGATCCGCATCCCTAGGCTGGCCGCTTCCGAAGATCGCCGCCGTCGAGGTCGCCCCGTGTCCGCAAGCCTGCTTTCGCCTTCCTTGCTGGCCGTGCGCCTGTTGCCGCTGCTCGATCTGACCAGCCTCGGCGAGGACGACACCCCCGAAGCGATCCGCGCGCTCTGCGCCCGCGCACGGCTGCCGTCCGGCCTGCCGGCGGCGCTGTGCGTGTATCCCGAACACGTGACCACGGTGCGCGAAGCCCTCGGCGACACGTCTGCGAAAGTCGCGACGGTGGTGAATTTCCCGGATGGCGGCAGCGACGCCGCGCGGATCACGCGCGAAACCCGGCGCGCGATCGCTGCAGGCGCCGATGAGATCGACATGGTGCTGCCGTATCGCGCACTGCTCGCGGGCGATGCGGCGGTGGCCCGCGTCTGCGTCGATGCGTGCCGCACAGCCTGCGGCGATGGCGTGCTGCTGAAGCTGATCATCGAAAGCGGCGAACTGGCCACGCCCGAACGCATCCGCGAGGCCTGCCGCATCGGGCTCGATGCCGGCGTCGATTTCCTGAAGACCTCGACCGGCAAAGTCAGCGTCAACGCCACGCCGGAAGCGGCTGCGATCATGCTCGACGAGATCGCCGCAGCCGGTGGGTGCTGCGGATTCAAGGCCGCTGGCGGCATCCGCACGCTCGCGGCGGCAGCGGATTATCTCGCACTGGCCGATACGCGATTGGGCGCGGACTGGGTGTCGCCGCAGCGCTTCCGCATCGGCGCCAGCGCATTGTTCGACGAACTCGCCGCCGTGCTGGCGGCAGCGCCATGATCCCGAATGCCATGCTCGCGGACACGCAGCCGTGAGCCGCGCGCTCTGGGTGGTGATGGATTCGCTGGGCCTGGGCGCGGCGCCCGATGCCGCTGCCTATGGTGATGCCGGAGCCGATACCTTTGGCCACATCGCCGCCGCTTGTGCGGAAGCGCCGCGCGGCCCGCTGCGGCTGCCCACACTCACGCGCCTCGGTCTGCCGCAAGCGCATGCTCTGGCGCGCGGGCGTCCCGCTGCTGGATTCAACGATCTGCCGTTGCCTGACAGTTGCTGGGGCTATGCCGTCGAACGCGCCTGCGGCAAGGACACGCCATCGGGGCACTGGGAAACCGCAGGCGTCGTGCTCGACCGCGCGTTCGGGCTGTTCCCGGATCTCGACCACAGCTTTCCGCCCGCATTACTGCGCGCCTTGATCGATGAAGCCGGTCTTCCCGGCGTGCTCGGCGACTGTCATGCCTCCGGCACCGAGATCATCGCCCGACTCGGTGCGGAACACATGGCCAGCGGCAAACCCATCGTCTACACCTCGGCCGACTCGGTGCTGCAGATCGCCGCGCACGAGACATCGTTCGGGCTGCAGCGGCTGTACGACGTGTGTGTCATCGCGCGACGTTTGCTGGCGCCGTACGACATCGGCCGTGTGATCGCGCGGCCTTTCATCGGTACGCCGGAGGCCGGCTTCGTCCGCACCGGACATCGCCGCGATTACGCCCTGCCGCCGCCCGCGCCGACCCTCTTCGATGCCGTGCAGACCGCAGGCGGCGAGACCATCGCGGTCGGCAAGATCGGCGACATCTTCGCGCATCGCGGCGTGTCGCGAACGCTGCCCGCTTACGGTCACGATGCGTTGCTCGACGCGACGCTCGATGCGCTCGCGCAGGCCGGCGACGGCGCGCTGATCGCGACCAATTTCGTCGACTTCGACAGCGTCTACGGCCATCGACGCGATGCGCTCGGCTACGGCGCGGCGCTGGAAGCGTTCGATGCGCGTCTGCCCGAACTGCTGCGCGCATTGGGTCGCGACGATCTGCTGGTGCTCAGCGCCGATCACGGCTGCGACCCGACCTGGGCCGGCAGCGACCACACCCGTGAAACCATACCGCTGCTCGCCTGGGGCCCGACCTTGCGTGCGCGCTGCGTCGGCCGCCGCGAATCGTTCGCCGACATCGGCCAAGGCTTCGCCACCCATCTCGGTCTGTCGCCGCTCGCGGCGGGCCGCTGTTTTCTCACCGACAAAATCCCGCACGGTTCCGAACGTCCATGAGCACACCGCATATCGAAGCCGAACCCGGCGCCATCGCCGACACCGTGCTGTTTCCCGGCGATCCGCTGCGGGCGCGGCACATCGCGCATGAATTCCTCGATGACGCGGTGGAGTTCAACGCGCGCCGCAACATGCTCGGTTACACCGGCCGCTATCGCGGGCAGCGCATTTCGGTGATGGGCAGTGGCATGGGCATTCCGTCCAGCGCGATCTACGCCACCGAACTGGCGCGCGTCTACGGCGTGCGCCGGATCGTGCGCATCGGCACCTGCGGGGGCGTCGGCGAAGTCGCGTTGGGCGATCTGCTGCTGGCGCAATCGGCCAGCACCGACTCGCGCTTCAACCGTCTGCACTTCGGCGATCACGACCTCGCCGCCTGCGCCGATTTCGCGCTGATGAAAGCGGTGGTCGACACCGCTGCGCGGCAGAACGTCGCCGTTCGCGTCGCCCACGTCTTCAGCACCGACTGTTTCTACGATGGCGATGCCGATCTGCTCGCGCATCTGCGCCGTCACAATATCGTCGGCATCGATATGGAATCCGCTGGACTCTATGGTCTGGCGATGCGCGAGGGCCTGCAGTGTCTGTCGGTGATGACCGTGAGCGATCATCTCGATCGCGACGAGCACATGCCTGCCGCCGAGCGCGAACAGGGCTTGGCGCGAATGGTGACGCTGGCGTTGGAGAGTCTTTACGACGCTCCTGCCGTATGAACTTCGATCAGCTGCCCGACAACGGTGTGAGTAGACGGCGGCCGCTGCCTGCAGGGTGGAAGGTGTTCGGCGTGAGCGCGTCGGTGTTGCCTTCGGCCATCAACGTCTCGTCCAGCCACGGGAGCACTGCTTTCGGCCCGGCGACATAGGTCTGCCATTTGCCGTAGGCGGGTGGTTCATGCCCCTCGATGAAATACTCGAACGGCAGCGTGCCGAACCAATAGGGCTTGTTGGCTTCCGGTCCAGAGATCGGCGGTACGAACGTCCATTTCCTTGCCGCTGCGATGCTGCTTTTCGCGAGCGCCCTTCGCCATTGATCCATCTGCGACTCGTTGCCGATCACGCGCAGATTGACGTGGCTGACGTCGACATTGATGACTTTTCCGTCGCGGTCGATCTTGACGATCAGAAACACGGTGCCCGAGATGCCGGCATCGACGAGACCGATCGGATAGTTGGGCAGTCTGCGGCCCTTGGGAGCGAGGCCGACCGATTCGTCCGGATTGCCACCGCTGAAGGTCGCGCTGCGCAATTCGATTGAAAAGTTGCCGTCGTCGAGTTTCTTGCCGACGAACAGCAGGTTCATCTTTGAACGGCTGATCGCTTTGTCCTGCAATGCGATGGGCTCGAATTTCCATTGCGGCAACAGTCGGGCAGCCATGTCGACAATGCCTTTCGGCAACTTTTCCTGCTGATCGAGCGCATGGGCGACGACGTCGCCGGCCGGGGTTATGTCGATGGTCCCGGTGACGTAAAGGGCGGACTCGATCTGTTTGCGGACAGCGCCCGGACCATTCCCGGCGGAGACGGCGGAACTGCAGACAAGCAGAGCATAGAGCATCAGCAAACGGCGCATGGAATGGCCCGGGTCGTGGAACATGTCGTCCAGAATATCGCGATTGCGGCTTCCACGGGCTGCGGGTAAGGTCGAACGCGGAGGTGCGTATGCACGGCAATGGGTTGCAACTTGCACTGGTCTTTCTGCTGGCAGCAGTGATCGCGGTGCCGCTGTTCAAGCGTTTCGGCCTGGGCGCGGTGCTGGGGTATCTCGCGGCGGGCGTAGTGCTGGGCCCGTTCGGACTGCGCGTGATCCGCGATCCCGAGCCGGTGTTGGCCGCCAGCGAGATCGGTGTGGTCATGATGCTGTTCGTCATCGGTCTGGAGCTGTCGTTCGCGCGGTTGAAGCTGATGCGCAAGCCGGTGTTCGGCGTCGGCGGACTGCAGGTTGCGCTGTCGGGCCTGATCCTCGGTGCGCTCGCGCTTGCGCTGGGTCTGTCCTGGAAAGCCGCACTGGTGGTCGGGTTGGCGCTCGCGCTGTCGTCCACCGCCTTCGGTCTGCAGCTGTTGTCCGAACGCAAAGCAATCAACAGCCCGCACGGACGGCTCGCGTTCGCGATTCTGTTGTTTCAAGACTTGGCCGCCATTCCTCTGCTTGCGGCGATTCCTTTGCTTGGCGTCGCCGCCGCCACTACCGGCCCGGTGTGGCAGGAGGTGCTCAAAGCGGTCGCGGCGATCATCGCGGTGGTGATCGGCGGGCGCTATGTGCTGCGGCAGTTGTTCCGTCTGGCCGCGCGCATCGGCGTGCCGGAGATGTTGACTGCCAGCGCGCTGCTCGCGGTGCTCAGCGCGGGCTGGGCGATGCAGCTCGCGGGGCTAAGCATGGGCCTGGGCGCGTTCCTCGCTGGCGTGCTGCTGGCGGAGTCCGAATTCCGCCACGAGATCGAATCGCAGATCGAACCGTTCAAGGGATTGCTGCTGGGCCTGTTCTTCATGGCCGTGGGCATGAGCGTCGACCTGCAGCTGATCGCGGCCGAACCGTGGATCGTGGTGTTCGGCACGCTGGCGCTGCTCGCGATCAAATCGATCGTGCTCTTCGGTATCGGTCTGCGGCCCGGACGGCTGGACTGGCGCGAGGCGCTGCAGCTCGGCGTGGTGCTGGCGCTGGGCGGCGAATTCGCCTTCGTGGTGTTGGCCGAAGCGACGCAGGCCAGACTCATCGATGCCGTGCTGCAGAACCGGCTGGTGGCCATCGTCGGTTTGTCGATGGCGCTGACGCCGCTGTCGATGATCGCCGCGTCGCGCCTGCTGCGCGCCTATCCGGAAGCCGCGCCGAAGCGCGCGTTCGATCCGATTCCCGAAAGCCATCCGCAGGTGATCCTCGCCGGCTTCGGTCGTTTCGGCCAGATCGTCGCGCGCATGCTGGTGGCGCAGAAGATTCCGTTCGTCGCGGTGGAAACCGATGCGGTGCAGGTGGATTTCGTACGCCGCTTCGGCAACATCGTGTACTACGGCGATCCGTCGCGTCCCGATCTGCTGCGTTCCGCAGGCGCCGGTCATGCGCGCATCTTCATCAACACCATCGACAATGCCGAGACGAACCTGCGCGTCACCCGCGTCGTGCGCCGGCTGTACCCGACGCTGAGAGTCTTCGCCCGCGCGCACGACCGCCGGCACGCGTGGCAGCTGATGGATATGGGCGCGGAAGTGACCCGCGAAACCTTCGCTTCGGGTCTGGAAATGGGCCGCGATGTGCTGATCGCGCTGGGGATGTCGCCGGAACAGGCGACGCAGCGTGCACGGAAATTCCGCGAGCACGACGAAGAACTCCTGGCCAGTCAGCATCTCATCTACGACGATGAGGCTGCGCTCTTGGAAAGCGCGAAACAGGCGCGCGGCGAGCTGGAGCAGCTGTTCGAAGCGGACATCGAACCCGACGACACGGATGTGTCCAACGACGCGCGCTGAGGGGGCTTCCGCGCGCGCCGTCCGCGCTCATTTCGATGGCGCGAAGGTCTCTCCGAAGAAATCCCCGTCATTCCACTGCGGCCGTTCCGCCGCATCGCCGACGAGTTGGCCGATGCGCGCGTTGAGCTTCGCCAGCCGCAGCGCGTCGCCGTAGGCGATCGGCAGGGTGGCTTCGTCGCTGGGCTGATGGTAGTGCTCGCGCAAGAATTTTCGCAGCGCCATGTTCGGGTCGCGCACGCCGTCGGCGGATACCGTGCCGCCGTTGAGATAGACCGCTGGAATCCCGGCGCGGATGAAGGCGTACTGGTCGCTGCGCACGAACACCACTTCCTCCGGGAACGGGTCGGGCGAAAGACCCACGCCGATTTCTTTCGCGGCAATCTCCAGCGTCGATTTCAACGTGGAATGTTCGATACCGATCGGCACCACATCCTTGCTCGGCGCCAGAAGTACCGGCATGTCCATATTGATATTGGCGATCAGCGATGGCACCGGTACGGTCGGATGCGACGCGAACCATTCGGCGCCGAGCAGGCCTTTCTCTTCGGCGGTCAGCGCGACGAACAGCAGCGAGCGTTTCGTCGCGGGTTTCGTCGCATGCAGAATGCGCGCGGCTTCAAACAGGATCGATACGCCCAGTGCGTTGTCGAGCGCGCCGTTGTAGATCCGATCCTCGACGCCATTTTCATCCTTGACCGGCGCGCCGATGCCGATGTGATCGAGGTGCGCGGTGTAGACGATGTGATCGGCGGCGAGCGCAGTGTCGCTGCCCGGAAGTCTTGCGACCACGTTGCGCGATTCGACCGGTTCGATCTTCGTGCGCGCAGCCAGCGTCAGCGTGCCCGGCAGCGCGAAGCCTTTCAGCGTGCCTGCCTGCGCGGCCTTGAACAGCACAGCTGCAGGCTGTGGACCGTCGGCGAAGATCAGATCGGCTGCTGCCGCGCTGACGTTCGCCACCGCGCGCAGTTCGGGAAACGTGTTCATGCCTTTGCCGTCGGCATCGCGCAGGCGCATGCCCGAACGCTGCCAGTTGTCGGCGCTGCGCGACCATGGCGAACCGGCTTCATCCTGCGGCGTGTTGACGAACACCGCGCCGATCGCGCCGCGCTCGGCGAGCGCGCGCAGCTTCTCGCGGCTGGCGCTGTGGAACGCACGGCGATCGTTGTCGAAGCGCGACGGCGCACCGGAGAACAGCACTGCGATCTTGCCGCGCAGATCCAGCCCGGCGAAATCGTCGTGATTCAATGCGGGCGCATGCACGCCCTGGCCGACGAACACCGCTGGCGCTTCGATCGCATGCGTGGTGGCGTTGAAATCGAGCGCGGGCAGGAACTGCTCGCGGAATCGCAGCGCGATCTCGCGGCCGTTGCGCTTGACCGTGAGCGCCGCGCCCTCGGCTTCGCGCGTCGCCTTCAGCAGCGGCACGCGCTGGAAATACGTCCCGTTGTCGCCCGCAGGCTGCAGCCCGATCTCGAGGAAGCGTTTGGCGGTGTATTCGGCAGCAAGATCGTAGCCGCGTGTGCCGGTCTCGCGGCCTTCAAGCCTGTCGTCGGCGAGAAAGCCCACATCGTCGGCGATGCGCTGCTCGTCCGCAGTCAACGGCGCAGCCACAACCGGTGGTGGCGCGGAGACGGTAAGCCCCGGCTCCACGGGATCGGCGTTGCGTTGGCAGGCGGCGAGGGTCGCGAACAGCAGCAACGCGGTAAAACGTACCATCGGCCGGCTCCGGAACAAGGATGGCGGACGCTAGCACCGGCGCACCGGGCCGACAATGGGCCCGGGCCATGTCGGCGCTGACGTAACATCGTGGCTTCGCCTTCGCCTGGAGTCCTCGCATGTCAGCGACCACCATCGCCACACCGCCCGCAGCGGTCGAGCGCAAGCTTCTGCTCGTCATCGTGACCGTGGCCTTGATCGTGTCTGGAATTGCGCCGAAGGATCGGCTGACCTGGTTTCTGGAAGTGATCTGGGTGATCGTGGCGATTCCGATCATCGCCCTGAACTGGCGGCGCTTTCCGCTGACCCGATTGCTGTGCTGGCTGCTGGTCGCGCACGCGCTGGTGCTGATTCATGGCGGCGCCTACACCTACGCGGAAACGCCGCTCGGGTTCTGGCTGCGCGACACCTTCGGATTCGAGCGCAACCCTTGGGATCGCGTCGGCCATCTCATGCAGGGCTTCGTGCCCGCGATTCTCGCCCGCGAATTGATGCTGCGCTGCACGCCGCTGCGTCGCGGCGGCTGGCTGTTTTATCTGGTGCTGGCTGCCTGTCTGAGCTTCAGCGCGTTCTTCGAGCTGATCGAATGGTGGTCGGCGCTGATCTACGGCGCGGATGCCGATGCGTTTCTCGCCACCCAGGGCGATGTCTGGGATACGCAGTGGGACATGTTCCTGTGCCTGGTTGGCGCGACGGTGTCGCTGTTGCTGTGGTCGCGAGTCCACGATCGGCAACTCGGCAAGCGGATCTGAGTCCGAAAGGGCCGGGTGCTCGATACGGGAGACATGAAAAAGGCGGGGTTGCCCCCGCCTCTTCCAGAACAGCATCGGTTGTAGAACCGGCTTCAGAACTTGCCGACAGCCGCTGAATCCTTGGATGCCGGGATCGCGCCGTTGGCATCGCTGGCGAGCTTCGCCGACGCCGTGCTGCCGTCGACCCAGTAACCGCCATCGTATTCGTAGTAGGTCGTGCCTTCACCATCCACATAGGTGCGTACGACGTACTTGTCGACGTAATGCGGCAGAGCGTTGTTCATGTCGGTGGTGTACTGGTGACCGTAATACTCACTGCAGTAGGACGGCATCTGGTTGCTGATCTCGTATTGGCCGTCGATGCCGGTCCATGTCCGGAGGACCTGGTTGAGCGTAGCCGCATCGCAGCGACCAGCGCCATTGGCCATCGCGTTGACCAGCGAGCTCATTGCGGGTGTCTGGTTCGCGGCCGGACACAGATTCAGGAAGTTGAGGCGCTTCTGGATCATTCTCCAGAACTTCCAGTCGGTGATCCCGAAATAGCGCGCCAAGGATGCAGCGCATGCGCTCGGTGGGCTGCCGGTGGACAGACAGAGGATGGCTTCGCATGCCGTGGCTTCATCGCCACCGGTCATGAGCGACTCATTCTGTTTGACGAGGCTGTCGACCATCGCCTGCATATCGTCGGAGAGGCCGCCATTGGTCTGCGTGTCATAACCTTCGGGTTTGGCGGTATCGGAATCTGCTGCTTCGTAACCTTCAGGACGTTCCGATCCGGCAGTGTCGTAGCCTTCGGGGCGTTCCGTGGAAGCGGTGCTGAAGCCTTCGGGCAGTGGGGTGGTATTGCTTTGGGCACTGACAGCGGCCGAAGACGCCGCAAGGGCGATGCCGAGTGCGAGCGCGGAAATCACGCGGTTGTTCATGGACTTCTCTCCTGATAGTCAAATCGCATCGGCCAGAAACATCGCCTCGGCGAACTCGAGTTTTCTCGTACCGCCCGGTGTTCCCGAGCCTTCGTTAGCTGAAGCGCCCCCACGCCATCGACGGCCTGCTGTCTCGTCAAAGACATCAAGTATCTGTCGCGGAAGCTCCCGTGTTCAGACTAACGGACTTCGATGTCGTTTTCAAAGCATCGGCGGTTTTATCGGCCCGGTGACAATACCCCACATCCAGGGTGCACCTGAATCGGCTCAACCATTTGATTTTCAATGAAATGTTGTCTGCCCACGGGCGGTTCCGCGAAGTCCAAGGCCGACCTGGGCGACGACCGTTTGTCGGAACGCGCAGCCGCCAGGCCCGTTCAGGGTGGCTCTTGCGCGTCCGGTGGGCGGCGCGGCGGGAACTGCAGGACCACGCCGCGCGCTTCCTCGGGACGGCGCCACAGTACCGGCACGTCGGTCGGCGGGGGTAATTCCAGCTCCGCCTCGTCGGCAGGCGGGGCATCGCCATCCAGCTCCCAGCTGTATTGCTTGCGCGGCGGGATCGGGTCGAGATAGCGGAACATGATCGCCGCCAGCACGCCGCCAGCGGCCCCGCCCAGATGCGATTGCCAGGACACGCCCGGCTCCTGCGGCAGCACCGTCAGCAGCATGCCGCCATAGAGGAAGAACGCGATCATCGCCGCCGCGATCGACGGCCGATCGCGGCGCAGCAGGCCGAGCATGAACACCAGGAACATCAGGCCGTGGGTCAAGCCGCTGGCGCCGAGATGATGGCTGCCGGGCTCGCCCAGCAGCCACGCGCCCAGCCCGGAGCCGAGCCACAGGATTGGCAGCGCTCGCACCGTCGCCCTGGGATAGACGCTGCCGGCGAGGGTGCCGAGCAGTAGCAGGGAGGCGGCATTGGCGGCGATGTGCTCCACCGAACCATGCAGCAACGGCGCGGTCAGCAGGCCCCACAGGCCCTGGGCGCTCAGCGCGGTCACGGTGAGCGGACGGTAGTCCTCGCCCTGCTGCAGGGCGAACACCGCCGCCAGCACCAGCACGAAGGCGAGACTGGCGTTCAGCGCCCGCAGCAGGCGCTGCCGGTCGGTGGCGCGCTGTGCGGGGGTGTCGGGGAGGTCTTCCGGTGTTCGCAGGTCCATGGAGAGTCTGTGGTGCCTTGGGCGGCCCCGATCAAGGCCGTCCAAGGGCCTTCGGGTTGGAATACTGTGGAATGACGCCCTTGGCAAGCGTGTTCACAGCAGCGCGGTCAGAAGATCCAGAATTCCCCAGAACAATTCCCCAGAACCAGTCCCAGACCGAGCCTGTCTTCGCGTCGAAGAGATTCATCGCCAACCCGCGCAGGAGCGCCGCGACCGCGAAGATCGCGGCGCTTCCCATGGACAGGTACAGCAGGCCGATGCCGAGTGTCATGCCGGCGCTCCCCACTTACGATGCGGCTGGGGGGCGCGCCGGCCGCATCAGGCTGAGCACGACCGTCGCTGCGATCGTCGCCGCGACCACACCCAGCGACCACAGGATCGGGATCTTGTAGACATCGATCAGCAGCATCTTCGCGCCGATGAACATCAGCACGATCGCCAGGCCATAGGGCAGCAGATGGAAGCGGTCGGCCATGCCGGCCAGCAGGAAGAACATCGCGCGCAGACCCAGCACCGCGAACACGTTCGAGGTCAGCACGATGAAGGGGTCGCCGGTGATCGCGAAGATCGCCGGAATCGAATCCACCGCGAAGATCAGGTCGGTCACGCCGATCAGCACGATCACCACGAACAGCGGCGTGTACCAGCGCTTGCCTTCCTTCAGCACGCTGAGCAGGTTGCCGTGGTAGTCGGAGGTCAGCGGCAGGTGGCCGCGCATCCATTTCAGCACCGGATTTTTTTCCAGATCCGGTGCCTTGCCTGCAGCGAGCATCATCTTGATGCCGGTCAGCAGCAGGAATGCGCCGAACACATAGAGAATCCAGTGGAATTTCGCGAGCAGGAACGCGCCGGCGAAGATCATGATCGCGCGCAGCACGATGGCGCCGAGCACGCCGATGATCAGCACTTTCTGGCGCTGTTCCTCCGGCACCGAGAAGAACGTGAACACCATCAGGAACACGAAGATGTTGTCGACCGCCAATGATTTCTCGACCAGGTAACCGGTGAGGAATTCCAGCGCGACGCGGTTGCCGACGACTTCGCCCGCCTCTTGGCTGATGTACCACCAGAGTCCGGCGTTGAAGGCCAGCGCCAGGCCGATCCAGCCGATGCTCCAGAACACCGCTTCTTTGAACGTCACCTTGTGCGGGCCGCCGTGGCGCATCAGCACCAGATCGACCAGCAGGGCGACAACGACGAGCGCCGCGAACGCGCTCCACAACAGGGGACTACCGATAGTGGTCATGCATCACTCTCCAGTCGGAAACGAAAACGCCCAACCGCGAGGCTGGGCGTCTGTTTCTGACCGGGCATGATGGACCATGCGGTCTGACGGGACGGACCTTCGCCAAGCGGCGAAGGTCTCGCTCGCAGCCGCCGGCAATGGGTCTGCCGTTTGCGACTGCCGCCGGGCCGGAGTCGGGTAAACCCGAACTCGTAATGACGACCGCGACGAATGGGAGCTACTCCCCTTCAGAACGACCGATGCTGCGTGAAAGCCAAGGGCATGTCAATCGCCACTACAATACGAACATGAACGAAAACAACACTCAGACCAGCCTTCCGCAGATTCATCTCAAGAACAGTTGGACTTCACGTCATCCGTGGATCTTCCAGAAACTGGTCGAGAAGCCGGTGCAGCGCCCGAAGCCGGGCAGTCTGGTCGACATCATCGGCAACGACGGCGTGTGGACCGCGCGCGGCTTCTACAACGGCCATTCGCGGATCTCGCTGCGCCTGCTGGAGCGCGACCCGGATATCGCGGTGGATGCCGCGTGGTTCTCGCGCAAGATCGCCGAGGCGGTGAGTCTGCGTCGCGATGTGCTGAAACTGGATGCGGTCAGCAACGCCTGGCGCGTGGTGCACAGCGAGGGCGACGGCTTGAGCGGGCTGGTCGTGGATCGCTACGACGATCTGCTGGTGGTCGAATACTTCAGCGCCGGGATGTTCCGGTATCGCGAGTGGATCTATGCCGCGCTACGCGAACAGTTTCCGGGCTGCCGCTTCCATGCCTTCGCCGACGAGCACGTACAGAAGCAGGAGAGTTTCGATTTCCGTGGCAGCGAGCCCGCAGCGCCCGCCATCATTACCGAATATGGAATCCAGTTCCGCGCCGATCCCGCCGGTGCGCACAAGACCGGTTTCTTCGCCGATCAGCGCGAGAACCGCGAATGGCTGTCGCACCAGTGCGCCGGCAAGCGCGTGCTGGATCTGTGCTGCAACACCGGCGGTTTCGGCGTCTATGCCGCTGCGCGCGGTGCGGCGGAAGTGGTCGGTATCGACATCGACGATGCGGTGCTGGAGATCGCCAAGGCCAACGCCCGGTTGAACCATGTCCGCCCGCGCTTCGTGCAGGCCGACATCTTCCCGTGGCTGCGCGATGCCGCCAACAGCGGCGAGCAGTTCGATGTCGTGATTCTCGATCCCGCGAAAATGACCCGCGACCGCGAACAGATCATTCCCGCGCTGAAGAAATATCTCGACATGAACAAGTTGGCGATGGGCGTGGTCAAACCCGGCGGTCTGTTCGCGACCTTCTCGTGCACCGGTCTGATCAGCGAGGAACAGTTCCTCGACGCCGTGCGCCGCGCCGCGTACTACGCCGGCCGCACGGTGCAAGTGTTGAAGGTCGCCGGCGCAGGCGCCGATCACCCGTGGCTGACCGATGTGCAGGAAAGCCGCTATCTGAAAGCGGTGTTCTGTCGCGTGGTGGATTGAGCTGCACGGCGAATCTCAATCGCCGCCGCAGCCGCCCCCGTCTCCACCGCCGCCATCTCCACTGTCCCCGCCGCCGCTATCGCCGCCACTGTCGCCAAGACCATCGGTGGTGCCGTCGAACGAACTGTCGCGCATGTCGGTGGCGCACTGCGAACCACAGCCGCCACCACCGCTACCGTTGTTGTCGCGCAGGCCGTGACAGTCCAGCGCGTAGCGGAAGCCGTCGGTCAGCTTGAGTTTTGTGTCCAGCGCGAACAGCAGCGGTAGCCGTGCCGGGTTGCGCGGGTCGATGCCTTCGAGTTTGCAGGCATGCCACCAGACGCGGCGCAGGCCGACATTGCGGTCGTAGTTCCGCGACAGCACCACTGCGGGCGTGTGATGCAGGAACTTGCCGAATGCCTGGCGGCAGAAGCGATCGTAGTTGCGGGTGTAGAGGATGAACTCGTGCCAGAGCTCGTCGGCGGCCTGCGATGGCATCGACACCGGCTTGCAGCCGCTGAGCAGATAGGTGGCGAAGAAATCGCGCAGTGCGCGGTTGATCAGCGGGTAGTGCTCCGGCGCGATGTCCGGGCGTTTCTTGCGCAGTTTGTCGTACAGCCCCGGCGGCAGCGGCGTCTCGCGGAGGTAGCGCAGGCGCTGCGCGCGCCGTTGCCAGGACCAGAATGCCAACGCACTCAGCGCGCCAGCGAAGACCAACAAACCCGTTCCGATCGAAGCCATCCAGTGGTTCCCTTGGGAAGTCGGGATCACGCTAGCGCTGTAAAATGACAGTTCAATGACATTCGTCATGATGACGTCATGTCGACGTCATCCCCACTGGCGTCGCGGGTACACTGACGCCATGCCCGATACCGAACTTCTGCTGATCCTGTTGCTGGTCGCTACTGCGGCCGTTCTTGTTCTGCTCGTCATCCTGCTGCTGCGAAAACCCGACGCTGCGCTGGACCGCCTGCGCGGGCGGGTCGAGGAGGCGCTGCGCGAGGAACAGCGCGCGGGGCGCGGCGAATTGCGCCAGCAGCTCGACAGTCTGGCGCTGGCGCAGGCGCAGCGGATCGAAGGCTTCGGCCGCAGCCTCGCCGACCTGACCCTGCGCACCGATGCGCGTCTGGACGAACTGCGCGCCGCGCTGAACGACGATGCGCAGAAAGCCCGCAGCGAACTGGCCGGTGGGCAAAAGCAGTTCGCCGACGGGCTGGGTGCGCAGCTGCGCGAACTCACTGACCGCAACGAACAGCGTCTTACCGAACTGCGCGTCACCCTCGAACAGAAACTCGGCGAACTGCAACGCGGCAACGAGGCCAAGCTGGAACAGATGCGCGCGACGGTCGACGAGAAGCTGCAGTCGACGCTGGAGACGCGCCTGACCGAGAGTTTCGGCAACGTCGCGCAGATGCTGGTGCAGGTGCATCAGGGGCTCGGCGACATGAACAAGCTCGCGTCGGATGTCGGTGGTCTGCAGCGGGTGCTGAACAACGTGAAATCGCGCGGCATCTTCGGCGAAGTGCAGCTGGCCGCGCTGCTGGAGCAGGTGTTCGCGCCCGACCAGTACGCGGCCAACGTGAAGACGGTGCCCGGCAGCGATGCCAGCGTCGAATTCGCGGTGCGATTTCCCGGATCCGAACGCGACGCGCCGGTATGGCTGCCGATCGACGCCAAATTTCCGCGCGAAGATTACGAACGCCTGCTGGATGCGCAGGAGTTGGGCGATGTGGATGCCGCGCGACTGGCCGGCGACGCGCTGGAGCGACAGGTGCGCAAGCAGGCGCGCGAAATCCACGACAAATACGTGTCGCCGCCGCATACCACCGAATTCGCGATCCTGTTTTTGCCGACCGAAGGCCTGTATGCGGAAGTGTTGCGACGTCCGGGTCTGGTCGAAGCGCTGCAGCGCGATCAGCGCATCGCGGTGGCCGGCCCGACCACGCTGCTGGCGCTGATGACCAGCTTCCACATGGGTTTCCGCACGCTCGCGATCCAGGAACGTTCCAGCGAAGTGTGGCGCACGCTGGGTGCGGTGAAGACCGAGTTCGCCAAGTTCGGCACTGTGCTGGACGGGGTCAAGAAGAAGCTGGACGAAGCCAGCAACAAGATCGAGGAAACCAGCGTGCGTTCGCGCGCGCTCGGCCGCAAGCTGCGCGAAGTGGAAGCGCTGCCTGCGGGCGAAGCGCAGAAACTGCTGGGCGATGCGGTTGGCGACGACGATACCGCCGACGAAGGATGACCGGAATCCCTACGGCGAGCCGGGAATCACCGGAATCGCATTGATCGGCACGGTCGGGTTGTCGTCGCCGTTGTCCAGATAATCCGGCAGCGATTCGTCGGCTTCTGTCTTGCTCCCGCCGAAGATCTGATATTGCCGGCGCTGCATCCAGGCGTCGCGCACCAGCGCGTAATCGTCGGTCGCGCCCTCGCGCATCCGGTCCACGGCCAGCAGCTGCGTCCGCACGTCGACCAGTTGCAGCCCCTGCAGCAACACGCGGAGCTTGTCTTCCTCGATCGAGCGGATCGGCGACAACGGCGAATCGCCGGCCATGCCGAGCGCGTCGCGGATGGTGCGCGGGCCGAACAGTGGCAATTCGATGTAGCGCGATTTTTCCCAGCCCCAGACGCCGAGCGTCTGTCCGAAGTCTTCGCTCTTGTTCGGCAGATTGGCCGAAGAGGCGGGGTCGAACACGCCGCCGATGCCGAGCGTACTGTTGAGCAGGAATCGACCCAGCGCCTGTCCGGCCTGTTTGGGTTTGCCCTGCAACAAGGCATTCAGCGCGCTGACCGGCTGGCCGAGATTGTTGAAGAAATTGCCGACGCCCAGCCGCACCGGACGCGGCGCCACCTTCACGTACACGTTCGCCAGGGGTTTTGCGATGCGCCGGTCGACGACTTCGTTGAAGCGATGCACGCGACGGTTGAGCTTTTCCAGCGGGTCGTAACTCACCGGCTGCGTTGCGGGCGCGGGCAGGGTTGGATCGGCGATCGGGTCGTATTCCTCGGGCAGTTCACCGTTACCGTAGATCGCGGCGAAATCCTGTTCTGCTTCGGTCGGTGCCTGTGCGGCCGGTTCCGGGCTTGCGGCGACTTCTGCGATGGTGCCCGCACCGTCGTCCGCATTCATCGCCGCAGTTGCGGACGGGGCAGTTCCCGGATCGCCAGCGGATGGCCCGTCGGCGATGCCGGTGTCCGTGGTCGGCGCTTCGACGACGGTCGCTGCGGGCGGTGCGTCTTGTGAAGCAGCTCTGTGCGCGCAGCCGCTGGCGAGCAGCGCGGCGAGGACAAAAGCGGCCCGGGGGAGGAGGCGCGAAGTCGTCATGGGTCGAGTGTAGCCGTTGCGATAGCGGTGAGTCGTGGGCCGGAAGTCGCGTCAATCGCGGACGAAAGCGAGGCCATGACCCAGCCGATAGGCGGCGCGCAGTTCCGCGAAACCGTCCGGGCTGCCCAGGATCTCGACCGTCCCGCAGCGCGCCGCGAGCAGCGAAACCAAGGCCAGGCCGGCGCTGTCGATGGAGGCGACAGCGCCAAGATCGAAGCGCCGTACGCCCTTCAGATCGTCGGGAATGCGCGGCCACAGCGCGGCGATGGCGTCGCGGTGCAGCGGTCCCTCGAAACGCAGTGTTTCGTCGGCACGCACGATGTTGCAGTGCGTGCTCACTCGCCCGCGTCCGCCTTGATCTGACCATTGCGCAGTTCGGTGGCGACCTGGCGGATGGTCTTGCGCTGCAGCTCGGCGTCGAACTGGTTGCGGAAGGTCTGCACGTAGGACACGCCTTCGACCATCACATCGAACACCTTCCACTGCGTGCCGGTCTTGCGCATCAGATAGTCCACCGGAATGGCGGCGCCGCCCTGGCGCAGGAATTCGCTGGACACCTTCACCCCGAGTCCGCGCGGCAGCGGGGTTTCGGATTTCACGCGCACCCGCAGTTGGGTGTTGAAGTCGAGCAGCGAAGAGCCGTAACGCTGCATGAGATTGTCGGCCAGCGCATCGGCGAACAGTTTCACGTCCTCGTCCGAAGCGCCGCGACCGTGGCGGCCCAGCACCTGGCGCGCGGCGTAGTCGCGATCGAACATCGCGTTGAATTCGGTGCTGATGAACTGGCGCAGCGCAGCCCGATTCTTGCTGAATTCGGCGCGGCGCTTCTCCAGCGTGCTGAGCACGCGCTGGCTGTTGTTGAGGACGAGCTGGCTGGGCGTGCCCTGCATCGAAGCCGACACGGGGGCTGCGGCGCGTGCGGTCTGGGCGAGCGCCGGAACCGTCGCTGCGAACATCGCGGCGCCGATCAGCACGGGCATAAGACGGAGGGTCATGGTCATGGGCTCGGGGCCTGTTCGGTGGGGGAGGCGTCGGACGGCGCATTGGAGTCGCGGATGTCCGGTTTGGTTCCGTTGTCGGCACTGGTGCCGGTGCCGCCGAAGATGTACTTGCCGGCCATCTGGATCAGGTCGACCGCAGGCGTGGTGAACGCGATCTCCTCGCCCGGCTTGAGTATTTCCATGTCGCCGCCCGGCTGCAGGCCGACGTAGCTTTCGCCGAGCAGGCCGCCGGTGAGGATGCTGGCCGAAGTGTCGATCGGCAGATCCCGGTAGCGGCTGTCGATGCTGAGCGTCACCACGGCGTCGAGCTTCTTCGGGTCGAGTTCGATCGTGGCGACCTTGCCGATGGGAACGCCGCCGATCTTCACCGGCGCCATCGGCCGCAGCTGGCCGAGGTTGGTGAAGCGCGCTTTGAGATCGTAGGTGTCTTCGCCGAAACCGAAGCGGCCATTGGTGGACGCGATGGCCAGCACCAGCAGCGAGGCCAGGGCCAGCAGCAGAAAGGCGCCGACGGCGAATTCGAGGCGTGGGCCGCGTGCACTCATGGAGAAACCTCTGTGGAGAACATGTCTTTGAAACGCAGATCGGTGGAAGGCAGGGCGGTCATCGCGATCACCGGAACAGGAATGCGGACAGCACGAAATTGAACATCAGCACCAGCAGCGATGCGTTGACCACCGCGCGGGTGGTCGCCACCGAGGTGCCCTCGATGGTCGGCTCGG
>CAZGBA010000017.1:0-55798 GCA_964523435.1 uncultured Xanthomonas sp.
GTCCGGCGCGCTGCGCAACTTCCCGATCCGTCCGGTCGGCTGGCTGCTGTGGGCGGTGATCTTCCCGTGGGGCCGCCGCGCCGAAGCGCCGAGCGACCGCCTGGGCCACCGCGCCGCCGCGCTGCTGATGACCCCGTGCGAAGCCCGCGACCGTCTGGCCGAAGGCCTGTTCCTGGAGCCCTGCGAGAACAACCCCGCCGGCCGCGTCAACAGCTATCTCGCCAAGATGATTCTGGCCGAGCCGGTGGAGCGCAAATTCCTCAAGGCGCTGAAGAACAGCGATATCGAAGCGCTGGAATTCCCCGCGCAGTTGGACGAAGGCGTGCGCGAAGGCTGGATCACCGCGGACGAGCGCAAGCAGCTGGAAGAGCTGCGCGAGATGACGCTCGACACGATCATGGTCGACGACTTCGAGCCGTGGGAACTGCGTTCGGCCGGCTACGTGGAAGACAAGCCGGAAGCCTCGCAGGCCATCGCGCCGCGCGCCGCTGCCTGAGGTCCGCCACCGACCTGCACCATCGCGAACGGCGGGAATTCCCGCCGTTCGCATTTCCGGAATCCACACGATGGCCAACAAGACGCTCGCCCTCTATCGCCGCATGCAGCGCTGGCCCGCCGGCAACTGGCTGTTCACGCGCGCAATCTGTTTCAAGGCGCCCTACTTCGCCAGCATCTCGCCGCGCATCGAAACGCTTGAGCCCAACCGCTGCGAAGTGACCCTGCGCCATCGCCGCAAGGTCACCAATCACCTCGGCACCGTCCACGCGATCGCGCTGTGCAACATGGCCGAACTGGCTGGCGGCATGGTGACCGAAGTGTCCTTGCCTGATTCCATGCGCTGGATCCCGAAAGGCATGACCGTCGAATACGTGAAAAAGGCCATCGGCACCATGCGCGCGGTTGCGACGCCCGCCATACCGGTCGTCGAAGCGAATGAGGGTTACGCACTGCCGGTGGAAGTGATCGTCACCGATCCGAAAGGCGAAACGGTATTCCGGGCGACGATCTCGATGTGGCTGTCGCCGAAACGATCGTCATGACCGGCTGGCCGTCCGTATGACGGGCGATACGATGCTGCTGCTTTGCGGCTTGCACAGCCTCGGCTTCGCGGCATTCCACGTCGCGTTCTGGGCGCTGTTCCGCTGGCCGAAGACACTGGCGTCGACCACCGTGGCCAATCGCGCGATCCTGCAGATCGCCAACGTCCAGCTGATCTGGGTGTTCCTGTGCATCGGCGGTCTGTGCCTGCGTTTTCCGGACGCATTGATCCAGACCCCGCTCGGCCGCGCCGTCATGTTGGGCATGTCCGGATTCTGGGTCTTACGTCTGATTCAGCAGTTCGTATTCCTGCGCGTCAAGCATCCGCTGGTGCACACGCTCTCGGTTCTGTTCGCGCTGGGCGCGGCCCTGTTCGCATTACCGATCCTGCGTTGATCTCGACGCAACGCCGGATCATGGGTTGAGCATCACTGCCGCAATCGCTGCGATCGCAGGCACACCCTGCACATAGAAAATCCGCTTGCTGACGCTGTAGGCGCCGTAGAGCGCGGCGACCACCACGCAGCCCAGGAAAAACAGCGCGACATCCTGCTTACCCGCGAACGCAGCCCAGAGCAGGCCGGCGGCGAGAAAGCCGTTGTACAAACCCTGGTTCGCGGCGAGCACGCGGGTGGTTTCAGCCTTCTCGGGCGAATTGCGGAACACCTTCATACCCAGCGGCTTCGTCCACAGGAACATTTCGAGGACGAGGAAATAAACGTGCAGCAGCGCGACCAACACGATCAGCGCAATGGCAATCATCGACATGAGACGACTCCTTTCTGGTGACGCGACAGCTTAGCGCGTGACCGACCGCAGAGCACTCAACCGGTGGCAGGCGCCGGCACGGTCCCGGGCGAAACGTATTCGCGTTCGATCCGACGGGCGAGGCGCCAGCCGAGTACCCCCGAAGCGGTCGCCGCGACCGCATTGAGCGCGGCGAACCCGGCGGCGAGCGTGCCGACCGCGCGCAGACCGTTCATGGCGAACGCGACCGACATATCGCCGAAACGCCACACGGCGGTGTCGACCGCGTTCTTGCCCTTGTAACGCAGGCTGCGCGGGACATGCGCGAACAGGCTCTCGCGCGCAGGGCCGAGCGCACCGTACGCAAGGCCGCGACTGACGATCAGCGCGACCGCGACCCACGGCATGCCGCCGATCACCGTGGCATGCGGGTCGCCCGACAGGATCACCGCCAACATCACCAGCACGGTGCAGCCGGCGTGCAGCGCGATGGCCGAACCCGCGCCGTAGCGCGTCAGCAGCCAGCGGGTGAGGCTGACCTGGACAACGATCTGCAGCAGATTGGTGATGAGATCGAGATTGGCCGCGAACTTGGTGCGCGCCACCGCATCGGTGAACGTGGCGCCAGAATAATCGACGACCATCGCGTAGTTGACGGTACCGATGCAGTCCCCGAGCAGCATCAGGATCGCCATGGTGCGCATGATCGGATTGGCGAAAATCTGCTTCAGGCCATCGAACATGCCGCCGCCCATCGCCGCGCCGTGACCGGTTTCGTGTCGACGCTGGCCGTGCAACATCGCCCAGCGCCCGAGCACCATCGCACAGACGATCGCAAGACCAAGCAGACCTGCCGAGACCAGCAACAGCGGCGCCACGCCAATGACATCGACCAGGCTGCGCGCGGTCAACGGTCCGGCAAGCGCCCCGACCGCACCGCCCAGCCCGATGATCGGAAACAGCCGCCGGGCCTGCGCGTCGCTCCAGATATCGGCCATGAAACTCCAGAACACCGACACCACGAACAGATTGAATACGCTGATCCAGACGAAGAACACCGTCCCCAGGGCTTTGGGCGAAACCAGCCCCTGCTGGTTGAACAAGGGAACGAAGCCGAGCAGACAGGCTATGAAAAACAGATAGACAGTGGGAATCACCACCCGGCGCGGATAACGTCCGACCAGCCAGGCGAAGACCGGCGTGAGCAACAGCGTCGCTACGAACACCGCCGCATAGAACCAGAACAACTGGGTGGAACCGACCGCCGCCGACAGTTGGTCGCGCACCGGACGGACGACGTAATACGCCGAGAGCACACAAAAGAAGTAGAGGAACGACCAGGCGACGGCGGACCATTCGCCGGCATGGATACGGCGTTCCTTGTCGGAGTCGATGTGGGTCGGTCGGGCCGTGTCGGAGGCGTGCACAGGGCGCACGGTAACGGATCGCGGTGACGACCGCCAGCGCAGGAATCCGGCAGGTTCGCAGCAGGGAAACCAGCCCGCACTTTCGCAGAGTATTTGCTCTAGGCTGCGGGCATAGTGTCGCTTGCACACGATTTCACAAGGTCCGCGCGTGTTCGACTACATCATCATCGGCGCCGGTTCGGCGGGTTGCGTATTGGCCAACCGCTTGAGCGAAGACCCTTCCGTCAAAGTGCTGCTGCTGGAAGCCGGCCCGCGCGATTGGCACCCCTTCATCCATATGCCCGCCGGTCTGGCCAAGCTGGTCAACCAGAAAGGCGTGAACTGGGATTACAACACCGCCGCCGAACCGAATCTCAACCAGCGCGCCCTGTGGTGGCCGCGCGGCAAGGTGCTCGGCGGCTCCAGTTCGATCAACGCGATGTGCTACATCCGCGGCGTCGCCGACGACTACAACGACTGGGCGGCGCAGGGCGCCAGCGGCTGGGATTGGAGCAGCGTCCTGCCCTACTTCAAGAAATCAGAAAGCAACAGCCGCGGCGCCGATGCCTTCCACGGCGCCGAAGGCCCGCTCGGCGTCTCCGATCTGCGCTACACCAATCCGCTGTCGCAGGCATTCATCGACGCCGGCCAGCAGATCGGTCTGACCCACAATCGTGACTTCAACGGCGCGGTGCAGAACGGCGTCGGCTTCTATCAGGTCACCCAGCGCGACGGCGCGCGCTGCTCGACGGCAGTGGCCTACCTCAATCCTGCCCGCCAGCGCCCGAACCTCACCATCCATACCGGCGCCGTCGTCAGCCGCATCACCTTCGAAGGCACGCGCGCGAACGGCGTGGCCTACGTCATGAACGGCCAGGCCTATCACCAGCCGGCCGCGCGCGAAGTCATCCTCAGCGGCGGCGCGATCAACTCGCCGCAGTTGCTGATGCTGTCGGGCGTCGGCCCGGCCGAAGATCTGCGCAAACTGGGCATCGAGGTGGTCGCGGACCGCGCGGGCGTCGGTGCCAATCTGCAGGACCACCTCGACGTCTGCACTTTGTTCCACTCGACCGAACGCGTGACCTACGATCGCGTCGGCGACCTGAAGATCGCTTTCGACTATTACCTGCGCGGCCACCGCGGCCCGGGCACCAGCAACGTCGCCGAAGCCGGCGGCTTCGCACGCTCGCCGCTGGCGCCGGACGAGCGCGCCGACATCCAGTTCCACTTCGTGCCGGCGATGCTGGACGATCACGGCCGCAACCGCCTGCCGGGCGACGGCTACACCTTGCATGCCTGCTTCCTGCGCCCACGCAGCCGCGGCCGGGTCGGGCTGGCCAGCAACCGCGCGGGCGACAAGGCACGGATTGAAGCGAACTACCTTGGCGATGCCGAAGGCTTCGACCTGAAGATGATGGTCGAATGCGCGAAGATTTCGCGCGAGATCCTCGCCCAGAAGGCCTTCGACCGGTATCGCGGCGCCCCGATCTTCCCGAGCCGCACCGATCTGGACGATGCCGGGCTGATCGAATTCATCCGCGCGAAGGCCGAAAGCGTCTACCACCCGATCGGCACCTGCCGGATGGGCAGCGACGCCGATGCCGTGGTCGACCCGTCGCTGCGGGTCAATGGCGTCGATGGCCTGCGCGTGATCGACGCCTCGGTCATGCCCTGTCTGATCGGCGGCAACACCAACGCGCCCACGATCATGATCGCGGAGCGCGCGGCCGACCTGATCAAGGCAGCATGATCCGATTCCCTCGATGGGCCGCCGCGACTCGCGGCGGCCCTCCCGAACCGCTAAAATTCCGGGTTCTGGCCCACCGGAACCATCATCGGGCCCTTCTTCCGCTTCCAGGACATTCCGAACGATGAAGATCCTCGTCGGTTACAAGCGCGTGGTGGACTACAACGTCCGCATCCAGGTCAAGCCGGACGGCTCCGGCGTGGTCACCGACGGCGTCAAGCTGTCGCCCAATCCCTTCGACGATATCGCTCTGGAAGAAGCCCTACGTCTGCGCGACAAGGGCATCGCCACCGAAGTCGTGGTCGTGACCATCGCCCCGGCCGATGCCCAGCCGCATCTGCGCAACGGTCTGGCGATGGGCGCGAACCGCGCCGTCCACATCGTCAGCGATGCCGCCATGCAGCCGCTCACCGCCGCCCGCGCACTGCTGAAGCTGATCGAGAAGGAACAGCCCGATCTGGTCCTCCTCGGCAAGCAGGCGATCGACGACGACGCCAACCAGACCGGCCAGATGCTGGCCACGCTGTGGGGCCGCCCGCAGGCGACTTTCGCCGGCAAGCTCGACATCGCCGATGGCAAGGCCACGGTGGTGCGCGAAGTCGACGCCGGCCTCGAAACGCTGGAAATCGATCTGCCCGCCGTGGTCACCACCGACCTGCGTCTCAACGAGCCGCGCTTCATCAAGCTGCCGGACATCATGAAGGCCAAGAGCAAGCCGCTGGAAACCATCCAGTTCGCCGATCTCGGGGTCGAATCGGGCGACACGCTCAAGACCACCCATTACGCGCCACCAGCCAAGCGCAGCAAGGGCGTGATGGTGAAGGACGCTGCTGAACTGGTCGCGGCGCTCAAAGCGAAGGGGTTGCTCTGACCACTCGTCATCCCCGCGAACGCGGGGATACAGCGACGTTCTCTTCAAATCCGCATCAAGACACTGGATTCCCGCCTTCGCGGGAATGACGGAACCAGAGGAATCACCCATGTCCAAAGTTCTCATCGTTGCCGAACATCTCGAAGGCAAACTCAATGCCTCCACCGCCAAGTGCGTCTCGGCAGCGAAAGCGCTGAATCCCGACGCCATCGATGTGCTGGTGCTCGCCGCCGATCCGACCGGCGTTGCCGCCGAAGCCGCAGCTCTGGCCGGCGTGTCGACGGTGCGCACCATCGCCAACGCCGCCAACGCGAATGCCATCGCCCAGGTGCTGGCGCCGCAGATCGCTCAAGCCGCCGCTGGCTACAGTCATGTGTTCGGACCCAGCACCACCTTCGGCAAGGACCTGATGCCCTGCGTCGCTGCCCTGCTGGGTGTGTCGCAGGTCTCCGACATCATGGCCGTCGAGGGTAACCACACCTTCAAGCGCCCGATCTACGCCGGCAACGCGATCATCACCGTCGAAGCTGCCGCCGATCGCACCGTGGTCGCTACCGTACGCACCGCGTCATGGCCTGAAGCCGCACGCGGTGGCAGCGCCACCGTCGAAGCCATGTCGATCGATGCCGCACTGCCCGCGCACACCCGCTACGTCGGCCTCGCCGCCGGCAAATCGGACCGCCCGGATCTGCAGAGCGCCCGTCGTGTGGTCTCCGGCGGCCGCGGCGTGGGCTCGGCCGAAAACTTCAAGATCATCTACGACCTGGCCGACAAACTCGGCGCCGGCGTCGGCGCCTCGCGTGCAGCGGTCGATGCCGGTTATGTACCGAACGAAATGCAGGTCGGCCAGACCGGCAAGATCATCGCCCCGGAGCTGTATGTCGCGGTCGGCATCAGCGGCGCGATCCAGCACCTCACCGGCATCAAGGACGCCGGCACGATTGTGGCGATCAACAAGGACGGAGAAGCGCCGATCTTCGAGATCGCGGACATCGGCCTGGTCGGCGATCTGTTCAAGCTGCTGCCGGAGTTGCAGGCGGCGCTGTAATCGGATCCCGCATTTCTGTCGCGCAGCAAAAAAGAGCCGGGTTTCCCCGGCTCTTTCCGTTTGCTGCAACGGCTGGATCGATCAGCGTCCCGGCACGCGGCAGCAGGCAAGTTTCGCAGTCACGTTCTGGGCGTTGACGCTCAGGCTCCTGACGAAAATCTGCCCGGCATTGCCAGCGGTATAACTGTCCGCGACCAGGACATTTTCGCCCGCGGAAATGGACAGGCTTATGGGCGTATAGGTCGCCGGACAAAACAGCGTGGGAAGGGACACATACGCACTGGCGGCCACATTGGTCGGAGTGCCGGCGACCGTCGTACAGTCCAGCGCTGTAGCCAGTGGCGGCGCGAAATAGCCGAGAATATCGACGACATAATGCGACTGCGCATTACTGTAGATTGTGAAATCGAACGTCGACACCGGGTTGGGAATCGTCGCGATCACGCCATTGGCAGCGGTGATGCCCGCGTAGTAGTTGACGTTCGACGACAGCGGCTGGGTGGTGCCAAATGGAAACACCGTGGTGTAGCCGTTGGCGACCGGCGTAACCGCAGTCACGTTCAACGCCACCGCCGTGGCGCTCAGGCCGAACGTCCCGCAGTTGGTGGCGCTTCCGCCCTGACCGGTGAAATTGCTGGCATTGGTCGAGACAAAGCTTCGAGTCGCGTTCGCGGCGATCTGCCCAGCCGCCGTATTGCGCGTATCGACGATGCGGCAAGGCTGGATGGGCGTGTACACGAGGTCCTGGTTCAGATCGCCGAATTTGGCGGCGACAGCGCTGGCCGCATTGGCGCCCGGGGCGAGCTTGGCCAGCCGGTCGATCGCCTGGGTATCGCTGAGGCGGCGTCCTGTGCCGGACAGTTCCGCCATCGCGCCTTCGAAAGTCTCTCGCTTGAGCGCATTGCGGAAATTGGCCGAATCGACCGTCGCGAAATTCGGGACCATCCGTTTCGCCCACGTGCCGACCGGTACGTCGTAGATCCGCTGCACGTACGCCCCCCACTTGAGTACGAATTGACGCGTGAGCTGGCCGCGCTCCTTCGGCGACAACTTCGCAGCGGAAACCGTTGGGGATGTGAGTGTATGTTGCTTGTCCGCTCGCACCGGCGCCTGCGCGTACACGCCAGCGGCGAATACCGTAAAGACAATCTGCAATGCAGTGGCAGCGAAATGAACTGGCCTGGCCATCTTTATTCTCCGAGTCCAACGTTGACGTGTCCTGAGAATATGCCTATGCCTTGCAAACAGCAAAATGCAGAATTCAGGTCATGCATGCCCCAGACAACGAAAAGAGCCCGGCTTCCCGACTCTTTTCATCGAATTTCCCGAAAGAATCAGCGCCCCGGCACCCGGCAGCAGTGCACCCAAGGCGTCACTACCTGCGCGCTGCTGTCCAGGTTGTAGACGAAGAAATTGCCGGACGTCGGGCCCATGTAACCGTCCGCCATCACGACCTTTTGCGCCGCCTGGAAGCCCGCATTGGTGGATCCGTAACCTGCAGGGCAACTCACGCCGAATCCATAGCCATACGTGTTGGCCGGTACGCTGGCCGCTGAGCCGCTGACTGTGATGCATTCCAGCGCGGTCGCCGCTGGCGGCGCGAAGTAGCCGAGAATATCGACGACATAATGCGACTGCGCATTACTGTAGATCGTGAAATCGAACGTCGACACCGGGTTGGGAATCGTCGCGATCACGCCATTGGCTGCGGTGATGCCCGCGTAATAGTTGACGTTCGACGACAGCGGCTGGGGCGTGCCGAAGGGAAACACCGTGGTGTAGCCGTTGGCGACCGGCGTAACCGCCGTTACGTTCAACGCCACCGCCGTAGCACTCTGGCCTAGCGTCCCGCAGTTGGTGGTGCTTCCGCCCTGACTGATGAAATTGCTGGCATTGATCGAGACAAAGTTTCGAGTCGAGTTCGCGGCGATCTGCCCGGCCGCCGTATTGCGCGTATCGACGATGCGGCAAGGCTGGATGGGCGTATACACGAGATCCTGGTTCAGGTCGCCGAATTTGGCGGCGACAGCGCTGGCCGCATTGGCGCCCGGCGAGAGCTTGACCAGCCTGTCAATCGCCTGGGTATCGCTGAGACGACGTCCTGTGCCGGACAGCTCCGCCATCGCGCCTTCGAAGGTCTCGCGCTTGAGCGCATTGCGGAAATTGGCCGAATCGGCCGTCGCGAAATTCGGGACCATCCGTTTCGCCCACGTGCCGACCGGTACCTCGTAGATCCGCTGCACGTACGCCCCCCACTTGAGTACGAATTGACGCGTGAGCTGGCCGCGCTCCTTCGGCAACAACTTCGCAGCGGAAACAGCCGGGGAAGTGATCGGGTGTTGCTTGTCCACCCGCACCGGCGCCTGCGCGCACACACCAGCGGCGAATACCGCAGGGACAACCGACAAAGCGATGGTAGCGAAACGAGCCGATCCAGCCATCTTAGTTCTCCGGAATTCAAGTGTAGGTGCGCTGCAGGCCGTGCAACGGCAAAAACATGCGCTTCCGGCCAGGGATGTTCCACGCAAGAAAAAGAGCCGGGCTTCCCCGGCTCTTTTCGTTCGGCTCTCCTTGGAAGAATCAGCGACCCGGCACGCGGCAGCAGGTCCGCGAAGCGCGGAGCGTCTGGCTCGTTGTGTCGCCGTTGCGCGCCGAACAGGTGCCGCTCTGGAAGTACACGATCGGCATCAGCCAGCTCGTCGTCTCGCAGTTGGTCGCTGTCTGGGTGTAGCCGGTTGCGCAGGCGGGCGCAACGGCATTGCCGGTACCGCCATTGCCTGTGATGGCGAGATCGGTGTTGGCGGTTTCCACGCACTGCAGAGCTGTGGCAATCGGCGGCGCGAAGTAGCCGAGAATGTCGACGACATAGTGCGACTGCGCGTTGCTGTAGATCGTGAAGTCGAACGACGACAGCGGATTGGGAATCGTGGCGATCACACCATTGGCGGCGGTGATGCCCGCGTAATAATTGACGTTCGACGACAGCGGCTGGGCCGTGCCGAAGGGAAACACAGTGGTGTAGCCGTTGGCGACCGGCGTAACCGCCGTCACGTTCAACACCACCGCCGTAGCGCTCAGACCGAGCGTTCCGCAGTTGGTGGAGCTACCGCCCTGGCCGGTGAAGCTGGACGCACTGACCGCCACAAAGCTTCGGGTGCTGTTCGCCGCAATCATTCCGGCCGCAGTCGAACGGGTGTCGACGATGCGGCAGGGCTGCAGCGGCGTGTAGACCAGATCCTGGTTGAGGTCACCGAACTTGGCCGCAACGGCATTCGGGCCGGATGCGGTCGCGCCGGGCGCGAGTTTCGCCAGCCGATCGATCGCCTGATTGTCGCTGAGTCGTAGTCCGGCGCCCGCCAGCTCGGCCATCGCACCTTCGAAGGTGTCGCGCTTGAGCGCATTGCGGAAATTGGTCGTGTCGGCGGTGACGAAGTTCGGCACCATACGCTTCGACCAGACGCCTACAGGGACGCCGTAGACGCGTTGTACATAGGCGCCCCACTTGGTCACGAACTGACGGGTCAGTTGGCCGCGTTCCTTCGGCGAAGCATTGCCAGCAGAGACCGCTGCACGGCCCTGTTGCGTATTTGCGGTGCCGGGAGGCTGCGCCGACGCAGTCGCCGCAAACGCAAGGAGCGCTAGCACGCCGGCGGAAAAACGGAATCGTGTTGACATCTTTCAATCTCCGGAAGTTTAGGCGGGCCAAAGATAGAGTTGCCCGCACCTATTTGTACGCGAAAGCCAGTCCAGGGAGGCCAGCGGCCGCACAGAGCCCCCGCAACCCTGACCACGCGACAACCTCCGGAATCGAATGATGGTGGTCTGCCCATTCCCTGCTGCCGCTATGGGCGGTAGGGAATGGGCAGACCCGGCCACCATGAACGATGCACTGGAGTTCACCGGAAAGACCGGGCTAGAATCGGACGGCCACGAATGAATTGGCGAGAGTGTGACCCCGTTCCAGTTCGGGTGCGCGCTCCCTCTCACAGCTCAATGTTCAGGAGATGTCTGCAGGATGCGGCGGCCCTGCGCTTGGGCGTATGCTAGCCCCTCACGCTCCGTAGTCGGGGCACGATGTCGAGACCCTCCTCATATGCGCAAGCTTGCCCTCACCCTCTCCCTGGCGCTGATCGTCGGCGGTTGTACGTCCGAATCGGAGGTCGCGCAGACAACCGCGCCGGCCAGCGCCAATTCAAAGAACGTCACCGCACCGGCACAGGCGCGCCGTCTGCCGACGAATCGCAAGAACTCTTTCGCCGCCATGCCCGACAGCGGCACCTTGTTGGCCTACGACCAAAACCAGCAGCCGCGCCATCGCGGCGCACAGATTTATCACTCGGTTCAGCTCAGCGAAGCGCATGCCTTGAACGCTGCAGCGCCCGGCAAGTCGATCGAACTGCCGATGCCTTCGGGCGGCACGGTGCGCATCAATTATGTGCGCCATGAAGAAGGTCTCGACGGCAACTGGTCCTGGGTCGGCAAGACCGCTGACGGTCTGGACGCCGTCATCACCTTCGGCGAGAGCGCCGTGTTCGGTCGCATCGCCCAGCGCGACACCGAAGCACTGCGTCTGACGATGTCCGCAGGTCGCTCCTGGCTGGTCGAAAGCGACCCGAGCAAAATGCTCGACGGCAACCTCGGCCGCGACTCCGACGAGTCCGACGTGCTGATTCCGCGCAGCGTTGTGACCGCCGCCAGTCTCAGGAAGCGCAGTGCCGCTGCAATGACAGCTGCAAGTGATGAAGCGGCCAGCCCCGCCAACACCGTCGATGTGGTCCTCGGTTATACCAACGGCATGGTGACGAAGTACGGCAACGCCGCGAATGCGAATACCCGCTTGGCCAACCTCGTCGCCATCACCAATCAGGGCTACGTGAACAGTCTCGTCAACCCCCGCATTCGCCTGGTCCGTACGGTGCAGGTCGCTTACACCGATACCAACAGCAACGAGACCGCGCTGGAAGCCGTGACCGGCTATACCTGCACGACCACAGGCTGCACCACGCAGACGGTTCCGACCGAGCTGGTGCCACTGCGCACGGCACGCGACACCTACGGCGGCGATCTGGTTTCGCTGGTCCGCCCGTTCCAGGCACCCCAGCATCAGGGTTGCGGCATCGCATGGTTGCTCGGTGGCGGCGGTTTCACCATCGACAACACCGACGCGCCGTTCGGCTATTCGGTCATCAGCGACGGCACCGACGTGGACGAAGGCGACGGCCGGACCTACTTCTGCCGCGAGGAAACCCTTTCCCACGAGCTCGGCCACAACTTGGGCCAGCAGCACAACATCGAAGATGCGGGTACACCGCCTGACACCGGCACGCACTCCTACTCGTACGGCTACCGCGAAGCGACCACGACCGGCTTCTATACCGTCATGGCCTACCGCCTGGCGAACAGCAGCCAGTTCTCGATCAACTATTTCGGTAACCCGAGCGTCAACTATGCCGATACCGGTCGCCCGACAGGCACGGCAACCGCCGACAATGTGCGTA
Source organism: uncultured Xanthomonas sp. (assembly GCA_964523435.1). Taxonomy (GTDB): domain Bacteria; phylum Pseudomonadota; class Gammaproteobacteria; order Xanthomonadales; family Xanthomonadaceae; genus Lysobacter_I. The sequence goes on from CAZGBA010000017.1 coordinate 12,356, forward strand.
GCTTGAATATTGCGATGCCGCTGGTCGTGCAGTTCCGTACAGCGGTTGTGCCGTTCGACGGCGTGCCGAACATGATCAACATTCTCAAGGTTGGCGGTTCCGGCAAGACCGAAGTGCACGCCCTCAGCGGCAGCAGCAACTATGCCGACTATTCGCTGCACACTGCGACCACCCTCGCGTCGACAGGCTCCGACTTCACTTGGGAATTCATCCCCGGCGATTACAACGGCGATGGCATCAAGGACTTGTACACGATCTTCCGGATGGGCGCCTCCAACACAACGGAAGTCCATGTCCTCAACGGCGCCAACAATTACCAGACCTATCTGCTCAACTCGACGACCACGCTATTCCGCACGGGTACGACCAACAACTGGGTCTTCCGGTTGGGCGACTACAACGGCGATGGCAAGTTGGACCTGTATTGCATTTACCGTACCGGCGCGTCCGGCAAGACGGAAGTGCATATCCTGAACGGGGCGAACAACTTCAGCTCTTACCTCGCCAATATCGCAACGGTGCTCGGCAGCACCGGTACCGATGGTACGTGGGGCTTTGAAGTGGCAGATTGGAACAAGGACAACAAGCCGGACATCGTGGTCATCCTCAAGGCCGGCGCAAGCGGAAAAGTGGAGACCCACATTCTCAGTGGCGCCAGCAGCTTCCAGTCTTACCTCCTGAACCGCGCAACAGTCCTGCCATCTGTCTCGACCGACTATCGCTGGGATTTCAAGCTCGCCGACTACAACCTCGATGGCGTGCCTGACCTCTACGCAATCAACCGGCAGGGCAATTCGGGCAAGGTCGAGTTGACTGTCGTGGACGGGCAATCCTCGTTCCTGAATGTCACGACGACCATCAATACCGGACAGTACAGCGTGCCCAGCGGCAATCTCTGGGAGTTCGAGTTCGTCAACTGATCGACGGCACGTCCGGGCAGCGGGTTTTCCCGAGGCCCGGGCAATACGAACCTCATCCGAAAAAGAAGGGCTCCCGTCAGGGAGCCTTTCTTTTTGGCACGCAGAACAGTGCCGTCCGGGAGTCTTCGCTGGGTAATCGATCAACGACGCGGAGGAAAGGCCAGCCCGGATGCGGATGTACAGGATTCGAGATTGGGGTTGTACGCGGGATCGGCATCGAGCCAGTCGCCCCATCGCTCGCGCATGAGCTGGTCTTCGAGATCGACGCGAGGCTTTTCCCCGGGCGATGGCTCTACGCCACGACTTACCGATTCGTGATGCACCAGTTCGGCATGAGGCGTCCATACGACACGCCACCCCGCCTGACGGACTCGAAGACAAAGATCCACATCGTTGTAGGCGACGGCAAACCTCTCATCGAAGCCACCAACCTCACGGAAGACCTTATGACGCATCGCCAGGCAGGCTGCCGTAACGGCTGACAACTCCTGGACCAGTCGCGCGCGATTGACATGGCCCGACGTGTCGGCGGGCTGACCTCGATAAGCATTCGCTGCAATGCCCTCGACGCCAAGATGGATTCCAGCATGCTGGATACGTCCGTCCGGGTAATGCAACTTGGCACCGACGGCACCGACCTCCGGACGACATGCCTGCGCGACCATTTCCTCAAGCCAACCAGTCGAACACGCTTCGATATCATCGTTGAGGAACAGCAGCATCTCCCCGCGCGCCGCCGCAGCCAGCGAGTTGTTGAGCGCCGAGAAATTGAATGGCCGATCGTCCCGGAAGACACGCACATCCGTGCGCATCGCAAGTTCGGCCAGGACTTGCTTCGTGCGAGGCAGTACCGAACCGTTGTCGGCAATCAGGAACTCGCATTCGATCCCGCCACGCGTCGCATCCACCGATCGCACGCAGCGCTCAAGGAGGTCGGGCTGGTCGCGTGTGGGTATCAGCACGCTGACCAGTGGTGCAGGAGAAGGGATGCGGCGTATCACCCGATAATTTCCGGGTTGGTCCGGGAGTTCCACAACCTCGCCTTCTTGACCGGTCCGCGCGAGATGTTCGCCGATCGCGCGCAGCGCGGCGGCACAGGTATAGGGTTTCGCTTCCGAGCTCGCGGCAGTGGATCCCGTCCATGCGCGCCAGTGATAGAGCACGCGCGGTATATGCCCCACTCCACCCGCCCCAAGACGTTCGGTCACACGCAGTGCCAAGTCCCAATCCTGGCTGCCGTCGCACACTTTGCGGAAACCACCGACGGCTTCGATCCATTCGCGACGTATGCCGGTGAGATGACTGATGCAGTTGTGGGCACACAGCAGATCCGCATTGAAATCCGGCTTGAAGTACGGCTCGTAGCGAACGCCGGCGTCGCTGATCTTGTCTTCGTCCGTGTATACAAGACCCCACTCCGGGTGGGAGACGAACGCACTGGCAAGCTCGCGCAGCGCATCGGGATGCAGAAGATCATCGTGATCCAGCAAGGCGATAATCTCGCTGCCAGCGATCCCCAACGCGGATGCCGTCGCTTCCGAGATATGTCCATTGTGTTCGCGCCGCATCCAACGAATGCGCGCATCACGCGCCGCATAAGCCGCCAACAGCGCAGGCACTCGTGGATCCGTGCTGGCGTCGTCGGCAATACACAGCTCCCAATGCGGATATCGCTGGGTCAGCAGGCTGTCGATGCAGGCGCACAAATGTTCCGGTTTCGTGTTGTAAGCCGGCACTACGACCGATATGCGCGGCGCATCAGCGCGGGTGCCGACATCCCCGCCGAACAACACGGGCAGATCATCGTAACGCCTCAGCCAATCCCGATACGAGCCTCCGACCTGGCCATGGTTGTCGCCGCGATAGGCGGCATAGAGCCAGTCGCCAAGCGCACGCGGACCTTTGCGCATCGCAATGCGCGAGCCGTGAGCCCAGTCGGAAAGTCTCAAGCGACTTGTCAACGCTCCCATCATGAGGAGTGCGGCCCGGTATTTCTCGATCGGGCGCAATTCGATGTCGTCGACCGCCTCAGGCGTCAACCCTTCATCTGCAAAGACGCAACTGATGGCCGCCCGTGGCAAGAGCACCACCGAGGCAAGCGTGCGCCCTTTCCCTCGGCCGGCGTCCGTTAAACGAATGCGGGCCGCAAGACGCAGCCCCACGCCCTCGTCAGGCGTGAGCGTGGGGGCTTTGAAGTTGGCGCCCGGCCTCAGGCGTACCCGCAGGACGTACCATCCCGGGAGAAATCGGCGATCCGGATGGCTCAGCACTTTCATCGTAGGTGCTTACACACCTGAAGGACTGCCATCGCCGCTGACTCCCGCCAAGGCAACAGACAAGATGCGAACCGCCGACAGCGCGATTACTTCGCGGGAGCTTCGTCCGGATTCGGCAAGGGGCGCGGATCCTCCGGAATCGAGTAGAACTCTTCGGAAGTGATGTAGATCACCTTGTAGGGGTCATAGCCGTTGGCGCCAGGCCATTGGTCATCGGTGATCCAACGACGCTTGCCTTCCTTGACCAGAAACCAGCCGTCATCCTTGCCGCGGCCACCTTCATGCTGGTGCACGATCTGATTGTCGTATTTGATCGCGGCTTCGCTGACGGCATCCGTACTGGCCACAGTGCCGACAGCAGGGCTTTCAACGACTGGAGCGGTGGTCGTCACGGGGTCGGCGACCACGGGTTGCGGCTCAGCAGTCGCAGTAGTGCTGGAATCGACAGCCGGCGGCGTGTCCTGCGAGCCGCCACAGCCTGCCAGTACAGCTATGCATGCGCCGCTGAGCAACAACGAACGAAATCGTAGGGAAGTAGTCATGTCGGCCATCCTATATTCAATTGATCCGAGGAACTGAAATCACGGTGAAGGGGATACAACGTTTATATCAACAATGAAATCAATGACTTCTGAATTATCTTCAAGTATAACAAAATGCCCGATACTGCGAAGTCGCACGCGGGAAAGCAAATCAAGCAACCTGCTCATACTGAGCATGCTGAATACAAAACATTCGATGCGCCCAGCGGCGCCACTTTCGATCGGCATCCGACTCGCGTCGATCGATGGCCCGTTTATTTCCGCTCTCGGCACAGGCGTTGCCGCAGAATTGTCCAGAATAATCGACGAATCGTGCATGAACCTCATGGCACGGGAAGGCTGAAGCAAGTTCGCCTCGCTGGCCGCAAGCACATCGCCGATGTCGGAGTCGCGCCGCTTCTGACCGCATGAGCGGCGACGGTCTTTTATACCGATCAGGAGTTTTCCGCCGGTCTGAAGCGACGCGGACGCGATGCTCAACGTGCGGACGAAGTCAGGCAGTGCGCCGAGAATATCGTCAAGCACCACATAATAAAATGCACCCTTCCCCAGCTCGGCCGACATCCACTCAAACACATCCGCATCGCCGGAAACAACGGGCAGAGCAATCTCCGCTTCGTCCACGCAGGGTGAAAACGGGTCACGAAAGATTTCGACTCGAAGCACGGGTGCTGCGCCTACCGCCTCTCGAATCGAAAAGCGCGCTCCCCACCTGCCGACAAAGCGATGCAATCGTCGCGCGAATGTCGGTGTCAGCAGTGGAACTTGCTGATTCGCAGCTTCAGGAAGATTGTCGAAACCATGCGCTCCTATTTCCACATACAACGGCTCTTGACCAGCAACATCCAACCCGTCGAGGATCTCGTGGTCACCGATGGGGCGTAGCGAGCCGCACTCCACGAGCATTGGAGCTTGACGCCCGGCCGACGAAAGCGAACGCACGACCACCCCGTTCAATGCATGCAGCACATATCGATCGATGGACTCGCGAAGACTCGCGCGCAAGGTCTGCAATTGACTGACCAGCGTTGTCTCAGCGCCGGCACGAGCAATAATGCGGAATACCGCACGATGCTCTTCTCGCCGCTTGTGCCCATCCTGCGAAAACAGCAGACGAGCCTCGCGCCCGGACAGTTCCGCAGCCGCCGCCACAACGAATTTCACCGTCTGCAACGTAAACGTGTGCCAGTGCAGATCGTTGCGCTCGGCGTGCAAAGCCTGATGAACCAACATCGCAGCTTCGTGCTTGTCTTTTCCCTCCAAACCACCTACGTCGTACCAGCTCCAAAGGAATTCGGCGATATGCCCGCGACTTTCGTAGTCGTCCTCGCTGCTGCGATTGAGGTAGTCGAGCAAGAAATGTGCGGGCGGCGTTTGCAGGCGTAGGAAGTCCGGCGTGGTGTCTCGATTGGGAAGGCTGAGATAAAGAATTCCATCATCGCGCACCAATGAGATCCATTCGATCAACGTTTCGATCACATTCGAGCAATGCTCGAGCACGTGATGCGCGATCAAAAAGTCGAATTTCTGCCCAAGCAGACTATCGAGGCTTTCGACGCGAACCACATCATCGGCCAAAAAATAGGCCTTGAGTTCCTCGTCCGAACGCTTGTCCGCAAAACGAAGCTTCGCATCAGGATGGACCTGGGTCGGTCGCACGCCCGCGCCAATCTCGACGCCATGCCCGACGCAGTACGTACGACCGATATCGTCGCGATCGGCGTTTGAGTCGAAAACCGGCGAGTCGGTCGGCATATCGTTCACGATCGAAGATGTGTCGTCAGAAATCATGCAGGCAAGACGATGCGTTCACGCTGTACAGCAGGCGCAAAAACCGCGCTCTGCCACTGCAGCATCACCAGCACCGTCCACAACCACAACGGCTGCTCCCTGCGGCCGGAGTAGTGATCGTCCGCATCACGGCGCAGCGCGGCGAAGTCGATGTATTCCGCGAACGGGCCCGGGGCCTGCGAGGCGATCATTTCATACACTCGCGGTTTCATCGTCTTCAGAAGATCGGCAACCGGCACCGAAAATCCCATCTTCCTGCGCTCGATCACGGATGCCGGCAGCTTGGGCGTGAATGCGCGCCTCAACAGCGATTTCCCGTTCTCACCGCCCAGTTTGTAAGCGTCCGGCAATGCCGACGAAAACTCAAGCAATGCTGGTGTGAGAAATGGGAAACGCCCTTCCAATGAGTGCGACATCAGTATCTTGTCGGCCTTCGCCATGAGGTTTTCAGGCAGCCACGTCTTTTGATCGAATGCGAGCATGCCACTGAGCGGCGAGCGCTCGTCGAAGTAGATCTTTTGCCGGCTGTGGCGCATCGGGTCGACACCGACCTTGAGTGGCTTTCCGCCAGTGAAATACCAACTCAGCTCCATGAATTTCCGGAACAGCTCCTCGGAGTTCGCAACCTGTGCACGCGAAGTATTCGTATGCTGCGGATAGCCCGCGAACATCTCGTCACTGCCTTCGCCGGACAGCACCACGGTCACCTTGCGCTTAATCGATTCGCAAAGGATATGCAGTGGAAAGCAGGCGGGATCGGCGATCGGCTCATCCATCGCTGCAACCACGCGCTCGAAACGCTGCGCGATCTCTTTCGGCGTGGTCTCCACCGAGACATGCGGTAGCCCGAAGCGGGTCGCGACCTCTTCAGCGTAAGCGAATTCGTTGAGGTCGGGGAAACCGATGCTGAAAGACGTCATCGAAACACCGATGTCGGCGCACAACGCAGCGATCACACTGGAATCAAGGCCTCCGCTGAGCAGCAAGCCGATCGGCACATCCGACATCTGCTGTTGTGCGACCGACGAACGCAGCAGTTCGACGAGTCGTTCCGAGGCCTCGTCTTCGGGTATGTCCAACGCATTCTCGTCAAGAGGCAGATCCCAATATCGCCAGGAGGTCGCCGAACCACGACTGATCTTCACATACGTGCCGGCCTCGACGCGACGGATATTGCGGAAAAACGTGCCTGGCGCCACGACATAGCGATACGTCAAATACGCGGACAACCCGACTGGATCCACGGCAAGTTCTGCGCCGGGGATGCGCAGCAAGGGCGTCAATTCGCTGCTGAAGGCGAAACGCCCGCCATCCTCATAGACATACAGCGGCTTGATGCCAAGATGATCGCGAACGAGGTAAAACTCGCCATCATCGCTACGACGGAAATCCCAGATGAATGCCGTGAACATACCGTCCAGGCGTGCGAAACAGTCCACGCCGTCTTCTTCATACAACGCGAGAAACAATTCAGTATCGCAATCGGTCTCGAACTTCCGCCCGCGCGCTTCCAGGCCCGCGCGCAATTCACGGAAATTGTAGATTTCGCCGTTGTAGGCTATGCCGACGCGACCGTCTGACGAGAGCATCGGTTGCTGGCCGTGCGTCACATCGATGATCGACAGACGTCGATGCACCACTGCATAACCCTTGCCGCATTGCACCCCCCCCTCATCCGGGCCCCGGTGGAAAAGCATGCGATCAAGATCGTCCAAAAAACCCAAGTCACGATCGGCGAGCTCGCCGTGCTTGGAGATGAATCCAGCGTATCCGCACATATGTCGTTATCCTACGATGCGCTTGAGCAGAGCAGACCATTCCGCAAGGTAGCGGTCCTGATTGAATATCTGCATGGCCGTACGTCGCGATGCGCGACGCATCGCCTCCGCTTGCACCGGATGTGTTGCCAACCACACCAACTGCTCGGCCAGTTCGGCCGGGCTGTCGCCATAAAAACCGTTGGCACCATTCTTGATGAACAGATCGACATCATGATTTCGCATCGATACCGACACCAGGCCCGCCATCATCGCCTCACCCCGCGAGCGCGGCATCGGCGAACGCAATGTCGTATTCAGATACGTTTTATAGCGGCCAACCTCGCGAACATAATTCTGGTATTTCGCACTGGCCCAAGCAGAAGTGCCCGCTGGATATCCCTCAGGGTCCGGCGTGCGCAGGCAGGAGATGTCGACCGCGCCCTGGGTTTGCTCGACAATCTTCTCGTAGGCGAACAGTCCGTTGTAGTGAGGCCGATTGGTCAACGCATCGGGTTTCATCGTGAGTACGTCACGATCATGCGCGCCGGGCGGGAATTCGCAGGGCGCGAAGCCATGCCAGATCGTCGTCGCGTTCGCGAACCCCCACTCGTCCCGCGACTGATGGCTGTTGCAGACAACGGTGATCGGCGAAAACAGTTCGATCAATTCGCGCCGACTGGATTCGATGATCTGGCCGAGATCGATGCCGGCATACGCCCGGTTGTATTGCCCGACAAACTGCGGCGTCCCGTGGCATATCGCCACGCTCGGCAAGTCCGCATTGCGAAGCAGCCACAGCATGGTCGCACCCCAATCGGATGGAACCATGCCGTTGCACAACTCAGGGTGCAGAAGATTCTCATCGAAGTGAAGGATTTTCGCATCATAGTCACGCGGATCGATCTCGTCGTAACGCACCAACCGGCAATTCGCCGGCATCGGGCGCTGCTTCCAATCCCATTGATCGCAAATGCCTGTGCCGGCGCCCGTGATCAGGTCGAACTGATGACCGGTCTTGTACAGCTCGTATTGATGCGGCACATGCCAACGGTGCGTCAATATTCGCAGCCTGCGGCTACGATCGATGACGATCGGTGCTTTGCGATAGCGATCGAATCGTTTCTCAAGCCACTGATAGTCGGCGTTGTCGTCGAGATCGGCGCCGACATGCCGCGCCCAACCGACGATCGCCTCGTAGGTGCGCGTCGCCCATGCGCGTGATTCCAGCAGCAGATCCGGATGCTTTTCGAAAAGACGCCGGTAATTGCGCAGGGAACGCACAGGTTTCTCGGACTCGTTCGCCGAGGACGGATGACTCACATGGATCGAGACCGTGTCTTCGAGATATTTGATGCGCGCGCCCGCGCGAAAAAGGCGCACACCCATCTCGACATCTTCCCAACCGAAACCAGATGTCGGGTCGGCTGAATAACTGAACGCGTCGTCGAAGAGATCACCATCGACCTTCTCGGAGACGAACCGCCGTGATACCGAGAAATTGCGGGTAATACAGTTGACGAAGGATGCCTGATTCAATTCGTCCTGCGGCAGATTCTCGCGGATGGCCAACGCCGGGTTCGCCTCGTGGCGACCCAATACGGACAGTGGAGAGTCGCCATTCGTTTCAATATTGATGGGGCCTATCGCAGCATCGCAATCGCCCACGGAATGAGCTGCATAGTGCGCAGATAGAAACTGCCGGTTGAACATGCAATCAGCATCGACGATGACGATGATGTCCCCACGCGCTTCTGCGATGCCGCGATTGCGACTGCCGCAATTGCCCAGATTCTTCTGATTCCTTACGATCCGAAGATCGACCTGCTGTCGGCGCGCGTCCGGTATCCAGCGTTCGAATTCACGAACAACCTCGACGGAATCGTCGGGCGAAACGTCGTCTATCAACAGGATCTCGTAACGCCCCGCAAAATCCTGACAGTACAGACCCTCCAGAAAATAGCGGACTTCCTTCGCTTTCCGATATAGCACCGAGACGATGGTGACATAGGGCGTGAGGCGCGCGGAATCATGGGATGGCGAAACGGATTTTCGCGATGTTTCTTCCAGCGCCGCGTCGTAAATGGCTATCGCTTCCTTCACAGTCGCTTTGATATCGAAGCGAGCGGCAATTTCTCGTTTCGCGGCATCGCCCATTCCAGCGCGCATCCCAGGGTCGCACACCAGTCTTGAGATCGCTGCATACCATTCATCGTCGGTCGCAGCCAGATAGCCGTTATGCCCGCTGGAGATGATCGTCCGGAACGGCGTGGTCGGCGACGCGACCGTAGGCACGCCCATTGCCGCTGCTTCAAATATCTTGAGCTCACTCTTGCAGTCGGTAAAATCATTGTTCGCTTCCAACGGCGCGAGATTGATGTCGATGGAAGCCATGACCGCGAGCATTTCGTCGTGCGGCATCAACGGCAATCGATCAATGCGTTCTTCATACGATTCGAGGTCCCCGGGCAGATCCAAATGCCCGACAATCAGCAATCTCGTTTCGGGGTGCGTATCGAGCACCCTGCGAAGCGCGCGCGCGCATACGGCAAAGTCTTCTTCGTGGGTCTTTGTCCCGCTGAAATAACCGATCGTTGTTGCTGAACGACGCGGTTCACGAGGCCTCTCGGCGATCGCCCACGTGGATGCAGATATATTGTTGGGCAGAACATACGCTGTCAGACCCAGCGCACGCACTTCGTCAGCCAATGGGACCGTAGACACCGTGACCGCGTCACATGCCAGCATCGTCAGTCTGGTGCGATCGATGAAACTGCAGGTTCTGTCCAAATCCTCTGGGCCGTACGTCTTGGTCGCCCGCAGCAGACCGACTCGCGAGATATCGAAGACCAGATCGTCAATATCGAATATGGCTCGGATACGCCTTGCACGACATGATTCGATCAAAGCACCAATCGTGTCGCTCCAGACGATCCTGTTGAGTACAACCAGATCCGCAGATATGCCGTCTCCCGGCTTGAGCTCTTCATCGACATATATGTCCGATGTATAACCGTACGAGGCCAGAACTTCAGCATAGTTGTAAACCCTGTAGCGCTGGGTCATCAGATCGTGGCGATTGACGATGTAGGCGATGCGAAACTTCTGCGCTTCAACCGCATGATAGGTGGCAGAAGGCGTTGCGAACGCGGATTTTTCGTCACTTTCAACAGGCTTCGGCACAATAGCCGCGTAAGCGTTGGCTTCAATCGTAGGCTCGCCTGATTTTACGCCGCCATTGCTTGTCACGAACAGCTGGAATTGGCGAAGTTTAATCAACACGCCGAGCGCACCGCCTTCACTGTACGCCAGTCGGGCGCGCTTGAACGCCTCGCGCAGCCCCCATTGCGCGCGGGCTTTTTTCAGATTGGTGAGCGCGAACAAAGAAGCGCTCAAAGCATTCCGCGCCCGCGTCGGCGTGAAGGTCAACTTCTCGACTTTGACGACAGCTTGCTGCTCCGAGTCGCGGATCTGCTTCTCGAGCGCTCGCAGGCTGTCGCCGAGACGCACGCTTTCGTCGGCTTGCTGTCGATGCGCAACAGTCAGCGTTTCGATGCGCTGATCGCTGGCAAGAAGGCGGGCCTCAAAAATCGTCTGCTGGTGATCGCGCTCGGCCTCAAACCTTGCACGATCCGAAAGGGCAATCTCAAGCTCGCTTTCACGCTCTCGCAACTGTTCGGACAGGGAGTCCCGATACAGCTCGGCTTTTTCCCGCTCGACAGACAGTGCGTCGATCTCTTCTCTCTGCGCGCGAGCGCAAGCTTCGTGAGCACTTTCGCGCTCTTCAAATATGGCCACCATTTCAGCGATCCGAGATCGCAGGTCGTTCGCGGTACTCGACAGCTCATCGCGGTCCCGCACAACTTCGGCGAGTGCGGATCGCTGGTCAGCTGCGGTTTCCAGCAATGACTCCGCTTGATTCTTCGCCTCCGCAAGAGCATGCACAGCGCTGTCCCGGTCCGACTGCGCTTTTTCGAGCATCACTGCCGCAGCGGCAATTTCCTTTTCGCGCAATGCGATCAACTCTGCGGCCAGCCTCGCGTGTTCGGCATTGTTTTCTGCGGTTGTAGCGCGCTCGCGCAGCGCGTCCCGCTCGCGCTCAAGCATCGCGAGACTATCGGTTGCGGCGTCGACATCCCGAGCATGCTTTTCTATCCGTTCCAGTGCAGCACGAAGTTCATAGCGCAAAGTCAGGCCGCGACCAAGAGCGGCCATGACCGATTTCGTCAAACGACCCTTCGGACCTGACCATTCGTCTATGAGAGTGTGAAAGCGCTCGGCTGCTTCCGACCCAACGAACAGCACGCCCAAACCATGCATATGTGCGAATTCGATATTCGGGTATCTGACCTTCAATTCATCCCACAATTTCCAGACACCGAATTGCCGTTCGCGGACATTGATGTCGTGAAACAAGACAACACCATTCGACGACAATTTCGGCAGCCAGGTTTCAAAATCGTGGCGAACTGCTTCGTATGTGTGCAAACCATCAATGTGCAGCAGATCGATCGCAGAGTCGGAAAAATACTGCAACGCATCGTCGAAGGTCATCCGCAAGAGTCGGGAAATCGACAGATAGCGCTCATCGTGATAACGGCTGAGTTCCAGGAACACATCCTCGCCGTAGTGGAAAGCATGCTCGTCTCCGACCCATGTATCCACGGCATAACAGTGCGCATCGACCCGATTTTCCAGCAGCGCTTGGCAGAAAGCGCAATAGGAATTCCCATTGTGCGTGCCCAACTCGACCAACACCTTGGGCCGTAGCAGCGACAATAGACTTGCAGCGAACGGGATATGACCCGTCCACGCGGAAAGCTCCAGCCGATCCGGATTGATCAACATCCCGTCGTTGATCAGGCTGTCGACCGAGATCGCTTTCTGCTCAAGTTGCATCGAATTGCTCTTCATTTTGTTTGAGGAACGCCGTCATCGGGTTTACACCTGACAGCAATATTGATCTCAGCGGAAAGATCGCGCCGAATACATTCGCTCATCGAACGATTCATTCGGACAGCACCTTCATCTCGACGCGATCGAATGGAATGCCCACCAGGCCATACCTCGCCTTGGTGGAAGACACGTGAATCATCAGCGCATCGTGCAGCCAATGATGCTGGATATGATTTGCAAGATCTCCATCCGCGATGGCCACAGTGACCGAATAGACGCCGTTCGGCAGCATCGGCAGGGAAAAATCGAACATGGTTTCAATGATCTGCCCAGCCGCAGCAGGATGCTCGCGGTGGGTGGTATAGGTGTTTTCTCCGAAAAGCTCCTGACCCAGACGATCCTTGACCAGGAATCCGACGATCGGGCTCGATAGCGCTTCGTGCACGGACACGCGCACCTGCAGACGAACGCGCTCGCCGCCCGCAAACACCGCGAGCACCTCTCCGGTTTGCGCACGGAAGTCGGCACTGACGATCGACGCCTTGCCGGTGGTCCAGCCGTCGGCATTGCGAATATTGTCGAAGAGCGTGATCCGCGTGGCTTCGTCGATCTCCACTGGTGGCAACTCGATCGGATCGGGCGATGGCCCGACACCGGTCTCGTACAACTTCACATCGTCGCCGTATATCTGTTCGGCCGTGAACTTCTGGTATGCATTCGCGACATCCTGCGCTGCGCCCTGCAATCGGGCCTGGCCCTTGTCGAGCCATATGGCTGTCTGACAGAGATTCAGCACCGAACTGGTGTCGTGACTGACAAAGATGAGGGTGCCATGCTCGCGGAAGCGACGGAGAAAGCGCATGCATTTTTGGCCAAAAACCGCATCGCCCACGGCAAGCGCTTCGTCGATCACCAGAATATCGGCATCGACATGCGCCACGACCGCAAACGCCAATCGCACATACATACCGCTGGAATATGTCTTGACCGGACGTTCGATGAACTCGCCTATGTCCGCGAAATCAGCGATCGAATCGAATCGCGCATCGACCTCTTCGCGAGTCAATCCGAGAACGGTCGCGTTCAGGTACACATTTTCACGACCGGTGAATTCCGGATTGAAGCCTGCCCCGAGCTCAAGCAGAGCGGCAACGCGCCCGTTGATCTGGATCTCGCCGGCGGTCGGCGTGAGGGTGCCGCACAACATCTGGAGCAGCGTCGACTTGCCCGATCCGTTGCGGCCGATGACGCCCAGCGTATCGCCGCGACGGATCTCGAACGACACGTCGCGCAGAGCCCAGAACTCATCGAAATAGCGACGCGGTTTCGATCCGAAAAGCCGCCGTATACGCGGCAGTATGGACTGCTTCAAGCGGTCTTGCGGAGTCGCGTAGATCTGGTAGCACTTGGAGAGATTGCGCACCGTAACGGCGATTTCGCGTTCCGATTCAACCGCAGCCGTGGAGTGGTTGTGCGCTGGCGATGATTGGGTTTCCACGATGTCGCTCACAGTACGTCCGAAAAGCCGTTGCGCATCTTCTGGAAGATGGCGAAACCGACAGATGCCACCACGATGCTTGCGACCCATGCATACAGCAAGTTCAGCGGATCGGGCGCCACTCCGAAAATCAGCGTGTTCCGCCCCTCCTCGAGAAAATACACCAGTGGATTGATTGCGATCATTCCCCTGAATTCTTCCGGCATCGCGGACATGGGGAAAAAGATTGGCGACAGGAACATCAACATCGTGGTGACCATGCCGGTGATCTGACCGATATCGCGCACATAGACCCCGAGCGCCGACAAGACCCAGGCAATACCCATCGTCGCCAAGGCCAGCGGCGCCATGACCGCCGGAAAAAGCAACGCAGTCCAAGGCACATGCCCTTCAAACACCAGTTGAGCGAGGAGCAACACGACAATACTGATCGCCGCATGGAACAAGGCCGAACCGCAAGCGATCAGCGGCAGTATCTCCAGCGGAAAAACGACTTTCTTCACGTAGTTGATGTTTGCAAGAATGGTCGACGGCGCACGGTTCACGCATTCGGCGAAAACGCCGTACATGATCAGGCCGCTGAAGAAGATGATCGCGAAATCCATCTTGGTCGATTCTTCTCCGATCCCGCTCCACCTGGCCTTGAAGACGACCGAAAATACGAAGGTATAAATCGCCAACATCAACAGCGGATTGAAGAAGGACCATGTAAGACCCATGACCGAACCACGGTAGCGGCCGACCACATCGCGCTTGGTCATCTGTACGATCAAATTGTAATTTTTGATGAAGCTTTCGACCGCACGCAGCGGCGAAATAGCGTTTTTTCTATTCACAATTCGGGTACGACTCTTTGAAGGGTTGATACGGTTTTTTTGCGCCCGCCTATCGAAACAGCCTCAAGATCAAGAAACCGCATCCAGGGCCCGCTCCAGATCGCCGCGCAAATCCTCCAGCGACTCCACCCCCACGCTCAAACGCACCAGATCGTCATGGATGCCCAGCACGGCACGGCGCTCGGCCGGCACGGACGCGTGGGTCATCACTGCCGGATGATTGACGAGACTCTCGACGCCGCCGAGCGATTCTGCGAGCGTGAACAGATGGGTGCGTTCGCAGAAGCGCTTGGCGCCTTCGAAACCGCCCTTCACCCGAATCGAAACAATGCCGCCGAAACCGTCCATCTGCCGCGCGGCGAGCGCGTGCTGTGGGTGGTTTTTCAGTCCCGGGTAGATCACCGCTTCGATCGCCGGATGCGTCTGCAGCCATTCGGCCAGCGCCATCGCGTTCGCGCAGTGCGCCTGCATGCGCAGATGCAGCGTCTTGAGACCGCGCAGGGCGAGGAAGCTGTCGAACGGGCCTTGCACCGCGCCGACCGAGTTCTGCAGGAATGCCATCTGCTCGGCGAGTTCGGCGTTGTCGCCGACGATCGCCATGCCGCCGACCATGTCGGAATGCCCGTTGAGGTATTTGGTGGCCGAGTGCATGACGATGTCCGCACCGTGTTCAAGCGGGCGCTGCAGGATCGGCGAAGCGAAGGTGTTGTCGGCGACCATCAACAAGCCGTGCTTTTTCGCGATCGCGCTGACTGCCTTGAGGTCGACAATCTTCAGCATCGGATTGGTCGGCGTTTCGACCCAGACCATCCGCGTATTGGGCCTGATGGCCGCCTCGAAAGCGGCAGGATCGGTCAGATCGACGAAACTGAAATCGAGCCCGGCGCTGCGCCGGCGCACCCGCTCGAACAGGCGGAAGGTGCCGCCATACACGTCGTCCATGCAGACCACATGGCTTCCGCTGTCGAGCAATTCGAGGATGGTCGAGGTCGCCGCAAGCCCGGATGCGAAGGCGAAGCCGCGGCTACCGCCTTCGAGGCCCGCCACACAGCGCTCGTAAGCGAAGCGGGTCGGGTTATGGGTACGCGAATACTCGAAGCCCTGATGCACGCCCGGACTGGTCTGGGCGTAGGTCGAAGTAGCGTAGATCGGCGGCATGACCGCGCCCGTGGTGGGATCTGGGCTTTGACCGGCATGGATGGCCTTGGTACCGAGGCCCCAGTCACTTGAAGGGGCGGTGTGATCGGAATGGCTCATCTCAGGCGTTTCCGGTGAAAAAGGCCGCCGATTTTAACATCGCGGCCCCAGCTTCAACCGTTCGATTACTGAACGCGACGGCGCAGATAGTTCAGCAAATCGATCCGGGTGATCAGGCCAAGGAAGCGCTCGCCGTCCATGACGATGGCGACGTGGCCCCGATCGAACACCGGCAGCAGGGCCTCGACCGGGGAGCGCACATCCAGCTTGTCGAGCTTGCTGACCATGGCGGTCGAGGCCGGGTCGCGGAACCGGGCTTCGTCGCCGTAGACGTGCAGCAGCACATCGCTCTCGTCGAGGATGCCGACGATCCGCTCGCCGTCCATCACCGGCAACTGCGAGATTTCGTACAGTTTCATGCGCTGGTAGGCCGTCACCAGCAGATCGTTGGGGCCGACCACCACCGTGTCGCGGCGGGTGTACGGACGCAGGATCAGATCGCGCAGGTCGCCGTGCTGCTCGCGCTCGAGGAAGCCGTTGTCGAGCATCCAGTAGTCGTTGTACTGCTTCGACAGGTACTTGTTCCCGGTATCGCAGACGAACACCAGCACGTTCTTCGGTGTGGTCTGTTCGCGGCAGTATTTCAATGCCGCGGTCAGCAGGGTGCCGGTCGAGGAACCGCCCAGAACGCCCTCGGAACGCAGCAGTTCGCGCGCCGCGAGGAAGCTTTCCTTGTCGGTCACCGCATACGCTTTCTTGACCCGGCTGAAATCGGAGATATCGGGCAGGAAGTCCTCGCCGATCCCTTCGACCATCCAGCTCCCCGACTTTTCGTTGAGGCGACCGTCGTTGATGTATTCGGCGAGGATCGAACCGACCGGATCGGCCAGGATCAACTCGGTGTGCGGCGAATGCTCGGCGAAACAACGCGACAGGCCGGTCATGGTGCCCGAGCTGCCGCATCCGAACACGATGGCGTCGAGCCCGCCGACTTCGTGCATCTGCGCCAGGATTTCAGGCCCGGTGACGAACTGGTGCGCGGCTGGATTGTCGGGGTTGCCGAACTGATTGATGAAGTAGGCGCCCGGGGTCTCGCGGGCGATCCGTGCCGCCATGTCCTGGTAGTAGTCCGGGTGCCCCTTGGCCACGTCCGAACGGGTCAGCACCACCTCGGCGCCCATCGCCTTGAGGTTGAAGATCTTCTCGCGGCTCATCTTGTCGGGGACGACGAGAATCAGCCGATAGCCCTTCTGCTGGGCGACCAGCGCCAGACCGATCCCCGTATTGCCCGCAGTGCCTTCGACCAGGGTGGCGCCGGGCTGGATGTCGCCGCGCTGCTCGGCGGCCTCGATCATGCGCAGGCCGATCCGGTCCTTGATCGAACCGCCAGGGTTCTGGCATTCGAGCTTCAGGTAGAGCGTGCAGACGCCGGTGTCGAGGCGCTGGGCGCGGACAATCGGGGTGTCGGCGATCAGGTCGAGAACGGAGTCGTGGACGGAAGAATCGCGGACCGAGGGAAGATTCGACATGCCGGCGCCAGCTCGCTGGGGAAAGGCCGGATTATCGCATCGACGGCCGGGCGGCGGCGTGGGGCGGCGGTGCGGGGCTCGGGCTCCGACCGGGCGACGGCGTGCAAGTCCGCGCCGCCGTCGCCCGCAGCGACCGTGGCCGCTGCAGTCGTTCGCCGTGGTCAGTGTTGCCGCTCGTCATACATCCGGGTGAGGCGGTCCTTCGCGGCAAGCTTCTCGCGTTTCATCTGCAAAAGCCGGGTATCGTCGATCGGCAGCACGCCGAGTTCGGCATCGAGCACCTGCTTATCGAGTTCCTTGTGGCGATGGTAGAGCTGACGGAATTCGCTATCCGCCTTCATCAAGGCTTCGAGCTTGGCTTGGGATTGCCCTTCGAACATGGATTCCTCCTTACATAGCACGATGATCGGCCCGACCACGGCGGTCGGGCCTTGGGATGGGAGCGTGGATTTCGAACGTGGGGTTGTCGCGACAGGAAACGAAAACGCCCCGGCCGGGCGCGGCGCAGGGCGTGTTGGAAACGGGCAATGGACCGGCAGTGCGGACGTCCCAGACCGGGGCGTCCGCACGGACTTCACTTCCGGCGGCATTCTCCCTGGGATCGTCGTGCGTCTGCGTCATCGGCTCTGCTCGTCGTCCGGAGGCCGATCGCCCCCGTAGGACCGACCCTACTCCTCTGCCCAACGCTCGGCAAGCGATGGCGGCACGATTCCGGCGATCTGCATGGCAATCGCGTGTCGCTGGGCGGATGAATGGCCGGAAATTTCAACCCAATGCGCTGATTTTTCTATGTTTTCATGAAAACAGCAGACTGGCGGATCTGTCAGGTACCGGGCGGTTTCGGCCTGGGTTTCGGCTTCGGTTTGGGTTTCGGCTTGGGCTTCGGTCTGATCACCGGCTCGACCGTTCCGCCAGCAGTCAATTCAGCCTCGCGGCGGGCCAGTTCTGCCTCACGCTCTCGGGCAAGACGGAGCTTTTCCACCTCGCTGCCTGCGACGGTATCGAGCAGGCCCTCGGCCTCCTGACGCTCGCGCGCCTCCGCCTCGACGGCTTCCCTCAGCCGTGCGGTTTCCTCGGCCCGGATCTGGGCTTCGACCCGCAAACGCTCGGACTCGGCGCGGGCACGCTCGGCATCGCGGCGGCTGGCCTCGACCAGCAGCTCACTGCGCTCGATCTCCAACCGCTGCAGTTCGGCGCTATTGGCCTCGGTGCGGGACGCGATTTCTGCGGCCTCGATCCGGAGCTTGGCGATCTGCAGGACCTGCGGCCGCAGCTTGCGTTTCGCAGCCTGCAACGCCTGCAGCGCCTGTCGGGCCTGGAGCCGTTCGTAAGCGGCGAAGGCGTTGCGCTGCGGGTCGGTATCGATCGCTTGCAGACGCTGTCCGAGCCGGACGACATCGGGGTCTGGTTCGGCAGCCATTGCCGTGGCGAACGGCAGCAGCAACGCCAATGCGAGCGCTACGCCAGTGTGGCGACGGGTGATCACGGCGTACCCTCGATGCCCAGACGCTGGCGGAGTTCGATGATTTCGGAGCGGCGACGGGCCAGCTCAGTCTGTAACGACGCTTCCCGACTGCGCGCCTGGGCGTAATCGGCCTCGGCGGCGGCCAACTGCGCCAGCCCGATGGCATCGGCCGGCTTGCGCGCCGCCACCGCCGCCTGTGCTTGGCTCAAGGCGTTCTTCGCCCGAAGCAGCGCCTCGCCTGCGTACTGGTCGGCATCCGCCGCTTCGGCCCGCAAGATCGCGGCTTGAGCGGTCTCCAGGTCCTGGGTCGGCACCGGCGTCCGTGCAGCGGTGAAGAACGGAAACGTGAGCGCGATCACAAGCGTGGCTGCCGCAGCACAGTGACGCTGCGCATGAGGGTGCTGCGGGACGCGCGGCATTTGTGCGAAGCTTGGAGTCATGGGGAGCGTGCCTGTGATGGAATCGATGGCGGGTGAATCGATCGATCCGCGCGCGCCATTGTCATCAGCATTCGCGGCTGTTGCAACGCCGCAGCCACAGCGCAGCCATCAGGCTGTACGGGGAGGTTCAACAATGGACATCGGCTATTTCCTGAAGCTGATGACGGATAAAAACGCCTCCGACATGTTCCTGACCACCGGCGCGCCGGTGCATATCAAGGTCGAAGGAAAGTTGTATCCGCTCGGCAACACCGGTCTGCCGCCGGGCATGGTCAAGAAGATCGCCTATTCGCTGATGGACGAAGGCCAGGTGCCGGACTTCGAGCGCGATCTGGAACTGAACATGGCGCTGTCGCTGGCGGATGCCGGTCGCTTCCGTGTGAACGTGTTCAAGCAGCGCGGCGAAGTGGGCATGGTGATCCGCGCAATCCGCAGCGTGATTCCCACCATCGAGGAACTGCAGCTGCCGCAGGTGCTGAAGAACATCATCATGGCGCCGCGCGGGCTGGTGCTGATCGTCGGCTCCACCGGCTCGGGCAAATCGACCACGCTGGCCTCGATGATCGACTACCGCAACACCACCGCCGCCGGCCACATCCTCACCATCGAGGATCCGATCGAATACCTGCACCGGCACAAGAAGTCGCTGGTCAACCAGCGCGAAGTCGGACTGGATACCCACGCCTTCCACAATGCGCTCAAGAACGCGATGCGCGAGGCGCCGGACGTGATCCTCATCGGCGAAATCCTCGACGCCACCACCATGGAAGCGGCGATCGCATTCGCCGAAACCGGCCATCTGTGCCTGGCCACGCTGCACTCGAACAACGCCGACCAGACCATCGAGCGCATCCTGAACTTCTTCCCGGAAAGCGCGCACAAGAATGTGCTGATGAACGTCGCCCTGAACCTCAAGGCCGTCGTCAGCCAACGTCTGGTCACCGGCAACGACGGTCGCCGCCTGCCCGCTGCCGAAGTGCTGATCAACACGCCGATGGTCCGCGACCTGCTGCGTCGCGGCCAAGTTCACGAAATCAAGTCCGCGATGGAGGAATCGCTGGAAGCTGGTATGGAATCGTTCGACCAGTGCTTGTTCCGGCTGCACAAGGACGGCCGTATCAGCATGGAGGAAGCGCTGCGCGCCGCCGACTCGCGCGATGGTCTTGCGCTGAAGTTCCGTCTGTCCGAAGGCAGCGGCGGCAGCGAGCACGACCCCTATGCGGTGGCATTCGAAGGCGGCGATGCAGGCTCTTCGTTCTCGCACTGAGTGTGCCAATCGTGTAACTGAACGCCCCGGCCTTGCCCGGGGCGTTTTCGTTTCAGATCACGGGTGCGTCTGCTTGCCGTTCCGGTCGCGCCGCATCGAACGCCGACAGCGCCAGACAGGCCTCATCGATTCGCCGGATCGTCGGGTACGGTGTCAGGTCCACGGCGAAGCGGCGAGCGTTGTAGACCTGTGGAATCAGACAGCAGTCCGCGATGGTCGGCTGGTCGCCTTCGCAGAACGTACCGGTCGCCGGGTCGTCGGACAGCAGCGCCTCGAACGCATCGAAACCTTCGCGGATCCAGTGCCGCACCCATTCGTCGCGCTCCGGTTGGGGCGCGTGCCATTCGTGTTCGAGGTACTGCAGTACGCGCAGATTGTTCAATGGGTGGATATCGCAAGCCACCATCAACGACAGCGAGCGCACCCGGGCGCGACCACGCGCGGTCGCCGGCAGCAGCAACGGCGCATCCGACCATACTTCGTCGATGTATTCGAGAATCGCCAGCGACTGGCGGATCAGTCGCTCGCCGTGCTGCAACACCGGGATGAGTTTCTGCGGGTTGGTCTGCGCGAATTGCGGCAGATGCTGCTCGCCGCCGTCGCGGATCAGATGCACCGGCACCGACTCGTAGGCAAGTCCTTTCAGATTCAGGCCGATCCGCACCCGATAAGCGGCACTGGAGCGCCAGTAGCCGTACAACCGCAAGTCTTCGGTCATGCCTGTTCTCCAAGCGCGTCGCGGGCCGCCATCAGCGCGAATCCGAGCAGATTGAGTCCCTGCCAATGCATCGGATCTTGCGCGCGGGGGTCGCCGGCGGCAAGCCCGATGCCCCAGACCGGGTCGACCGGGCTGGCTTCGACCAGAACCCGATCGCCGGTGGCGAGCAGAAAATCACGCAACGGCGGATGCTGCTCGAACTTGGCGCAATTGCCGCGGACCACGATGTCGAAGCGATGACGGCGCCAGACCGCTTCATCGAAACCGCGAACGCTGCGACCTGCCGCCTTCGCTGCGCCCGGATCATCTTTCGCAAGCACCCGGGCCAGCGCCAGACCATCTTCGAACAAGCGTGCCTTCTCCGCCATCATCCAGTGCTCGGCGGTGGCGTAACGAATGCCGTCGACCGTGAACGCGGCCGGAAACCACTGGCTGAAACACGCGGCCGACGGCTCGCCGTCGGCGCGCGGACGGTGACCCCAGAAACACAGATAGCCGAAGCGTTCGCCGGCGGCGATACGGCCGCGCAGCGCCTCTACATCCCTCATGCTGCGGGGCGTTCGATCCGTTGTTCGATCGCACCGAAGATGTCGACACCCTCGCGACTGCGCATTTCGATCCGGACCGTATCGCCGTATTTCATGAACGGCGTGATCGGCTTGCCCGTTTCCAGCGTTTCGACCGTGCGCTTCTCGGCGAAGCAGGACGCCCCGAGCGAGGTGTCCTCGTTGGCGACCGTGCCCGAACCGACGATCGTGCCGGCGGTCAGCGGGCGGGTCTTGGCGGCATGCGCAACGAGCTGCGCGAAGTCGAATTGCATGTCGACACCCGCTTCCGGCGCGCCGAACCAGATGCCGTTGATGTGGGTCAGCAGCGGCAGATGGACCTTGTTGCCCTGCCAGGCATCGCCCAGCTCATCGGGCGTGACGAACACCGGCGACAGCGCCGAGCGCGGCTTCGACTGCAGGAAGCCGAAACCTTTCGCCAGTTCGTTCGGAATCAGATTGCGCAGCGACACATCGTTGACCAAACCGATCAACTGGATGTGACCTGCCGCCTGCTGCGGCGTCACCGCCATCGGCACGTCGTCGGTGACGATCACCACTTCAGCTTCCAGATCGATACCGTAATCCTCGCTGGGTACCCGGACCGGATCGCGCGGACCATAGAAGCCGGCGCTGACCGCCTGATACATCAGTGGGTCGGCATAGAAACTTTCCGGCACCTCGGCGCCACGTGCGCGGCGCACGCGCTCGACGTGGGGCAGATAGGCGCTGCCGTCGACGAATTCGTAGGCGCGCGGCAGCGGCGATGCCAGCAACGCCATGTCCAGATCGAACGCGCCTTCGGCCCCGTCCGTATTCAGCGCTTCGGACAGCGCATTCAGGCGCGGCGCGCAATTCGACCAGTCCTCCAGCGCCCGCTGCAGGGTCGGGGCGATACCCTCGGCGCGCACTGCGCGACGGAGGTCGCGCGAGACCACGATCAATGTCCCGTCACGCCCACCTTCTTTCAGACTTCCAAGCTTCATCGGAACCTCGAACGACCTGTGTGTGAATTGGGGTTATCGCATTTGGTTTCAATTGTAACTGACTGCTCGCACGGGTTGCTCAGACTTCCGACTGGAAGCCACCAGCCCGATACGTGAGCACGAGCGTGTCGCGATGACCACCGACCGCCGCGGGCTGCGGCTGTATCGGCGTGGTCTCGTGGATCATCCGGGTGTCATCGAGCAACAACAGGCTCCATGGCTCGGTCAGCGTGAAGCGTTGGCCGTCCGGGCCATTGGCATCGAACACCCGGGTTTCGCCACCGCGGATCGCATGCCTGCCGACGAGGAACACCGCAACGAAATCGACGCCATCGCGATGCGCGCCCTCTGGCGTCGGCCGGCCGATGCCGTCGGTGGTGTCGATCCGGAACTGGTGCGCTTCCACGTACCAGGGATCGACCCGGCGAACCTCGCGCAGACACTCGCCAAGCCCCCGCAACAACTGCGGCCAGACGGCCGAGGCGATGATCTCAGGCGCCATCGGCGCGAACCAGCGTTGAATACCACCATGCAGCGCGTTGTAGTCCAGCGGCTGATAGTGGGCGCGGTGCGGCGCCTGCAAGCATCCGTCGGCATCGACCACGAAGCAGGCATGCCGCCGTTGACGGTAACGTCCACCATCGCGCAGATAGTCGTCGGGCGGCAGGTCGTTCCAGCTCGATGCAAGCCTTTGCAATGCGTCAGTAGACACACCGCAAAGTTTCGCCGCGTCGCCTGCGGCAAGCACCGCGTAACCGCTGCGGCGCAGCGCATCGGCGACTGCATCGGGTGAGGTGAAGGGGGCGCGGAAAGTGGCGACCATGCTCGTGATCCAGGCTGTCATCAAGGGCGCCGAGCCATGTGCGCGGCAATAGTTGCAAGTGTAACTTTCATTTCCGTTACCGTGGCAGCAGACCTGATTGCAAACTCGCGGGACTGCAACACACACACTTCGTGACAAGCCTGTTACTTTATCGCTTCGACCGGGCATGACGGGGACACGCTCGCAGTCTGTACGCCTATGCCGCTTCCTCGTCGCGGCCCGTCGATGCACAACCATCGTCTCGATCACAGGCGGCATCTCTACAGGGACAGCCATGGCAAGCAGGATGCGAATCGATATCGACCGGTTGCGCGCGTTCGAAGACGCGCCCAGCATTGAGGTGTTGACTGCAGAGATCGATCGCGTGGTCAGACCGCTCGGGGTCGATTACTGGTTCTATGCGGTCGATCTGCCGTTGGTCAACGACCATCCGAACCAGTTGCGCATGGGCACTTACCCGGAAGCGTGGGTGACGCATTACTTCGATGTCGACTACATCAGCATTGATCCGATCATCAGCCATTGCCACGACCACGCGATCCCGCTCGCATGGGACGAAGCCCAGTTCCACCATCGCAGGATCGTCGATCCGCACTTGCAGAGAATCCGCCACATGTTCGGCGAAGCCCGCGAATTCGGGCTGCGCAGCGGCGTCAGCGTGCCGTTACATGGCCCCGGGGTGTCATGGGGGCTCATGTCCTACGCGTCCCGCCATCTGCCTGCTGCCGACTACGAAGCGATGCTGCCCGAACTGCACCTGCTCGCGCATTTCATCCATGAGGCTGCGCGTCAGTTCGTTCGCTCCAAGACCCCATCGCGGCTGCCGGCGCTGACCAAGCGCGAGCGCGAATGCCTGTCGTGGGCGGCCGAGGGCAAAACCAGTTGGGAAATCGGTCAACTACTGAACATCAGCGAGCGGACTTCGATCTTCCATCTGCAGAACGCCACCCACAAGCTCGGCGTCAGCGGACGCCAGGCCGCGATCGCCCGCGCAGTCTCGCTCGGCCTGATCGTTTCGCTGCGCAACTGAACTTTTCCGCGTCGGCTGCGCTGGCGTTTTCGCGCACGCCCCACCCCCGGTTCGCGCAACATCGATAGACAATCAGTATTTGATTGGCATCAATCATCAATTTTCCCGTTGATCGATTCGGATCCGGTCCGAAAAACCGCAAGTTTTCGCGCGATCCGTGGCGGACTGAACACCTAAAGCGGACCTGCATCAACCTGTAAGGTCGGTCAGCTGCAAGAGCTGACAGTGGTTCCGCTCACTTATGTCTCCTTCCACGATACGAGGAGACAACATGGCATCGATCATCATCGGGCGCGCAGGCGAAAACGGGCTCGGCGCGCCGCTATTGGACAGCATGTACAGGCTGCGCTCGACCATTTTCCACCAGCGGCTCGGCTGGGAAGTCCGTGTCGATAACGGACGGGAGCACGATTGGTTCGATCTGATAGGCCCACACTATCTGGTCGCGCATGATGGCGCATCGAATGCACTCGGCTGCAGCCGGCTGCTGTCGACGGCAGGACCGAACATGTTGCGCGATATTTTCCCGTTCCTGCTCGACGGTGTCCCGGCGCCCGCATCATCCGAAGTCTGGGAGGTGAGCCGGTTCGCGATCAGTGAGGAGTGCGCCGGTGCCGGATTCGGTTTCGGCGAAGTGCCGGCTGCGATGCTGGCAGAAATGTTCCGTTTCGCCGGCGCGCACGGCATCGTGGATCTGGTCGGCGTGACCAGTGCACCGGTCGAAAGGATGCTTCGACACTTGGGGTTGCGGGTCGAACGCCTGGGCTTGGCCCGCAGGATCGGCAAAGTGATGAGTCTGGCCTTCCGCATGCCGGTCGAGGAAAACCTGCAGACGGTCGGGCAGTGCCCGTCGATCGCCGTCGCGCGCGCGGCGTAAAGGGAGGGTGAGCCTGATATCGCTCGAACTTAAAGACTCCGACACCAGGAGGGGAGCTGTGTGATCCGGGGTTCCCATCGCGCACGCCGTTGTTCAGGCGTGCGCGACATTGGACTTCCGGCTCAGTGTCTGGGCGATGCCCGCATTTTTCAGGCAGCGACGACGAGAGACGGCTTTTTGATCGGTGCCGCCCTTTCGGGAGCGAATCGTTCCCGCAGTTGTGCTGCAGCCCCATCCCACAACGCACGGCGCGCAAGCAAGGCCTGTCGCGCCGCCTCGCGGGTGCTCGGCAATCCGTCGGCGTTACGCTCAAGCTCGGCATTGATCAATCGGCTCGCCGCAGGACCGTGGGTATCGCCATCCAACTCGATGTGACGCTGCAGGTAATACACGAAGCCCGGCGCCTGTTCTTCGCTCAGCCCCCAATGATCGAGCAGGCTCTGGAACATATCGGGAATGACGTTTTCGCGGCCGTAGAAGAAGCTCGCCATCACCTCCAGGAGACTCCCGTTCAGGCTGGTGCCGATCGTGTGCTGAACGAAATCGCGCACGAATTGCGGGACTTCGGCTGCGGCCAACGCGTCGGACAACGAGGCACCTCCACGCAGTTCGCGCATGAAATGATCGAACTGCACGGTTGATGCGCCGACGTCGTGCATCGCGGTCAGGTACAGGTCAAGATGACTGGCGGGGTTGCCCTGGGCGTCGATATCGCTTTCTTCGGCAAGGACGATATCGTTGATGAGCCTGGCCGCAACCGGATCGCTTGGCGGCATCCACGGCAGTTCAACACAGGTCAGATCCCGCTGCAGTCGCTTGGCCAGCGACATGAAATCCCATACTGCGAACACGTGCACTTGCATGAAGCTCTGAAGCGCTTCGGTATGCGCGATTTCGGCGAACACCGGATGCGTTTCCAATTCGTGCCGGAGTCGGCGCATGGCCGGGGTCAGCACGACATCACCTTCTTTTGCAGCCACTTCCTTTTTCATAAATCCTCCTGGTTCCATCGCTTGGTTTTTGGGATAAAGCGGGAACGTCTGAACGAAACCGTCCGTGATCTGTCCAGACTCGCGGCACCGGCTTGCGCCGGACGCGGTCCCTTCGGCACAACCGCCGAAACGGTCGCCCGAAAGCGATACATCCTTGTGTCGCCGAAACCTGTGCGTGTGGCCTTTTAAGAACTGATGTGGAAGTGTGTCCTCCGGACTTCGCGTCGGCGTGCTTTGCTCAAGTCGGCATGTAGAGCGGATAGAGACTGCTCTCTTCACGCTCGATGCGCTGCGCCAACAGTCCATAGACCGTCTTGTAATCCGCCATGAATTCTTCGCGGGCCTGCTGATCGAAGGTGCTGATCTGGTATTTCTTCACGAGATCGACAACGCCGCGCGCGATCGCATTCATCTCGCGGCGGAAGCTGCGCACCAGCGCGGTGCTCTCGGTATCGCCCTGCATCGCGCTTTCCACGTAATTGTAGAAACGCACGTTCTCGGCGATCAGGTGCCCTTCAAGGTGCACCTTGAATGCCATCAGCATTTGCGGGACCTGCTGGAAATCGCCCTGCTGCGCGCGTTCTCCGATCGCGCCGTAGAGCTTGACAAGATCGGCATGATCCCGCTTCAGCGCGGGCACCAATCCTGCATCGTATGCAATGCCGAAACCGGCACGGCGCTGTTCTGCGGGCGGGACGCCTTGCGGCAATGCCTGCGATCTCGGTCCCTGCCCACCCCCAAACAACTTCCTCAGAAAATCAAGCACAACATCCCCTGTTGAGTAACCAGTCGGCAGACGCCGACTAGGTGACCATATCCGCAGCTGGCAGGCATCGTGTACCTGTAAGATCTTACAGGAATGACAGATGTCCGGTTTGAAGTGATTAGATGGTCAAAAAAAACGCAATCCATATCTGTGATTCGACTACCCCATATCTGTGATTTCGACTCCCCGCGCCGTCAACGCATTGAGGCCGGCGCTGGCGGCAACAAAAAACCCGCCTTGCGGCGGGTTTTCCGATAGTGGCAGCCCCGGATGGATTCGAACCACCGAATGCCTGAGTCAGAGTCAGGTGCCTTACCGCTTGGCGACGGGGCTGTAGGCAGGCCGGGATTATAGACCCGGCAACCGGTGGATGCATCCGCGAACGGTGCCCCACCGGAGCGGCGGAACCGGGCCAAAGCCCGGTCCACCGTGGCCGCGACCCGCGAACGGGAAGCGGCCGCCCAGGCGCATCAGCGCTTGGAGAACTGCGAGGCGCGGCGTGCCTTGTGCAGGCCGACCTTCTTGCGCTCGACTTCGCGCGCGTCGCGGGTCATGAACCCGGCCTTGCGCAGGTCGCTCTTCAGCGACTCGTCGTACTCGACCAGCGCGCGGGCGATGCCCAGGCGGATCGCACCGGCCTGGCCGGTGGTGCCGCCGCCGGTGGCGGTGACGACGACGTCGAACTTGTCGGTGCTCTGGGTCAGTTCCAGCGGCTGGCGCACGATCATGCGCGCGGTCTCGCGGCCGAAGAACTCGTCCAGCGGACGCTCGTTGACGGTGATGGTGCCGGTGCCTTTGCGCAGGAACACGCGGGCGACGGAAGATTTGCGACGGCCGGTGCCGTAATTCTGCTGAGTAGCCATCGTTTAAATATCCAGGACTTGCGGCTGCTGGGCGGCGTGCGGGTGCTCGGCACCCTTGTACACCTTGAGCTTCTTGTACATGGCGCGGCCGAGAGGATTCTTCGGCAGCATGCCCTTCACGGCGATCTCGATCACGCGCTCCGGATGACGCTCCAGCGCCTGGGCGAGGGTTTCGGTCTTCAGGTTGCCGATGTAGCCTGTGAAGCGGTGATACAGCTTGTCGTTCAACTTGTTGCCGGTGACCGCGATCTTCTCGGCGTTGATCACGACCAGATAATCGCCGGTGTCGACATGCGGGGTGTAAACGGGCTTGTGCTTGCCGCGGAGGCGGCTGGCGAGCTCGGCGGCCAAACGGCCGAGCGTCTTGCCGGAAGCGTCGACGAGATACCAGTCGCGCTGGACGGTCTCGGACTTGGCAGTGAAAGTCTTCATGGAGGAGCTCTTGTGAGTGGTACCTGGTCGGACTGATTCATTCGGGATGTCCCGGTGAATTTCGCCTCGCGTTGTCGTCATGGAACCGCGCAGGCGGGTCCACAAAGAAGCGGGATGATAGCTGGCCGACTGGGGCACCGCAAGTCACCGTTTCCGCAGGATCGGCCGATTTGCCGATTCGCGGCGTCTCCCTCGCGAAATCAGGCGAGTTCCCGGAAGATGGCCGGGTGACCGCCGCCCCGCCATGCACTGCGACTCCCACCCCGTCCCTGCAAGCCCTGACCGACCAGTGCGTGCAGTGCGGTCTGTGCCTGCCGACCTGCCCGACCTATGCGCTCGACGCCATCGAAGCCGAATCGCCTCGTGGCCGGATCGCCCTTGCGAAAGCCTGGGACATCGGCCTGCTGGCGCCGACCGGAGCCGGCGACCATCATCTCGACCACTGCCTGGGCTGCCGGCGCTGCGAAACGGTCTGCCCGGCAGGTGTGGCGTACGACACCATCCTCTCGATGGCACGGACCCGCCAACGCCGACGCCGTAAGCCGCCGGCACGACAGCGGATCATCGAATGGCTGAGCGCGCACCCTTCGACATTGGCGACACTGTTGTCGACCTACAGGACAGTATGGCCCCTACTTCCGCAGCGTTGGCGACCGCTACCGCGCCCGTCGGCGACGCAGCGGGCCACCACGTATCCGCAAACTGGCATGGAGCCGATGTCGCTGTTCATGGGCTGCGTCGCCCGCGGCTACGAGCAGCCGCTGTATCTGGCGGTCCGCCGGCTGGGGGCCGCGATCGGCCTGGACATCACGATCCCGGCAAACCAGACCTGCTGCGGCAGTCTGCATGCGCATGCCGGCGAAGCGGATCGCGCAATGGAACTCGCCTCGAAGAACCGCCAGGCCTTCGCCGGAGTCTCCACGGTGCTGAGTCTGGCCAGCGGTTGTCACGACACCCTGGCCGACAACCTGCGCGGACAAGCACGCGTGCGCGATGCCATCGACGCGATCGTCGAGGGCGCCGACCGGCTGCAGTTCGCGGCGCGGCCGGAACGCATCGCCCTGCATCTGCCCTGCACCCAGCGCAACGCGGTTCGCAGCGATAGCGCACTCCTCGGATTACTGGCCCGGGTACCGGAACTCGACGTGGTCGTCATCGATGCCGGTTTCGGTTGCTGTGGCGCTTCCGGGACGCAGATGCTGACCGATCCCGAGCGCGCAGCGCGCTTCCGCAAGCCGCTGTTGGACCAACTCGCTGCCAGCGGCGCGGCGCGGCTGCTCAGCGCCAATATCGGCTGTCGTCTGCATCTGGGCAACGGCACCACATTGCCGGTGCAACATCCGCTGGAATTTCTTGCAGAATGTCTCGCATGAGCATGTCCAGACCGAGTCCCCGTCGCACCCTCTCACCGTTCGACCGCCTGCTCGCCGATGCCCAGAACGCACTGGAAACCGTCGCGGGCGCACCGCGCGCGGCGCGCCCCAACCCGGGGGTTGAGGAGGCCGATGTGGTGCTCGACGAAGCCGAGCGCAGGCACGCTGCCGGACTGATGCGGATCAATCACGTCGGTGAGGTTTGCGCGCAGGCGCTGTACGTCGGTCAGGCCGCAGTGGCGCGCGACCCGCAGACGCGGGCGCAGTTGCAGGCCGCCGCCCAGGAAGAAACCGACCATCTCGCCTGGTGTGCGGACCGTCTGCGCGAACTCGACAGCCGTCCCAGCCTGCTCAACCCGGTCTGGTATGCCGGCAGCTACGCCATCGGCGTGCTCGCCGGGCTGCGCGGCGATGGCTGGAATCTCGGCTTCGTGGTCGAGACCGAGCGCCAGGTCGAAGCGCATCTCGAAGAACACCTGCAGACCCTGCCGCCCGCCGACGGACGCAGCCGCGCCATCCTGACGGTGATGAAGGACGACGAGATCCGCCACGCCGACCATGCCGAAGCCGCTGGCGCGCGCCGCCTGCCGCAACCGGTACCGACCCTGATGGCGGCGGCATCGAGGTTGATGAAGACGGTGGCATACCGGATATAGCCATCACAGCGCCGCGCCTTTCCACTGATATGCATCTCCGCGACTACAACGGCAAAGGCAACTGGAGCGCAGCCGCCGTGCAGGCGCGGTATGCCGAATTCGCTGCGCGTCATGGCGTCGAAACGCCGCGCCCGTTGACGCCGATCGTGTACGAGCACGGCGATGTCCGCTGGGTCTATCCGATCATGGACGCGGTCATCAAGGGTATCCTCGCTGGCGATCCGGCCTGTGCCGCCATCGGTGTCGAATTCATCGAGGAGGATCGGAAATTTCCGTTCGGCGCGAATCTCAAGGCGCGGACCGCGCGCGCATTGCGCCAGAGCACGCTGTCCGATGCGCTTGCGGTCCGGATCCGACGGCGCATCGTCGACATGCTGATCGCGGGCAATACCCCTCGGGAATACCGCGAATACGCCAAACTGTTGCGCAAGACGGGTTTCAGCGAATTGTGGTCCAGACTCGAAGACGGCGTGCCGCGCGCGAACCGGCATGCAATGCGCTACTACCGCTATTTCGAGGCCATCCACCGCCGCTCGCCGGCCGTCTGCCCGCTCGTCCAAGCGCACGTTGTCTAGCGTGCCGCGCGCAATAAAAAAGACCGGCATTCAACCGGTCTTTTTCGTCCGCAACATCAGCCGGCGAATCACTCGACCAGATTGCGGCCCTGATAGAGCTCTTCGATTTCGCGGCGGAGACGCGCCTCGATCTTCATGCGTTCCTTGAACGAAAGATTCTTGGCCTTTTCCTCGAACAGATAGTTGTCGAGATCGAACTCCTTGAGGTGCATCTTCGTGTGGAACAGGTTTTCCTGATACACGTTGACATCAAGCATCTCGTAGCGCGACTTGATGTTCTTGGCGAGATAGTCCTGGATCGAATTGATCTTGTGGTCGATGTAGTGCTTGCGACCCTTGATGTCGCGGGTGAAACCGCGCACCCGGTAATCCATGATGACGATGTCGGATTCCAGGCTTTCGATCAGGTAGTTCAGCGCCTTCAGCGGCGAGATCACGCCGCAGGTGGCGACATCGATATCGGCGCGGAACGTCGCGATGCCGTTGTCCGGATGCGTCTCGGGGTAGGTGTGCACCGTGATGTGCGATTTGTCCATGTGTGCGACCACGGCGTCGGAAATGATCTCCTTGCCGGCGTCCTTCTTGTCGATCACCGGTTCCTCGGAAATGAGGATGGTGACCGACGCGCCCTGCGGATCGTAGTCCTGGCGCGCGATGTTGAGGATGTTCGCGCCGATGATCTCCGCCACGTCGGTGAGGATCTGGGTCAGCCGGTCGGCGTTGTATTCCTCGTCGATGTAGGCGATGTAACGCTGGCGCTCCTCTTCGGACACCGCATAGCACACGTCGTAGATGTTGAACGACAGCGCTTTGGTCAGGTTGTTGAAACCTTGCAGCTTCAGACGCGGCAGTGGCTTGACCACGGCATCGGTTCCTTTGGGGCGGGGGTTGGGGGCGCGATTATGCGGCATTGTGGCCCCCCGGGGGGAACCGGCGCTGCAGTGCAGCATCGGCCTGCCATCACGCCCAGTCTACGACCGCCGTTTGCCGGAAACGTGACAAAGGCCTACTCTTGGCTATCCCCATGTTCCGGCTCGCATGAATACACCTCCCGTGGCCACGCTGACACCTCTTCGCCGCAATGCGAACCCGCTCGCCCCGACGGTGGCGACGATCGAGCGGTTCCTATCGCATTGCCATCGCCGCCGCTATCCACCCCGGACCGAAGTCTTCCGTCCGGGCGATCCTGCCGGCACCCTCTACTACGTGATCTCCGGCTCGGTCAGCATCATCACCGAGGAAGATGACGGCCGTGAACTGGTGCTGGGCTATTTCGGCCCGGGCGAGTTCGTCGGCGAGATGGGTCTGTTCGTCGAGAGCGACCGCCGCGAAGTGATCCTGCGCACCCGCACCCAGTGCGAGCTGGCCGAAATCGGCTACGACCGCCTGTACCAGTTGCTCGAAGGCCCGATGGGCGGCGACGCCGCGCAGTTGATCTATGCCATCGGCGCACAGCTTTCGCGCCGTCTACTCGACACCAGCCGCAAGGCCGGCCGCTTGGCTTTCCTCGACGTGACCGATCGCATCATCCGCGCCCTGCACGACCTGACCCGCGAACCGGAAGCCATGAGCCACCCGCAGGGTACCCAACTGCGGGTATCGCGGCAGGAGCTGGCGCGTCTGGTCGGCTGCTCGCGCGAAATGGCGGGTCGCGTGCTCAAGAAGCTGCAGGTGGACGGCAAGCTGCACGCCCGCGGCAAGACGGTGGTCATTTACGGCACCCGCTGAGTCGTGAGCAGCGCAACGCACGATCACGCCGCGGAAGATTTCGACCTGCGCGGCGCGGTGCCGGCCGATGCCGACGACGTCGCCGCGCTGCTGACCCAGTTGGGCTACCCCTGCGAGGCGGTCGATGCCGCCGAGCGGATCGCCGCCGTCCTCCACAACGACCGTCAGGCCCTGATCCTCGCCCGCCATCGCGGCGCGGTCTGCGGGCTGCTGGCGCTGGACTACATGTATTACCTGCCCCTGGGCACCACCACCTGCAGAGTCACGGCACTGGTGGTGTCCACAGACGCGCAGGGCCACGGTCTGGGCCGCCTGCTGCTGCGCGATGCCGAGCGCCGTGCGCGCATCGGCGGCGCCGCACGATTGGAAGTCACCAGCGCCAGCCATCGCACCGAAGCCCATGCCTTCTACCGCGCATGCGGATTTTCGGATGGCGCCGCACGGTTCGTGAAATTGCTGGGCGACTGAAGGCAACAGAGACGGCATCACCGCGCTGCGGCAAAATGCCGGCTCTGTCCACCGACACCGGCCGCCGCCCATGCAATGTCCCAAATGCAACGCCTCGATGCATCTTCTCGACGGACTCGACGAGCCCGTCCACCGCTGCGAAGACTGCAAGGGCATGTGGTTCGAGCTCATGGCGCATGAACAACTGCGCGACGAAGCCGACCAGATCGACCTGACCGAACCCGCACCGCCGATCAAAGACGAGTTCTTCGATCCTACGGCGCCCGCGCCGGTCACCCTGCTCTGCCCGGCCTGCGATCACTATCCGCTGATCCACATGGTCGACCCGCACCAGCCGCATATCCGCTTCGAGAGCTGCAAGTTCTGCTACGGCCGGTTCTACGATGCCGGCGAATTCCGGGATTTCGCGAACGACGAAGACGATTCGGGCCTCAGCGGATTCCTGAAGCAGATCGTGCCGGGTGCCGTGAACTGAGCGCCTGGCGCGGCTGCAATTGTTCAATGGGGATGCATCGCGAACCAGCGCCCGCGTTATCGAGCCGGACTTGGCCTAACCGCGCTCCAACATCGGCGGTAGAGGACAGTGCATCACGCCGCAGACAGTACGCAGCAGTTCGGCTTCGCTGACGCTGATGCGACCGTCGTGGCCGACTGCAGCAGTGACGGCTTCGACCATCGCCTGCCTGGCGGCGGGGCTCAGGCGGTTGAGCACCGGCCATACCGCTTCCAGTGCGAGCACGCCTTCCGGCGGTGGCGCGTAGTCGAGATGTTCGCGGGGAAACACGCGCTGCAGACCAGCGAGGTAGGCGCGTAGCGCGTCATGGGGATTATCGTGACCGGCCTGGGCGACCAGCGCGAGCAGGATCGCCGCTTCTTGTTTGGCGCTGGCGATGTTGCGACTGCCGAACTGCGCATGCCGCGACGGATCGAGCGATTCGCGCAACTGATGCTGCAGCAGCGTGCCCAGACAATATTCGAATACCGAGACATGACCGTCGGTGTTGACCACAGCATGCAGCGTATCGAGCACCACGTTCAGTTCGGGGCGCGGGCGCAGCCGCAGCACCGGGAACGCCAGCGCCGCCAGCGGCAGACGCTGCATCGGGTGCAGGGCGCCGAGCTGTTCGCTGCGCAATGCGCCGGTCAGCACCGCGATCTCGCGGCCGAGCCGCGCGGCGATCTCGGTGTGCTGCTTGCCGCGCACCGATGCATCCTCGTCGAGCAGCAATGCCAGCATCAGCGGCACCACGTCGTCACGACTCGATGCCAGCGCGCGCAGCGGTTCGGGGATCGTCGAGACGATCGCGTCGGCGCGGCGGTAGTCGTCCGCCGTCGGGTGCGCGACCTGGGCCACCACCATCGGCGGGCTGACGATGAACTCGGCTTCCGATCCCGGCAACTGCGGAGCGCGGCCTTCGACCAGTCCCAGCCGAGCATCTTCTTCCAGACCATTCGGCGGCTGGCTGAGCCAACGCTGGTGCAGATTCGCGAGCTGGTCCTTGCGGAAGCTCGGTTCCAGCGCCTGGATCCGCTGCAACAGCGGCGGATGGGTCGCAAACAGACCGTTGAGACCGACGCCATCACCGAACAGCATGTGGCTGACCTCTTCGGCGTCGCCGGCGTGTTCGAGCTTGGCGCCATCGGCGACACCGCCGATCTTCTTCAGCGCGCCCGCAAGCCCGGTGGTCTGGCGCGTGAACTGCACCGCCGACGCATCGGCGAGCATCTCGCGCGAGCGGCTGACCCCAGCCTTGATCATGCGCCCGAAGAACAGACCGAGATAACCGATGGCCATCGCCACCAGCGCCGCGATCAGCACCGCGCCTGCACTCTTGTCGCGACCGCCGAAGCGGCCGTGTTCCAGAATCTTGCGGCCGATGATCGCCATCATCATGATGCCGAACAGCACGCCGATCAGACGGATGTTCAGCCGCATGTCACCGTTGAGGATATGGCTGAATTCGTGGGCGATCACGCCCTGCAACTCGTCGCGATTGAGCCGTTCGAGCGCGCCTCGGGTAACCGCGACCACCGCATCCGAAGGCGAATAGCCGGCGGCGAACGCATTGATGCCGGCCTCGTGTTCCAGCACGTAGAGCTTCGGCATCGGCACGCCGGACGCGATCGCGATCTCCTCGACCACATTGCGCAAACGCCGCAGTTGCGGGTCGCTGCTCTGCTCGGGCACCGGCATCCCGCCCATCTGCTGCGCCACCGTCTCTCCGCCCCCACGCAGACTGGCGACGCGATACATCGAGCCCAAACTGATGATCGCGATCGTCACCACCGAAGCGATGATCAGCATGACCATCGTCTCTGCCGGCGTGCTCTCGTCGCGCGAAGCGATGGCGATCAGGACCGCGACGTCGACCGCGCACACGATCCCGACCACCGCCAGGACGAACAGCAGCACCAATCGGGTAGAGGCCCTGCGCGCAGCAGCCTGATGTTCGAAGAAATTCATGGCCGGGATGAACTCGTGAAGCCGGGAAAGGAAATATGCGGATGGGAAACGCCGGGAGCGCGGCCAGCTCGACGCCGACCACGCACCGATCGCCTTGTCGGTCGTACCGCTGCGCTCAGAACTGCACCTTCGGCGCGTCGCGCATCTCGGGCTTGTCGGCCGGAATCGCAAGCTGCGCAGCAGCGGCGAAATTGAACATGCCGGCGATCATGCTCGACGGGAACACTTCGCGCCGATTGTTGAACGCCATCACCGCGTCGTTGAACGCCTGTCGCGCGAACGCGACCTTGTTCTCGGTACTGGTCAGCTCTTCGGTGAGCTGCATCATGTTCTGGTTGGCCTTGAGGTCCGGATATGCCTCGGCCACCGCAAGCAGTCGGCCCAGCCCGACGTTGAGCTGACCCTGCGCAGCGGCGAGTGTCGCCATCGCTTCGGGGTCGCCCGGATTGGCCTTGGCCGCTGCCAGACCCGATTGCGCGGCGGAACGCGCCGAGATCACGGCGTCGAGCGTCTCGCGCTCGTGCTTCAGATAGCCCTTGGCGGTCTCGACGAGGTTGGGGATCAGATCGAATCGACGCTGCAGTTGGACGTCGATCTGGGCGAATGCGTTCTTGTAGCCGTTCCTGGACGTGACCAGGCCGTTGTAGACAGCGATGGCCCAGAACGCGGCAGCCGCGAGAATTGCGAGCAGGATCAACAAAATAAGCATCGAATCTCCCCTTGTTCATGCAAAAGACGGAACAGGCGCTATGATCGGCCCGAAAGATCCGGAAGCGGCATTCACCGACCATCGCTCGGCGACGGGCGGGCGGATCGGACATTCCCATACCAACTGACCCGCAAGCGAAGCATACGCAGGGGTGGCTCGCGATGAAAGACAAGACTCGGTACAGCGGATTGCGTCGTTCCGCCCGGACCCGCGCCATCACCTTGGCGTGCCAGACCGGCCTGGTGACGATGCTGCTGCCGCTGGCAGCCGGTCTGTCGGCGCAGACACCGCTGCGCTGGAACACACCAGGCGTCAACGGTCCGCTGCCCGGCGATTTCGGCAGCGTGTATTCGCCGAAAGCGACGATGGCGCGCGTGTATCCCGGTTCCGGTCTGCAGATCCAACCGATCGCCGCCAACTTCGATGTGCATGAATTCGAAACGTTGGCCGAGAGCCTCGTCGCCGGGCAAAAAGTCCCGGGACTGGCGATGGCGATCGTGCAGGGCGGGCGCGTCGTCAGCGCACGCGGCTACGGCATCACCGATGTGGATCAGCCGGAAACCGTCGACGCGCATACCGTGTTCCGGCTCGCCTCGCTGTCCAAGTCGTTCGCTTCCACCACCGCTGCGATGCTCATCGCCGACGGCAAACTGCGTTGGGACAGCCGCATCGTCGATTACTACCCGACGCTGCAACTCTCCGAGCCGCAGGCCACCCTGCAACTCAATGTGGCCGATGTGCTGAGTCATCGCGTCGGCATCGGCAGCAATGCCTTCGATCGCGATCTCGAGGGCTACGCCGAGTATCCAGCGCTGGTGCGGAAGATCGCGTACGCGCCGATGAAGTGCGCGCCCGGCGAGTGCTACGCCTACCAGAACATCGCGTACAGCCTGATCGGCGACGTGGTCCAGGGCGCCAGCGGCCAGCCGTTCGATCAGGTCGTCGCGCGCCGGCTGTTCAAACCGCTGGGCATGACCGATGCCAGCTACGGTCTGGAGGGCATCGCCGCCAGCACACGCTGGGCGAAGCCGCACATCCGCAACAAACGCGGCTGGACTGCGGTGATGCCCAAGCCCACCTACTATCGCGTCGCGCCCGCTGCGGGCGTCAACGCCAGCATCAGCGACATGGCGCAGTGGCTGCTCGCGCAGGGTGGCTATCGGCCGGACGTGTTGTCAGGCTCGTTGCTGGCGACGCTGCATGCGCCCTTGATCGACACGCCCAGCGAGACGCGCGGCTCGCAGTGGCGCCGCGATCGGCTGAACTCCGCAGGCTACGGGCTCGGTTGGCGCGTCTTCGATTACGTCGGTCATCGCGTGGTTTTCCACGGCGGCGCAGTGCAGGGCTACCGCGGCGTGATCGCGCTGATGCCCGAGCGCGACCTCGGCGTGGCGATTCTCTGGAACGCCAACAGTGGGGCGCCTTCCGGCTTGCTGCCGACGATTCTGGACCGCGCCATCGGCGTGACCCCGCAGCGTTGGCTCGACACCGAGCCCGAGCCGCTGGAAGAAGGCCTGTACGCGCAGGGTCTGCCGGCATTGCCGGAGCCACCGGCATCGAGCGGCGGCGTGGAAGCGTCGATGTCGAACGCACAGCCCGAGTGATGGCACCCGGACGATGACGTCCGGGCGATGACGTCCAGGTGATTCTGCGACTGCAGCAATTCGTGCTCAGCCGTTGCCGCTTTCCAACACAAGCTTGAGCTTCTCCAGTCCGCGCGCGAAGTCGCCACCGACCCAGCGATCGAGCATCAGACCAAACCCGCGTGAGATCGGATTCTTGCCGTGTTCGGTCTCGAACGACCAGACCACCCGTGTGCCATCGCCTTCCGCACTCAGCGTGAACGTCGCAAGCGCGTCGTTCTGTCCCTCGAATTCGAGCCGGGTGCCGACTTTCTCGTTCGCCACGCTTTCGACGATGGTCTGCCGACCCTTGCCGACATTCGACTGCTCGCTCGACCAGCGCATGCCGGCACCGACGCCTTCGGCCGGACCTTCGTACACGTAGGTGGTGTTGGGGTCCAGGCCATGCCACGGCGACCACTCGTTGAAGCGGCGATACGAATTGAGCATCGCGAACACTTCCGCGGGTGAGCGGGCGATGCTGACGGAACGTTCGACGTGCGTACTGGCGGGCAGCAGGAAGCCACCCACGATCACCGCCCCCACAATCAGCAGCAATACGAGAAGCAACCGTTTCAGGATCGACATGGCGACCTCCGGAGGCAGGGACCGGGACATCCTAACGCAGGCCTTGGCCGATCGAAGCACTGATCACTGTGCGGAGCTTGGCGTTCGCCCATAAAAAAACTCCCTCTCCGCCTGGGCATGCGGAGAGGGAGTTTCGGATACCGCTAATCGGGGTGTTGCTGATTACATCATCGGCGCGGGTGCTGCCGGCACAGCGGCCGGCGCAGCCTTCTTGGTGCGCTTCACAGCTTTCTTAGCCTTTTTTTTTGCGACTTTCTTGGCTGCCTTTTTGGCCGGCTTCTTGGCGGCTTTCTTGGCGGCTTTCTTCGCGGTCTTCTTGGCAGCTTTCTTGGCCGGCTTCTTGGCTACTTTCTTGGCAGCCTTCTTCGCGGTCTTCTTGGCGGCCTTCTTGGCGGTCTTGCGGACGGCCTTCTTGGCGGCTTTCTTCACGGTTTTCTTCGCCGCTTTCTTCGCGGTTTTCTTTGCAGCTTTTTTAACAGCCATGGGATGGCTCCTCGTCAGTGAACTTGCATTGGATATTACAGCCCAGTCAACAACCGGATTGCGGGAGTCGGACCCGCCTTCCACCGCCGGCGCACAAGGCAAGCCGGTACGGATTCCTGCCGGACTCGCGATCGCGAGACCCGGATATTCGATGCGCCCACGACCACCGTCACCCCGCTCCATCGCGACGCGCATCCGCGCGGGGCAATAGAAAACCCGTGACCGGAAGGGTCGCGGGTTCGACGGCACGAGCCGATTCGATGCGTCGCGTCGCTGCTTTTTGTCGAGGAGACGAAGCCTGCTTCCACCGGAACGGAGGTCCGGGCGGAAGATCTGTTTGCGCTTCGCGTTTTCGTCTTGATCCGACTCACTCACTTCTGCTATGGCGACACTTGGGGCGAAACCTAATCACGCTTTTTTCCACTGTCAACACCCCATGCAAAAAAAATCCCCGCAGCGCGCCTCCACGACACGCCGCACGCACCGGTGATCGGCGCGCGCACCTCGCTCTCCCACTCGCGCTCGACACGCCCGACAATCGGCGTGCACGAAAAAAAACATCTTTTTTCCAGTAGTTTTATTTGCAGCATGCGTCGAAAGTCGCGCATCCGCATCGATCGCAAAAGACTGCGGCGGAGCGCATCCGGCCTGCGCTCCGGCAGGTGAACACGGCGCTTTCGTCATTTCGTCGAATGGCCGATTTTTCGTGCTGCACAAGCCCGATTGCGCGAAAGTGCGCGAACTTTTCGTCGCGTTTCGCGGCATCGAAGCGGCGCGACGCGCGTGTCGGCGACGTACCGACAACGCCCATCGCGACGCGTTCGGACGCGCGACGCGATCCGGATTCGCGTCGCGACGACTTCCGGAAGCGCATCGCGGAAGACGTTCGCCGCGATGCGCAACCTTCGCCGGGCGCGCAAAGAAAAAGCCGCTCGCGGACGACGCGGGCGGCTTCGAGAACACCGGGAAGTGCACCGGAACGCGCACCAGGCGACGCCTGCGCGCGGGAAACGCAGGATTCAGTGGCCGTCGTCTTCCAGCAGTTCGGCGTAGTCGTCCGGCGCCAGCAGATCGTTGAGCTGGTCGTTGTCTTCGGCCTCGACCACGAACAGCCAACCTTCGCCGTAGGCGTCCTCGTTGATGGTCTCCGGCTTGTCGGCCAGCGCGGCGTTGACTGCGGTGATCGTGCCGCTGATCGGCGCGTACACGTCGGACGCGGCCTTCACCGATTCGACGACGGCGCAGGCGTTGCCTGCTTCGATATGGTCGCCGACGTTCGGCAGCTCGACGTAGACCAGATCGCCGAGCAGGCCCTGGGCATGATCGGAGATGCCCACGGTGATCTTGCCGTCGCCTTCGACGCGGGCCCACTCGTGGGACTTCAGGAATTTCAGGTCGCCGGGGATCTCGCTCATCGTGGGCTCCGGGGTTGGCGGTGGAAAGGGACGGACATGGCTAGTGTAGAAGCGTGGCGGCGCGGATCAAATACTTTCCTGCGCTTTGCCGTCGCGCACGAACGGAAACTTGACGACGCGCACGGGTACCGCCTTGCCGCGGATGTCGACGCGCACTTCGCCGAGTTCGCCGGCCGGCACGCGCGCGAATGCGATCGCCTTGCCCAGCGTCGGCGAGAACGTGCCCGAGAGGATTTCGCCGTTGCCGGCAGCGGTGAGTACCGTCTGGCCGTGACGCAGCACGCCTTTTTCGTCCATCACCAGACCGACCATCTGTCGCGGCACGCCAGCGGCCTTCTGCGCTTCGAGCGCGGCACGGCCGATGAACGCCCTGTCGGCGTCGAGCGAAACCGTCCATGC
Source organism: uncultured Xanthomonas sp. (assembly GCA_964523435.1). Lineage (GTDB taxonomy): Bacteria > Pseudomonadota > Gammaproteobacteria > Xanthomonadales > Xanthomonadaceae > Lysobacter_I. The sequence continues at coordinate 53,282 of CAZGBA010000017.1, forward strand.
CAACGCGGCCTCGTACGGGCTGACGGTGTCGTCCATGTCCTGGCCGTAGAGATTCATGCCCGCTTCCAGACGCAGCGTGTCGCGGGCGCCGAGTCCGGCAGGCTTCACGCCGACGGCGAGCAGCGCATTCCACAGCGCGACCGCCTTGTCTTCGGGAACCACGATCTCGAAACCGTCCTCGCCGGTGTAGCCGGTTCGCGCCACGAACAGCGGCGTGCCGTCCTTCGTCACCGCTTCGGTGGCGACGAACTTGCCGATCTTGCCGGCGGCCGGCGCGGTATCAGCGGAGAGCAGGCCGATGACGCGTTCGCGCGCGTTGGGGCCCTGCACCGCGATCATCGCCAGCTCCGGACGCTCGGTGACGCTGACATCGAACGCCCCGGCCTGCAGGCCGATCCACGCCAGATCCTTGTCGCGGGTGGCGGCGTTGACGACGAGACGGAAGAAATCCTCGGACAGGAAATAGACGATGAGATCGTCGATCACCCCGCCCTGCGGGTTGAGCATGCAGGTGTACAGGGCCTTGCCGGACTTCTGGAGTTTGTCGACCGAGTTGGCGACGAGATGGCACAGGAATTCGCGGGTGCGCGCGCCGCGCAGGTCGACCACGGTCATGTGCGAGACGTCGAACATGCCGGCGTCGCGGCGCACCTGGTGGTGCTCGTCGATCTGCGAGCCGTAGTGGATCGGCATGTCCCAGCCGCCGAAGTCGACCATCTTGGCGCCGAGCGCGCGATGGGCGTCGTTGAGGATGGTCTTCTGCGTCATGGTGCCGGTCCGTTCGGAAAGATCGGCATTATCCCAGAGCGGGGCGCCGCGTGGGCGCTGCGCGCATGACGATAGGCCACCACACGTCTGCGCATCGCGCAAAGGGATGACCGCTAGACGCCGAGGCCTTCGTTGATGCAGTCCACGCGCTTGGCCGCAACCGGTACCAGCATGCCGCTGGCGATGTCGAACTGCCGCACCCAGCGCACATCCCGCGAGTACTCGCGATCGCCGTGACGGACGAAAGCCACGACGTTGGGGCTGTCGACACGGTCGACCCGGCAGGTGCCGATCTGCAGCTCGTAGCCCTTGCGTGCTTTCGGCACGGCGACCGCATCGGTGACGGTCCAGCGCGCCTGGCGTGCGCCGGAATCGAGATTGCGCATCGCCAGCACTTGCGTGGCGGTAGCGCCCTGAGCGCGATCGGCAGCGAACCTGCCGACCACGGTCAAGCTGTAATCGCAGACCTGGGCCGGCAACGGGCCGCCGGAAATGCAGGACCCCTGCAATTCATCCAGCCCTGCGGGATACGGTGGAACGGTCTTGCCGACAAGACTGTCGTCGGCAGCGGAAGCCGTTGCGATGACGGCGGTGAATGCAGCAGCGCATGCGAAGCGGAGTGGCGACTGGCGCAGCATGGTCGATCCCTCTGGAATGAAGACATATCGCCGGCCTCGCTGCCGGCGACATGCAAATGCGTTGGTCAATCGACCGCTTCCACCGTCAGCGTCATGCCGTCGACACCGACGACGCGCACGCTGCGCCCCTCGGGCAGATCGGGACCGCTGACCTGCCAGTAGGCGTCCGCGATCTGGACCCGGCCGGTGCCGCGTTCGATCGCGCGTTCCAGCGGCACCACGCGTCCGATCAACTGCTCCGCGCGACGATTGAGCGCAGGCTGGTCGCCGCTGATCTCGCGGCTGCGGAACCATTTGCGCGACACCAGCACCGAAATCACGGCGAGCACCACGAACAGCACCGCCTGCATCAGGAACGACAGTTCGGGGAAGGCCCAGACCACGAACGCCATCGCACCGGCCGCAAATCCCAGCCACAGCATGAAGGCGCCCGGCGCCAGCATTTCCAGTGCGAAGAGCAGCAGGGCGAAGATCGCCCAGCCGAAAACCGCGCCCTGCATTCCGAAGGTCATGGCTCAGCCCCCGATGCGCGGCGGGCTCGGCGGCTTGCCTGCCTGCTGGTGGCTGAGCGCCTCTTTCGCCAGTTCGGTAATGCCGGCGAGCGAGCCGAGGATGCCGGCGGACTCCATCGGCATCATGATGAACTTCTGGTTCGGCGCTTCGGCCAGGGCCTTGAACGCTTCGATGTACTTCTGCGCGATGAAGTAGTTGATGGCGTTGACGTTGCCGCTGGCGATGGCGTCGGACACCATCTGCGTCGCTTTCGCTTCGGCCTCGGCCAGACGCTCGCGGGCTTCCGCCTCGCGGAACGAGGCTTCGCGCTTGCCTTCGGCTTCCAGCACCGCCGCCTGCTTCTCGCCCTCGGCACGCAGGATCGCGGACTGGCGCACGCCCTCGGCTTCGAGCACCGCAGCGCGCTTGTTCTGTTCGGCCATCTTCTGCTGCTGCATCGAGGCGATCAGATCGCGCGGCGGCTGGATGTCCTTCAGTTCGATGCGGTTGACCTTCAGCCCCCACGGATGGGTGGCGTGATCGACGGCGGTCAGCACCTTGGCGTTGATCTCGTCGCGCTTGGACAGCGATTCGTCGAGGTCCATCGAACCGATCGCGG
>CAZGBA010000018.1:0-30887 GCA_964523435.1 uncultured Xanthomonas sp.
GCGGGCGCGGCGGGGGCGTATGCGGCGGCGCTGCCGCTGTATCGGCAGATCGAGGATCGGCTGGGGGAGGCCAATACCTTGAAAGCGCTGGGCCATCTGCAGCGGCGCACGGATGATCTGGCGGGCGCGGCGGCGTCGTATGCGGCGGCGCTGTCGCTGTATCGGCAGATCGAGGCTCGGCTGGGGGAGGCCAATACCTTGAAAGCGCTGGGCGATCTGCAGCAGCGCACGTCTGATCTGGCGGGCGCGGCGGCGTCGTATGCGGCGGTGCTGCCACTGTATCGGCAGATCGAGGATAGGCTGGGGGAGGCGAATACCTTGAAAGCGCTGGGCGATCTGCAACTGCGCACGGATGATCTGGCGGGCGCGGCGGGGGCGTATGCGGCGGCGCTGCCGCTGTATCGGCAGATCGAGGCTCGGCTGGGGGAGGCGAATACATTGCAATCGCTGGGCGATCTGCAACTGCGCACGGATGATCTGGCGGGCGCGGCGGCGTCGTACGCGGCGGCGCTGCCGCTGTATCGGCAGATCGAGGATAGGCTGGGGGAGGCCAATACGCTGCTGTCGCTGGGTCAGCTGTCGCTGGTCCAAGGCGTGCCGGTGGCGGCATTCGCGCAGACGCTGCAGGCGCTTCGCCTTCAGCAGAGCCTCGACAATCAAGGCGGGGTGGGCGCTGCGCACGGCCATCTGGCAAGGGTCGCCGCCAGCGTCGGGGCCTTGCCGCAGATGGTCGGGCTGAGCGGGCGCGCGGTGCGGATCTTCACTGACATCCAAGACCGCTTCGGGCAGATGCTGACCCTCGATACGCTGGGCCGGGCGCTGCTGCCGCAGGCCACGGCGCAAGGGCTGGCTTGTCTGCTGTGGGCGCAGGCGATTGCCGGCGAGATTGGCCACCCGAACGCAGAGGCGATCGGCCAACTGCTCGCCAGCCTGCGCGCCGAGGGTGTAGACGATGCGGCGCTTGCCGAGGCGATTGCGGAACTGCGGACACAGGCGCAGGCAATGGTGGAAGCGATGTTCGCAGAGGCCGAAGCTGCTGTGGAGCGCGGCGAGCTGGACCTGTACGCACTGCCGAAGGACATCGTGTCGGCGGCAAAGGGCGACGCGGAGGGCGAGGATGACCGCTGAACCACAAGCGGACGCCCTGTATGTGCTGAGCGACCTGCATCTGGCCCCGGCCGGCGAGCAGTGCGTGTTCCGGGCGCACGCGCTGCTGGTGGCGCTGATCGACCGCATCGCCGCCGCACCGGCGCCGCAGTGGCTGCTGCTGAACGGTGATGTGTTCGATTTTCTGCAGATTCCCGGCTATGACCGCCTGTCGCTGCCGCTGGCGGCGGCGCGCATGCAGGCTATTCTGGACGCATTGAACCACGAACCGCCCGCGCGCAATGTCGTCGCAGCCCTGCGGCGGTTGACCGCCGCCGGCCACACCCTCTGCTGTCTGCCGGGCAACCACGACCCGGAACTGCATCTGCATGGCGTGCAGTCGGTGTTGGCGGCATCGCTGGGCAGCCGGCAGCCGTTCCCGACCGAGGCCGACCATTGGCGCCTGCAGGTGGGCGGACGCACGGTGCTGGGTCAGCACGGCCATGCCGGCGATGCGTTCAACGCCATCGGCAGCGCACGGATGCTGCGGGCGCAAGCGGCAGGCGACGATGAGGTGGCGCTGCCGCCCGGGTCGCGGCTGGTGTGCGGGGTGATCAACCCCTACCGGCGCGCCCGCGCTGCCGACGGCCGGCCGCGCTTCCCCTTCGTCGATCTGCTGCCCTCGGATCTCGCCGTGGTGCTGGCATTGTTGCTGCTGGACCCGGCGCTGGCGGCAAGGCGTCTGTACGACGCACTGGGTATCGCGCCCGCCCTGCTGGTGCGCAAGGCGATGCTGGCGACCGGCATTGGCGGCAAACGCTTGAGTCGCGGACCTGCGGAGACGGCGACACCTGTCGAAGGCTGGCTCGATGCGCTGGCCGACAGCATCGGCGCGGCGGCGGCGCTCGAAGCAGACAACGTGCCTGCGACGCGTCTGCAGCGCGATCTGGAGGCCTATCTGCAGGGTCACGCGCCTGCGCGGCCGATGCGCCATGACGTACCGCGCCTGGCCAGCGGCGGAGCCGTGCAGCGGGTGCTGTGGCGGGCGCTGGCGGCGGCGCTGGAACGCGGACGCGATGCGTTCCGCCCGGATGTGGCCGACGGCCTCGCCCAGCGGGCCATGCAGGGATTGGACGGCGACAGCATCGGCATCGATACCATCGCTATCACAGGCCATACCCACGCGGCCAAGGAAATCACGACCCCGGGCGGCGGCGTCTACCTCAACAGCGGGACGTGGCTCGACCTCACCCCGATCCCGGCGGACACCGGGCCTGATGCGCTGGACGCATGGCTCGACGCCATCGCGGAGGATCGGGTACCGCGCTGGCAGGGCTGCCCGGTCGCCAAAGTGGACGCGACCGGCGCGCAGCTGCTGCATTGGACCGGCGACACACTGCGGCCGTGGCGCGAACATCTGCCGCCGGCCTGACGGCAGCGCGTGACGAAGCGGCAGCCGCGCGCCAACGGTGATGCGGATCGGCGTGTCGACGGTTTACCGGCCGTACCCGGGCGAAGTACGCTTGGTGTTCGACCACACCCACTGCGGAGCCCGTCATGTCCAAAGGCATGGATCAGAAAAAACAGGAAAAGAAGAAACCGGAAAAGACGCTGAAGGAGAAGCGCGCCGAGAAGAAGGAAAAGAAGGGCAAGTGAGCCCGAATCGCGAGGGCCACAGACGTGGCTTTCGCGACATCCGTTTTTTGATCGCCATTCCCGCATGGCCGGGAGTGGCTTGGGCTGATGTCGAGAATCAGCTTTGACCCGCCAAACAGTCGATTCCGGACTGTCGCGTTCCGCGTTTTTGGTCCCGCATCGCAAGGTTGCGTCACTCGTGTGTACGCTCCGCCACTCATGCGCAGCCACGAAGTGCCCGCGCATCTACCCGCGATTTCACATCAACAAGGGACTGAGCGTTTATGAAATCGATTTTCGCGTCGCTCGTGCTTCTATTGGCCTTCACGACAACGGTATGTCAGGCCGGGTCTCTGTCCGGCGAGCTGTCGAGAATTTCCGATCAGATCGATGAGGGTTACGGCGACGATGTCGAATCCGCCCTGCTGTCGCTGCGCGAACAAAATCCAAAGGATCCCGAAGTACCGACGCTGCTTGCGAGGATCGAATACCTGCGTTCGTTATCCGATCTGGCAAATATCCCCGGCATGCCGCTGACCGGCTGGGACGAAGCGCGCATGGATGCGGCCGAGCGATGGATCCGCGAAGCCATCGAGCTGGATCCGAAGCATGCCAATGCCTGGGTCGTCTATGGGCAGATCAATTACGCGCGAAATCATTTGGCAGAAAGCCTGGAAATGCTGGAAAAAGCGGAAGCCCTCGACCCGTCCAGCGTCAAATTGCGCTTGCGCAAGGGCGCGACCTTGCGTTCGCTGGCGTGGTACCGCGGCGACAATACCTTGCTGGATGCCGCCGCAAGCGAGTACCAGCGCGCCATCATTGGAAAAACCGATGACGGCAACGAGCGGCTTGCGGCAAGCGAACTTGGCGAGATATTCAGAACCATGGGCGAGTTCGACAAGTCGCTCCGATATCTCACCGATGCGCTTGCAACCTCCGAGGGCAGCGAAAAGGCTTTCATGTTCGATAAGAGAGCGGAAACCCACCTTTTTGCGGGAGATGTCGATGCTGCGATCGCAGACAGTCATGCCGCGCTGGACATTCTCGATTTTGGCGTGGGTCGTACGAAACTGGCGATGGCGCTGCTGGTGAAATCCGGTGTAGCCATGCGCGACGGGGATTCCACCTCGGCAACGTCCTATGCCATGGAGGCGTTCCAGACGGGCGTGGATATCCGCTTGTTGCATCTTCTCAACCACTCTCCGAAGACGTTCCCGGCTGTCTACGCATTTCTCGAACCGAACATGAAGGCGGCTGGTGGCGACAAGCTGGCTGTCAGCGCGCTTTGCGGCGCCGGCGAATTCATTTCCAAAACGGATTTGCTGCGGCTGAAGGCGCTTGGCGCCGACCTGGATTTTGTCGACCCTCAGCAGGGAACGCTTTTGCATTGCGCCATCATGGCCAACAACGTGGAGGCCGTCGGCGCACTGCTGGAGCTTGGTGCGGACACCGACATCCGTCACCCTGATGGGCGAAGCCTGCTTGAGACAACGCTGATCGGTACCAGTCCTGCGCGCAGGGAAATTCGCCGTCTCGTGCTTGCCAAGGTGGGCACACCCGCTGGTTGGAAAGACCCCGAGGTCGATTTGCCGGTGAAAAACCACTGGTACAAAGCCGAACGCAGGATTGGTTCCGCAACCCAGAAAGTCATCGAAGCTGGCTCGATCCTATTGGTGGACGGAGGCTGCAGCTTCCAGAACAGCACCGACATATGCCTGTCCTTTGACACGAAGCCGGGGGAATACTTCGGGACGGTGGCCATTCCATTGGCTCAGCTGGAAGATTTGAAGGCGCTTCGTGAAGTGCCTGCGCCGGTTGAGCCTGCACTGCCGTAATCCAGTCTTGACATGCACACCCCGACAAATCGCCGAGGCGGCTGATTTCGTTCTTGAGACTACTGCCTGTCTTCGGGCGATCTCGACGCTCGCCGTCAGGAACTGCACGACAGCATCGAACATCCCGCACGATCACGCGCCCAGTCGGGGCGCTTTCCGGCGAAACCTTCGTTGCCCGGTTGCTCATCGTAGGGGCGACGCATCACCTCCAGCAGTTCGCCGATGCCCGCCGTGTCGCCGGCTTCGGCGCGGTCGATGACCTGCTGCGCCAGATAGTTGCGCAGCACGAATTTCGGATTGGCCAGACGCATTTTCTCGCGACGATCCACAGCCGGCAGCGGGTCGTCGCGCAGCCGCGCGGCGTAGCCCTGCAGCCAGTCGTGTAACTGCGGCGCATGCGTGCTGCGCTTCGCCTCGTCGTAGAACGCGTGCTCGAACGGCGCCAGCGTCGGCGCTTCGATGTCGATGTCCATCAGCGCGCGGAACCACAGCGTCATATCCACTTCGGCCGCGTGCATCAAGGCATGCAGGTCGCGGATCAGCACGACATCGTCGTCGCGACAGGTCTCGAAACCCAGCTTGCGCGCGATGTTGTCGCGGTCCGCCGCGGTGTAGGCGGTACCGAAACCATCGATGCCGGCCTGCAGCGCTTCGCTGCCCGCGAACAGCGGCGAGATCGCCTGCGCGAGGCGCACCAGATTCCAGCGCGCCACTGCCGGCTGCCAGCAGAAACGATAGCGACGGCCGCCGGCATCGGTGGTGTTCGGCGTCCAGTCCGGGTCGTAGGCGTCGATCCAGCCGTAAGGACCGTAGTCGATGGTCAGACCGAGGATCGACAGGTTGTCGGTATTCATCACGCCATGCACAAAACCGACCCGCATCCACTCGGCTATCAGTCGCGCGGTGCGTGCACAGACGTCGGCGAACCAATCGGCGTACAAGGTCTCGCCGCTGCCGGTGAGGTGCGGGAAATCGCGGCGGATCGCGAAATCGAGCAACTGCCGCAGCAGGTCGACGTCGCCGCGCGACGACGGCAATTCAAAATGGCCGAAGCGCAGGAACGACGGCGCGACCCGGCAAACCACCGCGCCCGGTTCGGGCTTCGGGTGGCCGTCGTAGAACATGTCGCGGACCACGTTCTCGCCGGTGGCGACCAGCGACAGTGCGCGCGTGGTCGGCACGCCGAGATGATGCATGGCCTCGCTGCACAGGAATTCGCGGATCGACGAGCGCAGCACCGCACGGCCGTCGGCGCTGCGCGAGTACGGCGTCGGGCCCGCGCCCTTGAGCTGCAGTTCCCAGCGTTCGCCAGCGGCGTTGACGGTTTCGCCGAGCGTGATCGCACGGCCGTCCCCAAGCTGCCCGGCCCAGTGCCCGAACTGGTGGCCGCCGTAGTTGCCGGCGAACGGATCCATTCCCGGGAGCAGCGCGTTGCCGGCGAAGACGTCGGCGAACTGTTGCGACGAGAGATCCGTTTCGTCCCGGCCCAGCGTCGCGGCCATTTCGCGCGACACCGCCAGGATGCGCGGCGCGGCGACCGGCGTCGGCGCCACCCGCGACCATAGCGCGCCGCGCACTTCGCGACGTCGCGGCCCTGCCTCTGCATCGCCCGGCAGTTCGGCGAGCATGCGGTTGTCGAAATCGAATTTCATACCCGGCAGGATAGACGCGCCAGGCATCGCGTGCCGCGGATCTCGCGAACGATCACTCCGGGAGCGAGCGCCCGGAACGCGCAGCCGCATAGGCCGCTTCGGTATTGGAGACGAAGATCTCCAGCCCGAATTCCCGTTCGGCATGGGCTGCGGCATGACGACCCATGTCCGCCAGCCGGGTCGGGTCTTCAAGCATTCCGGTGACTGCCTGCGCGATCGCCGCGCGGTCGCGGACCGGGACGCACCAGCCATCGGCGCCGGGCTCGATGTTTTCCGGCAGACCCGCGTAGTCGCTGATCAGCACCGGCTTGCCCATCGCCATCATTTCGCGACAGGCGAACGAAATGGTTTCGACCGCGTAGGACAGCACGAAACCGGCATCGATGGCGGCGATCATCGGCCGCACATCGTCGAGCATGCCGAGATGGCGGACGCGATCGCGCAGGCCGAGCGCCTCCAGCCGCGCCGACTGCGTGGACGACAGCGGTTTGCCGCACAGCAGCAGCCGCACCTGGCGCTTCGCGTCGTCGTCGAGGGTCGCGATCGCTTCGATCAGGTCCATCCAGCCCTTGTGATCGGCGGTGCCGGCGTTGCTGCCGAGCAGCAGCGTCGCGCCCTCGGCATGACGCGCGCGCTCCGTCGCCTCCGCATCCGTCGACCAGGGATGGAAGTAGCCGGTGTCCACACCGTTGCGCACGGTCACGATCGGCAGGCCCGCATACACGCTGGTTTCCAGCATGCGCCGGGTGTAGTCGCTCACCGCGAGCACCAGATGCGTGCGCTTGGCGCGCCATCGATGTCCGAGCCCGTCGATCGGCTTCGAATTGTGTTTGGTCAGCACGATGCGCGGCGTGTTTTCCGCGCCGCGTAGCGCCGCGAGCACGAGCCGATGATCGGCCGAGCCGTTGACGTGGACGATGTCGAACGCGTGCTCGCGCAGATAGGCGCGCAGTTGCCGGCGCGCGCGCAGCGACTCGGCCAGTTTGCCCAGTCCGTTCGGAAACGGCTGCGCGACGGCGCGGACGCCCTCGACCGTGGCCGCTTCGCGATACAGCCGGCTGGAGGGCGGCGCGGCGACATGGATCTCGTGCCGGTCGCGAAGCCCGCGCGCCAACGCCATCAGATACGTGGTGTGGCCGCCGCCGTCGCCTTCGTGGAAATTGGTCAGCAGGATCTTCATGCGGATCAACGATCGATGGGCGCGCGGTCGGCGAACAAGCCGTCAGCGGGCACGTTTGCGGCCGCCGAGAATGCTCAGCGCACGCTCCAGACGCTTCCACAGCGGCGCGGGTCCGCGCATGCACAGGCGCATGTAACGCTTGGTTTCGGCCCAGTCCGGGGCGGGCTTGGTCTTGTATTCCAGCTTCGCCAGTTCGAGACACGAATCGTCGATGCCGGCCACGCGCGCGTAATGGCCGATCAGGCCGCGCGAATGCAGGCGGTTGAGGAAATTCGAGGTCGGACCGCGATTCGACCACCAGCCGTTGTTGCCATGGATGCGATAGCCGACATCGCCCGTCGGCAGGAAGTATTTGCGCGCACCGTACAGACTGGCGCCGTAGACCAGGCAGTTGTCGGCGCAGAGTTTCCAGGTGCGATACAGCTGTTCGGGCAGATCCAGCGAGCGCTGCGCGTAGTCCTTTCGCATCGACAGCGCCGAAGTCGGCGCGCCGTACCAATGGGCCAATGCCCAGGTACTGATCGCGGTGTAACCCAGATCAACGGCCTTGTCGGCATAACCGATCCGACGCTGTTCGTCGCCGAACAGCATGATGTCGCTGAACACGAAGCCGACATCCTTGCGGCTGTCGTAGACCTCGCCGATCTTCGCCAGATAGTCCGGCGCCCAGCGGTCGTCGGCATCGAGAAAGCACAGCACGTCGGCATCGCTCGCCGCGACGCCGCGCTGGAACGCGACCAATTGGCCACCGTTGTCGCCGCACAGCAGGGTCACCCGCGCATCGTCGCCGTAGCGTTCGCGCAGATAGTCCTGCGAACCATCGGTGGAGCCATCGTCGACCACGACAATCTGTTTCGGCGCGCGGGTCTGCGCCAGCGCGCCGTCGATCGCCTCGGCGACGAAGTTGCGGTAGTTGTAGCTGGTGACGATGACCGCGAAGGTCGTGCTCATGTGTTCGTACTCATGCCGCAGTGCCGCTGTCCAGCGTGCGCCGGAAGTAGGCGATGGTCTCTTTCAAGCCGTCTTCCAGCCCGACCTTCGGTTCCCAGCCGAGTTTTGAGCGAGCCAATGAGATGTCGGGCTGACGCTGACGCGGATCGTCGGAAGGCAATGGCCGGAACACCAGTTTCGAGCGCCCGCCGACCAGCTTCAACACCAGTTCGGCCAGTTCGATCATGGTGAACTCGCCCGGGTTGCCGATATTGATCGGGCCGGTGAAGCCGGCCTCGGTATCCATCATCCGCACGAAGGCTTCGATCAGATCGTCGACGTAGCAGAAGCTGCGCGTCTGCTTGCCGTCGCCGTAGATGGTGATGTCTTCGCCGCGCAGCGCCTGGACGATGAAATTGCTGACCACGCGGCCGTCGTTCGGATGCATCCGCGGGCCGTAGGTGTTGAAGATGCGTACGACCTTGATGTCGAGGCCGTGCTGACGGTGGTAATCGAAGAACAGGGTTTCCGCGCAGCGCTTGCCTTCGTCGTAACAGCTGCGGATGCCGATCGGATTGACCCGGCCCCAGTAGCCCTCGGTCTGCGGATGCACTTCCGGGTCGCCATAGACCTCGCTAGTCGAGGCCTGCAGGATCCGCGCCTTCAGCCGCTTGGCCAGCCCGAGCATGTTGATCGCGCCGTGGACGCTGGTCTTCGTGGTCTGCACCGGATCGTGCTGGTAGTGCACCGGCGAGGCGGGACAGGCGAGGTTGTAGATCCGGTCGACTTCGACATACAGCGGAAAGGTCACGTCGTGACGCATCAGCTCGAAGTACGGATGATTCAGACGGTGCGCGATGTTGCGCTTGCTGCCGGTGAAGAAATTGTCGACGCAGATCACATCATGACCGTCGTCCAGCAGGCGATCGCACAGATGCGAGCCGAGAAAGCCGGCGCCGCCAGTGATGAGCATACGAGCCATGTAGACGGAAGTCCTTGAATGAATTGGGATGGCATTCCTGCGCCGAACAGGACGCCGCAATCAACGGCCCCCTACCGTCGCGGTATTTTCGTGGATCGGGCGCCGGAACGCGAGCGAAGGACGAAACCGGAACTCAGTCACACGTCAGCGTTCAGGCGTATCCAGCGCACGGCCTTCCTGCAGCAACCACAGCATGATGGTTTTCTGGCGCACGTAATTGGCGCGGACGTAGGCGTAAACCAGGCCGTGCCAGCCATCGAGAAACCCGAGCCGGAACACATAGCCGCGCCAGAACCGCCACGCGGGCGACAGGATCAGCTTGGCGAGGGATGCGCGTTTGCCGCGCGAAAATTCGTACTCGGCCATCATCCGCGCGTAGCGCTCGGTCTTGCTCAACTGCTGCATCAGCGAGCGGTACGGGTAATGGATCAGATCGCCGGCCAGGGTGCGCACCGCGCCGTCGACGCTGGCGGCCTCGTGGATTTCGCGGTCGCCGCGCCAACCGCCGCGACGCCGGTCGAACAGGCGCAGCACGCGATCGGGATAGGCGTTGCCGCGACGCAGGAACTTGCCGAAATACTCGCTCAAACGCGCGAACCGGTAGCCGGCGGCATCGGCGAAGCCGGCATCGCGTGCAGCGAGGATCGATGCGCGCAGTTCAGGGCCGACGCGCTCGTCGGCATCGAGACACAGCACCCAGTCGTGGGTCGCCTGATCGACCGCGAACTGCTTCTGGCTGCGAAACCCGTCGAATGGTCGCACCAGCACCCGCGCGCCGGCCGCTTCGGCAAGCGCACGGGTATCGTCGGTGGAACCGGAGTCCACCACCACGATCTCCGCGCAGAACGCCAGCGAGGCCAGACAGTCGCCGATGCGGTCGGCCTCGTTGAACGTGATAATGACCGCCGAAATCGGCTGGTCCGAAGCGGGTGAGGACGTATTGATGGCGGAATACCTGTTGTTCGCGACCGAGCGCTATGCGCTGCCCATCCTGCAGCCGTTGGCGGATGCGCTGCAAGCCTCGGGGCACGGCGTGTCCGCGTGGCTGGTCGATGGCGCGGCTGGTGCGCGCCTGCCCGCGCCGGTGCGCAGCGTCGGTCTGCGCGAGGCGGTGGCGCTGAAACCGCGCGCGGTGTTTTCGGCCGCGAACTGGGTGCCGACCTTCCTCAGCGGCCCGAAAGTGCAGCTGTTCCATGGCTTCAACGTGGAAAAGCGCGACGATGCGCGCGGCCACTTCCGGGTGCGCGGGCTGTTCGATCTCTATTGCACGCAGGGCCCGGCAACGACCGCGCCGTTCCGCGCGCTGGCAGCGCAGCACCCGCACTTCGCGGTGGTCGAAACCGGTTGGCCGAAGCTCGACCCGCTGTTCCGCGACGACGGCGGCGCGTCCGCCGCCTTGCGTGCGCCGGCAAGCGGAAGACCAACCGTGCTGTTCGCCTCCACCTTCACCGAACGCCTGAGCGCCGCGCCGCATCTGTTCGACGCCATCGCCGCCGAGATCGCGCGCGGCGACCGTTACTGGCTGCTGACCCTGCACCCGAAATGCGCGCCCGGGCTGTTCGACCGCTATCGCAGCCTGGTCGGACCGAACGCGGCTTTCGTCGAGACCGAGCAGCTGATGGCCGCGCAGCGCGCCGCCGATGTGCTGGTGGCGGATACGACGTCGGTGGTCTCGGAATTCGTGGTCCAGCACAAACCGGTAGTGACCTTCCGCAACCGCGCGCCGAAGCCGCATATGCTGGATTTCGACGATCCGTCGCAACTGCCGGCGATGCTGGCGCAGGCATTCGCACCGAGCCCTTCGCTGCGAGCCGCGTTGGCCGACTACGCGAATGCGATCCATCCGTACCGGGATGGTCGTTCGTCCGAACGCGTGCTCGCGGCCACCGAAGCGCTGATCGACGGCAAACTCGGCAGGCTCGCCCGCAAGCCATTGTCTGGGCGACTGCGCGCGCTGCAGATCCGCGCCGATCTGGGCTATTGGCGTTTGGGCTGATTGTTTTTTGTGGGAGCGGCTGAGTTGTTTTTTGTGGGAGCGGCGGGAGCCGCGATGAGCGACCGTAACGACTATTCGGAAAGCATCGCGGCTTGACCAGCCTACGGCTGTTGAAAGCCGCCGCTCCCACAGGATCCCCCGTGCCCGGTCACCAGCGCAGCGTGCTGCGCGCGATTTCGCGGCCAAGACGAGCGTGCAGCGCATGCGCCTGCGCTTCGGGCACGAAGCGCAGACGCAGCGGTTCGGCCATGGCGGTGCCGCCTGCCGTATCCAGCAGCAGCGTGGCCGTACCGAGACGGCGGTCGAGCGGCGACTGGCCGATGCGGATCGCCTGCAATTTGTGGATCTCGGCGAAACGCCACTGTCGGGTCCACCAACCGCTGCGCGTGGCGATCAACCGGTCGTCGATGGCGTAACCGGCATGTCGCGCGTTCTGCCAGGCGAGATAGCCGGCCCACGGCAGCCACAGGCACACCAGCGCCAGGCCAAGGCCACCGAACTTCCAGAACGCTACCGCACCGATCGACGCGGTCAGCAGACATTGCGGCAGGAACAGCCGCCACGCGGTCAAGCGATGCAGCGGGCGCCAACCGGGCATCGGCCATTGCACCTCGGGCATGAGGTGGCGGATCAATTCTTCGCAGCGCTCCGGCGTTGCGACCGGCGCCACTTCGCGCAACGAGCGCGGCTGGCTGTGCGAACCGTTGTCGAGCACGGCAGTGCTGATTTCCAGCGTGCGCCGACGGAAAAACCGGTGCAGCATGCCTTCGCGCAGGGTCCACGACTGGATGCGCTTGCGCGGCGTGCTGGTGCGCAGGCGGGTCAACAGACCGCGCTCGAGCGTCAACCGGCGGCCATGTTCTTCCAGTCGATAACCGCTGTACTGCAGCACCGCGAGCAGCACCGAGAACATCCGGATCGCGATCACGAACAGCAGCGCCAGGGTGACCATCGCCATCGCTTCGTGGCCACGCCCATATGTGCCGACCATGCCGAACACGACCCGGCCCCAGTGGGTGACCAGATCCGACAGCAGATCGGGATTGAACTGGCTGAGCGCCGCGAACGCGCCGCCAAGCACGACCATGCCGCGATTCGAGATCAGCCCCAGACGGACGATATCGGCCGGCGTAAGCGTCAACAGCAGGTCGCCCGCATCCACCTCGGTGCGGAAGGCGACATCGCCGGCAGCGGCAGGCTTCGCACCGCCGCGCCGACGGCGCACCAGCGCTTCGAGCGCCAGGGCGTCGTCGTACTTCAGCACGCGCATTTCGGCTTCCGGCTTGATGCCGCCTGCGGACTCCAGCCGCACCTCGGCCACGCCGAAGATCCGGTGCAGCAACGTCTGGTGCAGCGCCACGTTGTGGATCCGCGCGAACGGAATCTGGCGCAGGCTGCGCTGCAGCATGCCGCTGCGGATCTGCAGGCTGTCGTCGCCGATGCGGAAGCGATAGGTGTAGTACTGCCACAGCGAGATCGCGCCGAGGATGCAGATCGCGACCAGGCCCCACAGATCGTTGCGGTCGCCGCGTCCGAACAGGAACAGCACCAGGATCGGCACGATGAACTGCTTGAGCTGCTGGATCAGCACGAACAGCCACGACATCGGGTGCAGCCGGCGTTCGGGCTGCGCGTCCATACCCGGCGCGACCAGAGCTTCAGGCATCGGCGTGGTCATCGTCTTCCTGGCGATCGATCTGACGGCTGAAATGTTCGCGCAGACGTTCGGCGTCGGCATCGTCCAACCCGGAGATGCTGACCGCGCTCAACCGCGTACCGGCGGTATGCAGCACCAGCGACGCGAGGCGATGCGAGCGCTCCAGCGGCCCGCGCTTGAGATCGAGATGCTGCACCCGCGACGTCGGCACATGGGTTTCCCACTGCCACAGACGGCCTCGGCGCACCGCGAAACCGTCCGCATCGAGTTTCCAGAACGTGTAGTGGTAGCGCTTGTGCGCGACCCAGAGCGCGAGTGCGATCGCGACGACCCAGGCCGCCGCGATCGAACCCCAGGCCCAGAGCGGCTTCGGCACGCTGCCATACAGCACCGAACTGGCCATCAGCGTCGGCGGTATCGCCACCATCAGCGCCACGTACAGGAACACGCGCCGCGCGCGCGGCGGCAAGCGCTGCCAATCGCTGGGGCCGGTCCATTCGGCGGTCTGCGCGTCCACCGACGCGGACACGATCGTATCGGAAGACGATTCGATATCGGCGATACCGGAGATATCGACGGCGTCGGTGGCGTGTGGCGTGGATTCGCTCTGCTGCGTCATGCGCGGCCTTCAAGATCGCGGTAGGGGTTGTGGTACGGGTTCAACGACGGCTGCAGGGTGTAGCGCTTGTATGTCCACTGGTACTGCGCCGGCGCGCGGCGGGCGATGCGCTCCACGGCCGCGTTCAGCGCTGCGGTCGCGACGCCGGTATCGCTCGACGCGAGCGCTTCTGGCGCCGGCTCGATGCGAAGCGCGAAGGCCAGATCGCCGATCCGCTCGCAGTAGGCGAACAACACCGTCGCGCCGCTGCGCTCGGCCAGCCGCGGCAACAGCGTCATCGTATACGCAGGCTTGCCGAAAAACGGCGCGAACTCGCCGTCGCCGCGCTTCGGTTGCTGATCCGGCAGGATACCGACCACGCCGCCATCGCGCAGGCGCTTGAACAGCTGACGAATGCCGGCCGCTTCGGCGCGGATCTGGACGACGCGGCCGCCGTCGTCGGCACGCACCTGACGCAGAAAGGCTTCGCCGAGGGCGGAATCCGGCGGCCGGTACAGGATCGCCAGCGGCGTGTGCGCGGCCAGCCACTGGTTCAACAGTTCCCAGTTGCCGTAATGCGGCGCGGCGACGATCACCCCATTGCCCGCCGCGATCGCCGCATCGAACAGTTCGACGCCCTGGGTTTCGCGGATCAACTGCAGGTTGCCGGCATGCGGCCGGGTCCACAACCGGAGGGTTTCAAGCGCCTGACGCGCGGTGGTGCGCAGGATCTCGCGCTGCATCGCGTCGCGCTGCCCGGGCAGCAGGTCGGGGTAGGCCAATTCCAGATTGCGTTGCGCCACCCGGCTCTCGCGACCGCCGCTGCGCCACCACAGCCAGGCGATCGCATCGCCGAACGCACGCAACCACCGCCACGGCAGGCGCGCGAACGCGCTGGCGAGCAGAAACAGCAGGCGGGCGACGGCTTCGGACATCCGCCGAGTCTACTTGGACGGCGCTAGCGGTACGGTATGGCAGAGGTCATTGCATGCGATGTCGTTCCTCACGATGCCATGCCTCGCATTGATGGCCGACTTGCATCGCGCAGCGCATCCCGGACATGCTGCCGCGTCCCATCGCCGGTCATTGCCGCCCAACCCCATGCTTGCCCTGATCCAGCGCGTCACCGAAGCCAAGGTCGTGGTCGAAGGCGAGACCGTCGGCGCCATCGGCCCCGGGCTGCTGGCCCTGGTCGGCGTGGAGCCCGGCGACGGCCCGGCACAGGTCGCCAAGCTGGGCGACCGCCTGCTCCGCTACCGGGTGTTTTCCGACGCCGCCGGCAAGATGAACCTGTCTCTGGCGGATACCGGCGGCGGCCTGCTGCTGGTCAGCCAGTTCACCCTGGCCGCCGACACCTCCTCGGGGCTTCGACCGGGCTTCAGCACGGCGGCGGCGCCAGCGGAGGCCGAGCGCATCTTCGGCGAACTGGTGCTGTATTGCCGCCAAAGGTATGCCAATTCTGTGGAAACCGGCCGCTTCGGCGCGCACATGGTCGTCAGCCTTGTCAACGACGGTCCGGTGACCTTCCTGCTCCGGGCCTGAATCCCGCCATCGCGCCGCCGCACGAGGCTTGAATGCGTCGCTGCAACGCACCACATCGTGCGGGCACAGCCTCCTTTCCCCCGGTCGTGCGTTGTACCGACCGAATGCTTCCGAATCACCTCAAGCGCCGTTTCCGCCCACTCCGGCGCCCAGTCCCCACCCCGGGGCTGTTATAATTACGGGTTCACTTTCCCACGGTGGCGCCCATGGCCAACGAACGTCAGGCTCCGCAGTCCGACATCAAGCAACTGATCAGCAAGGGCCTGGAGCAGGGCTATTTGACCTATGCCGAGGTCAACGACCACCTGCCCGACGATCTTGTCGATCCCGAGCAGATCGAAGACATCATCGGCATGATCAACGGCATGGGCATCGAGGTGCACGAAGTCGCGCCCGATGTCGACACCCTGCTGCTCGCCGAAGGCACGACCGGTAATCGCGAAGTCGACGATACCGCTGCCGAAGAAGCGGCGGCCACGCTGACCGCCCTCGACGGCGAAGGCGGCCGCACCACCGACCCCGTGCGCATGTACATGCGCGAGATGGGCACGGTCGAACTGCTGACCCGCGAAGGCGAAATCGCCATCGCCAAGCGGATCGAAGAAGGCCTCGTGCAGATGATGTCCGCACTGGCCAGCTTCCCGTGGTCGGTGCAGCTGCTGCTCGAAGAGTACGAACTGCACAAGGCCGGCAAGAAGCGCCTCGCCGATATTGTGGTCGGCTTCAACGACATCGAGGAACCGGTCGAAGAAATTCCGGTCGCCGAGATCGCCGAAGACGCGCTGGAAGCCGCCGAAGACGAAGAAGTCGCCGAGGGCGCGGAAACCGAAGCCGGCCCGACCGGTCCGGATCCCGCCGAAGTCGCGCGTCGCATGGAAGGCCTCGGCGCCAGCTACGTGAAGTTCCAGAAGGCCTACGCCAAGCAGGGCCCGGCCAACAAGGCCGTCGCCAAGCTGCGCGAGGAAATGGCCGAGCAGTTCATGACCCTCAAACTCCCGCTGCCGCTGACCGACACACTGGTCCGCAAGCTGCGCGAAGTGCTGGGCCAGATCAAGGAACACGAACGCCGCATCCTCGACCTCTCCACCCGCATCGCGCGCATGCCGCGCAAGGATTTCATCCGCGCGTGGGAAGGCAACCAGACCAATGTGGGCTGGGTCGACGAAATGCTCAAGCGCAAGCAGAAGTGGTCCTCGGGCCTGCGCGACGTGAAGGATCAGGTCATCGCCGAACAGGAAGCGACCATCGCCATCGAACAGGCGCTGTACCTCAACCTCGTCGACATCAAGGACATCAGCCGCGCGATGGCCTATGGCGAGGCCAAGGCGCGCAAGGCGAAGAAGGAAATGGTCGAGGCCAACCTGCGCCTCGTCATCTCGATCGCCAAGAAGTACACCAACCGCGGCCTGCAGTTCCTCGACCTCATCCAGGAAGGCAACATCGGCCTGATGAAGGCCGTGGACAAGTTTGAATACCGCCGCGGCTACAAGTTCTCGACCTACGCGACGTGGTGGATCCGCCAGGCCATCACCCGCTCGATCGCCGACCAGGCGCGCACCATCCGCATCCCGGTGCACATGATCGAAACGATCAACAAGATGAACCGCATCAGCCGCCAGCACTTGCAAGAGTTTGGTTTTGAGCCCGATGCGTCCATCCTGGCAGCCAAGATGGAGATCCCCGAGGACAAGATCCGCAAGATCATGAAGATCGCCAAAGAGCCGATCTCCATGGAAACGCCCATCGGCGACGACGACGACAGCCACCTGGGCGACTTCATCGAGGACACCAACAACACCGCCCCGATCGAGGCTGCCATGCAGGCCGGTCTGCGCGATGTCGTCAAGGACATCCTCGACAGCCTGACGCCCCGCGAAGCCAAGGTGCTGCGCATGCGTTTCGGCATCGAAATGTCCACCGACCACACGCTGGAAGAAGTCGGCAAGCAGTTCGACGTCACCCGCGAGCGCATCCGCCAGATCGAAGCCAAGGCCCTGCGCAAACTGCGTCACCCCAGTCGTTCGGAACAACTGCGGAGCTTCCTCGATATCGAGTAGGCATCACTGCGTTCAGCCGAAGAAGAGCCCGCCGCATGGCGGGCTTTTTTATTCGCCGGTCATGCCGCAGGAGCGACCGCTGTTGTTGAGGCAGGGAAGCGCCGACACGGTCCATCGCGTTGACTCATGGCATCTTGAAATGAGGATGATGTGTTTCCGCGTGGCAGTTCGCGCAGAGAACGATGCATTTGCTGGCCTCTCGTCGTATTTCCGCTTCGCTTCGATTCGATAGAGACCTGATATCGAGCGAAAAGCTCTTGTCGGCAGGGTCAAGGTGATGCCAAACCAACGCGGCAAGATTCTTGCTGTAGTCGCACCGGCTGCATTTGGCGCCTGCTTCGGCCAATAGCTGTCGCTTTCTAGCCCAGCCACGCAATTGCTGCTGCGCGTAGCTCTGGTGGCGGTGATTCGTGTCCGCATTCTTGCAACGGCGCGAACAGAAGCGCTTTTGCCTCCCGCTGAGCGGGGCATTGCATGAGCAGCAGCGCGCCAACAGATTCATCTATAAAGAATAATCCATTATGGCCCCGGCTGATCGCTGTGCTTGCTAATATTCCGTCCACGGGCCTATAGCTCAATGGTTAGAGCAGAGGACTCATCAAAAGGTGACGCTGGCGCGTAATCGCCAGACGAAAACGGGAAGAATTCAGGGGAACCGCAGCGGCTCGGCCGGCGGCAATCCTGAGCCGAGCCGGCGGTACACCGCCGGAAGGTGCAGAGACTACCTGAGGGCTAGAGCGCCCTTAATGACAGGCTTGAGCATCCCGCACCCGACCAGCACCGCTGAGGGTGATGAGATAGTCCACGCCAAGGCGAAAGTCTTGGGCAACGTGAATCCTTTGGTTCCAGGTTCGAGTCCTGGTGGGCCCACCACACCGACGTCCGGCAACGTCCCAAGACACCCCAAGATGCACACCAAACCCCGGTATATCCGGGGTTTTTTGTTGCACAACGTCCCGGCCTGTCCCACTGCATCCCGGCAAAAAGTGAGTAAGACTGTGAGTAAGCGGGCGACACTGGCCCGGGCTTACTCACTGCCGGCTTACTCATGCCCCGCTGTTGTTGCGGTGTGGAACGCCCTTTGCGCTTGGCAAAAGAACAAGCCCCGCAAAGCCCCAGCCAACCGATGTACCACTACGACAACAGCCAGTGTTGACCGGTGGTCCAGCCTACGAAGACACGAGCGCCTCCTTCGTCAGCAACGCGTTGAGATAGCCGCTTGCCTTCCGCAGCGAGACGCAAGCCGAGGATCGCTGGAAAGAATCTGTTCTTGAACTCGACCGTTTGCCCATTGAAATGCGCCTCGATATTCTTGATCGCAGCTTTTCTGCGGATGTCATCGAGCATCGACAGATAGAAGATCATCTGCCGCCATGCGTAGGCTGTGTTCTTGACCATGATCAGTCGCGCATGCCAATGCGTGATGCGCATCTGCTGGCGCTTGCAGATCCACTCGAAACAACGAAGCGCAATCTTGTCGAGCTTGGGATCAAGCGAAGTGCGGAGATCGAGTTCGTCGAACAGTAGCGCAAGATTGTGCGTAGTCAGGATCTGGCTTTGTTCGAGGATGGTTCCATTGCTCGCTGGGCTCCATGCGCCCAGAGAGACGCCCGCGCGCTCTGCGGCCAGTTTCGACAGTGCATCCCCCGAGCGCGAGCCCCCGCTCCACGAGGTGAGCGCGTCACTCCACTTCGGCTTGTCCGGTAGCGATGCCAGCCGTGCGGTATCGATGTTGTAGTAGTCGGCGTACAGCGTGCCGGCAAGGATCCGGGCGGCGCGCCGGGCGACGTCGCGGTACGTCTCCGTGAACTTGCCCATGAAGATGTCGGCGGCGATCTCTTCCACGAACGGCAAGTCCAGTTGCGCGCTGTTGGCGAGCGCGCGGAATTCCTTGACCAGCTTGTTGGGAACGATCGCATACGGGAAGGACTCGATCGCGACCGACGCCGACTCTTTCAGGGCCATTCGCGCCGAGTCCACGGTCGCGGCGTCCGGGCGCCGGTCCGCATCGATGACAGCGATCCATGGCAACTCGGCCAGCCGTACCTGGCTTTGCAGGTTGAGCAGCAACAGCGAACGGCGTCTGCGGAAAGCGCGATAGGTTGCAGCGTAGAGGCGACGCAGCGCAGGGTCCGCCAGCTCGGCGCTGCGGATCTCTGCAGACAATGCGGGAAGGACACGCGCGATGGTGTCGCCCGAGGAGATGATGCCGCAACCGATCAACTCGGCGATCGTGCCGCGACGGCAGCGCTCAAGGCGATGCGTGATCGCATGCGGCAATGGCGAGCCGGATTGGATCGAAAAAGCAGCGGCTTCCTGATCGGTGATCGGCATGGACAACGCGGTGAAGTCGACGATACCTTCCGAAACCGGGTAGGCGGCCAGCCGTGCTGCGATCACCTTGCCGATGCGCTCGTAAGCGGGCGCAGCCACGTCGCGCTGCTGACGTTCCCGAAACGTGCGGTGCTGCGTTGAGCCGGGTCTACCGTGCGCTTCGACGAAGTCGTCGACGACCTTGCGAATGCGGCCAACATGTCTGCCGGTCAACGTCGCAGAGTCGCGTGCACATGCAGCAAGCAGTACGAACAGTTCTTCCGCCCGATCCTTTGAACTGTTCCTTTCGCGCTGAAGGTCGCGCCGAGCGCTGTCGATCCGCGCGCTCAGTGCCTGCGCTGCCTCGCGCCAACCCTCGGGATAGTGTCGGCACGGCCAACCATCGGCATAGGTGTCGAGGAACAGCGCGATCGCCTCGTCGTAGAGCGGCAGGCGGATCTCCACTGCGCGCTTCTGCTCCGCGAGCATGGGCTGCCCAGTCAGCTCCGACAGTCGCCGCTGGACGTCGCCGGCAGTGAAGATGTTGACTTCGGCGGAGGCCGAAGGCGCATCGTCAGTCCGCTCCGGAAAGAACCGGAGCCTGTCGAAAAAAGGGGCGATGGTTTCGATGAGCGATCGCGCCTCTTCAGCGCGGTCGTGGCCAAGCAACCAGGCGACCATCGGCAGCGCGGCTTCCTCGGGCAGATCGATTCGATAATGGCCGTTGCCGAGCAACTGTTGCAGGTGATCGATACCGGCATCGCTCAGGTGCCAGAGATTGAGATCGAACCGTTCCTGGTCGGCGCGAACATCCGCCAGCGACGCAGCGAGCGAGCGTTCGTACCCGGTAAGTTCGCCGCCCGCCAACAGCCGTCCAGTCGCGAATCCGCCGGTGGCCACTTCCAGCGTCGCCCATGCGGGCACATGCGCGAACGGCGTACGCGAACCATAGTCCGCAGTGCCGCGCAGCGCATGTTCGATCACCTGCGTCCAGCGCGCGATCCGGGCCTCGGCCCGGACACGAACCTCCGGGTCCGGGTCGCTTTCCGCCGTGATCAGCGCTTTCGACCACTGGAAGTGCGCGTAGGTGGATCCAAACGCGTCGCTGGAATAACCGCTTCGATCGGAAGGCATGCGCTGATTGACGTTGCGATGTGATGGGTCCGGGGGCTGGAGTTGAACCAGCGCCCTCCCGGTTAACAGCCGAGCGTTCTGCCGTTGAACTACCCCGGAACATGTGGCGAATGTCGCATGGCGCAAAGGAGCGGCGCAACAACAGCGATCGAGAACTCTGCCGTATGAGTCCGGGAGCCGGATTTGAACCAGCGCCTTCTCGGCCTCAAGCCAAGCGTTCTGCCTCTGGACTATCCCGGAAGCAAGAGATGACGACAACCACAAATCCCAACTTCAAGGCTGCAAATTCGGGAGATTCGCCCCTACCCGTAACCAATGAGGTACGAAGACCGGAACAATTTAACGGCATCAGTGAACCTGCCGCGCAAAAGCCGACACCAAGAAGCACACGGTCAAACGACTTGCTTCATTCCGTTTGTATCGCCGTCGGGTGACAACAATCCGAGCGTTGAATGCAGGCGTGTCCGGGAGTGGAACCTGTGGATGCAACTGGCGATAGCGACGTGTGCCATCACATCGGCGAAAACAAACTCTCGATATCCGCTTCGTCGAACTTCAGGCTCGTGCGGCTGCCGCCTTCCAGCACTGCGCGGGCGAGGTCGCCTTTGCGTTGCTGCAGGGCCTGGATCTTTTCCTCGACCGTGCCGGTGCAGATGAGCTTGTAGACGAAGACCGGTTGCGTTTGTCCGATCCGGTGGGCGCGGTCGGTGGCCTGCGCTTCGGTGGCCGGGTTCCACCACGGGTCGTAGTGGATCACCGTGTCCGCTGCGGTCAGGTTCAGGCCGACGCCGCCGGCCTTCAGGCTGATCAGGAACAGCGGCGCCTCTACGGACTGGAACCGTTCGACCAGTTGCGTGCGATTGCGGCTGCTGCCGTCCAGTCGCAGCCAGGAAATACCGCGCTCACGCAGGGCGATTTCGATCAGGTCCAGCATGCTGGTGAACTGCGAGAACAGCAGGACGCGCCGGCCTTCGCTCAGCAGATTGTCGAGCATCGACAACAGCGCATCGAGTTTCGCCGATTCCTTGACCTTGCGCGCAGCATCGATCTTGACCAGTCGCGGATCGCAGCAGGCCTGGCGCAGTTTGAGCAGCGCGTCGAGAATGACGATGCTCGATTGCGCCATGCCGCGCCTCTTGACCGCGTCCTTCACCTTCTCGTGCATGCTCAATCGCAACGTTTCGTACAGCGCGCGCTGCTTGCCGCTGAGTTCGAGCGTCTGCACGATCTCGGTCTTCGGCGGCAGATCCCGGGCGACTTGCGCTTTCGTGCGCCGCAGCACGAACGAGGCGATGCGGCGATTGAGTCGACGTTGACTCTCGTCGTCGTTGTGCTTTTCGATCGGCGTGCGGAAATGCCGGGTGAATGATTTGCTGTCGCCGAGCAGGCCGGGCAGCACGCATTCGAACTGCGACCACAGCTCGCCCAGATGATTCTCCAGCGGGGTGCCGGTGACCGCTATCTTGCGTCGCGCCGGAAGCGCGCGCGCGACCTGCGCCGCCTGGCTGCCGGCGTTCTTGAGCGCCTGCGCTTCGTCGAAGATCGCCAGCGAGAAGCGTTGTTTCAGCAGCGTCTCCCGATCGCGCGGCAACAGGGCATACGTCGTGATGGCCAGGTCGCAGGTATCGAGCGCGTCGTATTCGTCGTGACGCGCGCTGCCGTGGATGATGCGCACGCGCAGCACGGGCGCGAAACGCGCCGCCTGTTCATGCCAGTTGCCGACCACCGACGTCGGACAGACCACCAGCGCTGGCAAGTCGAGTCGCCCGGCCTCCCGCTCCTTGAGCAGATGGGCGAGGACCTGGACGGTCTTGCCCAGGCCCATGTCGTCGGCGAGAACGCCACCCAGGCCGGTTCTGCCCAGGAAATCAAGCCAGGTCAGGCCATCGCGCTGATAGGGGCGCAGGTCCGCCTTGAGCGTGCGAGGCACGGCCACGGGACGACGGCCGCCTGTCTGACGCAATTCCGCCGCGAGATTGCGCAGCGCGGCGGCGGTCTTGCCGCGCAGCTCCAACTGCACGACGTGACTCAGGTCGTCGAGGATGCCCGCTGCGGCGCGCGGCAGACGCAAGGTCCGTTCACCACCGGCCAGCCATTGCAAAAGCGGTGCTGCCAATGCGCGCAGCTTGACCAGCGGCAGCGCGACCATCCGCGCATCGGGCAGCGTCACGTACCAAGCGGCATCCTCGGCTTCGCCGGGCGCGGGACTGAGCAGATTCAGGCTGCGATCTTCCAATGCGCGCTGCAGGATCGGCAACAGCGAGATGCGCTCGCCATCCAGTTCGATCCCCAGCTCCGCTTCGAACCACGCTTCGCCCGACGGGCTACTGCTGACATTGGCATACCAGCTATCCGGCGTGCCCCCCAGGGCGAGTGGAAAACTCGGGTCGGTCTCGACCCGGAAGCCGCGTTGGGACAGCGCGACGGTTTTCTGCAACAGCACGGCCGGGTCGTACTGCGGATTGCCGAGTTTGCCGACCACGTAATGGTGCATCGCCTCCGCATCCGCAATCCGGTAATGAAGGCCGTAGTGCGTGTTGATCGCATGGAATTCGGCGTTGGACAGCAGGGTTTCGGCGGCACGCTCGTGCTCGCGATTGCGTCGGATCAACTGCAGCGTCCCGTCCTGAATGCGACGCAGATCCTGCGTCGATGGCGGCCCGGGGAGACGGTGGCCCGCGTAGTCGTATTCCAGCCGGAGACAGGGCAGATGCTTGTGGGGATCGCTTGCCCATCCGCTGCGACTGAGCGGTACCTGCAACAGCCTGACGACAGGCGTGGGTACGACATCGAGCGGCGCAGCGACAGCGATGGCCTTCGGCAATGGCAGTGCGCTGAGGACAGGATGCCTGCGCGCATCCTCGACGAAATCCCGCGATTGCTCGGGCAGCAAAGGCGGCATGCGCAACAAGGCATGGTTCAGCGCGGGATCGTCCACGCCGGTGACCCGCTGCAGGATGAGCGTCTCGAGGTCGAGCATCCAGTCTTCATCGACCTGCAGCAGCAGACCCGCATCCGGACGCAGCCGCTGCACGCCCTGTTCGTCCAGGCGCCAATGCCACTGCAGCGCGCGACCGGGACCGGGTTGCACCAGGCCTGCCGCAGGCTTTTGCCAGAAACACGGGATGCCTGCGTGCAGCAGTTCATCGAGCAGCACCTCGGCGTTCGGGCCTTTCAGAAGACGCATGTCCTTTTGTCTGGTGTGCCAGGCCGAAGGCCGGATCTGCAGGCGGGCCAGGCGGTCATGCCAGATCCCGTCCAAGCGCCCTGCGTCCAGATCGTTGTCGAGGCCATCGATCCGGATCGGCTCGACCTTGCCCCAACGCCCTTGGCGCGTCTTCTGAACCCAGACCATCTTTGCAGCCAACTGTGCCGGCGAATGCGTTTCGATCACATCGAAGATCACCGCGATCTGCCGCGCCTGTTCGGCGCTCTGGCCAGCGGGGGCTACCGGCAAGCTTTGCGCGGACTCCAGCGTATCGATCCAGACTTTCCATTCCGGAAGCGCTGGCGCAGCCAAGCGCGGCCGGGCCTTATCGCCCGAAGGTGTTGCCTGTTGCGAGGCCACGATCAACAACGCTGCGGCATGCTTGCAGGCCCAGACGACGGGACAACTGCAATCGAAACCGAAATCGTACAGACCACGATAGATCTGCATGATGGTGACCGACGTGATGTAGGGCTTCGTCGCGCTGCCCATCACCTGCGCGCTGAGGGTGACGGCATCTCCATCGTCCTGATACTGAATCGCCGATACCCGACGGAGATAGTCGTTGGCGCGCGACAGCGACCGCTTGTCGAATTCCCCGAAAAAGACGTCGGGTTTGAGTGCATCGGTCAGTGAAAACGAAGCCATGCGTCACATCATCATTCGCGGATGCAGCACTTTACATCGGCGCAATGCCGCCGATCCAGATCAACCCCGGCAGCGCGCGTTCTGCGGCTCAAGTTGCAGCATCGTGTTGCAATGCGCCGCTGTGGCGCAAGCGACGGATACGGAGAGTGCAAGCAGACTTTCAGCAGGTTTGAACAGGCTCTGATGTGAATGGCACTTACTTAAGCGCCGCATCCAGATTTTTGTCATTCCCGCGTAGGCGGGAATCCAGTGACTTCAGGCTTTCTTGACCAAGCAAAAGCACTGGATCTCCGCCTACGCGGGGATGACGGGGCTTGAGTAAGTGCCATTCGGGTCTGATCCCATTCAACGATGGTGTCTCTCGCCATTGACACACCTGCGGGATTCTCACCGCTGACTACTGCAGCAACCGCCCGCGCTTATCGGCCAGATCGATCACCGCTTCCATGCCGGAGCGGAAATCCAGGCCATCGGCTTCGATGCCGTCGCTGAAGATCACGCCGCCGTCGGGCATCAGCGAACGGATGCGCAGCGGATGCGATGCGTCGATATCGCCGAATACCAGTTCCGCCTGACTCCAGCGGCTCGGGAACGGTTCGCGCACGCTGAACACGAGTTGCCGCGCGTCCCATGCGAAACCATCCTTGCGTAGCGACTGCGCACGCTTCGACGGCTTGCCGCCAGCAACTGCGGTCGCACCGGTCAACACGCTGCGCAGCCAGCCTGTGGAACCGAGGCCTGTCGAGACGATCACGCCGCTCGACGATTGCCGCTCCGCACGTTCGCCGAGCTGCAGTTCGTAGCGCGCGGAAATATGGCTGCGCGCGCCGATGAAGAAATCGTTGACCGCCAACAGCTCCTGACCATCGGTCAGCCGCGCGCGCGCCATCGTGATCTCGCAGATCGCGCGACGGCCGCGCCAGATCTCCGGCAACAACACCGGCAGTTCTTCCGGCTTGAACGGCAGCAGCACGCCGTCGAAACGCTGCGGGTCGGGATTGATCGCGATCACCGACTGTTCGCCGAGATATTTCAGGGTGTTCGCGACCAGTCCGTCCTGCCCCAGCACCGCCACGGTGCAGTCCGGCGGAAACAGGAAGTTCGGCAGGAAGCTGCGATCCAACGGCTGCACGCGACCATGCTTGCGCAGCGACTGCTCCACGCTCGCGATCGCGGCGCGATAGACGCGGTCTTCGAGCAGGAAATCCTCGAAATCCATGCCCAGATGCTCGGCCTGGAAGCGCGCCTGCTCGACGGTGTTGTAGCGCGCCACCAGCTCCTGCAGACGCGTGCGACGGGTGATCAGGACGATCTTGCGGTCTTGGTTGCGCTCCTGATCGTTGCCTGACGTCATTTCGATTTGCCGGCGAGCTGTCGCAGCAGATCCGGCGAGAAATTGAACTCGCCGATCTTCGCGGCGTTGTCGGCGATGTTCTGGAAACCGAGCGCCATCAGCGTTTCCGGGCTGGCCTGACCCAGCAGCAGCGCCTGCTGCGCGCGAGGATCCAGCGCCTTCATCGCTTCGACCAGCGTCTGCACCGCGTACGCGCGGACTTCGGCTTCGCGTTTCCGATTCTCGGCCTGCAGCTGCACCAGCTCGGCGTTCTGTTTTTCAAGGCCCACATTGCCTGCGAGTTCCTGGGTCTGGATCTCCTGCCGTTTCTCCAGAATCACGCGCTCGGACTCGACTTCGGTCTCGCGCACCTGGCGTTTCTTCTGCTCGATCGCCAGCTCGCTGCGCAGCTCGCTTTCCTTGATCATCTGCTCCTGCGCGATCGCCGCGTTGCGTCGCGCGTAGGTCGCGTCGTCGGCCTGCTTGAGGATTTCCTCGCGCATCGGCGCTTCCAGCGCGCGCGAGGTTTCCGGCGTGGGCTTCGCCGCGAGCAACGCCAGATCGACGATCTCGATGCCCAGCGCGATCAGGCTCGGCGCCGCCGCCAGACCCTGCCGCGCGGTCTTCGACAATTGCTCGGTGCCGTGCAGCACTTCGCGCAGATCGGCTTCCTGCAGCAGCGCGCGGAACTGCGCCTTCACCGCGTTCAACACCCGGATCGGCAGGCGCTCCGGATCTTCCGATGCGTAGGCGCCGTTCGGCAGCAGCACGAAGTTCTGCTGTTCGGCCAAGGTCTTCGGCTGCACGATGCGATAGCCCACCTGCCCCTGCAGCGTCACCGCCTGGAAATCGCGGGTGGTCTCCTCGAACATGAAAGGGATGTCGACCGCGTTCAACGGCACGCTGACCAGGGTGGAGTTCGGCGCGAAATAGAAGAACGCCAGACCCGTGCCCTCGCGCACGACCTTGCCGTTCTGGAATTGCATCAGGTAATGGCTGGGCGAGGATTTGACGTAGCGGACACCGAACATGCGGGGCTCTCCTGGGATGCCCGCCACGGATCGGGCAGGCGGACATGGAACGACGCGGTCATCTTCTCAAAAGTACGCTCACAGCGGCAGCCGCTTCCGTTCGCCGATGCCGGGATTGCGCCACGCCGTGGGCGACTGCCCGAGCTGCGCCTTGAACGCGCGGCTGAAGGCCGGCAGGCTTTCGTAGCCGATGCGATCGGCGATTTCGCCCAGCTGCAGATCGGTTTCGCGCAGCAACCGGCAGGCGAGATTGACGCGCCACGACGCGACATACGCCATCACGCTCTGTCCGGTGGTCTCGCGGAAGCGCGCCGCAAAGCGCGAAGCCGAGAGCGCCGCCGTCGACGCCAGCGCCGGTACCGTCCACGCCCGAGCAGGTTCCGCATGGATCTGCCGGATCGCTTCGGCGATGCGCGGATCGGCCAGCCCTTTGAACCAGCCCGGGTGTTCGATGCCGCCGGTGCGCCGATAGGCGCTGATCGCTTCGGCGCAGAACACTTCGAGCAGACGCGCCACGGTGTAGCTGCCGAACGCGCCGCGACCGATCTCGTGCGCAAGCATGGTCGCGGTGCTGGAGAGGATCGGGCTGAGCGCGACATCGTCGGTCGCCACCCGCACCGCCGACGGCAATGCCGCCAACAGTGGATTCAACGGCGCGGCGCGCAGATAGAAGAAACCGCAGATCAGTTCGGTGGAACCGGGCGTGCCCGAAGCGACCCGTTGCGGGCCGCCGCCGCGCACGATCTCGTCGAACGGCGCCGACACCGCATCGCCACACGACATCAGATGGCTTCCGCCGCCGGGGCAGATCACCACTTCACCGGCACGCACGGGCATCGCGGCGCTGCCTTCGACCTGCAGATCGAAGGTTTCGCGGCGGACGTAATGGAACACCACGACGCGCACGTCGTTGCCGACCCCGAGCAGCTCGCGCAGCTGCGCCTCCTCGGGCACGGCAATGGCCCAGGGGGCGAGATAGGACTCATGGAACAGGACCGCGCCGGAGACGCGCAGGTCTTCCAGCGCATCGTCGAAGGGGTCGTGCTTGCGTCGGGCCACAGTCGTTCTGGTTAAGCATCAAGTCGATTGAATCATAGAGTCGATCGAAGTCCGGGCATAGCATCCATTCACCCCGACTTCCGGCGCCACGCGCCATGCCCAGGACCTCCCGATGACGACGCTCTCCCCGGAATTGACCTACGCCACCCTCGCCGCTGCGCTGACCGGCTGCCTCTGGATGCCGATCATCTTCAACCGCCTGCGCGAGATGGGCGCGTTGAACGCGCTGATGAACCCCCAGCCCGATGTCCGCCCGCAGGCCGACTGGGCCTACCGCCTCGCCAACGCGCACCGCAACGCGATCGAAAACCTGGTCGTGTTCGCCCCGCTCGCGATCGGCGTACACGTGTCCGGGCTCGGCACCGCCGCTAGCGCAGTCGCGGCGGCACTATTTTTCTGGAGCCGGCTCGCGCATGCGCTGATCTACGCCTTCGGCATTCCGGTGCTGCGCACGATCGCCTTCCTGGTCGGCTTCGGCGCGCAGGCGACGCTGTTCCTGCGCTTGTTCGGCATGGTCTGAACGGTGCAGCATGTGGCGCGGAATGTTGGCGCTTTCGGGCTTTTCGCCCAGTTGCTGGCATCCGCAGCGGCCTGAAGGCCGCTCGACCTGGACAGCGGCAGCCGCCCGCATCTTGAAACCGCCCGAATCGCGCCCATCCTTGCGCCACCGCCAGACAAGCATTGACACGCAAGGACCCCCGGATGAGCACCGACACCCCCGCCGCGACCCCCACGGTCGAAACCCATGCCTTCCAGGCCGATGTGCAGCAGGTGCTGCAGTTGGTCATCCATTCGCTGTACTCGAACAAGGACATCTTCCTGCGCGAGCTGGTGTCCAACGCCTCCGACGCCTGCGAGAAGCTGCGCTTCGAGGCCATCGCAACGCCTGAACTGCTGGGCGACGGCGGCGAGCTGGCGATCGACCTGGCGGTCGACGCCGACGCGCGCACGCTGACCCTGCGCGACAACGGCATCGGCATGTCGCACGACGAGCTGGTGCAGAACCTCGGCACGGTCGCGCATTCCGGCACGCGCCGGTTCCTCGACAGCATCGCCGCCGGGCAAAAGGTCGACGCCCAGCTGATCGGCCAGTTCGGCGTGGGCTTCTACTCGGCGTTCATCGTCGCCGACAGCATCGCCGTCACCAGCCGCCGCGCCGGCCACGACGACGCCTGGACGTGGCGTTCGACCGGCGACGGCCAGTTCAGCATCGAGCCCGCACCCGCCGACACCCCGCGCGGCACCACCCTGCAGTTGCATATCCGCGAAGACGCCGGCGATTATCTTCAGACGTGGAAACTGCGCTCGCTGGTGCGCACGTATTCCGATCACGTCGGTTTCCCGATCCGCATGGCCAAGCCCGTGGAGAAGAAGGACGACGACGCGACCGATGCGCCGACGACCGAACTTGAAGTCGTCAATCAGGCCTCGGCGCTGTGGACCCGGCCGAAGACCGAATTGTCGGACGACGATTACAAGGCCTTCTACAAGCACGTCTCGCACGATTTCGCCGACCCGCTGGCGTGGACCCACAACCGGGTCGAAGGCAACCAGAACTTCACTTCGCTGCTGTTCCTGCCCGAGCATGCGCCGTTCGATTTCCAGCACAGCCGCGATGAGCGCAAGGGCCTGAAGCTCTACATCAAACGGATCTTCATCATGGATGCCGCCGAGCAGATGCTGCCGGCGTATCTGCGCTTCGCGAGCGGCGTGATCGACTCCGACGACCTGCCGCTGAACGTCAGCCGCGAGCTGCTGCAGGAAAGCAAGCAAGTCGAACGCATCAAGGGCGCGCTGACCAAGCGCGTGCTGGACATGATCGAAAAGATCGCGCGTGACGAGCCGGAAAAATACATCGGCTTCTGGAACGCATTCGGCGCGACGCTGAAGGAAGGCGTGGCCGAGGACGCGAGCAATCGCGAACGCGTGCTCAAGCTGCTGCGCTTCCCGACCACCCGCAGCGAATCCGCCGAACAGCGCGTGTCGCTGGACGATTACATCGGGCGCATGGCAGGGCTGCAGGAAGACATCTACTACATCACTGCGGAGAGCTGGAACGCGGCGCGCAACCATCCGAAGCTCGAAGCGCTGAAGGCGCGCGGCATCGAAGTGCTGCTGATGCACGAACGCATCGACGACTGGATGTCCGGCTACCTGCACGAATACGAAGGCAAGAAACTGCGCAACG
This sequence comes from uncultured Xanthomonas sp., assembly GCA_964523435.1. Classification (GTDB taxonomy): domain Bacteria; phylum Pseudomonadota; class Gammaproteobacteria; order Xanthomonadales; family Xanthomonadaceae; genus Lysobacter_I. The sequence continues at coordinate 30,065 of CAZGBA010000018.1, forward strand.
TCGCCAAGGGCGAGATCGATCTGGACAAGCTCGGCGACGCGCAGGACAAGGCCAAGCAGGAAGAAACCGCCAAAGCCGCCGCGCCGCTGGTCGAACGCATCAAGACCGCGCTGGGCGACAAGGTGAAGGATGTACGCGTTTCCAACCGCCTGGTCGATTCCGCCGCATGTCTGGTCGTGGACGAATACGACATGTCCCTGCAGATGCAGCGGCTGTTCCAGGCCGCCGGCCAAGCCGCGCCGGCATCGCAACCGATCCTGGAGATCAATCCGGAGCACGCACTGCTGCAGCGTCTGCAGGCCGCGCCGGACGACGACGCGCGCACCGCCGATTACGCCACGCTGCTGTTCGAACAGGCGATGCTGGCCGAAGGCGGGCATCTGGACGACCCGGCCGCGTTCATCGCACGAATGAACCGGTTGCTGGTGGGCTGAGCCGCAGCGGAAATGGGTAGGGCGGAACCGCCGAAGGCGATTCCGCCGCTATCGGACAGACATGATTCAAATCGGCGGAAACCATTGCGCGAGTTTCGCCCTGCGAGTTACGCCTTACGGCCTTTATCCCGTCAGTATGAAAGGCGATGCCGTGCGCATGAAGATCGCCCAACACTTTTCGGTAGCCACGATGCCTTCGCTTTTGTAGGAGCGGCGAAAGCCGCGATGCCTTCGCTTTTCGTAGGAGCGGCGGGAGCCGCGAAGCTCTTGGATCTTGTGGGAGGGGCTTCAGCCCCGATGCTCTCGCTCCTGTGGGAGCGGCGGGAGCCGCGATGCTCTTGGATCTTGTGGGAGGGGCTTCAGCCCCGATGCTCTCGCTCCTGTGGGAG
>CAZGBA010000018.1:30987-54353 GCA_964523435.1 uncultured Xanthomonas sp.
TTGGATCTTGTGGGAGGGGCTTCAGCCCCGATGCTCTCGCTCCTGTGGGAGCGGCAGAAGCCGCGATGCTTTTGATCTTTTACAGGAGAAGCGCCGCAAACCCCGACGAGCCCCCACCTCCAACCCACTCCCTCCACAAACACCATCTTGCCCCTTTGCAAAAAGATGCCGCTGATCGCACGACCGATGACCGACTGTCAGACATCAATCCACGCATCCGCCGCAGACAGCATCGATCGCTTTGATCAATCGAAACCCGGAAACCCATCGTCGCAGCGCAAAAAATCGCGGCAGTTTTTTATAGGAGCGGTGGGAGCCGCGACAGGGGGTGGGGTTGCGGTTAGGCTGAGGGTAAGGGGAGTGGGTATGGCTGCTTTCGACCCGAAGCAGACCTTGACTTCACTAGCGTGTTTAAGCAATACAGAAGCCTTCAAGCCTAGTTTGTCTTGGTCGACCTCACGCCTGCATGTAAGTAGATGGTGGTAAGTAGGGCAGTTGGCAGTTGGTGAGAACCGCAGGGAACGGTATCGCAATGGAAATTTCACAGATCACCGGGCGCCAGTTTGCGGCCAAGTTCGCGTTGCGGCCCGAACAGTTCGCCTGGTTCCTAGGGGCTGGTGCATCCGCCAGTGCGCGTATCCCTACGGGTTACGACATGATCACCGACTTCAAGGCAACCTTATTTTGTCAGGGAAGCGGAACGCCTCGTCGTGAAATTGATCCGAGCGATCCCATGTGGAAGGCGCGGATTGACCAATTTCTCAACCAGCAAGGTACCCTACCTCCTCCGGGCGATCCGACTGAGTACGCGCGCGCTTTTGAAGCTGTCTACCAGAGCGTGGAGGACCGGCGGACCTACATCGCACAGAAGGTGCAGCAGGGGAGACCTTCGTTCGCGCATCGGGTACTTGCCTGCATGCTTGCAACCGGAAAGACACCGTGCATTTTTACGACCAACTTCGACAACCTAGTGGAGTCGGCAACAACCATTGCCCGCTCCAAAGTAGATCCGGCAAAGCACAAAGACTTGACCGTGGCCGCAATCGACTCGGCCAACCGTGCCGCTCGTTGTGTCAGTGAGAACGATTGGCCGCTGCTCGCAAAGATCCACGGAGATTTTCATTCGGTTGACTTAAAGAACACGGAAGCTGAGCTTGCGGCGCAGGACTCTCAAATGCGCAGGGTGCTTGCCTCGTGTGCAGGGCGATTTGCCCTCGTTGTGGTTGGGTACAGTGGGCGAGATGCGTCCGTGATGGAAGCGCTTGGCGAAGCGCTGGCGGTACAAGGCGCGTATCCAGGGGGTATCTACTGGATGACCCGCTCGCCAACTAATCTTTTGCCTGCGGTTCAATCGTTCCTGGAAGCGGCCGCAGCGAAAGGCATCAGCGCAAATCTGCTGATTTCCGAGACGTTTGACGAGCTGGCCGGAGACTTGGCCGATGCCCTGACTTTCGAGGATCCCCTCGAACAGCACATCCAGGAAGCGGGGCCAGGAAAGACGGTCGTCCCAGTGCCTTTGCCGACGAATGAAGCGAGAAAGGATCCCGTTTTGCGTTGCTCGGCGCTTCGCGTCACGCAGATACCAACTGTCGCTCGTTGCATCCGGCTGAAGAAGCCAGCTTCCATTACGGAAGTGCGTGGCTTTCTCAAGGCTGCCAAGGTTGGAGGAAGTATCGCAGCGGCTGGAAAGGATTTTGCTGCGTTCGGAATCGACGAGAAAATTCTTTCGGCGCTTGAGCCGTTGGAGCCGACTCTGGCGGGGGAAATCGCACTTGTCCCGGAACGCGACAGTTGGGCGCTGGGCCTTCTCTACGACGCATTCGTGCGCGCGGTTTGTCGAGGGCGGCCCATTCACGCTCGACTGAGAAGCAAAGGACACCGGGTTGTTGTTGCAAGTGGTTTTCCTGGCGAGGAGGACGACCGCCGGGTGAAACGCTTGATGGCTTTGGGCCCGCTGAAATCGGCTTACGGGGACCCACTTTATGGGCGAGTCGACAAACTTGATCTTCCCTTCAATGAAGCCTTGGACCTGCGCTTGGAGCAGATCGATGGCAAGTGGTGGTGTGTCTTTGATGCGTTCACCCACGTGGACCTACCCGATGTTGAGGTCTTTCCCGAGGGCGAGCAGCCACCGTTTAGAGGCCAAAATCCCGCGGCCGACTGGCTTCGTGAGCGTTGGGCACAGCGCTACAACCGTAAGTGGGCGAGCATCATCACGGCCTGGTCGGAGCTGCTTTCCGGCGAGGCCAGAACTTGTTGGTTGAAGGACGAGGAGGGCATTGACGCGGTCTTTCAGGTGGGTTCGGTGTCAGCATGGAGCAGGCCATCGCATGATCACGCCTACTTCCATCGGAGTGCACGATGAGTGCTGCCGACGCCAAGCTGCCATCCTTCCAGCTATTGGAGGAGCCCGTTCTCTCCTTTTCGCCGGATGATCCAAGGGCGATCGATATTCATCCGTTACGCGGATTGATCAATAACGGCCCGTTTTCCAAGCGATCCTTCGGTACCTATACGCCAACGTTGCGCGTGGCGATGGTGGGTCCGAAATCCGGGCGCGACAGCGTGGTTTCGCTGATGAAGATGGTGCAACAATCGCATCGGGCGAGCGACCGCAAGGAGTATGTGCCTGAGTATCCTGGGTTCCAGAAGCTCTTTGGTATCCCCCTGCATGCGGCGTCACAAGCGGCGCGCGTTACCTGGCCAGATGCGCTGGAGGACCTGCCTTTTGAGGGCACGGAAGAGCAGCGCCTTCAGGCAGCGTTCGAAAGCGCACTAAGCCAACTTGATCTTCAACGCTCTGAGTTCGATGTCGTGGTAGTTCATTTGCCTGACGCATGGGCGAATGCCTTGCATACGCCGACTTTTGACGCGCACGACGCACTCAAGGTCATTGGAGCGCGATACGGCATTCCCACCCAAGTGCTCAACGACCGTGCGTTTACTTTTTCGGCCAAGGCATCCATTGCTTGGCGTCTGGCGATTGCGCTTTATGTGAAAGCGGGCGGGACTCCATGGAAACTGGCACCGCTACCAGGAGTGCCCGATGGGACCGCCTACATAGGCCTGGCCTACGCTTTGCGCCCCCATGCGGACGGCGTTCACTATGTGACTTGCTGCTCCCAGGTCTTCGACATCGACGGAGGTGGGATGCAGTTCGTTGCATACGAGGCCCGCGATCCTGTTGCCGATGTACTGGAAGCCAGGCGAAACCCATTCCTCAGTCGTGCGGACATGCGTGCTGTGCTCGCTCGTAGCCTGCAGCTTTACCAGCGTCGGAACGGAGGCACCCTACCCCGGCGCCTTGTAGTGCATAAGACCACTGCGTTTCGAGAGGAGGAAATCCAGGGAGTTAGCGAAGCGCTCGCGGCCGTACCCGAATTTGAGTGCATCGAGGTTGGTAGCAACTCATCGTGGCGCGGCGTATGGATGATCGGGAACCCACGTGGGCCGAAACCCACGACGCCCGATGGATACCCGGTTCCCCGCGGAATCATGCAAACGCGTTCTGGCACTTCCTGTTTCGTTTGGGTCGCCGGAAACGCACCTGGCGTCTCGACCACTTCCGCCTATTACCAAGGCGGTAAGAGTATTCCCCGCCCCTTGGTGCTCACGCGCCACGCTGGTTCAGGCCCCCTGCAATTAATCGCCGCAGAAGCGCTGGCACTCACCAAGATGGATTGGAACAACGATGCGCTTTATGACCCGGTTCCCGTTACGATCCGGTACTCCAAGCGTTTGGCCCGAACCATCGCCAACGTACCAAACTTGCCGGGTCGCGACTACCCATATCGCCTCTTCATGTGAGGTTGAAAAAGGTCGTAAGGCACATGAGTAGGGTGCATAAGCGAAGCGTCATGCACCTTCTTCATGGTGTCCGTCATCCGTGATACGAAACGCGAACGTCCGCTCCTGGCCGAAACCCGCCCTAGCCACCTCGCTTAATTGCAGCAGTCCACCGCAGCAATCGGTGCGCCAAGGCAGCACCCTATGGGGGATGCTGTCGCTGAGTGTGCGGTCGCGGCTCCCGCCGCTCCTACAAAGGCAAACAGCAGGCCCGAAAACCGAGTCATCGACCCTGCAACTCGATCGCTGTCATGGCAGCTGGGTGCACAGCACCCAGCCTACGAAACCGGTGGGTTGAGCAGACAACGATGACGCCTGCCGACGGATGACCAACGACACGGGAACCCCGGCCGCGATGCGCGCAGACTGCAGCGCACGTCTCCCGTCCGGGTTCCCGCCGTCGTCACGATGAAGATTTTCCGCAAAGGCATGTTCTACGGCGACGTCGCGCGGCGGCGGCGCGTCGGTGCGATCGAACTCGCCGAACTGCAGCCGACCGTGCCCGAGCACGAGGTGGAGGCGCACAGCCACGACGATGCGCATTTCGTACTGGTGCTGGCCGGAAAGTACGTCAGCAGCGCGCACGGCATGCCGAAGGTCTGCGCGTCGCCGGCACTGATCTACAACCCGCCGGGCACGACCCATCGCGACTGTTTCCGTGGACTGGAAGGTCGCTTCTTCACCGTCTCGATTCCCGCAGCCGCCATCGCCGGCCGCGCATTGCCTGCGCGCGCGCTCCGCTCCGATGCCTTGTCCGAGCGTCATGCCTACGCGCTGCGCACTGCGCTGCAGATCGACGACGACGCGTCCGCGCTGCAGATCGAGACCGGACTCGAAACCCTGCTCGACAGTCTGCAGCAACGTCAACGGATCGAACGCAACGACGGCCCCGCCTGGCTGGCGCGCGCCCGCGACCGACTGCGCGACGACTGTATGCAAGCGCCGCGCATCGATGAACTCGCGCGATTGGCCGGTGTGCATCCGGTCGCGTTCGCGCGCACGTTCCGCCGCCGCTACGGACGTTCGCCGGGCGAATACCTGCGCGAATGCCGGCTGGAGCGCGCCGCCGCGCTGCTGCGCGACCGCAAGCGATCGCTGCTCGATATCGCCGCGGCTGCCGGTTTCAGCGACCAGAGCCATTTCAGCCGTGCGTTCCGGCAACATTTCGGCTGCACGCCCACGGACTATCGGCGCCAGCGCTGACCCGAACAGCACAACGGATGGTTCGATCCGTACCAATCGCGCATGAGTTTTGCTGCTAGCGTATCGACACGTTTCCGCCATCACGCTTCCACGGAGTCCACCGATGCGCCGCTGCCTGTTCGCACTGTTCTGTATCCTCACGACAACACCCGCGTTCGCGCAGACGTCCACGTTCGACGAAACAACTCGCGCGATCGCCGCTGGCGACTTCAAGCAGATCACCAGCGTGGTCGTCTCCCGCGACGGCAAGCTGCTGTACGAACACTATTTCGACGACGGCGGCGCCGAAGCGCGGCGCAACACCCGCTCCGCGACCAAGACCGTCGCCGGCATGCTGCTGGGCATCGCGATCGCCGAAGGGAATATCCCCAACGCACAGGCGCCGATGCTGCCGTACCTGCACTATCGCGGCGTCATCGAGAACCAGGACAAGCGCAAGGCGAAGATCAGCTTCGAGGATCTGGCGACGATGTCGTCGCTGCTGGAATGCCACGACGAGAACCAGTATTCGCGCGGCAACGAAGAACGCATGTATCTGGTCGAGGACTGGGTGAAGTTCTACGTCGATCTGCCGATCCAGGGTTTCCCGGCATGGATGCCGAAGCCGGCGGATTCGCCCTACGGCCGCAACTTCCGCTATTGCACCGCCGGCGTGACCACGCTGGGCGCCGCGATCCAGGGCGCGGTCGGCGAACGTCTCGACGCCTACGCGCAGCGCACGCTGTTCTCGCCGCTGGGCATCGACAAACCCGAGTGGCAATTCTCGCCGCTGGGCTTGCCGCAAGCCGGCGGCGGTCTCGGCCTGCGCAGCCGCGACCTGCTCGCGCTGGGCCAGCTGTATCTCGACGGCGGTCGCCACGCCGGCCAACAGATCGTGCCGGCCGATTGGGTGAAGACCTCGATCGCCGCGCACGCGCGCGTCGACGACGGCGTCGAATACGGCTATCTGTGGTGGCGCATGCAGTTTCCGGTCGCCGACAAGGTGTGGTCGTCGTACGCGATGAACGGCAGCGGCGGCAACAGCGTGCAGGTGTTTCCCGATCAGCGCGTCGTGGTGGTGATCACCACCACCAACTACGACGTGCAGCAGCCGCACCGGATCACTGCGAAGCTGCTGATGGAGAAGATTCTGCCGGGGTTGTAAGTCCCGGTGCACGACCCGGCCTTTGCAAATCGTTCTCGATCCGCGCGGGAGACATCGAAGGTGGCCGGAGTGCACGCCGGAAATCGTTGTTGAACGTGGCTGTCAGGCGTCTTTCGGAAATTTCGGACGCAGCTGCCACGTCCTTCCGCACCTTACCGGGGTACATCGATGGGCCGCCAGCAGACGCTCGATGCCGCAGACGCCCTCGCGGAAGGCATATTCGTACCGGTCGCCAGCGGCACGCTGGAGGGCGCGGGATTCTACGACACAGCGCCGTCGGCCTCACTACCTGCGATGCCTCTGGATGCCTCGGATGCGGTTACAGGTTTCGGCTTCGAAGTCGAAAGCAGACCCACCATGATCGGACTGTCGCTGAACGTTCCCGAATCAGGCTGCTCCTGTCGTCATGGAGGCTCCTGGTGAGCGGCGTGGATGATACCGTCGAAGCGATGGAGCCGTTGCGTCAGTGTCTCCATTCGTACTGCGGAATGATGATTCCTGACTTGGGGAAGCTGAGTTCGCACTCGGCGAGACGACGGGTCTGACATGACACTTCCGGTTTCCAGGGATGTTGTCGACTGGCCGCTGATCCTGTGCGGACCTGTCCTGCGCCGTGTGACGCCGACGTCGGTGTCAGTGTTCGTTGCGCTGAAGTCCAAAGCGCGAGTGGTTCTCGAGCTCTACAAGCGGCTGAGCCCGATCAACTACGACGCGCCCATGCAGAGCATCGCGTACGACACCATCGCATTGGGCGCCAATTTGCACGTATGCGTGGTCGAGTGGCGCAGCAGCACGCCGCTCGCGCCGAATCAGATCTACGGATATGACCTGCTCATCACCGTGCCGGGCGGCAGCGGCCGCAGGCTTGGCGATCTCACACCAAACTTGTTGGCCGAGCCATACAAGCTGGGTTACGGCGAGCGGCTGCCCTCTTTCGCGCTGCCGCCGAATCTGCGCGATCTGGTGGTGGCGCATGGCTCATGCCGCAAGCCCCATGGGAACAGGCCTGATGCGGGGCCGGACGCGCTCGCAATACTCGACGATGTCATCGCCGGCAGTTACACCGTTCCCTTGCAGCGGCCGCATCATCTCATTCTGACGGGCGACCAGATCTACGCGGATGACGTGTCTGTCGCACTGCTCGCGACGTTGCGGGCCACCGCAGCTGACCTGCTTGGCTGGGCGCACGATGAGACCTTTCCGCCGGCCGCATCGGGCGGGGCACGCATCAGTCCGCAAGACCCGCTGGTGATTCCGGGCGCGAAGCGCCGCGACTACATCCGCAAGCAGACGAAACTTTCGAGTGAGCACGTCGATGGGCATCTGATGTTTCTCGGCGAGTTCTACGCCATGTATCTGCTCACGTGGTCCGACGACCTGTGGCCGCGAGAGACCGGCGTCGCCAACCCGCGCATTCGCTTACCTACGGCGCAAGAGCTGCGGCCGGGCATCGATCCCAGCCTGCAGCTCCTGAAGGGCGATGCGCAGGCTTATCTCGTTTCGATCGACGCAGAACGAGGCAATGTGAATGCCTTCGCGGCCAGTCTACCGCGCGTGAGGCGAGTGCTGGCGAACGTACCTTCCATGACCATGTTCGATGATCATGAGGTCACGGACGACTGGTATTTGAACGGTAAGTGGGACAGTAATGTACGGGCCGATGCCGCAAGCCGTCAGATCGTACGCAACGCGCTGGCCTCCTATGCCGTGTTCCAGGACTGGGGTAATCACCCGGAGAATTATCAGACAGGCACGCCAGGACGGGAATTGCTCAATGCCATCGCATTCGCCGAGCCGTCGCGGCTGACGCCGATCGAGTCAAGGCCCTTGATGCTCGACACGCTGCTTGATATCCAACCTCAGCGCACGCCTCTCGCGCAACGCATGCGCTGGGACTGGAAATATTCGCAGCCAAACGCGGACTACCAGATAGTCGCGCTCGACACGCGCACATTCCGCTCGTTTCCTGCGGTCAACGAAGACGCGCCCGGCCTGGTTGCGTCGGACCCCGCCAGAACCGACGCACAACTCTTCGCAGACCATCTACCGATGGGGTTTCAACTCCTGGCCCACAAGCCAACCGACGGTCGTGTCACGCTCCTGCTGTCGCCGGCGCCGGTGATCGGCCATCCGCTGGTGGAGTCATTGCAGCGTGCAGGTGCGATAGGGGTCTTCAACTCCGTGCCCAGACTGGAGGCGGAGCTGGCTGACTACACAGCAGAGTTGAATCGTCTCAGAGCAGAGAACGATCCATCACAGCAATCGCTGGTCAACAGTCTGAGTGCCCGTGTAGCGGCTCTCCCTCTTGAGATTGCGGCAGCGAAGGCGGCGGCCGCGAATCCCGGCGCCGAGTATGACTACGAAGCCTGGTCGGCCAATCGCGCAGCGTTCGAAGAGCTGCTTCGCAGGCTGTCGGGCTTCGGCCGCGTCGTCATTCTGTCCGGCGACGTGCACTATGCGTTTTCGGTGCAAATGGCTTACTTCCCCACAGCGCCGGCCACAGCACCGGCCACGGCGCCGACCCGTATCGTCCAGTTCTGTTCTAGCGCGTTGCGCAACGAGGATAAAGACACTCGAAAGCTTGCGAATGTGGGCTTTGAAGCGATGAGGACTACATTCGGCTGGCTCGGCTTCGACCAGGATCTCACGGCGCGCGCCGCCGACTTCAAGATGCGGCTGAATGCGCGCATTCTCGGTATCGGCACCGACCCCGCTCTGGCTGCTGATATTTCAATGGTGTTTTTCCAGCTCGAGATGAACGATCGCCTCAAGCGGCCTGCCGTCATTCCGAGCGCGCAATACATCGAAAAAACGGTATTCGCGAAGGTGCGCGACCTCGCGCGCGACCCCACTGACCATCGCGATCTCACCAGCTGGCGCTATTCCATTACCTACCTGCGCGATACTCGTGATGTCGCCAGCCGCACGACGGACTGGAACGCACTGGCTTCCGCGCTCGGCGTCAGCCCGGGCCTCGCTCATCTCAATCGCATGCTTGTGGGCAGCGGCCGATCGATTGTGGGACAGAACAACATCGGCGTGGTGCGCTTTTCGGCTTCGGTAACGGGTGGCGCCATTGATCAGGTCACGCATCGCCTGCACTGGCAAGTGGTTGTCGGAGGACCGGGGCAGGCGCAGCACGTCACGATGTTCACCGACCATCTGGCAAAGCTTTCGGTTCCAAGCGATGACGAACGGCCCGAGGTGATGCCGTGAGCAGCGATGCCAACAACTTTCTCGAGCAAGTCGTTGCGCAGTTCGAGACGTTCGCGGCGCCGCTCGCCGATGCCTTGAGTCACAGCGGAGGTGTATATGATCTCCTCGCGATTCGCGGCTGGAACCTCACCGCGCTCAAGACGGCAGACCTGTCAGCATTCGCCGCGCTGGTCGACACCCTCCAGCAGAGCTTCATGGATCTGCAGGCGATCCAGTCATTCGATGATTTGAGCGGTGTCGCCAAGGCGATCGACGATCTGGGCCTTGCGCTGGAGCAGTTGCAGAGCATCCGGAACACGCTGGTGGCGGCCGCGGGCATCCAGCTCACGACAGAGCAGGCCGAGGCACTCGCGGGGGACGTGCTGGAGTGTCTTGTTTTCGCATACCTGCGCAAACGTCTGCCACGAAGCTATGAAGTGCTGCTGACGTTGACGCTCGTCGAGATCGAATACGCACAAACCCTGCTCGATGCCGCCGGCGATGTTTTGCGTTACCCGATCCGCCGCCCTGCGCTGCGCTTGGACAATCTCGGAAAGCTCCTCACCGATCCGCTGGCGCATCTGAAGTCCGCGTACTTGCCGAGCAGCGGGCTCACTGACGATGCCGCCGCCATTGCGTTCGCCACACGACTGTTCGGCCGTCTCGAAGCCATCGTGCTGGCCCTCGGTGGTCACGCAATGGCCGGTCTTCGCGACCCGCTCGACAGCGAGCTCACGAATCCGACGAACACCGCGTTTCCTCGAAGTTTCACATTCGCCTTCTTGCCGCCACCGATACAGCTTGGCGGTAGTGGGGCAGCGTTGAGCAGCCTGCTTGGTAGTACGCTGGTGGTTGTCCCCGCCAATGGGAGCGCTTCGGACAACACACCAGGGCCTGCGCTCGAAGTGGTTCCTTTCGGTCTCGCGAGCTTCGCGGTGCAGTTCGGAAGCTGGGCAGCCACGCTCACGACGGGTGGCACGTCGGGCCCCATGGTCATCACTGGGCAGGGCGTGCGCTTCAGCGAGCCGGGCGCGAGCCGTCTCGAACTTGGGCTTGATGTTTCCAAAGGCCAGGAGGGTTCGCCGGCGCTGCTCCTGGGCAGTTCATCGGGCACGCGCCTGCAGATCGACATGATCACGTTCGCCACCTCGCTCCAGCTCGCTTCGGGCGACCGGGACTTCGGCGTCCTGCTCGATTTGCACAAGGCGGCGCTGATCCTCTCCGCAGGCGAAGGAGATGGCTTCCTGCAAAAGGTGCTGCCCCCGGATGGCTTGCGCACGGACTTTGATCTGGCGATAGGCTGGTCTTCCCGAAATGGCCTTTATTTCAGGGGCAGCCTCGGTCTTGAGGCCACGCTGCCCATTCGCAAGAATCTTCTCGGTATCCTGAAAATAGAGTCGGTCTACCTCGCGCTGCAGGCAAAGCAGACTGGAATCAATGCCGTGGCCGCCCTCACGGTCACCGTCCAGATGGGGCCGCTCACCGCAGCGGTCGAGCAGATGGGGCTGGTGGCGAGCCTCAGTTTCCCCGAAGACGGCGGAAATCTCGGGCCACTCGATCTGGGATTCGGCTTCAAGCCACCGAAAGGCGTCGCGCTTTCCATCAACTCGGGCCCGGTCAAGGGCGGCGGCTATCTGTTCTTCGATCCCGACCAGGCGATGTACGCCGGTGCGGTGCAGCTGTCGATCAAGGCGCTGTCGCTGAGCGCGGTGGGCGTGGTCACCACGCGCCTGCCCGACGGCAGCGACGGTTTCAGCATGCTGGTGATGATCACCGCCGAATTCCCGCCGATCCAGTTGGGCTTCGGCTTCAGCCTGATCGGCATCGGCGGTCTGGTCGGCATCCATCGCGGCATGGAGCAGGACGTCCTGGCCGACCGGCTGCGCGAAGGCCGGCTGGGCTCGATCCTGTTCCCGCGCGATGTGGTCGCCAATGTGCACACCATCATCGACGACATCCGCGCGGTGTTTCCGGCGCAGCGCGACCGGTACGTGTTCGGTCCGATGGTGAAGGTCGGCTGGGGAGCGAATTCGCTGCTGGAAATCGACGTGGCGGTGCTGCTGTCGGTGCCCGCGCCGATCACGATCGCGATCCTGGGACGGGTGCGCGCGGCGCTGCCGACCAAGGACGATCCGGTGATCGATCTGCGCCTCGAAGTGCTGGGCCTGATCGATCTGGGACGCGGCCGGCTGACCGTGGAAGCACGACTGGTCGATTCGCGGATCGCCATGTTCGCCGTCAGCGGCGGCATGGCATTGCTGATTTCCTGGGGCGCGACCAAGGCGTTCGTGCTGTCGGTGGGCGGGTTCAACCGCCGCTTCCTGCCGCCGCCGGATTTCCGCGCGCCGCCGCGGCTGGCGATCGCGCTGTCGACCGGGGAAAACCCGACCTTCACGCTGTCGTCGTATTTCGCGATCACCTCCAACGCGATCCAGTTCGGCGCCGCCGCCGATCTGCACGCGCAGGCCGATACCGCGCTGGGGCTGTTCAGCGTGGACGCCTACGCGCAGTTCGATGTGCTGCTGATCTTCGATCCTCCGTTCTTCGCTGCGGATCTGGCCGCCGGCGTCGAAATCAAACGCAATGGCGCGACCCTGTTCCTGGCGCGGCTGGAAGCCTCGCTGACCGGGCCGGAGCCGTGGCGGGTGGCGGGCGTGGTCGAGTTCCAGTGCATCGTGCCGCTGCGGATCCCGTTCGAGGCGATCATCGGCGAACCCGCGCAGCAGGCGCCGGCTGCTGGCCGCGAGTTCGCACAGCTGGCGGAGCAGCTGGCGGCGGAGGTGGTGCGCGCCGACAACTGGACCGCGCTGCCCAAGGCCGAGACCGAATCGGTGGTGACCCTGCGCAAGGTGGAGACGGTGCCGGGAACGGTGCTGGTGCATCCGCTGGGCGGTCTGGGGTTCCGCCAGCGGCTGCTGCCGTTCGAGAAGGTGATCCGCAAATTCGGCACCTCTACGGTGATCGACCCGGCGAAGTTCGTAATCGAACGGCTGGACGTGGGCGGCGCGGCGGTCGCGAAGCGCGAGGTCGGCGAGGATTTCGCACCGGGCGAATTCGACGTGCTGACCGACGACGAGAAACTGTCGCGGCCGGCGTTCGAAACCATGACCGCCGGCGTCGAAGCGTCGCCTGCGGGGCTGTGGCTGCCGGACAGTCTGCTGCCGCCGGCCGGCGCGCGGTTCGACGAGACCGTCATCAACCCGACCGGCCCGCTGCCCGGCCCGCGCCCGCAATCGACACAACCGGGGCTGGGCTTCACCCAGGCGCGGCCGGGTCTGCAGGGCAATGCCGTCGTCCTGCCCGCCGCCATCGCGGTCAAACCCGAAACCTATGTCTTCGCCGAGCGCGACACGCTGACCACCCATCCGGGCGGCGAAGCCGGGCACGCCGTGCTGGACGACCGTCGCCGCCAGAACGACGGCGGGGGCGCCAATACCGTGCTGGTTCCGGCACACGAAGCCGTGGTGGTGGTGGAAGCATGAGCGTTCGATTCATCCGCTACGCGCGCCCGGCGATCGCCGCCGCCATCGCCCAGCAGCCCGGCCAGGCCTCCGCGCGGATCCGCGCGACCGTGTCCACCCACCTGCATCTGCGCAACGAGGCGGACAGCGGCAGCGCTTCGGCCTGGACGACGCCCGGCGCCGCGCTGTCGGTGCTGGGGCCGGCGGACGTGGTCGGGCTGGCGCCGGACCAGATTCTCGTCCGCAGCCCGGCGCCGGGCGTGGCGGCAGCGGCGCCGGAACTGTTCGCATTCGTGGAGTTCCTGCGCCCCGATCTGCCCTGGCTGTTCACCCCATACGCACCCTCTTCGGCACCCTCGCCGGCGCCCGCTGACACGCTGATGCCCTGGCTGTGCCTGATCGCCGTGCCGGCGACGCTCGCCAGCGTGGGCGCGGGTCCGCACGGATCGGTGCTGACGCTGCCGACAACGGCGGCGCTGGCGCATCTCCCGGATCTCGCGCACGCCGCCGAATGGGCGCACGTGCAGGAAGGTGGCGCGCAGGCGGGCACCGATCCCGAGCCGGTCCGCGCCGGGGCCCAGGCCGAGCCGACGCGGTTCCGCTCGCGCCTGCTCTGCCCGACGGTGTTGCTGCCGTCCACCGATTACCTGGTCTGTCTGGTGCCAACCTTCCACGGCGGCGTGCTGGCCGGCCTCGGCAAGCCGGTGACCTTGAGCGAGCCGAGAATGCTCGATTTCGCCTGGACACCGGCGCGAACCGAAGCACTCGAACTGCCGGTCTACGACCACTGGACCTTCACCACCGGCGCGCCGGGCAGCTTCGCCGCACTGGTCGAACGCCTGCAGCCCTTCGATGCAAGGACCAGCCCTGGTCGGCGCCTCGATGCCTCGACGCCGGCAGGCCCGGACGGTCCGGTCTTCGTCGATGCCGTCCTCGGCATCGACGCGGCGATGATGCCGGAACACCACGACCCGCTCGACGATGCGCCGGTCGCGTTGGTGAAACATCTGGCCGCACGCCTCGCCGACGACACGCCGCTGGCGCCGCCGCTGTACGGCCGCTGGCATGCGCGCAGCGCGCCGGACATGCCGCCACGGACGCCCGACTGGGTACGTACCCTCAATCTGCATCCGTCGCGGCGGGTCGCCGCCGGGCTGGGCGCGGAGGTGGTGCGTCGCCATCAGGAAGAGATGATGGCGGCGATCTGGGAACAGGCCGGCGAGATCGAACGCGCCAATCAGCTGCTGCGCATCGCGCAGACCGCGAAGGCCGCCGCCGAAGCGCTGTTCGTCCGCCGCGTCGTCCCGGATCTGGCGCGCGCGCGCGATGGCCAGGACCTGGGCGCGCTGCTGTGGCTGGCGCCGATGCTGGACCATCTGCTGCTGCCGTCCTCCGGTCGCACCGCGCGCGCTGAGCTGGGACCGACGTGCCTGCCGGCGCTGGCGACCAGCGGCGCGTTCCGCAAGGCGGTGCGCGCCAACGGACCACTGATGCGCCGACTGCGGCGCGCGCGCGACGGACAGCCCGGCGGGCCGACGCTGCTGCTGCGGCTGGCCGACGGCGGCGGGCGACGGCCTCCGACGCCCGCACCGGTACAGGCGGCCGTGCTGACCGCCGCCGAACTCACATCATTGGGACACCCACCGGCCCGGCTGGTGCGCTTCGATCCCCTGCGTCCGTTCGACCCCCGGCGCCCGTTCCCCGGTCCGCGCCTGCCGCCGCAACCCGCTGCAGTGTCGGTCCCGCCGATGCTGGAGGCCGCGCGTGCGCTGGCCGGCCGGCTCGCGAAGCCGCGCCCGCCCGCCGGCTGCCAACCTTTCGGCCCGGCCGGCGGCGCGCCCCGGGAAACATTTTTCGAGGGCGTCCTCGCCGCTGCCGATCCCGGCGTCACCATCCCGCGACGGGTACGTGCGCGGATCGCGGTGACGCCGACAGCGCCGATGCAGGCGTCGACGACGGACGACACGCTCGGCCCGATCCTGCTGGCGCCGAAACTGCCGTGGCCGATGATGCGACCGCTGCTGGGCTTCGGCCGGGACTGGCTGGCGCCAGCGCTGGAAGCCAAAGGCACGCCGGAGGACTTCATCGCGGTGATGGTCCCCAATCCGGCCTTCATCGAGTCCTACATGGCCGGGCTGAACGATGAGATCGGCCGCGAGATGCGCTGGCGCGGTTTCCCCACCGACCAGCGCGGCACGGTCTTCGACCGCTTCTGGTCGGAACAACGCGCGGAGCTGACCGAGCTGCACACCTGGCAGAGCACCCTCGGCAACCATGCGCTGAGCGGCGCCGCCGCGCGGCTGGTGATCGTGATCCGCGGCGAGCTGTTGCTGCGGTTCGGCACCGCCGGGGTGTTCCTGCAGAAAGCCGCCGCCGGCACGCCGCTGTCGCCGCTGCCCGATCTGGGCGACCCGCAATCGACGCTTTACCCGCTGTTCTCCGGCCATCTGTCCGGCGGCATCGGCTATTTCGGGTTCGATCTGACTGCGGACGACGCCACCGGCGTCAGCGGCCAGGGGCCCGGCTGGTATGTGGTGTTCCAGGAGCCGCCGGTCGATCTGCGTTTCGGTGCACCGCAGGGCGCGAGTTCCGGCACGCAGGTGTCCGGCAACGGCGCGTCCGATCGTTTCGCACTCGATGCGCTGCGCCCGCAGCAGCGCGTGTTCATCCACGCCGCCGCATTGCTTGGGCAAAGTTAGGACTCCCGCCCATGCCGACTCCCACCCAACAGACGCTGCAGGCGCTCGCCGTCCAGGCCCGGGCGCATCTGCGCAGTGTCGAAACCAACCTCGGCGAGCTGCGCGCCGCGTATGCGCGCGGCGACCTCGACGCCAAGGCGATGCGCACCCAGGAAACCAAGCTGGTGGCGATCCGCGACGCGGCGGCGACCGCGCTGGACAAGGCCAAGGCCGATCTGCTCCGCGAAAGCGCGCGGCAGAACGACCCGATCGCGGCGACCGCACTGGCCCGCGGCTGGCCGCTCGGCCTGCTGCCGGTGCGTCTGGAGACCCGCTACCAGGACGACACGCTGCTGGTGCGCATCTTCCCCGACGAGATCCACGTCGACAGCCATGACCCCGGCGTGACCGACGTTGAACGCAGCGCCTGGGAGCAGTTCCGCAAAGCGCTGGAAGCCACCAGCGACACCCCGAAGATGCTCGACCTGTGGCTGCAGCTGGCGCGCGATGTCGGCACCTCGCGCGCGCTGTATCTCGCCAGCCAGCGCACGCTGCGGGGCGTGCCGGCGCGTCCGCCCGGCTATACGCGTCCGCCGCGCGCGAGCCTGCTGCCCGAGCGTTTCGTCGCCCACGCCTGGGTCGATTCGCTGCAGACATCGCCGATCCGTGCGGAGGCGGCCCATCCGGTCCGCGAGCCGCTTGCGCTGGCGCCCGACCCGGCCAAGCCCGGCGTTTCCGGCAGCGCGTCGATGGATGCCGACACCGTCTGGATGACCTCGTTCCTGGAGGCCGAGCGCGCCGGCATGGCCCTGCGCATCGCGCTGCCCAAACCATCGTCACGGGTGGTGCAGCTGGTCGTGCTGGGGGTGCGCGCCAGCGCCGACCCGGCCACCACCGCCGACGACTGGGACCGCCATCTCGGCGGGCAGGCGGTCGACGCCGGGATGTCGCTGCCGCCGCCCGGCAGCGCCACCAATGCGCTGCCCGGCCAGCGGCCGCTGTTCTCGACCCGGCCCGATACGACCGCGCTGTACCACCGCGCGCTGGCGTTCCGGGTCTTGACCCCGACCGACCCCCGCGACGACCCGCGCCCGCGCCGCGAGCCGCCAAACGACCCCCGGGCGCCAACCATGCAGGCCGCCGAAGCGCTGGGGCTCTCCCCGACGCTGTTCAGCCATCTCGAAGGCGCCGAAGACGACACCCTGCAGGCCGAAGCCGCGATGCGCGGCCTGCTGCGCGGTGCGTTCGAGACCGAACTGCGGGCCGCTTTCGGCGACAGCGGCGCGGTGGCGATGGCGCTCGACCTGCTGTCCACCGAAGGCAGCGCGCTGGGCCCGTACCCGACGCTGATGGTGCGCAGCCAGCCCTACGGCGTGGTGCCGCTGGCGCTGGGTAACGATATCTACGGCAATCCCGACTGGGACCGCCTGTGGTCGGTCGCCGATGCCCTGCGAGCCACCGCATTCGCGCCCGCGACCGGACAGGTGCCGCGAATCGCCGGCGACGTCCCCGCCGACCCGATCGAACGCATGATCGCGGTGCTGCAGAGCGAGGGCGTCGCGGTCGGCGCCGAATTGCGGCTGGTCCTCGGCGCATCGATGGCCTCGACCACGCTGGCCAACGCCGCCGCCGCGCTGCGCGACCGGATCGAACAGCAGCACATCGCCGCCCGCGACCTGCACGCCCAGCTGGGCGGCGACCCGGGCAACCCGATTCCGTCGACCGGACGCGTGCTGCTGGCGGAAACCGGGCAGGCGCTGCCGCTGGTGATGCCGGCCGATCCCGGCCCGGCCGAAATCCCCGCGCAGTACCTGGGCCTGCTGGCGAACACCGCCTCGCTCTGGTACCTGCTCGACACCGCCCTGAGCGACTTCAGCCCGCGCGCGCTGCTGTTCCACCTCGCCCGGGTCGCCCTGCTCGAAGCCGCCGATATCGACACCCGCGCCGTCCTGCTGTCCGAGGGCCTCGCGACGGAGGCGGACTTCGAGGTCAACGGCCGTTATCGCGACCTCCGCACCCGGCTGCAGCTGCCCGCCCCGGCGCGTTTCATCGCGCCCGGCCAGATCGCCTCCTTCGACGACATCCTCAGCGACCGCAGCAACACCTTCGGCGCGGTGCGCCAGCGCTTCGACGAGCTGCGCCAGCTTGCGACGCTCGACCCCGCGCGTCTGGAGCTGCTGTTCGGCGCGGTGCTCGGCCTGTTCGCCAACCGCCTGGATGCGCTGTACACCGCGCGCGCCACGAGTCGTCTGCGTACGCTGCGCGACGACACCCGTTTGGGCCCGAGGCCGGACGGCTTCGTGCGCGGCATCCAGCTCGGCGCCTTCGGCTGGCTCGGCGCGATTCCGCGCGCGGCCGGCCAGCGCAATGCCGGCTATGTGCTCGCCCCCAGCGTGCAGCATGCGATCGCCGCCGGCGTGCTGCTGTCGGCCGACCACGCCCGCCGCATCGACAACCCGTCCGGCCCGCGCGCCGACGATTACGCCGTGGAGCTGTCCTCGCAGCGCACCCGCGAGGCGCAGGCGGTGCTCGACGGCCTGCGCGAAAACCAGTCGCTGCCGGCGCTGCTCGGGTATCGCCTGGAACGGGCGCTGACCCGGGCCGGCGGCACCGTACCGGCGCTGGTGGCGCGGCTGCGCAAAATCGCATCGACCGCCGCCGTGCCGGTGTCGACCGGCGGCGCGACCCCGCCCGAAAGCGCTGCCGAAGCGGTCTGCGATGGCCTTGCGCTGGTCAGACGGGCCACGGCGGAGCTGACCGCGAGCGTTGACCTCAACCGGCTGGGCAGCGACCTGCAGCAGCCGGCGCCGCTCGACAGCGCGCAGAAAGGCACGCTGATCGACGCGCTGGTCGCACTGCGCGACCTGGTGGACGCGGTCTCCGACCTGCTGCTGGCCGAAAGCGTCTACCACCTCGCCAACGGCAACCCGAGCCGCGCTTCGGGCGCGACCGACATCCTCAGTGGCGCAGTGCCGCCGCCGGACCGGCTGGAGATGCTGCAGCCGCCGGAGCGCGGCATCGCGGTCAACCACCGGGTGCTGCTGGCCTTCGACCAGGACCGCACGCTGCGCGATGGCTGGCCAGTGGGTTCGCCGCGCGCCTTGGCCGATCCCGATCTCGACAGCTGGCTGAACCGGCTGCTGCCCGCTCCGGAGAACATCCTGGTTCGGCTGCTGGGATCCGACGGCAGCACCAACAAAGTCGTCTCGCTGCGCGATCTGCTCGACGTCTGGCCCGAACGCGACCCGCCGCTCGGCGCGCTGGATCTGGCCTTCGATGTGATCGAGCCCGGCGCGGTGGCGCGCAGTGCGCTGGAAGCCCGGCTCGCCGCCGCCTGCGAAGCGCTGACCGGCGCCACCGGCATGCCCTTCGCCTGGGACCGGGAACGCGATTGGCCGTCGACCGCCTATTCGATCGCGGAAGTCACCGCGATCGCGGGCGCGGCGCGCGCGGTATTGGGCAATGCCCGCCCGCTGCAGCCGGACGATGTGCCGGGTGCGGTCGCGATCGATACCAATGACCTCGCCGCGCGGCTGCACGCCGTCTCGGACGCCGCGACCAGCGCACGCAAGCAGTTGGACAAAGCCATCGGCAGTGCAGAGGAACGCCCGTCGGCGCGACGCTGGGCCGCCGCCTTCGGCCTGCCGTCACTGGCCGAAACCCCCACCGCCGACGCCTGCCGCACTGCGCACGACGAACTCGACCGCCGCATCGCCGCCGCTGCCGACACCGCGCTGCCGCTGCGCGAGCGGATCGCGGCGCTGTTCGACGGCCAACCGGTGGTGCCGCGCCTGACCGGCGTCGACGCCGCACTGATCAAGGGCTTCGCGGGCGACCTGAAGGTCGCGCCGGTCGACCTGCGCGGCTTCATCGCGAAGGCCTCGCGGGTCCGCCCCGCGCTGGCGGCGATGACCGCATTGGATGCGCTTGTTCTGCGCGCCGACGATCCCGGCACGATGCATCGCCTCGTGGTTTCGCAGACCCCGCGCGACCCGGGCGAGGCCTGGGTCGGCAGCCCCAAGACGCCGCGCCGTGGGCGCACCTCGTTCGTCGCCTGGCGGCTGGCGAAAGGCGGCGCGCTGGACGACCCGGCGCAGAGCGTCAGCGCGCTGGTCCTCGACCGCTGGAGCGAACTGGTGCCGGCCGCCGAAGCCGATGCCGCCATCGCGTTCCACACCGATACGCCGTCCACCACCGCGCCCAACGCGATCCTGCTGTGCGTGCCGCCGGTCAATCTGGAGTACTGGACGGAAGCGCTGGTGCTGGAACACATCCTCGAAGCGCTGGCGCTGGCGAAAATGCGCACGGTGACGCCCGCCGACCTCGACGCCATCGCCCAGTTCGCGCCGCTGTCGCTGGTCGACAACCGCCGCTACCAGACCAGTTTCGGCCATGTCGTGACCGAGGAATTTTCGCCATGAGCGATCCCATGACCGATCTCCTCGCCCGCATCGAACCGATCCAGCGCGCCGAAGATCTGCGCCCCGGGCTCGCGGCGCGGCTGCTCGATCCGCTGTGGCTGCTCGGCCGGCAGTGGATGCTCGGCGAATTCGACGGCGAGGACGCCGGCACGCCGGTCTCGGTCGACTACACGCTGGGCCACTATCCGATCAGCCGGGTCCGCGCCGGCAACGTCGAACTCAAAGTCGGCAACCTCGGCACGCCGCTCGAACGCGCGATCGAATCGCTGCCCTCGGGCCGCAAGCACTGGACGCTGCAGCGGCGCGTCGAGACCGGCGCGCTGCTGGCGCAATTGCTGTGCGATGCGGGCTACGCCGACGCCGCGCGATCGCTGCTCGATGCATTTTCGCTGGGCAAGGACACCGATCCCGACGATCAGGACGACACCCCCGCCGCACGCTTGACCGCGTTGACGCGCTGCCGGGTAGCGGATGGCGAAGCGGTGCGCGAGGCGTTGCTCGGCGGCGCATTGCCCGGTGCGCTGCGCGCGCCTGCGATCGAAGCGGAAATCGCCGCCTGGAACGCGCTCGTCACCGGCATGATCGAACCGCCCGCCGTCGAGGCTTGGCAGCCCGAGCGTCTGGAATACGCCGCCGAAATCGACTGCGATGGGCTGAGCTCGCCGCTGCGGGTGTCGGAACATCACGGCGATGGCCTGCGCTGGGCGTCGGTCGACATGACCAAGGCGCCCACCGCGCCGCCGCCGAAGACCGTCACCCTGCAGCGCACGCCGACCGCGCTGCGCTTTCGCGGCATGCCGCAGGCGCGCTATTGGGAATGCGAAGACGCCACCATCGATCTGGGCGCGGTGGACGCGCCCGCCGCCGAACTGGGCCGCACCGCGATGCTGCAGATGGCGATGGTCTACGGCAACGATGTCTTCCTCGCGCCTGCGAACGTACCGCTGGGAGCGCTGGCCGGCGTCACCGCCTTCAGCGTGTCCGACACCTTCGGCGATGTGCTCGGCCCGACCGCACTCACCGCCGCCACCCGCACCGGCCCGGAACCGGGACGCGGCTGGGCGCTGTGGGCGCCGCAGTGCGCGGGCGCACCGATGCCCTGGCTGTTCTTCCCGCCCGCGCTGGCCGCGCCGCTGATCGGCGAAGCGGTCGACGACGCACTGCTCGCCCGCGACGAAATGGCCAACCGGGTCTGGGCGATCGCGCGTCTGCTCGAAGGCGAAGACGGCCGCAGCCGCGCACCGACCGTGAACGGCACACCCGACACCACGACGGCGACGAGCGCCGAAGACGATGCCGATTACCGCTATCGAATGGCCAACGACGCGCCCTCCGGCTGGGTGCCGCTGTCGCTGCAGGTCGCCGCCGACGGCCGACGGCTGGTGCGAGAACGCAACGCCGCCACCGACACGCTGCTGACCCGGCTGTTGCCGGAAGGCGCAGCGGTATGCGACGAGGAAGTCGGCCGCGACGGCGTAAGCCTGCGCATCGAAAACGTCTACGCACGTGGGAGCGATGGTGTCACCGTGGTCTGGACCCGCGTCCGTCGTTCGCCCGGTCGTGGTGGGGCCGCCAGTGGATTGCGGTTTGATCAGGCGTTGCCGATCAAGAAACCTTGAGCCGAGGTGCATGTGCGTCCGGTGCATGCCGGGCGTTCGCTCAACGTTCCGCGCACCGATTCACACCGCCCAATGGAAACCGCTCTTGCTCTTGTAGGAGCGGCGCAAGCCGCGATGTCCTTGCCCTTGTGCCCTTGCTCCTGTGGGAGCGGCGCAAGCCGCGATGCCCTTGCCCTTGTGCCCTTGCACCTGTGGGAGCGGCGGAAGCCGCGATGCCCTTGCTCTTGTGCCCTCGCTCCTGTGGGAGCGGCGGAAGCCGCGATGCCCTTGCACTTGCCCCCTGCTCTTGTAGGAGCGGCGCAAGCCGCGATGCCCTTGCTCTTGTGCCCTTGCTCCTGTGGGAGCGGCGCAAGCCGCGATGCTTCTGCCTTGCAAAAACGGCAACCTTCAACACCGAAACCACCCCACCTCCAACCCACCACCCCACTGCAAACCCCACACCAAGCCCTTCGTCGATGGAATCGATGATCGCGCAGCAATCAACGATCGCCTTCGCACTTCGCACGACCGATCACCCATCGCCCGACATCGACCCACGCATTCGACGCAGACAGCATCGATATGCTCGGTCAATCGAAACCCGGAAATCCATCGCCAAAGCGCACAGTCATCGCCGCGCTTTTAGTAGGAGCGGCGGGAGCCGCGACGGAGGTTGCAATTGAGGTTGGGCTGGGGTGTGGGGGAATGGGTTTGGTTTTGACGATTGCTTTCGACCCGGAGCGGGCCTTGGCTAAATGAACCTGACCCCATTGTTTCGCAACGAGTGCCAAAGGAAACTCAGAATTGAAGAACAGAACCAACCCCTTCGAGCGCTCCCATGACTGTCCAGTTGCCACTTAGCATTTTCATCAGCTACAGCCATGACTCTGACGAACATCGGGAGCGGGTCCTGGGACTTTCGGAGCGTCTGCGGGCTGACGGCATTGAGACAATCCTTGACCGCTACGTCGAAAGCGGATCGCCGCCTGAGGGTTGGTCGCGATGGATGCTGAACGCCTTGGATAAAGCGACGCACGTCTTGTGCGTGTGCACGGAAACGTACTACCGCCGGTATCGCGGACTGGAGGTGCCGGGCAAAGGCAAAGGAGTGGACTGGGAAGGCGCACTGATGACCCAGTCGCTGTATGACGCCCGCAGCGTTTCAGCCAAGTTCATTCCCGTGCTCTTCGCACGCACCGACGAGCCTTATGTTCCCGAACCGCTGCGGGCACAGACTTTTTACGTCGTGGATTCCGATGCGAGCTATGAGACGTTGTACGACGCATTGCTGAACCAAAGCGGTGTCGTACCGAGGCCGGTTGGAACCCCGAAACTCAAGCCTCGGGCGACTGGCCAGCCGCTGTCCTTCCCGTCCGTCCCGCCAACCGCCGAAGCCAAAGACAGAACCTCCGATGTCACGCGCAAGATCGCGGGGACGCAGTTGGCGAAACACGCGCCGCGCGTGCTGTTCGGCCGCGAGACGGAGTTGGCCGCACTCGATGCGGCTTGGGCGAAGGGGACGCTGAACGTCTACACGCTGGTGGCCTGGGGCGGGGCGGGCAAGACGTCGCTGGTGTTTCACTGGGTGCAGACTCGCTTCGCGGCGACAGGCTGGCCCGGCGTCAAGCGCTACTTCGACTGGAGCTTCTACAGCCAGGGGACCGGCGAAAGCCGGCAGACCTCCGCCGACCTGTTCGTCGCCAAAGCACTCGCATTCTTCGGAGACCCCGATCCGACCCAAGGCGGCCCGCATGAGCGCGGGGAACGGCTGGCCGGGCTGATTCGCCAGCACCGCACGCTGCTGATCCTCGACGGCATCG
>CAZGBA010000019.1:0-53474 GCA_964523435.1 uncultured Xanthomonas sp.
GCGCGCGCATCACCCCGAAGCGCGGGCGGATCTCGTCGCGGAACTTGGTCTGGATGTTGTAGAAATTCACCGGCAGCTGTTTGTAGCTGTTGATCTCCTGGCGCGCGAAATCGGTGATCACTTCCTCGGCGGTTGGGCCGTAGCAGTACTCGGCCTCCTTGCGGTCCTTGATCTTCAGCAGCTGGCCGCCGAATTTCTCCCAGCGCCCGGTTTCCTCCCACAGTTCGCGCGGCTGGATCGTCGGCATCTGCAGCTCGATCGCGCCGGCGCGGTTCATTTCCTCGCGCACGATGCCCTCGACCTTGCGCAGCACGCGCAGGCCCAGCGGGCTCCAGGTGTAGAGGCCGGCGGCCAATTTGCGCAGCATGCCCGCGCGGAGCATCAGCTGATGGCTGACGATCTCGGCGTCGGCGGGCGTTTCCTTTTCGGTGCGGAGATGGAACTGCGACAGACGCATGGACGGAACTCGGACAAGAGTGGGGATAGCCCCACATTTTGCCCGATGTCAGCTCGCGTTGGGCCCATCTCCCTCCCTTTCGCGCAGCGAAGGGGGCGAAACGGGGCGCTACGAATCATTGATTCGTGCCCCGCTGAGCGCCCGAGCTAACGCGAGGGCCGGACGGGTTTGGGAGGGGTGCGTTTCCCGAATCCAACCACTTTCCCGCCAGCCCCTACGTTTCGCGTAAGGGTAGGAGTCGATGCGAGCAAAGGTCTGTGCGGAAGATTACGGCGCCTTGGCGGTGCTCGGACTGCAGTTCACCCGGGACACGGTCTGCGCGATCTGCAGCTGTTTCTCGCGGTCGCTGTCGCTGAGGTCGCGATCGGCTTTGCCGTCGCCGTCGCTGTCCATCTGCAGCTTGGCGCCGCTCATCAGCAGATCGATGTTCTTGCGTGCGGTGGTGCACTGCGGCGACTCGGTCGGCGCTGAGGTGGCTGCGGTCGGGTCGTCGGTGGCGCGCTGGCGGTGATAGATCGACCGGGCCTGGAACTTGCCTTGTGCCGGGGGCGTCTGCGAGTAGTGGCTCACGCCGTTGGCGTCCTTCCACTGGTAGACCTCGCCTGCGATGGCCGCAGGGGCGACGCCCAGGGCGAGGGCGGAGACGATCAGGCTGGAGATCAGACGGGGACGGAGCGCACGGAACATGGCGATACCTGCGGAACGGCTGGCGGGGGTGTGCAACGCGGGGATTGCAGCACCCTCGCGCGGCAGGCGCAAGCGTTGCGCCGCCGGGAGGTCAGCCGGGCCTCATCGCCGGTGGGCCATGGTGTGATCCCGCGCACGTTACGCCCGGTGCAGTGCGCCGTTACACTGGGAACATGAACGCACCCGAGCCATCTACCGCGCCACGACGCAGTCGCGGCATCTATCTGCTGCCGAACCTGTTCACCACGGCGGCCCTGTTTTCCGGGTTTTTCGCGATCATCGCCGCCTCCCAGGGCAGGTTCGAGGCGGCCTGCGTGGCGATCTTCATCGCTGCGGTGCTCGACGGCCTCGACGGCCGCGTTGCGCGGATGACCAACACCCAGAGCGAGTTCGGGGTGCAATACGATTCCTTGTCCGATCTGATCAGCTTCGGCATGGCGCCGTCGCTGGTGATGTACCACTGGGCACTGGCGTCGATGAAACTCGACGGCACCACCTTGGGCAAGATCGGCTGGCTCGGCGCGTTTCTCTATGCCGCCTGCGCCGCGCTGCGGCTGGCCCGCTTCAACAGCCAGGTCGGTACGGCCGACAAACGCTGGTTCATCGGCCTGCCCAGTCCGTCGGCGGCGGGCCTGGTCGCCAGTTTCGTCTGGACCATGCATGACCTCGGCCTGAGCGGGGAGTCCCTGCGCTATGCCGCGCTGGCGGTGACGGTCATCGCCGGCCTGCTGATGGTCAGCGGCTTCCGCTATTCCAGCTTCAAGGGCGGCAAACCCGGCCCGCAGGGCGACCGCATCCCGTTCTTCGTGCTGTTCGCGATCGTGGTCGCGATCATCGGTCTGGTGATCGATCCGCCGAAGGTGCTGCTGTTCGTGTTCGCGAGCTTCGCCCTGTTCGGGCCGCTGATCTCGCGACGGATGGCGCGCAAAGCGCAGGCGGAGGGCGCGTGAATCCGTCGTGGAGCCCATTGCAGCGGAGCATGCTCGAAGCGATGGGGCTGCCGGTGTATCGCGCCGTGGGCATCGCGGCGCCCGGCGAATTGCCGGACGACCCGTTGATCCATGCGCTGCTGCGCGCCGCCGGACGTGCGCGCGATGCCGATGACGCGGTGCGCCTCGCCAGGACCTGGCCTGCGCCGCGTACGCTGCGCGCCGATCCCCGCGCCAAGCGCGCATTGTGGCCGCAGCTGCGCGCGCTTCGGCGGTCGCCCGCGTCGTGAGCGCGCATCCGTGAGCAGCCCGCTGTCGTTCGTCGAACCCTCGGCGCCGGCGTCGACCACCCTGCGTGCGATGCGCGAGACCGATATCGACGCGGTGATGGCGATCGAAACCCGTGCTTACCCGTTCCCGTGGACCGATGGCATCTTCCGCGACTGCCTCAACGCCTGCTATCCGTCGTGGCTGCTGATGGAGGGCGGCAACATCATCGGCTACGGCGTGATCAGCGTCGCCGCGCGCGAGGCGCATATCCTCAATATCTGCATCGATCCCGACGCGCAGAGCCATGGCCACGGCCGCCGCCTGCTGCGCGCGCTGGTGCGGATCGCCCGCGCGCAGAACGCCGAGCGCATTTTCCTCGAAGTGCGCCCATCCAACCCGCGTGCGATCGCACTGTATTTCGACGAAGGCTTCAACGAGATCGGTCGCCGCCCGCGTTATTACCCGTCGCATCTGGGGCGCGAGGACGCGATCGTAATGGCGATGGAGTTGTTTGCCGAGGATTGATCGCGCAATAAGCCAACCCCTCCCCAACCACTCCGGCCCTCGCACTCGCTCGGGCGCTCAGCGGGGCACGAATCGGTGATTCGTAACGCCCCGCACCGCCCCCTTCGCCTGCGGCGAAAGGGAGGGGGCAGGGCCGCTATGCGCGTTGTCCTGTCAGCGCCGCTGCTTGCTCTTTCCCTTGTTCTGACTGAGGTGCTGCTTTTCTCCTCCCCTTGCGCATAGCGCAGGGGGAGGCTGGGAGGGGGTGCTTTGAACTCGCTACGATGCGAGTCCCCTCCCCAACCCTTCCCTTCGCCCGCAGCGAAAGGGAGGAGCCGAAGTCAAAGCCGTGCGCGTTGCTCGGTGAGCGCAGCGAGTTTCGCGGTCCAGTCGGCGAGGCGCAGACGTTCCTGTTCGATCACGGCCGGCGGCACATTCCCACCGAAGCGCGCGAGCTTGTCTTCGCTCTTGATTTTTTCCGACGCGACGCGCGCGATTTCCTTGTCGAGACGCGTGCGCTCCGCGTCGAGGTCGACCAGGCCTTCCAGCGGCACCAGCAGGGTGAGCCCGCCGACCACGGCGGACGCCGCTGCGGGCGATTCACCGGCCAGGGTTTCGATCGATTCGAGCTTGAGCAGGAACTTCAGCTGCGATGCGAAACGGGCGACGCGCGCGGCATCGTTGGCGTCGCCGTCCTTCAGCAGCAGGCGCACCTGTTTGGCGGGTGAAATGCCCAGCGTGCTGCGGATGCTGCGCAGGCTCTTGATGACTTCTTTGAGCCATTCGATATCGGTTTCGGCGGCGCTGTAATCCTGTCCAGCGAAGTCGCTGGCCTGCGGATAGGCGCGCGTCGAAATGCTGTTGGCGTCGATGCCGAGTTTCGGCGCGACGTTGCGCCACAGTTCTTCGGTGACGAACGGCGTCAGCGGATGCAGCAGGCGCAGCAGCGATTCCAGCACGTAGAGCAGCGTGTGGCGGGTGCTGTCGGCGGCGAGCTTGTCATCGCCGTTGAGCGCCGGTTTCGCTAGCTCCACGAACCAGTCGCAGAACTCGTTCCACGCGAATTCGTACAGCGCCTGCGCGAGCAGGTCGAAGCGATAGGTGGCGAAGTGTTCGCCGGCTTCGGCGGAGACTTTGGCGAGGCGCGAGAGGATCCACTTTTCGGCGTCGGTGACGGGCTCGATGCTGTTTCCTTCTCCCACCGGGAGAAGGTGGCGCGAAGCGCCGGATGAGGGTGCGCCGTGCGCCGATCTTTCCTGCGACTCCGAACCCTCACCCCCGACCCCTCTCCCGGAGGGAGAGGGGAGCAAAAATCCCTCCGTGTTCATCAACACGAAGCGCGTCGCGTTCCACAATTTGTTGCAGAAGTTCTTGTAGCCCTCGCAGCGGGCCATGTCGAATTTGATGTCGCGGCCCGGGCCGGCGAGGGCCGCCATGGTGAAGCGCAGCGCGTCGGCGCCGTGCGGCGCGATGCCGTCGGGAAATTCCTTGCGCGTGTGCTTCTCGATCTTCGGCGCATCCTTCGGCTTCATCAGCCCGGTGGTGCGCTTGGCGACCAGTTCGTCCGCGGTGATGCCGTCGATGATGTCGAGCGGGTCCAGCACGTTGCCCTTCGACTTCGACATCTTCTGCCCGTCCTTGTCGCGGACGAGGCCGGTGATGTACACGTCCTTGAACGGCACGCGCGCGGCATCGGGCGTTTCTTTCGGCATGAAGTGATCGGTCATCATGATCATCCGGGCCACCCAGAAGAAAATGATGTCGAAGCCGGTCACCAGCACGGACGACGGCACGAAATCGTCGAAGCCGCGTTCGCGCATCGACTCCGGATTCGGCCAGCCCATGGTGCTGATCGGCCACAGCGCTGACGAGAACCAGGTCTCCAGCACATCGTTGTCGCGCCGAAGGGTGGGCCATGACCCACTGCACTTCGCGGATGCCTGCGCAATCGCGGCCTCTTCATCCCGCGCCACATACACATTGCCAGCGTCGTCGTACCACGCCGGAATGCGATGGCCCCACCACAATTGGCGGCTGATGCACCAATCCTGGATGTTCTCCATCCAATGGCGATAGGTATTGATCCAGTTCGGCGGCACGAATTTCACCGAACCGTTTTCCGTTAGTTCGAGACCGCGTTTCGCGAATTCGTCCATTCTCACGAACCACTGGTCGGTAAGGTAGGGCTCAATCACCTGTTTGCTGCGGTCGCCGCGCGGCACCTTCAGCTTATGCGGTTTGATCTCGATTAACAGAAGCTCTTGATTGAGGTCTTCAAGAATTGCTTTTCTTGCAACTAAGCGATCCAATCCCCTATATCTGAACGGTATGCGATGAAGCGCATCGTCTGACGTGTCGAGTATGTGGGTAAAATTCGCTGTGCTTGCATGCACTTGGTTGTACACGCCAGAAGTGTCCACAGGACCCGTGCCGGGTGTGAAGAAATCCTGTCTTGATTGGTCGTCACTGCGCTTGCTTGCATCGGCTATTTTCGCTTCCGGCGTGAAGACGTTGATCATCGGCAACTTGTGCCGCAGACCCACCGCGTAGTCGTTAAAATCATGCGCCGGCGTAACTTTCACCACGCCTGTGCCGAATGCACGATCCACATAATCATCCGCTATGATTGGAATATCACGCTTCGTGAGAGGCAGCGTGACGCTTTTGCCAATCAGATCTGCATAGCGCGCATCTTCGGGATGCACCATAACTGCGGTATCGCCCAGCATCGTCTCAGGGCGTGTGGTCGCGACGACGAGATAGTCCCGAGTTTCGCGCAGGGTTTCGTTGCCGTCAGCGTCGTGTTCGATATGCTGATAGGTTAAGTTGTTGGCGAGTGGATACGCGATTGACCAAAGGAAGCCGTCCTCTTCCTCGCTCTCCACCTCCAGATCTGAGATGGCGGTTTTTTGCACGGGATCCCAATTCCCCAAGCGCTGGCCGCGATAGATCAGGCCTTCTTCGTACAGTTTCACGAACGCTTCGATCACCGCAGCCGACGCGCCGTCGTCCATCGTGAACACGCTGCGCGTCCAGTCGCCGGAGGTGCCGAGGCGGCGCATCTGGCGTTCGATGGTGCCGCCGGACTGCGCCTTCCATTCCCACACTCTGTCGATGAATGTTTCGCGGCCCAATGAATCGCGGGTTTCGCCGGTGCCGGCGATCTGCAGGTTGCGGGACACCACCATTTCGGTGGCGATGCCGGCGTGGTCGGTGCCCATCTGCCACAGTGTTTTGTAGCCGCGCATGCGGTGGTAGCGGATCAGCGCGTCCTGCAACGTGTGCTGGAAGGCGTGGCCCATGTGCAGGGTGCCGGTGACGTTCGGCGGCGGCAGCAGGATGCTGTAGGCGGGGCCGTCGCCCTGCGGCGTGAAGACGCCGCTCGCTTCCCATTCGGCGTAGAGGCGGGATTCGAAATCTTTGGGTTCGTAGCCGGAGGCGAGGGTGGTCATGTTTCGGGACTCTGTGTGCTTTGGAGTGTCATCCCGAGCGCAGCGAGGGACCTGTTGTTCAATCGCGAACGTTCAGAAGCAGGTCCCTCGCTGCGCTCGGGATGACAGTGAATTTTTGGCGACGGCATTACATATCGTATTTCTTCAACTCGAGCCCGCGCGCCTGGTACTGCTTCCAGCGTTCGCGCAGCGGACCGCGCGCGCTGTCGTCGGCGGGCACCACTTCCAGCACGCGCTCGAAGCTGCCTTCCACCGGGGCGTCGCGCAGGTTGATCACCAGCGGACGCAGCGCGATGTCGCTGTCGGGCGCGGCGATCAGCACCGGCGTCAACTCGTCTTCGTCGTCGCTGCCAGCGATCTGGTGCGGAACGAAGGCGTCTTCATCGAATGCCCACAGCAGATCGTCCAGCGCTTCGGCCTGCGCCGCGTCACGGGCCAGCACCAGCGTCCACAGATTCGCGTCGTAGGCCTTGCGCGCAAGCTCGCAGACCAGCCGCAGCGGTTCTTCGCGGAAGCGGGGTTTCTGGATCAGATAAAAATCAGCGCGCGCCATGACGTCAGTTTCCCGGCAAACCGAACACGGCGCCCAGCGCCAGAAACCCGAGGATCATCGGCAGAATGCCGAGAAGCATGGATGCCAGCAGCACGGCGAACATGCCGAATACCGCTTTGAGTTTCCGGCCCGCTGGACGCGAGCGCCACAGGTAGACCGGAATGACGATGAAGCCCAATGCGACGACGCCGACGTCGAACAGATACGAATGCGGCAGTTGCAGCTGCCGGCGATCTTCCTGCAGCCAGGCGAAGACGAAATACAGCGAGATCAGCATCACCACGGCGAGGATCACGACCGGAACGATCGATCCGGTCGGAGCGAAGTAGGCCAGACACGCCTCGGCCACTCCGTGCAGTGCGGAGGTGCCGAAAAAGCCGTACAGCGCCCGTTGCTTCGGACTCAAATCAGGCGCTCCGATCCATCAACCACTGCGCCAGCAAACCGACCGGACGGCCTGTGGCCATGCCGAGTTTGCCGTCGTCGTTGGAGACGCCTGCGATGTCCAGATGCGCCCAGCGCTGGTCTTCGGTGAAGCGAGCGAGGAAGCAGCCGGCGGTGATGGCACCCGCGTTGCGTCCGCCGATGTTGTAGACGTCGGCGAAGGTGGAGTTGAGCTGGCTCTGGTATTCGTCCCACAGCGGCAGGCGCCACGCGCGATCGAACACGTTCTCGCCGGCCTGCAGCAGTTCGTTGGCGAGGTCGTCGTGTTTGCTCATCAGGCCGGTGGCGTATTTTCCGAGGGCGATCACGCAGGCGCCGGTGAGCGTGGCCACATCGAGCAACGCCTGCGGTTCGAAACGCTGGGCGTAGGTGAGCGCGTCGCAGAGGATCAGCCGGCCTTCGGCGTCGGTGTTGCCCACTTCGATGGTCTTGCCGGACATGCTGGTGATGACATCGGACGGACGATAGCTGAGGCCGTCGGGCATGTTCTCGACCGCAGGCACGACGACCACGAGATTGATCGGCAATTGCATGCCTACGGCGGCGACGTACGTGCCCATCACCGCAGCCGCGCCGCACATGTCGTATTTCATTTCCTCGATGCCGCCGGCGGTTTTCAGATTGATGCCGCCGGTGTCGAAGGTGATGCCCTTGCCGACCAGCACATAAGGTTTCGCGTCGCCGCCATTGCTCCACTTCAGCACGATGAGCTTCGGCGGATTGGCCGAGCCCAGAGAAACAGCGAGCAGCGAGCCCATGCCCAGCGCCTGCATCTGCTCGCGATCCAGCACGTCGCAGCTGGTCTTGTCGAACTTGCCGGCGAACAGCTGAGCCTGTTCGGCGAGATAGGTGGGGTTGCAGATGTTGGGCGGCAGGTTGCCCAGTTCGCGCGCGAAGGCGATGCCGTTGGCGATGGCCTTGCCCTGGGACAGGGTCGCCGCATCGCTGCCGCTCATCGCGACGGCGGTCAGCTTGCTTTCGCCTTTCGCTTTGTTCTTGTCGCCGAGGGTGGCGCTGTAGCGGTACGCGACGTAAGCGAACGCGATCACGGCCTGACGGATGTTCCAGGCGGCGTCGCGGCCCTGGGTCGCGATTTCGCTGAGGGTGAAGGTGGCGTTGACGGCGGCGCCGTCCTTCAGCGCGCGGGCGGCATCGCTGGCGGCCTTGATGTACTGCGGCACGCCGAACTTGGCGGCATCGCCCAGACCGATCACCAGCACGCGCGCGGCGGTCACGCCGGGCAGATCGTGCAGCAGTGCGGTTTTGCCGGTCTTGCCGGAGACATCGCCGCGTTCGATCAGCGCGGTGATGCGACCGCCGCTGGCGGTGTCGAGCGCCCGAGCGGTGGCGGTGAGGGTCTTGTCCGCGTAGACACCGACGACGATGCAGTCGCTGGCGAGGGTGGCGGCATCGGCGGCGGGGCCGGTGTGGAGCGTGAATGCGAGGGCCATCGATCGGGTTCCGTGGAGGCGGTCGGTAAGGGGGCGGGCGAAAACTGGTGTGTGGAGGCGGCGTGTGCGGCGGCGGCTGAACCACCATCGACGGCCTCGTTCAGACTGCGTGCCTTTCTGATCGCGGCATTCCGTACAATCCCCGGGCGTCGGCGACGATGCGGGGCCGCAGCCCAAGCAGAACCGTCAAGTTTAAAGCAAAGCCCCCGCCGGATGCCCGGCTTCCGGAGTCAGATTCCCCGATGCTGAAGCTGGACCGCTACCTGATCCGCGAGTTCGCGCAGAGCACTTTCGCCGTGCTGGCGGTGATTCTGATCGTGCTGCTGGGTGGTGCGTTCGCGGATGTGCTGGGCGATGTGGCGCGCGGCAAGGTGCCGGCGGGCATGCTGCTGGCCCAGTTGGGGCTGGTATTCCTGAAATGGCTGCCGATGATCCTGCCGCTGGTGGTGATGCTGGGGTTGATGCTGGCCATGGGCCGGCTGTATCGCGATGCCGAAATGCCGGTGCTGGTGTCGATCGGCGTCGGCCCGAAGCGCTTCCTGCGCCCCTTGGCCTGGATGGCGCTGCCGGTGGTGATCGTCGTGGGTCTGTGCTCGCTGTGGCTGGGGCCTTGGGCCGACCGCACATCGCAGCGGATGATCGATGAAGCCGGCCGCAATCTGCTGATCGCCGGCATGGAGCCCGGCCGCTTCACCGAACTCCCGGGTGGCGGTGGCGTCATCTATGTCGGCGGCATGTCCAGCGACAACCGCGAAATGCAGCGGGTGTTCGTGTATCGGCAGAAGAAGGACCGTTTCGACGTCACCACCTCGCAGACCGGCACGCTGTCGGTGCAGAACGAGCGCGACCGCTACCTCCGGCTCGAACAGGGTTTCGAGGTGGAAGGCCCGACCGGCAGCGGCCGCGATTTCCGGCTGATGCGCTACGCCGCCAACGAAATGCGCCTGCCCGAAGAAATCGCGCAGCGACGCAAGTCCGATGCCGTGGAACTGCTGCCGACGACCGCACTGTTCCGCGACCCGCGCCCGCAGGCCCATGCGCAGCTGCATTTCCGTATCGCGCCGCCGCTGCTCACGCTGGCATTCGCGCTGCTGGCGGTGCCGCTGTCGCGCAGCGCGCCGCGCCAGGCGCGCTACGGCAATCTGGCGGTGGGCTTCCTGATCTATCTTTTCAGCGTGTTCCTGATGCTGTTGGGCACACAGTGGCTGGACGAAGGCAAGCTGCCGGCCGTGTTGGGCCTGTGGTGGATGTTGCTGCCGCTGCTGGTGGCGGCGGTCTGGATGTACGCCCGCGACGGTGCGATCAAGCGCCCGCGGCTCAAGGCGACGGGCTGATGCCGGCATGATGCCTTTTCCGAAAATCCACGATCTCTACATCGGCCGGGTGGTGCTGGGCTCGGTGCTGTTGACCTGGGCGGTGCTGATCGGTCTGGACGCGACCATCAGCGGCATGCTCAACGAGATGAGCGACGTGGGCACCGGCAATTACGATTTCCTCGCCGCGTTGACCAACGTCGCCTACAGCCTGCCGCGCCGCGCCTATGTGCTGTTTCCGACCTCGGCGGTCATCGGAGCGCTGCTGGGCCTCGGTCAGCTGGCTTCCAGTTCGGAATTGACCGTGCTGCGTGCGCTCGGCCTGTCGCGTCGCCGCATCAGTCTGTCGGTGGTGCTGTCGCTGGTCGTGCTGACCGCGCTGATGGTGATCGCAGGCGAAACCGTCGCGCCGTGGGCGCAGCGTCGTGCCGATACCCTGAAGGCGGCGGCGAAGTCGAAGGATGTGATCGTCGCGCAGTACTCCGGCCTGTGGGCGCGCGAGGGCGACGTGTTCCTCAACGCGCAGACCGGCCAGGAACGCAGCGAAAACGGCCGCCAGTGGATCGAACTGAGCGACGTGCGCCTGTTCGAGCTGGGCAAGGACGGGCGCCTGGCCTCCATCACCCACGCCGGCAGCGCCGAGCATCGCGAAGGCGAGTGGATCCTGCGCAAGGTCGAGCGCACCCGGTTCGAGCCCAAGGCCGCCGTCCGCACCACCCTTGCGGAAGAGCGCTGGGCGTCGCGTCTGGATATCGCCGCATTGGCCGCCAGCGCCCGCGATATCTGGCGTCCGCGGTATCTGACCGCGAATCAGCTGAAGGACGGCATCGAATACCGTGAACGCAACGGTCTGGATTCCAGCGAATTCCAGGAACACTACTGGGGCCGCTGGTTCTATCCGGTCAACGTGCTGGTGCTGTGTCTGCTCGCCATCCCGTTCGCGTTCGGTTCGCTGCGCAGTGGCGGCATGGGCAAGCGGCTGTTCCTCGGGATCGTGTTCTCGCTCGGTTTCTGGCTGGTACAGACCCAGTTCGTACGTCTTGCCGGCGTATTCAAATTCGACTACCGCATCGCGTACACGATTCCGGCGCTGGTGATGGTCGGTCTGTCGCTGTGGCTGTTCAAGCGCAAGTCGGGCTGATTGACGGCCGCTCTGCCGTTCCGGTGGTGTGTCCGATGCAAATCCTGATGCCGGTTACGTCTTCGCCACCCGCACCATCCGCGTCCCGCTCGCCCGGTCGTGCCAGGCGAGTCGTTCGCGATCGAACCACGCCCACCAGAACCCCAGGCCGCCCAGCAGCAGCGACAGGGTGCCGACGACATAGCGTTTGATCAGCTGCGTGCGCGTCGCCGCGACATCGCCCGCGCCGATCACGCGCAGCCGCCACGGACGCATGCCGAGGGTCTGGCCGCCGCGCGACCAGCTGCCGACCGCGTAGACACCGGCGATCAGCCAGCAGCACAGCCACAACAGCACGCCGAGCACGCTGCCGGTCTCGAGGATGTCGCGTTCGCCGTGACCGGCGAGGTAGTAGCCCAGGTTGAACAGCGCCGACAGCAGCATCCACAGCGCGAGTACCGGCCACAGGTCGTAGAACATCGCCAGCAGGCGGCGGAGGATCAGTGCGTCGGGTCTGGCCGGGGTGGGCGTTTCGGAGGCGGTGTCGGTCATCGCGACAGGATAAAGCGGAAGCGCATGGCGGTGAGCCGCTTTTGTAGGAGCGACTTCAGTCGCGAAGCAAACGATGTTTGGATTGCGGTCGTTATAGCGGCTGCAATACGGTCAGCTTCGCGACTGAAGTCGCTCCTACAAAAGTGCACTGCCGCGCTACTCTGTGCCATGCCCGCCGCCACGCCCTCCGAACGTCGAGAACAGGCGCTTGCGCTGCCGCCGCTGCGCGATGCCGACGCGGCCGCGATCCATGCGTTCATCGAAACCATCTGGGCAGAGAACGGACTGGCGAAACAGACGCTGGCGAGCTACCGGCGCGATCTCGAAGGCTTCGCGCGCTGGCGTGACGGTGCCGGTGGCGGTCTGGTCGGCGTCGACCGCGGCGGCTTGTTCGATTACTTCGCATGGCGCACCCATGGCGGGTATTCGCCGCGCAGCAATGCGCGCCTGCTGTCGACGCTGCGCGCGTTCTTCGCGCTGCAGGTCCGGCGCGGCGTGCGCACGGACGATCCCAGCGCCCTGCTCGATCCGCCGAAACTGCCGCGCTCGCTGCCGAAGGCGCTGAGCGAGCGCGAGATCGAGGCGCTGCTCGCGACGCCGGACATCGCCGAACCGCTTGGGCTGCGCGATCGGGCGATGCTGGAACTGATGTACGCGGCTGGGCTGCGGGTGAGCGAGCTGGTCGGGTTGCCGGCGACGATGGTCAATCTGCGCCAGGGCGTGCTGCGGGCGACCGGCAAGGGCGGCAAGGAGCGGCTGGTGCCGCTGGGCGAAGAGGCGCAGCACTGGTTGAGCCGGTATCTGGCCGAGTCGCGGCCGGTGCTGGCGGGCAAGCGGGCGCCGACGGCCCTGTTCCTGAATCCCGGCGGCGAGGCGCTGAGCCGCCAGCAGTTCTGGGGGCTGGTGAAGCGCTGCGCGGGCGCGGCCGGTATCGATCCGCGCAAGATCAGCCCGCATGGCCTGCGCCACAGTTTCGCCACCCATCTGCTGAATCACGGCGCCGACCTGCGTGCGCTGCAGATGCTGCTGGGTCACGCCAGCCTGTCGACGACCCAGATCTACACCCTGGTCGCGCGCGAGCAGTTGAAGCGGCTGCATGCCCGGCACCATCCGCGTGGCTAGCGACTGGCCTCTCAAGGCTGCAATTGCCGTCACAGTTGTGGTCGTCCAGGCCGCCGAAAAGACCCGGCCCGCATGCGACAATCGGCCGAACTTTGTTGCGCCCGGGTGGTCCCAACCGTCGCGCTTCGCACTCATTCGATGGAACTTCCCTGCATGAAACTCCCGGTGTTCGCCCTGCTCTGCGCCCTCAACGTCTCCGCCTGCGCGCAATCCACGCCCGCCGCCACCGACAAGCCGTCGGAGCCTGCCGCAAAGGCCGCCAGCGCCGCGCCCGCCGCCGACAAGCGCACCGACACGCCGAAAGAGGCGATGGTGCGGGCCGCGCTGAAAGCGCTCAATCCGAAGATCGAAGTCGACCGGATCGGTCCGGCGCCGATGCCGGGCTTCCAGGAAGCGATCGTCGCCGGCCAGGTGCTGTATTTCAGCGACGATGGCCGCTACATGCTGCAGGGCTCGCTCTACGACATGAAGGCCCAGAAGGATCTCAGCCAGATCGGCCTCAGCGTGCTGCGCCGCGAGGAACTGGAGAAAATCCCGGTCGCCGATCGCATCGTGTTCGCGCCGGTCGGCGCACCCAAGCACACCGTCGCGGTGTTCACCGATATCGAATGCGGATACTGCCGCAAGCTGCATTCGGAAATGGCCGAATACAACAAGCTCGGCATCTCGGTGCAGTATCTGGCCTTTCCGCGCGCTGGTCTGGGTAGCCCGGACGCGCTGGCGATGGAGTCGGTCTGGTGTTCGGACGATCGCCGCAAGGCCTTGACCGAAGCCAAGAATGGTCGCCCGGTGGCGCCCAAGCGCTGCTCCAATCCGGTGACCGCACAGTACGAAATCGGCCAGCATATCGGGCTGCAGGGCACGCCGATGATCATCAACAGCGAGGGCGTGGCCATGCCGGGTTACATGCCGCCGCAGCAGTTGCTGGAAGCCCTGGACAAGCTGGCCGCCGAATCGAAGGGCAAGGTCGCCACCGCTGCCGGCGGTCGCTGATCTTTCCGGGAGCCCCGCCCGCAGCCGGTCGGAAACGGCCGGTCGCTGCGGTAACGGCTGCGGCCGCATCCGGTACAATCTGCGGCCCGCTTCAAGACTTGGCTGGACATGATCGTCCTTGAGGGCCAGCCGGCCCTATCGCCGTTCCGCCGCGACCGTCTCCAGACCCGCCTTCAGGCCATCGTTCCCGGACTCCGCGTCTCGGGCGCCTGGTTCATCTACTGGGTCCAGCCCCAGGCCGGGCTTGCTCCCGATCCCATCGCACTGCAGCGCATCCTCGAAGCGCACGGCGATCGCGCGCCGCTCGCGATCGGCGCGCAGTCGCGCTTCGTCGCGCCGCGACTGGGCACCATCTCGCCCTGGGCCAGCAAGGCCACCGAACTGCTGCGCGGCGCCGGCCAGCCGGTGAAGCGGGTCGAGCGCGGCATGCGGATCGATCTGACCGGTTTTCCTGACGACGCGGGCATCCGCGCCGCAGTGGCCAAAGTCCTGCACGACCCGATGACCCAGTCGCTGCTGGGCGGCGCGGACGAAGCCGCCGCGCTGTTCGCCACACCGGAACGCGGCGCGCTGGAGGTGATCCCGCTGGCGGAACTGGAGCGCGCGAACGCCCGTCTGGGACTGGCGCTGGCCGAGGACGAAATCGAATATCTGCGCGCGCGCTACGCCGAGCTGGACCGCGATCCGCACGATATCGAACTGATGATGTTCGCGCAGGCCAATTCCGAGCACTGCCGGCACAAGATCTTCAACGCGTGCTGGACCATCGATGGTCGCGAGCAGCTGTTGAACGGCGGGCCGCAAACGCTGTTCAAGATGATCAAGCACACCCATGCGCAGACGCCCGAATACACGCTCTCGGCGTACAGCGACAACGCGGCGGTGGTGGAAGGTTATCCGGCGAAGCGCTTCCGCCCCGATCCGGCGACTCTGGAATACCGTGCCGAAGCCGAAACCCCCAGCGCGTTCTGCATCAAGGTCGAAACCCACAACCACCCGACCGCGATCTCGCCGTTCCCCGGCGCCTCCACCGGCAACGGCGGCGAGATCCGCGACGAAGGCGCGACCGGCCGCGGCGGCAAACCGAAGGCCGGCTTGAGCGGTTTCAGCGTGTCGCACCTGCGCATTCCGACGCTGCCGCAAGCGTGGGAAGGCGACCGCACGCTCAATCCGCGCATGGCGACAGCGCTGGAGATCATGCTCGACGGCCCGCTCGGCGCCGCCGCGTTCAACAACGAATTCGGCCGCCCGAATCTCACCGGCTATTTCCGCAGTTTCGAAGTGCGCGAAGGCGAACAGGCGCTGGTCCGCGCCTACGACAAACCGATCATGCTCGCAGGCGGTCTGGGCGCGATCGACCGGCCGATGGTGGCGAAATTCAGACTCTCGCCCGGCGATGCGGTCATCGTCCTCGGCGGCCCGGCGATGCTGATCGGCCTCGGCGGCGGTGCGGCCAGTTCGGTCGCGTCCGGCGACAGCGCCGAAGATCTGGATTTCGCCAGCGTCCAGCGCGACAACCCGGAAATGGAGCGTCGCTGCCAGGAAGTGATCGACCGCTGCGTCGCGCTGCGCGAAGACAATCCGATCCTGTGGTTCCACGATGTCGGCGCCGGCGGTCTGTCCAACGCGATTCCAGAATTGCTGCATGATTCCGGCGTCGGCGGCGTGATCGATCTTGCGAAAGTGCCCAGCGACGACCCGTCGCTGTCGCCGATGCAGTTGTGGTGCAACGAATCGCAGGAGCGCTATGTGCTGGGCGTGGCGCAGGAGCGGTTGGCGGAATTCGCCGCGCTGTGCGAACGCGAGCGCTGTCCGTTCGCGGCGGTCGGCGTGGCGACGGCGGAAGAGCGGTTGGTGGTGGGATATTTCACCTCTCCCCCCGGGAGAGGTCGGCGCGAAGCGCCGGGTGAGGGTACGGAGGACGGTGATATTTCCGCTGCGACGAACCCTCTCCCCAACCCCTCTCCCGAGGGGAGAGGGGCCGAAGCGCCGGCTATAGACCTCCCCATGGATGTCCTCTTCGGCAAACCACCGAAGATGCACCGCGACACCCGGCGGCCCGAGCCTTCGAAGTGGTTAGCGCTCGACGGCAAGGACATCGATCTGCACGAAGCCGGTCTGCGCGTGCTCGCGCATCCCACCGTCGCCGCCAAGAACTTCCTGATCACCATCGGCGACCGCAGCGTCGGCGGCCTGACCGCGCGCGATCAGATGATCGGGCCATGGCAGATGCCGGTGGCCGACTGCGCGATCACGCTCGCCGGTTTCGACACGCATGCCGGCGAAGCGATGGCGATCGGCGAACGCACGCCGCTCGCGCTGATCGACCCCGCCGCTGCCGCGCGCATGGCGGTGGGCGAAGCCATCACCAATCTTCTCGCCGCGCCGGTGTCCTCGCTGCAGCAGATCAAACTGTCCGCGAACTGGATGGCCGCCGCCGGCCACCCGGGCGAGGATGCGCGCCTGTTCGATGCGGTGAAGGCCGTGGGCATGGCGCTGTGTCCGTCGCTGGATCTGAGCATTCCGGTCGGCAAGGATTCGCTGTCGATGCAGGCGCAGTGGGCGGTTGATGGCGAGCAGCACAAATCCGTTTCGCCAGTGTCGCTGATCGTCACTGCGTTCGCCGCGATCGAAGATGCACGTACCCAGCTCACGCCGCTGCTGTCGCGCGACGACGAAACCGAACTGTGGCTGATCGGTCTGGGCGCGGGGCGCAAGCGTCTCGGCGGCTCGATCCTGGCGCAAGTGTACGACGGCTTCGGCGGTCGTCACGGCAACGACAGCGGGCAGGCGTTTCAAGTGCCCGATCTCGACGATCCCGAACGCCTGCGCGGTCTGTTCGAGCTGATGCGCGATGCGCGCGAGCGCGGGCTGGTGCGCGCGTACCACGACCGTTCCGATGGTGGCGCGTTCGCTGCGATGTGCGAGATGGCCTTCTGTTCGCATCTCGGTCTGGAGATCAACCTCGATGACTGGGGCGACGATGCGCTGCGCACGCTGTTCTGCGAAGAGCTGGGCGCGATCGTGCAGATCGCGACCGAAGACCGCGCCGAGTTCGCCGATCTGGTGTCGCAGCATGGTCTGATCGAATGCGCGCAGCGGATCGCGCGGCCCAGCACCGCACCGGCGGTGCGCGTGCATCTCGACGGCGAAGTGCTGGTCGAGTGGCGCTGGGACGAACTGTTCGACGCCTGGTGGTCGGTCAGTCATGCGATGCAGCGGCTGCGCGACAACCCTGAATCCGCGGATGAAGAACGCGCCGCCGTGCGCCGCTTCGAAGCGCCGGGTCTACGCCCGAAATTGAGCTTCGATGCGGCCGACGATATCGCCGCGCCGTACATCGCAACGGGCGTCCGGCCGCGCGTGGCGATCCTGCGTGAGCAGGGCGTCAACGGCCAGATCGAAATGGCTTCGGCATTCGACCGCGCCGGCTTCGCGGCGGTCGACGTGCACATGAGTGACCTGATCGCCGGCCGCGTCGCGCTCGACGGCTTCGCCGGTTTCGCCGCCTGCGGTGGCTTCAGTTACGGCGACGTGCTCGGCGCGGGTCGCGGCTGGGCGACATCGATTCTGGAACGCGCCGCGCTGCGCGATACTTTCGCGGCGTTCTTCGCGCGCCCCGAAACGTTCTCGCTCGGCGTGTGCAACGGCTGCCAGATGCTGTCGCAGCTCAAGGACATCATTCCCGGCGCAGAACATTGGCCGCGTTTCCTGCGCAATCGCAGCGAACAGTTCGAGGCGCGCTTCGGTCTGCTCGAAGTCGCCGAGTCGCCGTCGCTGTTCTTCGCCGGCATGCACGGCTCGCGCATTCCGGTCGCGATCGCGCACGGCGAAGGTCGCGCGACATTCGACAGTGATACCGATCGCGATGCCGCCACGGTCGCGCTGCGCTACGTCGCCAACGACGGCAGCGCCGCCGCAGCGTATCCGGCGAATCCGAATGGATCGGACGGCGCCATCGCCGGGCTCACCAGCCGCGACGGCCGCTCGACCATCCTGATGCCGCATCCCGAGCGCACGCCGCGCAGCGTCAACATGAGTTGGCACCCCGACGACTGGCCGGAAGATTCGCCGTGGCTGCGGATGTTCCGCAATATGCGTGTTTCGGTGGGATGATCGGGCATCGTTGAGCAAAGGGTGCGCCTTCGACGCACCGGCCATTCGCCTTGCATCGAACAACGGTGCGCGGAACGCGCACCCTATTGAAAATCAACTGACTCTATCGATCGCGACAGGGCGAATCTGCCGCCAAGAGTACATCCCACGGACTTGAGATGAGCCGCCACTTTATCGAGCGGCGTACGCACCTTGAGCAGCGCCAGCGCTGCTTACCACTGCGCGATCCGTTCGGGAGATGGCGCGGACGTGTTCACGCCATTGCCCGCACCAGCCAGCGTTCGATGCTCGCGCGGTCGCGCGCGCGCAGCAGCGTCGCCACTCGAGCGCGCAGCGCCGAGTGATCCAGACTGCGCATCGCGCGGCGCACTTCGAGCAGTGTTCCGGGATGCAAACTGAATTCTTCCAGCCCCAGGGCCAGCAACACCGGCGCGAACATCGGGTCGCCGGCGATTTCGCCGCACACCGCAAGCGGTTTCCGGTGCGTGCGCGCGGCGCGGATCACGTCGTGCAACAGGCGCAGCACCGCCGGATGCAACGGGCTGTAGAGGTCGCCCAGCGCTTCGTTGTTGCGGTCGGCGGCGAGCAGGTACTGCACCAGATCGTTGGTGCCGATGGAAAGGAAATCGGTGTCGGCGATGAACGTCTGCAGCGCGATCGCGGCCGACGGCACTTCGATCATCGCGCCCAGCGGAACCTCATCGGCGATCGCGCAACCTTCGCTGCGCAGCTCGCGCTGCACGTCGGTCATGAGCGTGCGCACCGCGATCATTTCCTCGCGACCGCTGACCATCGGCACCAGTACCCGGACCGGGCCGTAGGCGCTGGCGCGCAGGATCGCGCGCAGCTGGGTGCGGAACAGATCGGTGCGCGACAGCGACAGGCGCACGCCGCGCAGGCCGAGCGCAGGGTTGGGTTCACCGGTGAGCGCCAGGCCGCTTTCGTCGGCCTTGTCCGCGCCGATGTCGAGGGTGCGGATGGTGACGGTGCGTCCGGTCATGCCCAGCACCAGATCGCGGTAAGCGCGGAACTGCTCCTCTTCGTCCGGCAGCGTATGCCGCAGATCCGCCGGGCGGTGCATGAACAGGAATTCGGTGCGGTACAGGCCGACGCCCGCAGCGCCGAGCGCATGCGCCTCGGCCACGTCTTCGCGCGATTCGGCATTCGCCCACAGCTTGATGTCGACGCCGTCGCTGGTGCGCGTGGGTTCGCGGCGCAGGCGATGCAACTGTTTGCGTTCGCGCGCGTATTCCTGGACCCGCGCGCGATGCTGGCGCAGGTCGTCGGCATTCGGTTCCAAGATGACCAGGCCGCTGCCGCCGTCGACCGCGAGCACGTCGCCGTCGTTGACCTTCTGCAGCACGTGCGCGGCGCCGATCACCAGCGGCACGTGCAGGCTGCGGGCGAGGATCGCGCTGTGCGACAGCGGGCTGCCGCTGGCGGTGACCACGGCCATCACGCCCTGCGTGTGCAACTGCGCGAGGTCCGATGGCGCGATGTTGTCGGTGACCAGGATGTCGCCGGCGACGCCCTGCAGTTCGGCTTCGCGGCGGTGCAACGCGGCGTGGATGCGGCCGACGACCTGATCGATGTCGTCGATGCGGCTGCGCAGATAGGCATCGTCCATGCCCGAGAACACCGAGGCGATGCGATCGCGCTGCAGGCGCAGGGCATAGTCGGCGGCGTAGCGGCCGGTGCGGATCAGCTGGTCCAGACCGGCCAGCAGCTCCGGGTCGTCCAGCAGCAGTGCGTGCAAGTCGAGGAATTCGCCGACCTCGTGCGCGAGCGCGCCGTGCAGACGGTCGCGCAGCGTGTGCATCTCGCTCCGTACCACCGCGATCGCGGTGTGCAGGCGTTCGACCTCGGCGTCGACCAGCGAGGCGTCGATGCGCTCCTCGGCCACGTCCAGCGCATGCGGCAGGCGGACGCGTGCGCGTCCGAGCGCGCTGCCGCGCGATGCACCGTGGCCGGAGAGGATTCTTCTCATCAGCTGTCTTCGTCGAATCGGCGTTCGAACAGCGCGACAACGGCGTCCATCGCGGCCACTTCGTCCTCGCCATCGGCGCGGACGATGACGGTGGCGCCCTGACCGGCAGCCAGCAGCATCACGCCCATGATGCTCTTGGCGTTGACTTCGCGGCCCTTGGCGGAGACGGTCACGCCGCAGCGGAAGCCTGAGACCGCCTGCACCAGTTTGGCGGTGGCGCGCGCGTGCAGGCCGAGACGATTGCTGATGATGAGGTCGCGTTCGATCATGGCGCGGGTTCGGTCTGGGGGAGAAAAGAATCGGGTCGGCAGCGCTTCGGGGCGGGGATGGTCGATTCAGGCGTCATCGATGATCGCTCCGTTGCGGGCGCCTGCGGCGGCGATCGCCGGCAGTTCGTCCAGTGGCAGCTCGGCATAGTTCATCACCCGCAGCAGCATCGGCAGATTCAGCGACGCCACCCGCCGCGCGGGCGTACCGA
The DNA here is from genome assembly GCA_964523435.1 of uncultured Xanthomonas sp. Taxonomy (GTDB): domain Bacteria; phylum Pseudomonadota; class Gammaproteobacteria; order Xanthomonadales; family Xanthomonadaceae; genus Lysobacter_I. Next base: position 20,429 of record CAZGBA010000019.1, read on the forward strand.
GACGCGCCAGGCGCGCAGCGAGGTTGCTCGGCGATGCGCCGTACAGATCGGTGAGGATCAGCACCCCGTCGCCGCCATCGACCCGGCGCAGCGCGGCGCTGGCCTGCGGCAGCGCCGCGTCGAGGTCGGCGTCGAACGCCAGCTCGAACGCCTCGGTCTTCAGCGGCAGCTGGCGCAGCATGCGGCCGGCGACCTCGACGAGGGCGCTGCCGATACCGGGATGGGTGACGAGGAGAATGCCGACGGTCATGGTGACAACTTAACAGACGGAGATGACGGGCCGGAAGCGGTGATCCGCCCTGATCACGCCGTGGTCGCGAACACCGTGATTTCCTCGCGGTCGTGATACAGCTGGCGGGCGCGGACCATCAGCGGTTTTGCCGCATCGTCCTCGAAGCGCTGCAGGCACTGTGTGGTTTCCTGCCAGCGTTTCTTCATCGGCAGTTTGAGATTGAAGATCGCGTGCCGGCACCAGCCTTCGCGGAACCACTCGGCCATGCGCGCGGCGACGCGGCTGGGCTGTTCGACCATGTCGCAGACCATCCAGTCCAGCGGTTTCGCGGGATGCCAGGCGAAACCATCGGCGCGCAGATGCTGGACCAGGCCGGTGTCGATCACGTGCTGACGCAGCGGGCCGTTGTCGACGGCGGTCACCTGCAGGTTCTGGCGCGCGAGCACCCAACTCCAGCCCCCGGGCGCGGCGCCCAGATCGGCCGCGCGCATGCCCGGGCGCAGCAGGCGTCCGCGTTCGTCGGCATCAAGCAGGACCAGCAGCGCTTCTTCGAGTTTCAGCGCGGACCGTGACGGCGCATCGGCATGCAGGCGCAGGCGCGGGATGCCCAGTGGCCACGGTGCGCTGTCGCGCGGGTCGCCGACGGTGAGGAAGGCGTGGTCGCCATCGACGAAACACACGTGCAGCCGCGGCAGACGTTCGTTTTCCTGCGCAGCGAGCAGCCCGGCCTTGCGTAGCGCGGGACGCAGCGCATTGCCGAAACTGCGCGCTAGCCCTGCCAGCGGCTTGGCGTCGTCGGAATCGGGATGCTCGACCACGATCGTGCCGTAGGGTGGGCCCCGGCCCACCGTTGGCGCGGCCAAAGCCGCGAGCATCGGCGCGATCCGGTCCTTCGGATCGAGGCCACGCAACTCCGCGATCAGGCGTAATTTCTGCCGCGCGAAGATCAACTCGCGGAACAGAAGCGCGTGGGTCAGCGCGATGCCATCGTCGCCGACGAATACCACGTAGCCGCTGTTGCGTTCGGTACGTGCGTAGCCGCCGAGCCCGTGCGCGGCGGCGCGTTCGGTCAGTTCAGCGGCGAGCTCGGGCTCGAAGCCCGGGCGGCAGTAGCAGAGCAGTGCGTGTTCGCTCATGGGCAGCGTGCGCCGAACCGGATCGTGATCGCGCTCCGCGCGCATCGCGTGGAAGATCTGTTTTGCGCTTGCGGCATCACATCACGACCGCACCGCTGGTGATGTTCTGGCACTGGCCTTGCACGCATTGGCAGCCGCTGACCTCCTGGAAACCGCAGACCGAGGCCATGCCGGCTTTCGCGCACTGCGCCTGTACGGCGGCGGGATCGGTCTTCGCATCCTTGTTCACGCAGCTCGGAAACGCGCCGCAGCAGTTGCCGACGTTCTTCACAGCACAATCGCTGTCGGTTTTGCAACTGCGGCTTGGATTCGAGGCGTCGACGGCCGGGGCTGTCTCCGCGCTTGCCGGCGCTGCAGGGCGAGGTGTGGCAGCCGGCGCTTCGAGCGGCGGAGTGGCGGCGACAGGCGTGGCTGGTGCAGGCGATGCCGATGGCGCGTCCGGCGTGGATGTCGGTGCGGTGCAGCCGACCAACAGCAGTGCGGCGAGCGCTGCGAATGCGAAATGGCGTAGGCGCATGGCGAATCTCCTGCAGTGTTGGAATGGGCCGCACTTGCATGCGACCCGTCGTGCGCTTAAACGTTCGCGGCCCAGGTATCGCGCAGGGTCACGCTGCGGTTGAACACCGGCGCGTCGGCGCGATGATCGAAACGGTCTGCGACGAAATAGCCGATACGCTCGAATTGGAAACTCTGCTCGGGCGCGGCGGTGGCTGCTGCGGGTTCGACATAGCCGCGAACGCTGCGACGCGAATCCGGATTCAGATAATCGCGATAGGTCTTGCCGTCATCGTCGGTGTCCGGGTTGGCGACCGTGAACAGACGGTCGTACAGCCGTACTTCCGCCGCCACCGCATGTGCGGCGCTGACCCAGTGGATGGTGCCCTTGATCTTGCGGTCGGCGCCGGGCATGCCGGGGCGCGATTCCAGATCGAGCGTGCCGCGCAGTTCGACGATCTCACCAGCATCATTTTTGATCACTTCGTCGCAGCGCGCGATGCCGGCACCGCGCAGGCGCACTTCGCCGCCCGGGATCAGCCGTTTCCAGCCTTTCGGCGGCACTTCGGCGAAGTCCTCGCGTTCGATCCACAGTTCGCGCGAGAACGGCACCGTGCGCTGGCCGAAGGACTCGTCCTTGGGATGATTCGAGAAGGTCAGCTGCTCTTCGTGACCTTCGGGCAGATTGGTCAGCACGAATTTCAGCGGATCCAGCGTGGCCATGCGCCGCGGCGCGCGGCTGTCGAGATCCTCGCGCAGCGTGTTCTCCAGCACCGAGTAGTCGATCAGCGAATTCTGCTTCGACAGGCCCAGCCGGGCGACGAACAGTTTCAGCGCGTCGGCGGTGTAGCCGCGGCGACGGATGCCCTGCAGGGTCGGCATGCGCGGGTCGCCCCAGCCGTCGACCAAGCCTTCATCGACCAGGGTCATCAGTTTGCGCTTGCTCATCACCGTGTAGTTGAGATTGAGCCGCGAAAATTCGATCTGACGCGGCTTGTCGGCCTCGAACGGCAGGCCGCGATCGGTCAGCGATTCCACCAGTTCGGGATGGTGGGCCAGATCGACCCTGTCCACGCACCAGTCGTACAGCGGGCGGTGATCCTCGAACTCGAGCGTGCACAGCGAGTGGGTGATGCCTTCGGCGGCGTCGCTGAGCGAATGCGCGTAGTCGTACATCGGATAGATCGGCCAGTCGTTGCCGGTGTTCTGGTGCTCGACGTGCTTGATGCGGTACAGCGCCGGGTCGCGCAGGTTGATGTTGCCGCTGGCCATGTCGATCTTCGCGCGCAGGGTGCGCGCGCCGTCCGGGAACTCGCCCGCGCGCATGCGCCGGAACAGGTCGAGGTTCTCCTCGACGCTGCGGTTGCGGAACGGCGATTCGCGGCCGGGTTCGTTCAGGCTGCCGCGATACGCGCGGACTTCGTCGGCGCTGAGGTCGCAGACGAAAGCATCGCCCTGGCGGATGAGTTTTTCGGCGGCGAGGTAGAACACCTGGAAATAGTCGGACGCATGACGCAGTTCCGCCCATTCGAAGCCGAGCCAGCGGACATCGTCCTGGATCGCGCGGACGTATTCGGGGTCTTCTCGGGCCGGGTTGGTGTCGTCCAGGCGCAGGTTGCAGCGCCCGCCGAACTCTTCGGCGATGCCGAAGTCGGTCCAGATGGCCCGGGTGTGGCCCAGATGCAGATAGCCGTTGGGTTCCGGCGGGAAGCGGGTCCGGATCGCGGCGTGCCGGCCGCTGGCGAGGTCGTCGCGGACGATCTGGCGAATGAAGTCCTGGCGGCGTTCGGAGACGACGTCGGCAGGAAGGATGTCGGTGGGATTGCCTGTGGGGTGATCTGGGATCATCGACGATGCGGACTACTGAAACGACCAGTCTAACAGGCTGTCGAAAAACAGCCTGTATGTCGCCGTTTGCGACGTACGGCACTCTTTATGGCCCGTTTTCGGCCGGCAACGCCCGTGCGACGGCTGCCGGAGGGTGGGGCGTGGTGATACTGTGATCGGTGGAACAGGGGCGCCGCATCCGATGGGCTGGGGTGCGTGTGCATAGGCCGAAATCGAACACATAGGGGGGGCGGGCGATGGGCGTTGGTGCCGATCGGCCTGTAATTCCGGCAACAATTCCTCAAACCGCGCGGGGCTTCAGCTGCGTTGCGATGTCGCGTTGGCCAAAGGCCCGCGACGTCGTGGATTGGATCATGGAGATCCCGGTATTCGCGATTTCAGATTGACCATGGCGTTTCCGAGCTGGGACATCCCGCAGCACTGGTTCCGCGCGATCGGCGTGGTGGTGGTGTTGTTGCTCGGCATGTATGCGCTGTCGCCCAGCCGCGCCGAGACCCCGCAAATACAGCCGCTGGCCGTGCAGCTGGTGCCGTTGCCGGACGCCGAGGGCCGATTGTCCGAATTGGGTTCGGACGCCAGCTCACTGCTGCTCGGGGCCTCGGGCGATACGCGTCGGGCCCGCGCCGAGTTGCGTTTCGTGTTGCCGCCCCGCGACAACGAAGCCGTGCATTGGGTGGTCTGGATGCGGCGCGCGCCGGTGGAGACGGTCGAGCTGCGCGTGAACGACGCCTGGAACAGCGGGTCGCGCAGCTTTCTCGCACCGCAACGCTTCGAGGGGCCGATGCCGGTGGGATATCTGTTCCGCCTGCCGGGCACGTGGGAAGGCGAAATCAGCCTGGAACTGGACGCCCGCGCGATGCGTCTGGCGGCATTGCGGCCGGAAGTGATTTCCGAGGAACAGGCCGACCGCTATGTACAGGAAGCGACGATCTTCGCCAGCCTGTCCTATGCCAGCCTCTTGACCTTGTCGCTGATGACGCTGGCGCTGTTCTTCGCGTCGCGCGATTCCGGCTTCCTGTCGTTCTTCGTGTTCTGCCTCACCGGTGTCGTGCTGCTGGCGGTCTTCAACGGCCATATCTATCTGTTCGATCCGTTCGGTGTGTTCGGCTTCCTGGGCGGCTCCGGCCTGCACGCGGTCTCGCTGCTGTTCGAGGTCGTCTCGCTGCGGATCCTGTTGCGATATACCGACATCGAACAGACGCGTCCTGCATTGGCGAAAGCCGTCAACAACGGCTGCGTGGTTCTGCTGCTGGCGACCGGAATCCTGCTCGCGTGGCGCGAGCGGTTGGACGCGTTCGCCAGCATCTTCATACCCGTTTTCTGGTTTCTCGGCTGTCTAGTCGCGTTCTACGTGCTGAGCGAGGCCTGGCGTCGCCGCGTGCCGCTCGCCGGTGCGGTGTTCTTCTCGGTGCTGGCAATCGCGGTGTCGATCCTCGCCTGGGAACTGGCGTCGCGCGGCGTCATTACGGCGACGCTGTGGACGACCTACGGTTATCAGGCGGGGATCGTGCTGTGCGCATCGATGATCGCGGTCGGCCTGATCAGCCGGATCAGCAAGTACCGCGAGCAGCGCGATCGCGAGCAGCGCGCGCGCGCCGATTCCGAGCGCCGCATGTACCGCGAAGCGGTGCGTTCGGAATTGATGACCGTGCTGCAGACGTCGTTGCGCGGCGTCGCCGAGGACGAGGTCCAGCCGATCGTCTTCCGTCATCTGCTCGAACATCTGCGCCGAATCGTGCCGACCACCAATGCCGTCGCGGTCGCCCGCGGCTACCATGGTCGCGACACGCTGGTGGTGCAGCCGGCGGCCTATCTGCAGGATGTCGAGGCGAATGTCGGCCAACGCCTGCAGACGCTGCGCAAGCAACTCGCCGGCAATATCGAACTGCAGCGACCGGTGACCAAGACGGGCGAGCTCACGCCGGTCGCGATCGAAGCCCTGATCGCCCTGCCCGTACGCGCGCCGGCCTGGGGCCTGATCGTGCTCGAACGCAGCGGCGCGACCGTGTTCCACCCCGAGGAACTGACCATCGTGCGCGAACTGGCGCGACTGGCCTTGCTGCAGGCCGATGAGGCCATCGCCGCATTGCATCTGCGCCACACTGCGGAGATCGATGCGCTGACCGGTGCGCTCAACCGCCGCAGTCTCGACCAGTCCCTCGCCCGTACGTTCCAGCACGCACATCGCAAGGGATTGCCGCTGTCGGTGCTGTTCGTGGATATCGACCAGTTCAAGGCGATCAACGACAAACTCGGCCATGCCTGCGGCGATCACTGCCTGCGCGAGATCGCGAAGACCATCTCCGCGCAGCTCGGCGAGGACGATATCTTCGGCCGCTACGGCGGCGAGGAATTCCTGGTGATCCTGCCGGGTCGACAGACCGAGATGGCGCGGGCGATCGCCGAGCAGATCCGGCTCGCGATCGAGCACAGCGAGGTGCGACACCAGGACAAGCCGGTGCGTCTCACCGTGAGTATCGGTGTTGCCACCCAACTCTCGCATGAGGGTCAGCCGCAACCTGCGGTGGAGCGTGCCGACAAGGCGCTCTACACCGCGAAGCGCGCGGGTCGCAACCGGGTCCACGTGGCGCCGGCGGTGTTCGCGCCGCGACCGGCGACGGCTTGATCCCGGCGCAGTCGTCCGCATCTTCTTCTCAGAATCTTCTTCTCACAATGTTTTCGTGGAGTATCGCGATGTTTGAATCCTTGCTGGGCATCGGAGCGCACAAGCAGCGCATGCCGTCGCCGCAGCGCGCGCTGCCCGGGCGATCGGAAGAAATGCCGCTCGCCAATCGCCATCATGTGCATGGGCGTCCGCTGCGCGACGCGTTCGCGGGTTTCTCGCGCGTCCAGTTCGGTATGGGCTGTTTCTGGGGCGCCGAACGCAAGTTCTGGCTGCAGCCGGGGGTGTACACCACAGCGGCGGGCTATGCCGGCGGCCATACGCCGAACGCCAACTACCACGAAGTTTGCAGTGGCGAGACCGGCCATACCGAAGCGGTGCTGGTGATCTACGAACCGGCGGTGGTGTCGTTCGATACCTTGCTGAAGACCTTCTGGGAAAGTCACGATCCCACCCAGGGCATGCGCCAGGGCAACGACACCGGCACGCAGTACCGTTCCGTGATCCATTGCGATACAGAAGCCCAGTACGCCGCCGCCATCGCCAGCCGCGATCGTTACCAGACGCAGCTCGATGCGGCCGGTCTGGGTACGATCACCACCGAAATCCTGCACCCGGCGCCGGTGTTCTACTACGCCGAAGACGAGCACCAGCAGTATCTGTCGAGGCATCCGAAAGGTTATTGCGGGCTCGGCGGCACCGGCGTGAGCTGTCCGACCGGCCTGTGATCGACCTGCCGCGCCGTCATCGTCCCGGCGCGGTATCGGTGCAGCTTTCGGGGGTGTCGACCAGACGCCTCACGATGCGTCGGCGGTCGATATCGTAGACGGCCAGATGTGGGCACCAGCGAAGGCCTGCGTCGTCCCTGATCCGTTTCCAGCGCATCGCATCCGAACGTACGCGCCGCGACGCGCCTTTCGCATCGATCGCGAACACGTCCACCGCCAGCGATTCGCCCCAGGCGAAGGGTTCGTCTTCCAGCTCTAGCGTTGTGTCGTCGATGCCTTCCAACCGCAATCGACCGGTTGCGTCGCGCACGATCCGTGGCGAAAAAACGATCTCGCCGTCGATGTAGCCAGGCATGCTGTAGAGATAGCCGAGTTTGTCCTGGCGCAGCACCGGCAGGAGATGACTTGCCTGGCTGTCCAATGCTTCGAGATCGCCGTCTTTCCAGCGATAGGTGTCCACGCCGTGGGAGCAACAGCTGCCGCGCCAGGAGCTGTAGACGATGCGGTGCTTCGGATCGAATTCCGGTGAGGTGATGTCCTGCAGGCTCGCGGGCGCATCGACGAAGCGCTGCGTGGCGGGATCGTAGAGCCACGACTGGTGCGGGATGTTCGGGCCGGCCGGCAGCGTCAATGCGATGGTGATGTCTTGATGTCCGTCGAAATTCATGTCGAACTGGTGCGGCAGGAACATGCCGCAGGTGCCGACCGAGTCGGTGTCCAGGGTCTGCAGCAGCACGCCGTCGCGATACACACGGATCGCCGATACCGGCGGCGATTGCGCGTCGCAAGCATCGTCGTTCGTGCCCGGCGCGAACGCCGCCATCACCCGCAGTTCAAAAGGCTCGGCCTCGTCGTCGCCGAGCCGTCCGCCGAAACCGACCGTCAGTTCCACCGGTGCGTCCAACGGAGTTTCCGCGCGCGCATTCGGAGCCGATGCGATCAACGCGATCGCCAGCACCGGCCACCGCAATGACTGTCGTCCGAAGCAGGGCGTCATTGTCTCGACACGCCGCAGACATAGATCACTTCGCAGGCGCCGGCGCCCGAGTCCTCGCGCGTGAGCGAACTGCGCCAGTGCCAGCCGTCGGGCGTATCGATCTGCACCAGCCAGCCGTCGATGCGCACCCGATCGCCTGCGTCGATCGCGTCCAGCGCCGCGGCGATGGCCGAGTTGGACGGCACCATGTGCATGTTCGCGCTGCTGCGCACGATGTCGTCGGGCGGAATCGGCGGCGGCCCGCTCCAGCGGTAGCGGTAGAAACGTCCGGACTGCGAGATGTCGAGCTTCGACAGCACCGCATCGTCGCGCATGCGGCCCCAGCCCAGCGCCAGATCCACCGGCGAAAAATCCGCTTCGCGGCCGTGGTCGTAGTCCTCGCGCGACAGCACGCGCGCGGCGACGCTGAATCCGGCCAGCGGTTTCGCGGTGGCGTTCGACAGTTGGAACGGCGACATGCCGCCGGGGGCATCGCTCTGCACGGTGCCGTCCGCGCCCGCCAATCTTGCCGGCGGCACGCAGCCCAGCACGGGCTGTCCATTCGCAGCCGTGAATGCGGCGGGCTCGGACGTGGGCGAGGATGGCGTCGCCAGCAACCAGGCCGCGACGGCAATGATGATGAAGATCAGGAGCCAGCGGAGCATGGGCGATTCCGGAGCCGTACCGGTCTTCAGTCTACCGTGTGCTCAGAGCCTGCCCGTTGGTCAGGCGAAGTCCTGCAGCAGCGCGCCACGCGTCGTCTCCGGTACATCGACGACCAGCGACATGCGCGCATCGTCGATTCCGAAGGACAGCGCGGCGCCATCGCGCAGCGACGAAATCTGCGATGCCGTGAAATCGAAGCGCAGGAAATGCACCGCCGAGGTCTTGTCTTCGTCGCTGCGGTCCATGTCCTCGTCGGCGTAAGTTGCCGCGCGGCCGGTGCCTGCGACTTCGGCGTACACACGGCGTTCGATGCCGCCGAGCCGCGCCAGTTCGCGGCGACGCTGATCCACGTCGGCGTATTCGATCAGCATCGTCGCTTTCAGATCGTGTCCGCCCGGAATCAGCGGGTTGTAGGCGTCGAGTTCGTCCTGGATCGCAGCGGGCTCGAAGATCCGCTCGATCCGCAGCATTTCCTGGATCTGATACTGGATCGTCAGCCGGTCCTCGAACAGCAGGGTCACGTGTTCGCCGAGCTGCAGTTTTCGCGCTTGCTTGTGCGCGAGCACGCGGGCGCGGAACGCGGCGCGTTCGACCGCGTAGGTTTCGAGGTTGTAGAGATCGGTTCGGGTGAGCGCTGTCATGGGGTCAGATTCCGTAGGCCTTGCGCAGCAACGTGACCGGATGCTCCGCCGTGGTGCCGTCGTTCAAGCCATGCGCGATATGTGCGCCGGCCATCACGCAGTCGCTGGTGAAGTGCTGCGCCTCGGCCTGCTTCACGCGGCTCTCGACGGGTTTGGCGATCTTGCGCGCGTATTCATAGGTTGCTTTCTTCACGCCGTAGGTGCCGTCGTGGCCGGAGCAGCGTTCGATCGTGGTCACCTGGGTGCCCGGCACCAGCTCCAGCACCTGTCTGGTTTTCGGGCCGATGTTCTGCACGCGCTGGTGGCACGCCGCCTGCCATGCGACCTTGCCGAGTTCGTTCTTGAAGTCGTTCCTGAGCACGCCTGCGGTTTGGCGATGCATCAGATATTCGAAGGGATCGAAGATCGCGCGCCGGATCGCCTGCACCTGCGCGTCGTCGGGGTACATCAGCGGCAGTTCCTGCTTGAACATCAGCACGCAGGACGGGATCGGGGCGATGATGTCCCAGCCATCGTTCACCGCTGCGGACATCGGCGGCATGTTGCGCTGCTTGTAGTCGTCGACGCTGTCGAGATCGCCCAGTTCGAGTTTCGGCATGCCGCAGCACTGGTTCTGGCGGATCAGCTTCACCGGGATGTCGTTGTGGCGCAGCACTGCGACCAGGTCCTCGACCATCTGCGGATGATTGTGGTTGCCGTAGCAGGTGACGAAGATCGCGACTTTTCCGCGGGTCGGGCCCGCGATCACCGCGCCTTCGCCGCTGTCGTCCTGTTTGAGTTTCTTCAATGCGGTGGGGCTGTGATACGCCGGCACCTGCGCATCGCGATGCACGCCGAGGGTTTTCTCCATCACGCCGCGCAGCGCGGGCTGGCGGTTACCCCAGTTCACCGCTTCGACCACGACCGGAATCGAGGCGAGACTGCCGACGGTGGTGGTGCTGGACAGCAGTTTCGCCGACATCGGCGCGCCGTGCGCTTTGAAATGCACCGCTTTCGCGCGCAGCATCAGATGCGGGAAGTCGATGTTCCACTCGTGCGGCGGAATGTAGGGACACTTGGTCTGATAGCAGAGATCGCAGAGATAGCACTGGTCGACGACCTTGGCGTAGTCGGCCTTCGCCACCCCGTCGACTTCCATCGTCGTCGATTCGTCGACCAGATCGAACAGGGTCGGAAAGCTCTGGCACAGGCTCACGCAACGGCGACAGCCGTGGCAAAGATCGAACACGCGCTCCATCTCTTTTTCGAGCGCGGACTCGTCCCAGAACGCCGGGTTCTTCCAGTCGAGCGGGTGCCGCGTCGGCGCATCAAGGCTGCCTTCGCGCGCAGAGGAGGGCGGTGTGTGTGTCGGAGGCTGGCTCATGCGTCCCTCGTGATCGAGACCGGCTGTTTCGCGGACGACGGCGACTGTCGTGCGCCGCTGCGATGGCGTCGGACGCATGCGCGGCGAGTCGCCGTGTGAGGTTGCTTTCTTCCGCGCCGGGAGAGGAGGCGCGGAAGAAAGCGGGGACGCCCGTTGTCCGGGCGACCTTGACTCCGGACTCAGGCGCCGAGTTCGTTCAGCGCTTTCTGGAAACGGTTGGCGTGCGAACGCTCGGCCTTGGCGAGGGTTTCAAACCAGTCGGCGATTTCGTCGAAGCCTTCGTCGCGCGCGGCTTTCGCCATGCCCGGGTACATGTCGGTGTATTCGTGGGTTTCGCCGGCGATCGCCGACTTCAGATTGTTCGCGGTATCGCCGAACGGCAGGCCGGTGGCGGGATCGCCGCATTGTTCGAGATATTCCAGGTGGCCGTGCGCGTGCCCGGTTTCGCCTTCGGCGGTGGAACGGAACACCGCAGCGACATCGTTGTAACCCTCGACGTCGGCTTTCTGCGCGAAATACAGGTAGCGGCGATTGGCCTGGGACTCGCCTGCGAAGGCGGCCTTCAGATTGTCTTCGGTTTTCGAGCCTTTCAAACTCATGGTGTCCTACCCCTTGGCTGTGATGGAAGCGGATGACGAAGCGGTCGATCTGGCTGGAGGTGCGCCGACAGATGGCGCTGATCGAGGATACGCCCGAGCCATGCCAAGGTGCGATCGATTGTTATGATGGATTCGATAGTTTTCATGAATGCTGCATGGCAGCAACGCCGCCGAATTCCCGGGCCTCGCGCGGTCAAGAGATGCATCCGGACAGGCCGGCGGGACTGGCTCGCTCAGACAGGTTCGATGATCGGCGTACGTCGCGCGCCGCCGTGGGCGGGCACATCGCCGGTCGTGAGCAGGTCGGCGGGCAGGTCGCGGAACACGGCGGCGAGCTTGGTCAGGAATTCCGACATCGCCGAGCTGCGCCGCCAGACCATCGCGATGCGGCGGCTCGGCGCGGGCGCGCGGAACGGCAGCAGGCGCACATCCGGCGACGCCGCCACCGGCGGTTTCACGGCCAGCACCGGCAGCAGGGTGATACCGACGTTCGCGGCCACCATCTGCCGCAGGGTTTCCAGCGAGGTCGCGCGGAAACCGGTCTTTTCGCCTGCGCCGGCGAGGTGGCACACGTCCAGCGCCTGATCGCGCAGGCAGTGTCCGTCTTCGAGCAGCAGCAGGCTCTCGTGCGCGAGATCCTGCATGGTCAGCGGCTTGCTGTTCGCAAGCGCATGCGTTTCCGGCACCGCCAGCATGAACGGCTCCTCGAACAGCAGCTCGATGTGCAACTGGTCGTCGTGCAAGGGCAGCGCCAGCACACCGGCGTCCAGTTTGCCTTCGCGCAATTGGCGCAGGATGACCTCGGTCTTTTCCTCGATCAGCAACAGCTCCAGATCGTGGAAGCGTTCGCGCACCCGCGGGACGACGTGCGGCAGCAGATACGGCCCGAGCGTCGGGAATATGCCGAGCCGTACTGCGCCGGCTTCCGGATTCTGGCTGCGGCGCGCGGCTTCCTTCATTTCGTCGACATCGGCCATGATCCGGCGCGCCCGCTCGGCCGCATCGCGCCCGGCGGGGGTCAGCATGATGTGGCGCGGCGCGCGCTCCACCAGCGACACGCCGAGCTCGTCTTCGAGTTTCCGGATCTGCGTCGACAGCGTCGGCTGGCTGACGAAGCAGGCCGATGCCGCCCGCCCGAAGTGTTTGTGATCGGCGAGTGCGACCAGGTACTTGAGGTCGCGCAGGTTCATGACGATCCCTTCATGGCGTCTCGTTCCCGTGATCGTGTTGCATCACATTGAATGCGAAGGTCGGGGGACAGCATGCGCATCTTGCGACACGTTTGCCGGGAAAAACTTCACAGGCCTGAAGTGATACCGGCGATTGCCGGATTGGTAAGCCTGTCGGTTCTGACAGGCTCGATTTTTTTGCCGCTCCGCCGGGGCTTGAATGCGTCGCAATACCGCCGCCAACGGGCGGCATGGCATACGCGATGGCTCAGGCGGCCTGTGCGGCGACCGCCGTCGAGGCTGCGGGCGCGGAGCTGCGGATCAGATGATCGAACGCGCCGAGCGCCGCTTTCGAGCCTTCGCTCATCGCGATCACGATCTGTTTGTACGGCACCGTGGTCGCGTCGCCGGCGGCGAACACGCCGGGCAGTGAGGTCTGGCCGCGCTCGTCGATCACGATCTCCCCGCGTGGCGACAGTTCCAGTGTGCCCTTCAGCCATTCGGTGTTGGGCAGCAGGCCGATCTGCACGAAGATGCCGTCCAGCGCCAGGGTGTGGACAGCCTGCGTCAAGCGGTCCTGATAGCTCAGGCCAATGACTTTCCGGCCGTCGCCCAGCACTTCGGTGGTCAGCGCCGAGACGATCACGTCGACGTTCGGCAGGCTGCGCAGCTTGCGCTGCAGCACTTCGTCGGCGCGCAGTTTGGCGTCGAATTCGATCAGGGTGACATGGGCGACGATACCCGCCAAGTCGATCGCCGCCTCGACGCCCGAGTTGCCGCCGCCGATCACCGCCACCCGCTTGCCCTTGAACAGCGGCCCGTCGCAGTGCGGGCAATAGGCCACGCCTTTGTTCCGGTACGCCTGCTCGCCGGGCACGTTCATCTGCCGCCAGCGCGCGCCGGTGGCGAGGATCACCGATTTCGATTTCAGCGAAGCGCCGCTGGCCAGCTTCACTTCGACCAGGCCATCGGCGCCGGCCGGGATCAGCTGCTCCGCGCGCTGCAGATTCATGATGTCCACGTCGTAGTCGCGCACATGGCGCTCCATCGCGGCGGCCAGCTTCGGGCCCTCGGTTTCGGGCACGGAGACGAAGTTCTCGATCGCCATCGTGTCCAGCACCTGCCCGCCGAAGCGCTCGACCGCGATGCCGGTGCGGATGCCCTTGCGCGCGGCATAGATCGCCGCCGACGCGCCGGCCGGGCCGCCGCCGACGATCAGCACATCGAAGGCATCTTTCGATGCGATCTTCGCCGCTTCGCGCGCACCGGCGCCGGTGTCGAGTTTGGCCAGGATCTCTTCGACGCCCATCCTGCCCGCCGCGAAGATCTCGCCGTTGAGCACGACCGTCGGTACCGACATCACCTGGCGCGCGTCGACTTCGCTCTGGAACAGCGCGCCGTCGATGGCGACGTGTTGGATCTTCGGGTTGAGCACGGCCATCAGGTTCAGCGCCTGCACCACGTCCGGGCAGTTCTGGCAGCTGAGCGAGAAATAGGTTTCGAAAAGATACTCGCCGTCGAGCGCGCGGACCTGTTCGATGACGTCCTGCGCCAGTTTCGACGGATGCCCGCCGACCTGCAGCAGCGCCAGCACCAGGGAAGTGAATTCGTGGCCCATCGGAATCCCGGCGAAGCGCAGCGAAATGGTTTCGCCCGGCGTGGACAGCGCGAACGACGGCACGCGGTCGCCGGTGTCGCGCGCTTCGCGCAGCGTGACCTGATCCGACAGCTGGGTGAGTTCGACCAGCAGCTCGCGGAGCTCCTGCGACTTCGCGCCATCGTCGAGCGCGGCGGTGATCGCGACCGGGCGGGTCAGCTTCTGCAGATAGGTCTGGAGCTGGTTTTTCAGATCGGCATCGAGCATGACCGGGTTCCTTGAGCGTGGGCGATAGCGGGAAGGGAGAGGCTGCGTTTGCAGCAGCGGTCTGCGTCGGCGGACGTGAGCCGGGGGAGGGGAGACCGGCATGGGGAGAGAGGCCGTCCGGAGCGGTGCAAACCGCTGCTGCAAACGAAGCGGGCAGGTTGCCTGCCGACCCTCCCCCGCTGGCGGGGGAGGGCGATTCGCACGAAGCGAATGGGTGCGGCGGAAATCAAATCGGGCTGGAATCCAGATCGGGCTGAAAAATCAGATCTTGCCGACGAGATCCAGCGACGGCTTCAGCGTTTCGGCGCCTTCCTTCCACTTCGCCGGGCAGACCTGGCCCGGGTGGCTGGCGACGAACTGGGCGGCCTTGAGCTTGCGCAGGGTTTCGGAGACGTCGCGGGCGATCGCGTTGTCGTGGATTTCGAGGGTCTTGATCACGCCTTCCGGATTGATGATGAAGGTGCCGCGCAGGGCCAGACCTTCTTCTTCGATGTGCACGTCGAAGGCGCGGGTCAGCTGATGGGTGGGGTCGCCGACCAGCGGGAATCTGGCCTTGCCGACCGCCGGGGAGGTTTCGTGCCAGACCTTGTGCGAGAAATGCGTGTCGGTGGTGACGATGTAGACCTCGGCGCCGGCCTTCTGGAATTCGGCGTAGTTGTCGGCGGCGTCCTCGACTTCGGTCGGGCAATTGAAGGTGAAGGCGGCCGGCATGAAGATCAGGACCGACCACTTGCCCTTGAGCGTCTCGTCGGTGACCTGGACGAATTCGCCCGCGTGGAATGCGGTGGCTTTGAAGGGTTTGACTTGGGTGTTGATCAGCGACATGGAATGTCCTTGGGTGGGGGTGGGTGAAAGATGGGGTCGATCGCAACGAAGAGAAGGTTAGGCGAAGCCATTTGATTGATCCAATCAATTGATATGATATTAACGATAGTCAATAACTATCGTTAAGCACTCCAAGCAGAGGCCCGAGGCCTGCGAGACCCGTCAGGGTTTGGCCGGGAGATGCATGAAGGCCCGGATGGCCGGCAGCAGGGCGGGCTGTCGGCCGGGCGCGCGCATGGCGACCAGCGGGGCGAGGTGCCCGGCCTCCGGCAGCCAGACCAGCGTCGTTTCCACACCGACGCCGCGCAGTTTCTCGGCGAGTTCCCGGCTGTCCTTGGCTTCCACCGTCATGTCGGCGGTGCCGTGCAGCAACAGGAACGGCGGCTCGTCGCCATCGACGAAGTTCACCGCCTGCGCGCGCGGCCACTGCGCTTCGGGGCCGAAGACGTCTTCGTAGCCCGCGATTTCGAAATCGTACGGCCCGGATAGGCCGATCACGCCGGCCAGGTCGCGCGGCTTCAGGCCGTGCGGCGCGAGATACCGCGCATCGGTGCCGATCAGCGCGGCGATCTGCGCACCCGCGGAATGGCCGGCAACGAACAGCCGCTGCGGATCGCCGCCATGCTCGGCGGCGTGCTGTCTTGCCCACGCCACCGCGCCAGCACCGTCTTCCACGAAGCCGGGAAACGTCGTGCGCGGGAAGGTGCGGTAATCGGCGACGATCGCCAGCACGCCCTGCTGCGCCAGCCGGTGGCCGACGAAGCGGTATTGCGCTCGATGGCCCTGCTTCCAGTTGCCGCCATAGAAAAAGACGACCACCGGCACAGGGCCCGCCGCCGCCCCGACCGGCCGATACACGTCCAGCGCCAGGTCGTGCTGCGGGTCGTAGACGACGCTGGCGACCGGTGCGGAAGCACCGAGATTGGCGATACCGAATCCAGCGCTCTGGCAGCCGGCCAGCAGGCCGGCGAGCCATGCGGCCGCCAATGCGGCGAAGGGGAAAGAACGGGGAGGCCGTGGATGGGTCGCTGGAGTGGGCATGGGTGTCCTGAATTACATCCTGGGAGGCCGTGGATGGGTCGCTGGCATGGGCATGGGTGTCCTGAATTGCACGGGGTGTCCTTGATTGCATGGGCTGTGGGAAGCGCGGGCATGGTCGTGCCAACGGCTACGATATCGACCATGGATACGAACTCCCGTCCCCGGCTGGATGCAGTGCTGCGCGAAGCCCGTGAGCGCATCGACGACGTCGACGCCCGGGCCCTGCTGGCGCATGCGCTCGAACGCTCACCGGCATGGCTGTTCGCCCACGGCAACGACCCGATCGACGAGCAGAGTCTTCAACGTTTCCAAACCCTGCTGGCGCGCCGCGCGCAGGGCGAGCCGGTGGCTTATCTCACCGGCCGGCGGGCGTTCTGGTCGTTCGACCTCATGGTCTCGGCGGACACGCTGATCCCGCGCCCCGAAACCGAACTGCTGGTGGAGCTTGCGCTGGCGCGTCTGCCGGTCGGGGCGGAATCGCGCGTCGCCGATCTGGGTACCGGTAGTGGCGCGATCGCGCTGGCGCTGGCGCACGAGCGCCCGCAGGCACAGGTGGTCGCGGTGGACGTGAGCGCTGGCGCGCTGGATGTCGCCCGCGCCAATGCGCGCGAACTGGGCCTTCGCAATGTCGAATTCCGGCAGGGCGACTGGCTGCAGCCGCTGGCCGACGAGTACTTCGACCTGATCGTCAGCAATCCGCCCTACATCGCCGATGCCGATCCGCATCTGGACGCGCTGCGCTACGAGCCCTCGCCCGCGCTGTCGTCGGGCGCCGATGGCCTCGACGCGATCCGCATCATTGCCCAAGCCGCTCCCGCGCATCTGCGCAATGGCGGTTGGCTGTTGCTGGAACATGGGTGGGACCAGGGCGACGTCGTACGCACGCTGCTGCAGGCGGCAGGCTTCGACCACGTTGAGACCCGCCGCGATCTGGAACACCGCGATCGGGTGACGCTTGGCAGACGCACGGATTGAGCCGACGGTGGCACACTTGGACGCCAAAGCATCCTTCATCCGCATCGACCACCGGACCCGCCATGGCCGTCAGCCACCCCGACATCCTGCAGCATGCCTTTCTCGATGAGATGTATCGGGACAGCTACTTTCCGGATGCGCTGGTCGACAAAGGCAAGGACATCCTGCTGCGCCTGTGCGACAGCATCGAGCTGGAAAAGCCGCGCGACCTCGAAGCCCTCTACGCGCTCACGCACGCGGCCACCGACGAATTCAACGCACTGGCCGAAGCGTTCTACGAGCACGACAGCGAAATCGAGACAGCGGCGCGCGAATGCATCGCCGAAGATTTCGCTTTCATCGCAAGCACCTACGGTTTCGACGCCGACACCGAGGAAATGATCGCAACCCGCGACTGGTAAACCCACGAGACCGGCGCGGAATGCTTCCGTCGCCGCACGCCACGCAACGCAGAGACACGACACCACCATGCGCACGTTCTATCCCGAACTCGACACCTTCGACACCGGCACACTGAAAGTCGACGACCGCCATACCCTGTACTACGAACAGTGCGGCAACCCCAACGGCAAGCCGGTGGTGATGCTGCACGGCGGCCCCGGTGCCGGCTGCAGCACGAAGATGCGCCGTTTCCATGACCCGTCGAAATACCGCATCGTCCTGTTCGACCAGCGCGGCAGCGGCCGCTCCACGCCGCACGCGGATCTGGTCGACAACACCACCTGGACGCTGGTCGCCGACATCGAAACACTGCGCGAGCATCTGGGCATCGCGCGCTGGCAGGTATTCGGCGGTTCCTGGGGCTCGACGCTTGCGCTGGCCTATGCCGAAACGCATCCCGACAAAGTCACCGAACTGGTGCTGCGCGGCATCTTCATGCTGCGCCGCTGGGAACTGGAATGGTTCTATCAGGAAGGCGCCTCGCGGCTGTTTCCCGACGCCTGGGACCATTATCTCGCCGCGATTCCGCCGGTCGAGCGCCACGATCTGATCTCCGCGTTCCACCGCCGCCTGACCAGCGACGACGAAGCCACCCGCCTCGCCGCCGCGCGCGCATGGAGCGTGTGGGAAGGCGCGACCAGCTTTCTGCACATCGACGAGGATTTCGTCGCCGGCCACGAAGACGCCGCGTTCGCGCTCGCGTTCGCGCGCATCGAAAACCATTATTTCGTCAACGGCGGTTTCTTCGAAGTTGAAGACCAATTGCTGCGCGACGCGCATCGCATCGCCGACATTCCCGGCGTCATCGTCCACGGCCGCTACGACGTGGTCTGCCCGATCCAGAATGCGTGGGATCTGCACAAGGCTTGGCCGAAGGCGCAGTTGCATATCTCGCCGGCATCGGGGCATTCGGCGTACGAGCCGGAGAATGTGGATGCGCTGGTGCGGGCGACGGACAAATTCGCGTCGTAACACTTAACCCGACTAGCTGCAGTGTGCCTTTTACGATCCCGACGGTTAACGAAGTAGAGACATAAAGGCATGAATAATTCGGAAGACAGTAACGACCATCTTGGAACATGCGCGTTATGTGATGCAGAAAACATTGCTTTGAGAGAGTCTCATAGTATTCCGAAATTTGTTTATCAGTGGCTAAAGGACACATCGGCAACACCATTTATGAGAAGTGGTGATGATGTCAATGTCAGGCACCAAGATGGGCCTAAAGAGTATCTTCTTTGTGATTTCTGCGAGGGGAAGTTATCTTTTTTTGAAGATGAACTCGCGGAAAAATTATTCAAGAAAGTAGCAAATTATCGGCGACAAGCGCCAAAAATAAAAATAACTGAAGAAATTCGTGTTGCGGTTATTTCTATATTTTGGAGGGCTATTTTGACGAGCAAGAATAGAGATAACGACAGAACAGTTGAGGACGGGGTAATGCTTCAAGATTTCTTGGACTCGGTTAAGGGGCAAGTCAAAGCAGGAAGGTGTGATGCCAAAATTTATTTCACCCCTTTTTTTGGTGATCCTCCTTATTACGGCCTCCCGTTGGATATGACGTATGAGTTTGAGCGAATGATCGGCGGACAAGACATCAGATTTTTTGATGATCCTCATAGGTTTTTTGTGACGTTCAAGCTGCCTTTTATGTATTTCCATGTGTTCAGCAAGGGCTGGCTCGATGAGGAGGTCGAAAAATCCACGCCACTCGTTGCCGGTGAGCTGGATGTCGGAGAAATCAATGAAATTCCGGATGTTCTCAGGAGCTACATCAAGCATATTCAGAGAAAATTTGAAGAATCGAAGCCCCTGATGAGCCAAAGCGAGCGAGAAAAGATCATTCGTGATGCGGGAAAAAGCTTGAATGTCACCGGTTCGGACAAATCGATGGCACGCGCGGCTGGCATCTCCCTAGAAGAGTTTCTCCGGCTGAAAAAGTCGAAAAAAATCTAGGCCCTCTCATCTCTATTTTGCCGGAGGTAGCCCGTCACGTCGGGCGGATTAGGGTGCACTACATTAAACACCGTGCCGAATGGTGCTGCAGGCGTACGCTACCAATAAGACAAAAGAATCTCGCGCGCTCATACATTTCCGATATCACTACCGAAGAATAACAGTGCGACAACGTTGAGGGCGACTATTCCCCAGAACGTGGTTTGAAACTCTCGTTTGCGCGACTTGTGCCGGAACACGCGCTGCGCCAGCAGCGCGCCCGGCCAGCCGCAGATGAAGCCGAGAAAATGCAGCCTCGCCTCCGGCGTGCGCTGTCGGCCGGCGGTCGCCGCCGATTTGTCGAGCCCGTAGGCGATGAAGGCGATCGCGCTGACCGCCGCGTAGGCCAGGAGCACGTTCATCGGCAACTGCCCGGTGAACACCGTCCCGGCCAGCGTCGCCACGAACAGCAGCGCGAATGCCGGCCCGAACCAGCCGGGCTTGGCGCGGTCGTCCACGGGTGCGGTCTCGCCCACGAAACGGATCGCGTTGGCCTGCACCCGGCCGCGCGCGTCGCGGGTGACGGTGTAGGTGATGAGGTCGCCATCCAGTGGACGACGTGATGCTCTGACGAAGGCCTTGATATGGACGAAGGCGCGGTCGCCGCCGCCGTTCGGCACGACGAAGCCGAAGCCCTTGTCGTCGTTCCAGTCGCCGAGTCGTCCCTGATAGCGCATGCGATGTGATCGTGTGGAGTACCGCGATTTTAGCGCGCGGGCCCGTCTTCGTACCCTGCAAGATCTTCCTGTACCAGCAGCGCCTGCAGTTGCACTGCCGACGCACGCCGCATCGGCTTCTCGTCGATCGACGACAGCGGCGCCTGGCGCAGCGCGTCGTGCGGCAGCACGGTGATGTCGAAGCTCAGGTCTTCGGCGGAGAACAGCCAGACCGGGCAGTCCAGCGCGCGCTCGCGGTCGAGGCGCATGCGGCGGCTGCGGGTCTCGGCGGGGATGCGGTGGTCTTCAAGAAAGCGCGGCACGGCTTCGGCATCGTCGGTGTAGAGCTGCAGTTGCACCGGTGCATTGGCGTCCGCAGTGCCGTCGAGCACCGGGCCGACGAGGCGGGCGTCGAACGGCGCGAAGAATTCCAGCGCGCGCAGCGCGGCATCGCGACGTTCACGCAGCGCGTTGACCTGCGCGTCGCCTTGGAACAAGCGCTGGTATTCGCGCAGCGCGTCTTCGATCTCGCGGTTGCGCGGCAGCGAGGCGTCGTCGTGGATGCCGAGCCGCTGCGCGGCCTTGAGTTTGGCTTGATGGAAATCGCGGATGCCGCTTTCGGCGATGAGCCGGGCGGCTTCGTGGGCGAGGCGCGCACGTCGCTCGCGGGTCTTCGTTTCGGCGTGTTGGCGGGCGTGGTGCATGGTCAGCGTCCCGGCGGGGCCTGGGGCGACTGTAACCGACGCGCCGGGAATGGGGAATCGGGATTGGGTAGGTTGGGCCCTGGCCCGACATTGAGGTGTTTCCGGTTGCATCGCGCAATGATCGAAACGGTCTCGATCATCGAACATCGCAATCGGACCGGTTACGACGTCGGGCCAGGGCCCGACCTACGTAATCCCGGCGCAAAAGGAGCAAGGATCAGAAAATATCGAACGACTCTTCGCTCGGCAGCGCGTCGTCGTTGCCGTAGTCGACGTAGGTTTCCATCTTCTCCAGATCTTCCACCTTCACGTACTCGGTGATGCCGCCACCGCCAGTGGAAGGCAGCAGTTGCCCGCTGGCGGTGACTGCGACCTTGACCATGCCGTCCGGCGGGTCGTTGGCGGCGATCGGCACGTCGGTCAGCGCGACCTTCATGTAGTCGATCCAGATCGGCAGTGCAGCCTTGCCGCCGTATTCGCGATAACCAAGAGTGGTGTTGTCGCTCTTGCCCACCCAGACGGTGGTGATGAGATTGCCGCCGGTGCCGGAGAACCAGGCGTCGCGATGATTGTTGGTGGAGCCGGTCTTGCCGCCGATGTCCTCGCGGCCGAGGCGTTTGGCGTCGGTGGCGGTGCCGCGTAGCACCACGTCGCGCATCATCGAGGTGAGCTGATAGGCGATGCGTTCGTCGATCGCGCGCGGCGCCAGCACCGCGTCGGCGGGCAGGGCTGCGGGCGCAGCGGTTTTCGCGCCGGTCTTCTTGTCGTCAGGTTTGGTGGCGGCGGGCTTCGCGCTGCCGGCGGGGCCGAGGTCGAAACCGTCGACCACGCTGGATGCCGGCGTGGCCGGCTGTCCGGCGCGTCCATTGCCGCAGCTGCGGCAGGCGATGGCCGGTTTTTCCTTGAAGATGACCTTGCCTTCGCGGTCCTTCACTTCGTCGATGAACCATGGCGTGATCCGGAAACCGCCGTTGGCGAACGTCGCGTAGCCGCGCGCGACCGACAGCGGCGTCAGCGAAGGCGTGCCCAGCGAGATCGACAGATTCGGCGGCAGTTCTTCTTCCTTGAAACCGAACTGGGTGATGTATTTGCGCGCGTATTCGACGCCGATCGCATCGAGCATGCGCACCGACACCAGATTGCGCGACTGCACCAGCGCTTCGCGCACCCGGACCGGGCCGGCGAAGCCGCCGCCGTCGTTCTGCGGGCGCCAGACCTTGCCGGCGCGCATGCGGAACACCACCGGGGCATCCAGCACGATCGAGGCCGGGTTGTAGCCGCGTTCGAATGCGGCCGCGTAGACGAAGGGCTTGAACGACGAACCGGGCTGGCGGCGGGCCTGGGTGGCATTGTTGAATTTGTTGCCGGCGAAGCTGTAGCCGCCGACCAGCGCGCGCAGTGCGCCGGTATCGGCGTCCAGCGACACCAGCGCCGATTCGGCGCGCGGCAGCTGGTCGAGACGCCAGGTGATCGGGCCGGTGGGGGCAGGCGCCGGGGCGGCAGCTGCGGTTTCGACGGTCTTGTCGCCAGCGTCGGCGGCCTTCGGATCGGGCTTGGCTACGGGCACGATCTTGCGCACCCGGGTCACATCGCCACGCTTCAGCAGCGCGGCGGGCGACTTGCCGGTCCAGCGCGAGGTCTCGGGACCAAGATCGAGCACCGTGCCGTCGACCAGGACTGCCTGGGCGTTGCTGTCGCTGGTACCCAGGACCAGCGCGGCCAACAGTTCGCCACGGGCCGGAAACGCGCGCAGACGGGTGGCCGCAGTGGCGGCGTCCTCGCTGGCGGGCAGGTCGATGCGCTGGAGCGCCTTGGCGTTCCAGCCATGGCGGTGATCGTAGGCGCCAAGGCCATCGCGTACCGAGTCGTCGGCTGCGGCCTGCAGCACCGGATCGATGGTCGTGGTGACGTGGTAGCCCTTGGTCAGCGCCTCCTCGCCGTACCGGGCGATCATTTCCTGGCGCACCATCTCGGCGATGAACGGCGCCGAGACTTCGATCGGGCGCTCGTGCGGGCTGGCGTGCATCGCCACCGCCTGCGCCGCCTGCTCCTCGGCGACGGAAATCATCTTGAGCTCGCGCATGCGCTGCAGCACGTAATCGCGGCGGATCTTGGCGCGCGCCGGATTGTTCAGCGGGTTGCCGCTGGAGGGAAACTTCGGAATCGCCGCCAGCGACGCCATCTCGTCCAGGCTGAGCTGCTCCAGCGGCTTGCCGTAGTAGAACTCGGCTGCAGCGCCCACGCCGTAGGCGCGGTTGCCGAAGAAACTCTTGTTGAGATACAGCTCGAAGATCTCGTCCTTGCTCAGCTCCTCCTCCATTTTCCTGGCGAGCAGCATCTCGGCGAATTTGCGCTTCAGTTTGTATTCGGAGCTGAGGAAGAACTGGCGGGCGACCTGCTGGGTGATGGTCGAACCGCCGGGAATGCGCTTGCCGTCGGTGGTCGCCATCAGCCAGATCGCGCGGGCCACGCCCTTGTAATCGACGCCGCCGTGCTCGTAGAAGCGCGCGTCCTCGATCGCGATGAAGGCGTCCTTGAGCGGCTTCGGCACCTTCTCGATCTGCACCGGGTAGCGCCGGGTTTCGCCGAACAGGCCGATCAGACGTCCGTCGCGGGCATAGACGTACAGCGGCTCCTGCAATTCGATGGTGCGCAGGGTCTGCACGTCCGGGAGCTTGGACGAGACACTGGCATAGAGGAGACCGAAACCGATGCCCCCGACCAGCAGGCCGAGGAAGGACAACAGGAACGCCCAGCGCAGGAGGCGACGAATACGGGACATGGTTGGGGGAATCCTGGGGACGAAAGGTGTACTGATAGCGGTGCCGGATTATAGGGGAGCCGGCCCCCGACGCTGCCGGGCGGTCGCGGAGAAGTCGGGAAAGCGGGTCCGGCGGGGAGGATCCGCAGCCGGGCGAGCGGGTCGGAGGGGGCGTCAGGTCGTGACAGAGGTCACTCTGAGAACGATCGGCCGCAATGGGGAGTTGCCTTAAAGTTGAAAGTCCGTTATTTAATGTATTGGGACACGTAACGTGCGTAAGCGCGCGTGGGATGGGGAAAAAGTGGGACTGCTAGCAAAAAATCAGTCACCTTTGGTGGGCGTCGACATCAGCTCGACCGCCGTCAAGCTCCTGCAGTTGTCTCGGGCTGGCGACCGCTATCGGGTGGAGCACTATGCGGTCGAGCCGCTGCCGCCGAATGCCGTGGCCGAGAAGAACATCGTCGAGGTCGAGGCGGTGGGCGACGCCATCCGCCGGGCGCTGACCCGTTCCGGCAGCAAGGCCAAGCATGCCGCCGCCGCCGTGGCCGGCTCTGCCGTGATCACCAAGATCATCCCGATGCCCGCCGAGCTCGACGAGGACGACATGGAGTCCCAGATCGAGCTGGAGGCGGTGAACTACATCCCGTATCCGATCGAAGAAGTGAATCTCGACTTTGAAGTGCTGGGCGCCATGCCCGGCAATCCGGAAATGGTCCAGGTGCTGCTGGCGGCCTCGCGTTCCGAGAACGTGGAGATGCGCGCCTCGGCGCTTGAAGTCGGCGGACTGACCGCAAAGGTCATGGACGTCGAAGCTTTCGCGATCGAGAACGCCTATGCGCTGATCGCCGGCACGTTGAACATCCCGCACGACGGCATCGTCGCGCTGGTCGATGTCGGCGCCACCATGACCACGCTCAGCATCCTGCGCAATGGTCGCAATATCTACAGCCGCGAACAGGTGTTCGGCGGCAAGCAGCTCACTGATGAAGTGATGCGCCGCTACGGTCTGAGCTATGAGGAGGCCGGCCTCGCCAAGCGCCAGGGCGGCCTTCCCGAGAGTTACGAGATCGAAGTGCTTGAGCCGTTCAAGGAGGCGATGGCCCAGCAGATCGGCCGTCTGCTCCAGTTCTTCTACGCAGGCAGCGAGTACAACCGCGTCGACCAGATCGTGCTCGCGGGCGGCTGCGCCTCGATCGCCGGCATCGCGCCGATGGTCGAGGAGCAACTCGGCGTGCAGACCGTCGTCGCCAATCCGCTGGCCCAGATGACCCTTGGCCCACGCGTGCAGGCCCACGCGCTCGCGCAGGACGCGCCGGCGCTGATGATCGCCTGCGGCCTCGCTCTGAGGAGCTTCGACTGATGGCACGGATCAACTTACTTCCGTGGCGCGCGGAGCGCCAGAAAGAGCGCAAGAAACAATTCTTCCTGATGTTGGCGATGTCCGCGCTCGCCGGTGTGGCGGTGTGGTTCATGATCAACACCTACTACAACCGCCAGATCTCCGGCCAGCAGGCGCGCAACGCCTTCCTCGACCAGGAAATCGTTGCGGTGAAGGCCAAGATCACCGAGATCGAGGCGCTTGAAGAGAAGAAGAACAAGCTGCTCAACCGCAAGCTCGTGATCGAGGAATTGCAGGCCAACCGCTCGCAGATGGTGCATCTGTTCGATTCGCTGGTGCGCACCATTCCCGACGGCGTGATCCTCACCTCGATCAAGCAGGAAGGCGACAAGTTGACGCTCGAGGGCCGCTCGCAGTCGAACGCGCGGGTGAGTTCCTACATGCGCAACTTCGAGACTTCCGGCTGGATGAGCAAGCCAGAGCTGTCGGTGATCCAGGCCGAAGGCGACGACAAGGGCTTGCCGTACACCTTCAGCCTGACGGTAACGCTCGCCAATCCGAATGCGAAGAAGGAAGGCGAAGAGGCTGTGCCTGCGACCGATCCCGCCGCTGCGGCCGCGCCGACCACGCTGCAGCCGCTCAGCCCGGCACAGCCGGCAGCGCCAGCGGCGACCGCCGCGCCCGAGCCGGCAGCGCCCACTCCGGCCGCCAATCCCCCGCCGACCAGGCCTTCCGAGTCCGCCGCACAACCGCAGCCGTCGGGAGGAGCCGAGTCGTGAAAAAGAAAATGTCGCTCAAGGAACTCGACTTCAACAATGCCGGTTCTTGGCCGCGGGAATGGCAGTTCGGCTTCTGCATCGCACTCGGACTGCTGATCCTGTTCCTGCTGTGGAACTTCCTGACCCGTCCGAAGAGCGCGCAGCTCGAATCGTTCGAGGCCGAGGAAGTCACCAGGCGCGCCGACTTCGAAAGGCTGCAGGGCCAGGCCGCGAATCTGGAACCGCTGAAGCAGCAGCTCGCGCAGATGGAGCAACAGCTGCAGCAGATGCTCCGCCAGTTGCCGAGCAAGACCGAGATGTCCGATCTGATCGTGGACATCTCGCAGACCGCGCTGGCGACCGGCATCACCAACGAACTGTTCGAGCCCGAAGAAGAAACCGCGCTCGAGTTCTACGCAGAAAAACCGATCAAACTGAAAATGGTCGGCAGCTACCACCAGTTCGGCGCATTCGTCAGCGGTGTGGCGTCGTTGCCGCGCGTGGTGATCATGACCATGCACAACATCGAACTCACGCCTCGCGCCGATGCCAGTGCCGGCGCCGACAAGAACAAGGTCGTCGGCATCGGCCCGAATTCCACGCTCGAGCTCAAGGGCACGGTCAGGACTTATCGCTATCGCGATGAGGAGGAGACCGCCACCACGACGGCGCCTGCCGCCGGCACCGCCCCCGCGACGGGTGCGGCGCCACCTGCCGCCGCCGCTCCGGCTCCGCAAGGAGGCAAATGATGATGCGCAGACATTCATCGCTCCGGTCGCTGACGGCGCGTCCACTCGTGGCATTGGCGCTGTTCGCGGCGCTGGCGGGGTGTGGCCGGTCGGTCACCAGTACGCCGGGCGAAGCTCCGAATCTCGAAGAGTGGGTCGCCGAGGTCAAGGCGCGGCCCGCGCCGCCGCTCGATCCGCTGCCGGTGATGCAGCAGTTCGAGACGTTCGAATACTCCGCGCAGTCTCTGCGCGATCCGTTCAGCAGTGCGTTCGCCGCAGGGTCGTCCGCTTCCGGGCCGCGTCCCGAAGCGAACCGGCGCAAGCAGGTGCTGGAACAATTCCCGCTCGACAGTCTCGACATGGTCGGGACGCTCGGCAAAGGCGGGTCGCTGATCGCGCTGGTGATGGTGCCCGAGAAGGTCACCTACCGTGTGCGTCCGGGCGATTACATGGGCCAGGCCGATGGGCGCGTGACTGGCGTGTTCGAAGATCGTATCGAACTCGTCGAACTGGTTCCCGATGGTGCAGGCGGTTGGCTGGAGCGGCCGGCGACGGTCACGCTCGATGACGAATAAGACGAGGGGATAGCGAAATGATCGTACTCAACGCGCATAGCCAGCAGCAGGGCCGTCGCACATTGCCAATGAAGGCCGCCATGTACGGCTTGGCTGCCGGTCTGTTGTCGGCGCTCAGCGTCGTCAACGCGGCCCCGCCAAGCCCGCCCGTGTCCGCTCCCGCAGTCGTGACCGCGCCGCAGGCCCCACCGGCCAATGCGGCGCTCGCGTCCATCACCAGCATCGACTTCAAACGCGGCGATGGCGGTTCGGGCAAGCTGATCTTGCACTTCGACAAGGACGGTGCGATGCCCGACATGCGCACCAGCGAAGCCGGTGTCGTCGTCGATATCGGCAACGTCACGGTGCCCGCGCATCTGCAGCGGATGTTGAACGTCAGCGATTTCGCCACGCCGGTGCAGCAGGTCCAGGCCAGCGGCAGCGGCGACAGGGCCCAGGTGGTGATGAGCGCCAAGGGTGCGTTCGAACCGCTGGCCTATCAGACCGGCCGCGACTACATCGTCGAACTGGTGCCGCGTGCAGCGACCCAGACCCGTGCGGTCGGCGGCGCCTCCGCTGTCGCCGGGACCGCGCAGAAGGCTGCGTCTGCCGCCCGTCCGTTCAATGGACGCCCGGTGACCTTCAACTTCCAGGACGTGCCGGTGCGCACGGTGCTGCAGCTGATCGCCGAAGAATCGAATCTCAACATCGTCGCCAGCGACACAGTGCAGGGCAACGTCACGCTGCGCCTGATCAATGTGCCGTGGGACCAGGCGCTGGACATCGTGCTGCAGGCCAAAGCGCTCGACAAACGCCGCAGCGGCAATGTCGTATGGGTCGCGCCGCAGGTCGAAATCGCCAAGTTCGAACAGGACAAGGAAGATGCGCGCATCGCGATCGAGAACCGCGCCGAAACGGTGACCGAATACATTCCGGTGAGCTACGGCAATGCCGAAGACATCGCCAAGCTGCTGACCGACGAAAGCAAGGGCAACCAATCCAGCGGTGGCGCGCAGGGCGGTGGCGGCGGCGGTGCTTCCTCGCAGCAGAGTCGCGGGTTCCTGTCTTCGCGCGGCAGCCTCAGCTTCGATCGCCGCACCAACACGCTGCTGGTGATCGACATCCCGGCGCGTGTCGCCGAGATCCGTCGCCTCGTGGCCCAGCTCGACAAGCCGGTCGACCAAGTGCTGATCGAAGCCAAGATCGTGATCGCCACCGAGGACTTCGCCCGCGAACTCGGCGCCAAGTTCGGCATCAACGGTTCCAGGAACAACGTGGCGTTCGGCAACAACACCAACAACACTGCCGGTACGCTCAACTCGATCATCAAGACCGACGCAGACTACGCCACTGCTTACAACACTTGGCTGTCAGTCGCGAACCGCTATGATCCGGTCACCAATCCCAACGGTGTCCGTCCGCCCTTGCGCGGCAATCCCGTCATTTCGAGGGGCAGCAACGTCGACCTCGGCGCTGCGGTCGGCTCGCTGATCACCAGCAACCCCGCATCGCTGGCCTTCACCATTCTCAACGCCGGCTACGCGCTCGACATCGAGCTGTCGGCGATGCAGGAAGAAGGGCGCGGCGAAGTGATCTCCAACCCGCGCGTCGTCACCAGCAACCAGCGCGAAGCGGTGATCAAGCAGGGTCGCGAAATCGGCTACGTCACCACCACCGTGTCCGGCGGCCTGGTCACCCAGACCGTGAACTTCAAGGACGTGGTGCTGGAACTCAAGGTCACGCCGACCATCACCAACGACGGCCGCGTGTTCCTGAACATGGCGGTCAAGAAGGATGAGCTGGAAGAGTTCATCAGTACCGCCAACGGCTCGGTGCCGCTGATCGCCAAGCGCGAAGTGAACACCGCCGTGCTGGTCGAAGACGGCAACACCGTCGTCATCGGTGGCGTGTACGAGTTCTCGGACCGCAGTCAGGCCTCCAAGGTGCCGTTCCTGGCCGATCTGCCGATTCTCGGCAATCTGTTCAAGAAGAAAGGACGCGGCAAGACCAAGGCCGAGCTCCTGATCTTCGTCACCCCGAAGGTGATGACGGTTTCTCCGCGGCTCTGAATTGCGCGACCTGATCCTCGCGACGTTGATCGCCATGAATACGGAAACGGGGGCTTCGGCCCCCGTTTTCTTTGGGGGCTCGGCGCGGCTGCGCCGGCAGTGGCCGGGCAGTGAACATTTCCGTCGAAGATCGGTCAAACTGCGGGTCGAATCTCCGAGCCGACGGATGCCTGTCTGAGATGGATACCCCCGCTGCCCCTTCCCGATTGCACGCCGTTTTCGCGCAATTGCGCGAGCAGTTGTCCGCGGAAATCGTCGGCCAGTCCGCGCTGATCGAACGGCTGTTGATCGCGCTGCTCGCCGACGGCCATCTGCTGGTGGAGGGCGCGCCCGGGCTCGCCAAGACCACCGCGATCCGCGCGCTCGCCGGCCGTCTCGAAGCCGACTTCGCCCGCGTCCAGTTCACGCCGGATCTGTTGCCGGCGGATTTGACCGGCACTGAAGTCTGGCGTCCGCAGGACGGCCATTTCGAGTTCCAGCCCGGTCCGATCTTCCACTCGCTGCTGCTCGCCGACGAAATCAATCGTGCGCCGGCCAAGGTGCAGTCGGCGCTGCTCGAAGCGATGGGCGAACGCCAGGTCACCGTCGGTCGCCAGACCTATCCGCTGCCGCGACTGTTCCTGGTGATGGCGACCCAGAATCCGATCGAACAGGAAGGCACCTTCCCGTTGCCCGAAGCGCAGCTCGACCGCTTCCTGATGTACGTGCGCATCGGTTATCCCGAAGCGAAAATGGAGAGCGAGATCCTGCGGCTGGCGCGCGACCGCGCCCGCAACGAGCATGCGGGAATGCCGCCGACCGCCGCGCCGCTGCAGCGGCTGTCGCAGGCGGATGTCTTCGAAGCGCGCACCGCCGTGCTCGATCTTCACGTGGCGCCGTCGTTGGAGCGCTATCTGATCGAGATCGTGCTGGCGTCGCGCGATGCCACCCGCTATGACCCGGCCCTGGCGCGACGCATCGGCTGGGGCGCGAGCCCGCGCGGTTCGATCGCGTTGGAGCGCTGTGCACGGGCACGGGCATGGTTGGCAGGACGCGACTTCGTGACCCCGGACGACGTGCGTGCGGTCGCGCTCGATGTGCTGCGTCATCGCGTGCTGCCCAGTTACGAAGCGGTCGCCGAAGGTTGGGACGGCGAGCGTCTGGTGAAGGCCTTGCTCGACAAGGTGCCGCTGCCCTGAGTTCCGGCCCGGACCGCGCATCATGACCGACGGCATCACTCCGAGTCTGGACGAGCTCGTCGCACTGCGACGTGCGGTGCTTGGGCGGCGTCCGCCGCGACGCGGGCGTCATGGCATGAGCGGTCAGGCGCAGTCGCCGATGCGCGGTCGCGGCATGGAGTACGCCGAGTCGCGCGAATACGCGAACGGCGACGACGCGCGCCACATCGACTGGCGACTGACCGCGCGCACCGGACGGCCGCACACCAAATTGTTCCAGGCCGAACGCGAACGCCTGACGCTGATCGTCGCCGACACCGCGCCGATGCTGTATTTCGGTACGCGCACGCGATTCAAATCTGTGCAGGCCGCGCGTGCCGGCGCGGTCGCTGCGTGGGCGGCGGTGCGCGATGGCGATCGTATCGGCGCGCTGCGCGGCAGCGCGCGCGAAGCGCCGATCGTGCCGGCGTCCGGCAGTCGTGGCGCGCTGCGCGTGCTGGATGCGCTGGTGCGCTGGTATACACAGCCGCCCGAGCACGATGCGGGTCTGGCGGTCGCACTGGATCACGCCGATCGCCTCCTGCGTCCCGGTTCCCGGCTGGTGGTGCTGGCCGATCCGCTGAGCGTGATCGCCATGCCGGCAACACGTTGGCCGATGCTGGTGCAGCATCGCGAAGTGATCATGCTGCTGATGACCGATCCGCTCGAACGCGATCCGCCGCGCGCGACGCTGCCGTTTTTCGTCCAGCGCGATGCCGCCGCAGGCGCCGCTGCCACGACCCGACGCATCGAACTGGATCTCGCGGTCGGCGCACAGCGCGAACGCTGGCAAAACACGTTTTCCGCGCCGATGAACGAAGCGCTGGCGATCCTCGCCCGCAGCGGCATCCGTGCGCGCGCGCTCTCGACCGATGCGCCCAGCGAAAGCTGGCTCGACCTCTTCGCGGGGACGCGCGCGGCATGACCTGGACTGCGATGCGCGCGCAAGCATCCCTGCCGCTCGGTGCGCCGAAATCCCCGGCGCCCGAGCCGCTGCCGCTGCAGGATGTGCATCTGCCGCCGGCGCCCGATTGGTGGCCGCTGGCGCCTGGCTGGTGGCTTGTGCTGGTGGCGCTGGCAGCGATCGCGATCGGTGTGTGGTTCTGGCGCCGTCGCCAGCGCCGTCGTCGCGTGGTGATCGAAACCCTGTTCGACGAGACGCTCGATGCTGTCGATGGCGCATCGGCGCGAATCGCCACGATGTCGGAACTGCTGCGTCGCGCCGCGCGCCGTCGCGATCCGCAGGCGGATCGTCTGAGCGGCGACGCGTGGCTGCGGTTTCTCGATGCCGGCCAGCGGATTCCGGTGTTTTCCGCCGGCGCCGGTCGCACGCTGCTGGAAGGCGGTTTCAGGCGAGATGTCGGCGCGCAGGAATTCGAAGCCCTGCGCGGGATCGTGCGGGCTCGCTTCGTCGAACTGATGACGCATGGTTCGGCGCGGCGCTGGCCGTGGTCGCGGCGACGGACATGATCGACGCCGTGCTCGAATCGCTGCGATCGAACTTCGCCTGGCCGTGGTGGCTGGCCGCATTGCCGCTGCCGTGGCTGGTGCGCCTTTTCTGGCCGACCGCATCCACCGCAGTGCAGGCGCTGCGCGTGCCGTACGGCGACCGCATCAGCGCGATCGGTGGGCAGATCGGTCGCGCGCGATCGCGCGGCACAGGGATATTGCCGTGGTTGGCGTGGGCGTTGCTGTGCGTGGCGGCGGCGCGTCCGCAGCAACTCGGCGATCTGGTGCAGCCGCCACAGTCGGCGCGCGATCTGATGCTGGTGCTCGACCTGTCCGGCAGCATGGACGAGCGCGATATCGAACTCAGCGGTCGTGTCGTGACCCGTCTGGCCGCCGCCAAGAAGGTGATTTCCGACTTCCTCGAACGGCGCAGCGGCGATCGCGTGGGCCTGATCGTGTTCGGCCGGCGTGCGTACGCGCTCACGCCGCTCACCCGCGATCTCGACACCGTCCGCGAACAGCTCGAAGGCACCGTCAGCGGTCTGGCCGGTAACGAAACCGCGATCGGCGACGCCATCGGCCTCGCGACCAAGCGCCTGCAGACCCAGCCGGCCGAACACCGCGTGCTGATCCTGCTCACCGATGGCGTCAGCAACGCCGGCGCGCTGGATCCGGAGAAAGCCGCAGAACTGGCGCAGGACGCCGGGGTGCGCATCCACACGATCGCGTTCGGCGGCTACGGCGCCGGATTGTCGGTGTTCGGCCTTCCCATCCGGCGTGCCAGCAGCGAAAAGATCACCGACGAAGACGGGCTCAAACGCATCGCTGAACGCACCGGCGGGCGCGCCTTCGTCGCCCGCGACGCCGATCAGCTCGCGGGTATCTATGGTGAGATCGATCGGCTCGAACCGGTGAAGCGGCCGGGACAGCGTCTGCGCCCGCGGATCGAGCGTTATCCGTGGCCGCTCGGGCTGTCGCTGCTGTGCGCGCTGCTGGTGCTGTGGCAACGACGGGAGACGCTGCGATGAGCGTCGATCTTGCGCCCACCGACTTCCGGTTCCTGCGCCCGCTGTGGTTGTTCGGACTGTTGGCGATTCCAGTGCTGCTCTGGTGGCTGCGCCGCCTGCGTCAGCGCCAGAACGTCTGGCGGGACGCGGTCGATGCGCATCTGCTGTCGCATCTGTTGCAGGGCGCGCAGACGACGCGGGCCGGTTG
>CAZGBA010000020.1:0-11443 GCA_964523435.1 uncultured Xanthomonas sp.
ATCGGCGACGCCGCGCACGCGATGGTGCCGTTCCACGGCCAGGGCATGAACTGCGGGTTCGAGGATTGCGTCGCGCTGGCGACCCATCTGCAGCGCGACCGCGACACCGCGACCGCGTTCGCGGCGTTCGAGACCGAACGCAAGCCGAATGCGCGCGCGATCCAGCAGATGGCGCTCGAAAACTATCGCGAGATGAGCGACCGCGTCGACGATGCCGATTTCCTGCTGCAGCGCGAACTGGAACGCGCGCTGGCCGAGCGCCATCCCGAACGCTTCGTGCCGCGCTATGCGATGGTCAGCTTCCGCCGCCTGCCCTACGCCACGGCGTTTGAACGTGGACGCATCCAGCGCGCGCTGCTGGTGGAAGCGACCGCCGGCCGCAGCGATCTCGGTGATCTCGATTGGGCTGCCGTTGATCGCATGGTCGAAGACCGTCTGCCGCCGCTGCAAGCGGAGGTCTGAATGGCTGCGAGCTTCCTGTTCTACGATCTCGAAACCTTCGGCACCGACCCGCGTCGCAGCCGGATCGCGCAGTTCGCGGCAATCCGCACCGATGTCGATCTCAATCCGATCGGCGATGCCTGGGATTTCCTGGTCAAGCCCGCCGACGACCTGCTGCCCTCGCCCATCGCGACCCTGATCACCGGCATCGCGCCGCAGCGCGCGCGACGCGATGGCGTACATGAAGCGGACGCTTTCACCCGGATCGCCGAAGCGATGTCGACGCCCGAAACCTGCACTCTCGGCTACAACTCGCTGCGCTTCGATGACGAGTTCGTGCGCTATGGTCTGTTCCGCAATTTTTACGATCCCTACGAACGCGAATGGCGCGCCGGCAATTCGCGCTGGGATTTGCTGGATGTGATGCGGCTGGCGCATGCGCTGCGTCCGGACGGCATCGTCTGGCCGCTGCGCGAAGACGGCGCACCCTCGTTCAAGCTGGAACATCTCGCCACCGCGAACGACGTGCGCGAAGGCGATGCCCACGAAGCGCTGTCCGATGTGCGCGCATTGATCGGCATGGCGCACAAGTTGAAACACGCGCAACCGAAGCTCTGGGACTACACCCTGAAACTGCGCGACAAGAAATTCGCCGGGCGCATGCTCGACACCGTGGCGATGACGCCTGTGCTGCATGTCTCGCAGCGTTTTCCCGCATCGCGGCTGTGCGCCGCAGCGGTGGCGCCGCTGGTCCGCCATCCTAAGATCGACAACCGCATCGTCGTCTTCGATCTGCACGAAGCGCCGGACGCGCTGCTCGCGCTCGACGCCGACGAGATCGTCGATCGGCTGTACACGCCTGCCGCCGACTTGCCGCCGGGCGAAGCGCGGATTCCGCTGAAGGAAGTGCATCTCAACCGCAGCCCGATGCTGATCGAATGGGCGCATCTGCGCGATGCGGATTTCCAACGCCTGCGGATCGATCCTGCGCTGGCCGAAGCGCGCGCCGAACAGCTGCGCGATGCAGGCCCTGCGCTGGCCGAGAAAATCCGTCGCATCTACGCCGCGCGCACGCCGCCGGAGACACTGGACGTGGACGGCTCACTCTACGATGGTTTTCTGCAGGATGGCGACAAGCGCAAGTTCGCCGAAGTCCGCAGCACGCCGCCGGCCGCGCTGGCGCAGCGCGACTTCGCCTTCAAGGATGCGCGACTGCCGGAGCTGCTGTTCCGCTACCGCGCACGCAACTGGCCCGAGACTCTGTCGATGGCCGACGCGCAGCACTGGAACGATTACCGCCGCACGCGCCTCAGCGAGGATCGCGGCATTTCCGAATTCACCTTCGACACCCATCGCGCCGAGATCGCGGCACTGCGCCTTGCGCACGCCGACGACGGCCGCGCGCAGGCGCTGCTCGATCAACTGCAAGTCTGGGCAAACGATCTGGAGACCGATCTCGCATGAGCAGCTACTTTTCAGAACGCAGCCTCAAATTCATGCGCGGCCTCGCCCGCCACAACGACCGCGAATGGTTCCACGCGAACAAACAGGACTACGAACAATACGTGCGTGCACCGTTCCTCGCGCTGATCACCGATCTGCAGCCCGCATTGCTGGAAGTGAGCGAACACTATCGCGCCGACCCGAAGACCGTCGGCGGTTCGCTGTTCCGGATCCATCGCGACACCCGTTTCTCCGGCGACAAGGCGCCGTACAAACTCTGGCAGGGCGCGCGTCTGTTCCATGCGCGCAGCCGCGAAGTGGAAGCGCCGTCGTTCTATATCCACCTGCAGCCGGGCAACTGCTTCGTCGGCGCGGGCCTGTGGCACCCGGAACCCGAAACCCTGCGCCGCATCCGCCAGTTCATCGTCGACAACCCCGGCAGTTGGGCCGCCGCCGCGCACGCGAAACCCTTCCGCAAACGCTTCGACCTGGACGACAGCGAAATGCTGGTCCGCCCACCGCGCGGCTACCCCGCCGACTTCATCCACCTCGACGACCTGCGCCGCAAGAACCACGTCGCAATGCGGATGATCGACGACGCAACGATGACCGGCCCGCGCCTGCTGTCCACACTCTCGAAAGACCTGCAGCAGCTCGGACCGTTCATGGATTATCTCTGCGCCGCGCTGGATCTGGAATTCTGAAGATTGTCTGTAACCTGACCCATCGGCGAAAAGATATAAACAGCATCGTCATCGCTGCTTCTCCCTCATACGCCCCTCGGGCACCTACTCCTCGCAGACGGGATAAGGGAAATCCTTGCAGCGGGAAGAATTGAAACATGGGAAGTGGCTGTCGTTAGTCATTGAGATGTCTCGGACTGCGAAACCCGTCTCGCTTTGACGCATTGCGTCATGACACTGTCAATACGCCTCCGTATCCTCGGCCTTGATGCCGTGCCGAAAGGGGGCCGGCAGACCAGTGAAGGATCGGCGCGGCGCATTGCCACGCTTTCATGGAACAGGAAATTAAAGAGGGGTTCTCTCGTGCGTAAATACCTCTGCGGGCTTCTGCTCGCTCTGGCGGCGCCGTTCGCGCTCGCCAATACCGGTGTGGCTTTTGTCCACGGCACCGGTGCTCAAACCAATGCTTACAACGATTACTGGCAACCGGCGATGGTGGACTCGGTCCGCGGCGGTCTGCCTAATCCGGCCAACTATGTCGTCATCAACTGCGACTTCGGCCAGTACTGGTGGGACAGCCGCGCTGCGGGTTGTCTGGCCGGACAGTTGACCAGCTTCATCAATGCCAAAGGCATCACCCGTCTGATCGTCATCACCCATTCCAACGGCGGCAACGTGATGCGTTGGATCATGTCGAATCCGACCTACGACAGCCGCTATCCGAACATCATCAGCAAGGTCGTCCGCGTCAACGCGCTGGCGCCGTCGTCCACCGGCACGCCTCTGGCGGATGCGGTGATGAACGGCACCGTGTTCGAAGCCGCGCTCGGTTGGCTGCTCGGCTACCAGAACGATGGTGTCCGCCAGCAGCAGACAAGTTGGATGGTGTTCTACAACGCCAACTATCTGTACGGCACCAGCGGCCGTCCGGCGCTTCCGAAGACCTTCCGCAGCGTGGTCGGCAGCGACGTGGATTCGTCCCCGTTCGATGGCGACAGCTATTGCGGCGGCTACAGCCTCAACGTCGGTCTGGAGATCACCAAGAACTGGCTCGCCAGCTGTTCCGACGGTTTCCTGAATTGCACCAGTCAGGCCGGCGCCGGTTCGGTCTGGTTCTACGACACCTCGCGGATGGCCGGCGGTGAACCGCTGTCGCACAACCAGAGCCGTCGGGCCTGCTTCGGCCTGAACACCATTCTCCGCACCGATGCGGGCCAGTGAGGACAACGCCATGAGACTTTCCATCGCTATCGCTCTCGCGCTGCTCTCCTTCTCCGCCACCGCCGCGCAACCGCTGCGGAACGCCGGCGCCAAGGATCAGGCTCCCTCCCGTCTCGTCGCCCTGCCCGCACCGTCGGCGCAGATCGAACGCGCCCCGGTGTCGTTCTCCTGGAAGCTGGATCCGGCCCAGGCGCTCGTCGCACCCACGCCCTACGTTGCGCAAAGCCGCGAATACTGGCAGACCGTCGACGCCGCCGAACTCGATCGCGGCCTGCAGCTGAAGATGTCCGCCCCGGGCAGTCTGATCCGCATCAGCCCGACCCAGGGCGCGCGCGCCCTGCGCTCCGAAGAGCTGCAGATCAACGACAGCCAGGGTGCGGCGAAGGTGCAGAACATCGCATCGGCGAAGCAACTGGTCGACGCCGG
Source organism: uncultured Xanthomonas sp. (assembly GCA_964523435.1). Lineage (GTDB taxonomy): Bacteria > Pseudomonadota > Gammaproteobacteria > Xanthomonadales > Xanthomonadaceae > Lysobacter_I. The sequence continues at coordinate 4,215 of CAZGBA010000020.1, forward strand.
TATGGACGTTCAGACCGGCACCGTGATCGCCAAGCTGGGCGACCAGGAAGGTGCCGACACCTACACCGTCCGCGTTCCGAAGGCCCAGGGCCAGTACCTCGTGCACGTGTTCGAGCCGCAGAGCTCCGACATCCTGCGCGCCGGCGCCGACCGCAGCCACGCCCTCGCCGGTTCCAGCCTGCGTTTCGACGTGGACTTCAGCCGCGCCGGCAAGCTGTCCTCGGCCCTGAAGGCCGATGCCATGCTGGTCGCGCCGGATGGCCGCAGCTGGCCGGTGGCGCTCGCATCGAACGGCAGCGGTCTGTCGGCCAACGTGAAGCTGCCGGCGAACGTCGGCACCGCACCCGGCCTGTGGGAACTGCAGGTGTTCGCCAACGCCGACGGCATCCAGCGCGACGCACGCACCTCGTTCGCAGTGGCCGCACCGACCGCCCGTTTCAACGGGCTGTTCGCGTTCAACGCCAAGACCATGCGTATGGCGCTGCCGGTGCAGACCGGTTCCACCGGTCGCTATGAGGCCCGCGGCACGCTGTTCGCCACGGCTGCCGATGGCGTGATGCGTCCGGTCTCCGAAGCGCACAGCGCGGCGTGGATGAAGCGCGGCAACGGCATGCTGGTGCTGCAGTTCGACCGTGCCCACCTGCCGCAGGGCTATGGTGCGCCGTTTGAAGTCCGTCAGTTGGAACTCAACGACCAGTCGCGCATGGCGCCGCTGGAGAGCCGCGAACGCGCGGGTATCGCTCGCTGAGTCGAAGCACAATGCTGGAAACGACAAGGGGCCGAAAGGCCCCTTGTTTTTACGAACTCAGCAACCTCGCAACCGACGCTATTCGTTCACCACCCCGTGCGGCACATGCCCCGCCGCCACGTGTTCGCGCGCGGAATCGATGTTGTGCTGCGAATCGTCGAAGAAGATATCCGCGCCGAACGCCTGCAGAAATGGGCCTTTCGCACGGCCGCCGAGAAACAGCGCTTCGTCGAGGCGGATGCCCCACTCGCGCAGCGTGCGGATCACGCGCTCGTGCGCGGGCGCGGAACGCGCGGTCACCAGTGCGGTGCGGATCGGACAGGCCTCGATCGGATACGCCGCCTGCAATCGATGCAATGCGTCGAGGAAGACGCGGAACGGCCCGCCCGGCAGCGGCTCGTGCGCGCGTTCGCGCTCATGGCGCGCGAACGCCTCCAGACCGTCCTCGCGCGACACCCGCTCGCTCTGATCGTCGAACAGCACCGCATCGCCATCGAACGCGATCCGGATCTGCTCGCGCAGCGGGCCATCGACGACCGGCTGGACTGTCTGTGCTGGCAGCAGCGTCGCAGCGGCGATGCCGTGCTCCAGCGCGCGACGCACGGCCTCGGCATCGGCCGACAGGAACAGATGGGCACCGAAGGGTTTGATGTACGGCCAGGTCGGTGCGCCTGAAGTGAATGTCGCCCGGCGGATATCGAGGCCGTGATGCTGGATCGAATTGAACACGCGCAGCCCGGTATCCGAGGAATTGCGCGACAGCAGGATCACTTCGACGCGCGGCGTGCCCGCTGGCGCATCCGCATTCAACGCCAGCAGCTTGCGCACCAGCGGGAAGGCGATGCCGGGCGGCAACAGTTCGTCCTCGCGGCTGCGCTGGTAGGCGGCGAAGGCATCGACGCCCTCGCGCTCGAACAGCGCGTGGCTTTCCTCCAGGTCGAACAGGGCCCGGGAGGAGATGGCGATGACGAGGGGTTCGGGCATCTTCGTAGTCTGCATGCGCCCAGTGTGCAACGAAACGGTCTCAGCCACAGCGATTGGCCAGCGACAGAATTGCCTATCCCGCCAGATGCCGCGCCTGACGCGAGGGCGTGGCGCTTTTCTTGCGCGGGACCGGTACCGGCCGTACGGCGTCCGCGTCTTCGAACGCCAGCCGCGAACGACCGCCCTGACCGCGATAGTCGTCGATCAGCATGCGGTTCGCGATCTCTGCTTCGATGCCGCCATCGGCGATCAGGAACGCCTGCAGCGCATGCACCAACCGCTCGTGCGCGATCGCATGGGTCTGCCCGGTGCGGGCGTACAGCCAATCGCTGAAGGCCAGAAAGCGCTGGAACGGGGCATCGCCGAGCAGCAGCGCCAAGGTGCGCGGCAGACGCCCGGAATTCGCGACCATGTCCCAGTAGCGGGAGAAGCGCGAAAGCCGCTGCATCGTCGCGAAATCGATGAGGTCGGTGCTGAGGATGTTGTACGGCGGATCGGGATTGAAACGCAGATCGTGCGTCAAGGTATGCCGGGCGATCGGCGCACCGCGCAGGCGCTTGAGGATGCCGAACTGGATTTCGTGCGGCGCCAGCGCCACCAGCCGGTCGAAGCCGCGCGCGAAGCTGTCCACGCTTTCTCCGGGCAGGCCGGCGATCAGGTCCACATGCAGATGCGCCTTCGACTGCGCGCGCAGCCAGCGCAGATTCTCGGCCGCCTTCTCGTCGTTCTGGCGGCGCGAGATGCGGGTCTGCACCTCGGGAGCGAACGTCTGGATGCCGATCTCGAACTGCAGCGTGCCCTGGGGAAAGCGCACGATCGCTTCCTTCAGCCGGTCCGGCAGATGATCGGGAATCAGCTCGAAATGCACGAACGGCGGATCGTCCGCCGCCGCATCGATCTTGCGCAGGAAGAAATCGAGGATCGCCAGCGAGGTGTCGACCTTGAGATTGAAGGTGCGGTCGACGAATTTGAACTGGCGCACGCCGCGCGCGTAGAGCGTTTCGAGCGACTCGAGAAAACGTTCGAGCTCGAACGGCCATGCGGTCTTGTCCAGCGCCGACAGACAGAATTCGCACTTGAAGGGACAGCCGCGCGAGGCCTCGACGTAGAGATGGCGCTGACGCACGTCCTCATCGGTGTATTCGGCATACGGCAGCACTAGGTCCTTCAGCTCGGCCTGCACGCCGGGAATGATCCGGGTCGGCGGCGCTTCGCCGCGCAGCAGTTGTTGCACGAGCCATGCGAATGTCACATCGCCCCACCCGGTGATGACGTAATCGGCGAGCGCGCAGATCCGCTGTTCGCCGACCTCGTAGCTCACTTCCGGCCCGCCCAGCACGATGACGATGTCGGGGGCGACCGTTTTCAGCTGCGCCACCAGCCGCGTGCTTTCCTCGACGTTCCAGATGTAGACGCCCAGCCCGAGGATGCGCGGACGACGGGCGAGGATCTTCTCGACGATCTCCTCGGTCTTCTGCCCGATTACGAATTCCAGGATCTCCGAGCGCTCGCGCAGCTCGCCCAGATTCGCGCGCAGATAGCGCAGGCCGAGCGAGGCGTGCGAATAGCGCGCGTTGAGCGTGGACAGCAGGATATCGGTCATGGCCGGATGATATCGCACGGCCGGGAGTTGAACCTCTCCCGCCCGATGCGCACCGACAGGAAATCGAGCGCCGCACCATTGGCGGCCCATGTCCCCGCATCACGGGGACATGGCGTTGTAAAGCGCGGGATGCGGAACAGGACGGAGTGGATCAACCTGCAGCAATGACAACCTGCGCGAAGACTCAGAAGTCGTAGCGATAACCGAGGTAGTAGAACAGCGACAGCAGATCTTCCGAACTGGTATCCGCTTCCGTCCTGGTCTTTTCGAGATTGAATTCGGCCTCGAAACTCAGGTGCTCGGTACGCCGGTACGAGAATCTGCCGACCGGGGACAGACGCTTGGATGTGGATCCGGCGGCGTTGTCCTGGATGTAGTACTTGATGCCCGGCTCGATGACCCAGGCATCGCCCAGCTTCACGCGCGTCGACAGGCCGAGCAGCCATGCGTTGTAGCTGCGGCTGGTGAGGTAGTTGGTGTTGACGATGAAGACATCCGACGGCGAGAAGATGCCGGTGCCGATGACTTGCGCGCTCACGGTCTTGATGTCGCCGGTGGGATCGCTCGCCGGCAGGGTCGGGGTCGCGGTGGTGCCGGTCACGCTGGAAAGACGGTAGTCCGCCGACATCTGCCATTTCGGCGAAAGCGTCACGGTGACGCCCAGCGACGAGGACCGCGCGATCGGGGTCAGGCCGATTGCCTGCTGCTTGATCTGTTCCTGGGTGAGCGTCTGCGACAGTTGTTGCAGGTTGGTTTCGGGCTGCCCAAGTAGTGCATTGGTCATCTGCAGACTCGGGGAACGGCGATAGTCGTACAGGAAATTGACGCTGAATTTCTTGCCCCAGCCGAAGTTGCCCTGGACCGACGCGACATTGAGCTTCTTGAAGAACACGTCGTAATCGACGAGCCCGAACACCGAGCGGTTGTCGGCGAAATAACGGAATTCGCCGCCGGCCGCGCGCCGGTCCAGATCGCCGGACGCATTCTGTTGGATACCGAAGATGCCGATACCGAACTTGTCGAAGATATGGTCCGCATCCAGCGTTGCGCCGTAGAAACGCTTGTCGCCGCCGAGGCCGGGTTCGATCAGCTTGCCGACTTCGGCGCCGCCACGAACCTTGTCCGTGCCCAGACCGATGCTGGCCACCGCGCCGTCGAAACGCCCGAGCACGCCGCCGCTGGTGGCGGTCTGCCGGCCGATCCGAGTCGCGAAACGGGTGGTCTCGTGCTTCAGATCGATGTACGCCGAGGACAGACGGTTACGGCTCGGCTGGTCTTCGATGAAACTGTGGCGGAAGGTGTCGCGCAGAGTGACGCGGGTATCCCACGCGCCCCGGCGATGCCGCAGGTTGTAGTTGACGTCGGTGACGATTGACGACTGGTCGGTGGTGCTGAGCGACTGCGTGTCGATCTGGGTCGCGCCGCTGATCGGATCGGTGGTGGTGAACTCGTCGCGGATCTTCGACTTGCCGCCGTAGTAGTACTGGGAAATGCCGCCCCATGACGAAGTGACCGGTTTCCTCACGCGCGGCTTGCCGACTGTCGTGGCGGCCGGCTCCGGCGGGGCGACGGTGGCCAGCGCGGCGACTCTGGCCTTCACGCGCGCTGCGCCCGGCGCGTCCGGGTAGAGCTTGAGATAAAGCTCGTATTCCGCTTGCGCGCGCGCGGTTTCGCCGAGGCGTTCACGGGCGAAACCGATCAACTCCTGGGCGTCCTGCGAATACGCACCCGGCGGCATGTTCAACAGCTTGTTGAGTTCGCCGATCGCGCCCTCGTAATCCTCGCGCTGCACCGCGTCGCGGGCGGTCGTGAGGAGCAACGCCTGCGTCTGGTCGGACTCGGTCAGCGGCGTCGACACGACCGTCGCGGGTGGTATTGCCGAAGGCGGCAAGGTTGGCGCGCCGCGTTCTTCCTTTTTCGGCGGAAGGGTTTCCTCGGCGACGACCGGCCGCTTCATCGTGAGAACGAAGCTCTGTTCGTCGATGCCGGGGCCTGCCTGCACGCCCTGCACCGGCGACTTGAAGGAAATTTCGAGGCGTTTTTCGGTCGGTTGATTGGCTTCGCTGAAATAGCGCATCTGGAACGGCGGCGACAGGCCGGAATCGTCCCATTTCCGCGATTCCTCGAACACCGATCTGCCGTCGCCGGTCAGACCGGCAATTTCAAAATAGATCGTGACCAGATCGTTGGTCGAAGAAACGACGGCGCGCTTGAATCTGACCTTCGCGTTGAACTGCACCGTGATCTGGGTCGCATCGGTCTGGTACTTGACCACCGACACATCATCGAAGATCTGCGCCATCGCCGACGGCGAAACAACGGCGATGGCGATCGCGGCCGAAAGACAGGCAAGGCGGATTCTGAACTGGCGTTCGATCATCTGAAAATAGGTCTCTGCAGGGGAACAGTCAAAAAATCAGTCGAAGCTGCCGTCGGTGGCGCGATGCTTCCCGGTTCTTGTCTTCTTGATCGTGGAGAAGGTAGCGTCCGTGTACTCGTGACAGGCGCCCGAACAATCCTGAAGTTCCTGCACCGTGTAGAGAATCTTCGGTGTGTCGACCTTCTTGTGTTCGCCCGCCTTGTAATTGTTGGCATGGCAGCCTGCGCAATTCGGACGGTACGACGCGAACTGCCAACTGATGACCTCGTTGTTCGTCGTGTGGCACGACGTGCAGGACATGCCCGCCTGATGCTGGCGGTAGCCGGCGGATGTGTGCGAGTAGGTCGTCGTCGGCTCCCATGCGGTCGTGCGGTGACAGGCATCGCAGGACTTGGTGGTCACGAAGTGATTCGACGGCTTGCCGGTCGCGGCCGTGCCGTTGTGGCAGGTCGCGCAGCTGCCCGCAGTCACGTTGCTGTGGCTGAAGGTGGCCGGCAGCCATGCGGTGGTGCGATGGCAGGCATCGCAGGACTGCGTCGTCGGCAGATGGTTCGAGGGCTTGCCGGTCGCGGCCGTGCCGTTGTGGCAGGTCGCGCAGCTGCCCGCAGTCACACCGCTGTGATTGAACGTCGCGGGCAACCAGGCCGTGGTGCGATGGCACACGTCGCAGGACTGCGTCGTCGGCACATGGTTGGACGGTTTGCCGGTTGCAGCCGAACCGTTGTGGCAGGTCGCGCAGCTGCCGGCGGTCACGCCGCTGTGGTTGAACGTCGCCGGCAACCATGCGGTGGTGCGATGGCAGGCATCGCAGGACTGCGTTGTCGGAATGTGATTCGACGGCTTGCCGGTCGCGGTCGTGCCGTTGTGGCAGGTCGCGCAGCTGCCCGCAGTCACACCGCTGTGATTGAACGTCGCGGGCAACCAGGCCGTGGTGCGATGGCACACGTCGCAGGACTGCGTCGTCGGCACATGGTTGGACGGTTTGCCGGTTGCAGCCGAACCGTTGTGGCAGGTCGCGCAGCTGCCGGCGGTCACGCCGCTGTGGTTGAACGTCGCCGGCAACCATGCGGTGGTGCGATGGCAGGCATCGCAGGATTGCGTCGTCGGAATGTGATTCGACGGCTTGCCGGTCGCGGTCGAACCGTTGTGGCAAGTCGCGCAACTGCCGGCGGTCACGCCGCTGTGGTTGAACGTCGCGGGCAGCCACGCGGTGGTGCGATGGCACACGTCGCAGGACTGCGTCGTCGGCAGATGGTTCGAGGGTTTGCCGGTCGCGGCCGTGCCGTTGTGGCAGGTCGCGCAGCTGCCGGCGGTCACACCACTGTGGTTGAACGTGGCCGGTGTCCAAGCGGTCGTGCGATGGCACGCGTCGCAGGACTGTGTCGTCGGCAGATGGTTCGAGGGCTTGCCGGTCGCGGTCGAACCGTTGTGGCAAGTCGCGCAGCTGCCGGCGGTCACACCGCTGTGGTTGAACGTCGCGGGCGTCCATGCGGTCGTGCGATGGCACGCGTCGC
>CAZGBA010000020.1:11543-52915 GCA_964523435.1 uncultured Xanthomonas sp.
GGTTGAACGTCGCGGGCGTCCATGCGGTCGTGCGATGGCACGCGTCGCAGGACTGTGTCGTCGGCAGATGGTTCGACGGTTTGCCGGTCGCGGTCGAACCGTTGTGACAGGTCGCGCAACTGCCCGCAGTCACGCCGCTGTGGTTGAACGTCGCGGGCGTCCAAGCGGTCGTGCGATGGCACGCGTCGCAGGACTGTGTCGTCGGCATATGGTTCGACGGTTTGCCGGTTGCGGTCGAACCGTTGTGGCAGGTCGCGCAGCTGCCGGCCGTCACATTGCTGTGATTGAACGTGGCGGGCGTCCAGGCTGTCGTCTTATGACAGGCATCGCAGGACTGCGTCGTCGGCAGATGGTTCGACGGTTTGCCAGTCGCGGTCGAACCGTTGTGACAGGTCGCGCAGCTGCCGGCAGTGACGCCGCTGTGGTTGAACGTGGCCGGCAACCATGCCGTGGTGCGATGACAGGCGTCGCAGGATTGCGTTGTTGGCAGATGGTTCGACGGCTTGCCGGTCGCCTTGCTGCCGTTGTGGCAAGTCGAGCAGCTGCCCGCCGCGACGCCGCTGTGGTTGAACGTGGCCGGCAACCAGGCGGTCGTCTTGTGGCAGGCATCGCAGGACTGCGTCGTCGGAATATGGTTCGATGGCTTGCCGGTTGCCTTGCTGCCGTTGTGGCAGGTCGAGCAGCTGCCCGCTGCGACGCCGTTGTGCTTGAACGTCGCCGGGAGCCACGCCGTGGTGCGGTGGCAGGCGTCGCAGGATTCTGTCGTCGGCACATGATCCGACGGCTTGCCGGTCGAAGTCGAACCGTTGTGACAGGTCGCGCAACTGTTCGCCGCGACGTTCTTGTGGTCGAACTTGGCCGGCGTCCAAGCGGTCGTGCGATGACAGGCATTGCAGGACTGCGTCGTCGGCACATGGTTGCCGGGTTTGCCGGTCGCGGTCGCGCCGTTGTGGCAACTGGTGCAGGTCTTTTCCGCGACGGTCGCGTGGTTGAATGCCGCTGGCGTCCATGCGGTCGTGCGATGACAGGACTCGCAGCCCGATGTGATCGGGATGTGCGATGCGGGAGCGCGCGTGGCATCCGGGAGACGGCTGGCATTGCCGTGGCAGCTCGAGCAGTCTTTCGGAGTTCCCTGGAGGATGCCGCGATCGTGGCAGCTTTCGCACTTCGCATTGCGATGCGCGCCGGTGAGTGGAAAGCCTGTCTTGGCGTGATCGAAATTGGCTGGTGACTGGATTTGCGCCGCACTGGCCGCTGGCACCGCAAAAGCGAACGACATCAACAGCACCGCACAGGCGAGCCATGCGCGGCGTATCGAGTAGTGCACGATCATCGGTAGCGTGGGCATTTGCATGCAGGCTTGAGCTCAGCGGGAGTTGGGCAGGATGTCTTTGAACGAGGTGCTGGAGTGGCATCTTTCGCATCGGTTGCCGAACGCACCATTATGGATGTCGTCCCCGCTGTGGCAGCTTCCGCAAGCTAGCGGCAAAGCTATATTGTCTTTGCGCGCTGTCTTGTGACAACTATCGCACTTCAAACTTCCGTGCGCACCCGTCAATGGGAAATGAGTTTGTTTCGCATGATCGAATTCCCACAGTGACCAACTGCGTGCGTTGTGGCATGTCTCGCACTTCTGCCCAAGCTTTCCGGAATGCGAATCATTCTTGGCGTGACAAGCAACACATGCCTTCGGCGCGCCCTGGTACAGCTTGTCGGTATGGCAGCCCTTGCACTCTGTGACCTGATGCCTGCCCAACAGCGGAAATGCGGTGCGATTGTGGTCGACCACCACCTTGGTCCAACTATCCGCGACATGGCAGCGCGCGCAGTCACGACCAAGTTTTCCCTGATGCGGATCCTTCTCGGCATGACAGGACACGCACTGCATGTCTAGCTTTTCGCGATGTGCATCGTTCTTGTGGCAGCTCTTGCAAGTCAGGGGGCGATGGCCGCCGAGCAGCGGGAAGCGCGTCGATTTCGCGTGATCGAAACTGATCTGTTTCCATGATGCGGTGTTGTGGCACGACTGGCACTCGACGCCGTTTCGGCCCTTGTGCGGATCATCCTTCTTGTGACAATCGTTGCAGGCGCTGGCGATGCCGCGGAACAGCTTCGGCCCCTTGTGGCAGCCGAGACATGCGGCTTCACGATGTTTGCCGAACAGCGGGAAGCGGGTCTTGGCGTGATCGAAGCCCTGCGAAGGTTTCCACGCGCGCGGCTGATGGCAGTCCTTGCAGTCGCTGCCCAGGGTGCCGGCGTGGACATCCTTCGACTTGTGGCAGGCCACGCATTCGGTCGGTGCGCCACGGAAGACATTGGCCTGACGATGACAGCCCGAGCATTCGGTCAGCGCATGTCGACCCAACAGCGGGAAGCGGGTCTTGCCGTGATCGAACTTCGTTTCCTTCCATGCATTTTCGGTGTGGCAATTGGCGCAGGCGGTGCCCATCGCCCCTTTGTGCGCATCGTCCTTGCGATGGCAGGCGATGCATTCCGTGCCCAGCTTGAGTTCGGCCGGCGGACGCGTATGGCATGCGGCGCACTTGGCTGCAGCATGCTTGCCGCGCAATGCGAAATCGGTCTTGCTGTGATCGAAACTGCTCTTCTTCCAGTCGACCGGGCCGTGGCATTTCGCGCAATCCCGGCCCAGTGTCCCTTTGTGCGTATCGTCCTCCTGATGGCAGCCGATACAGGTGGAGGGCGCGTCGCGGAACTTCGCCGTCGGCGGATGGCAACTGTTGCAGGTCACGGTCTTGTGCGCGCCCAGCAATTCGTAGTCGGTCAGATTGTGTCGGAAGGTGTTCCTGTCGAAACTGGCGATCCTGGCATCTCTGCCTTTGTGGTCGGTGTGGCAAGTACGGCACGCTGTCTTGACGGCGCCGCGCCCGTGGAAACCGCGCTTGGCACGGATGTCGGCTGCGACATCCTTGTGGCAGGCCATGCACAACGTGGGCTGCGCTTCCTTGTCGAACGAACGATGGCAGGCCGAGCAGGTCGATTCCGTTTTCGCGTGCCCGCGAATGACCTGGCCCGGCATCAGCACGGTCTCGATGTCGGCGCCGATCGCCTGCGAGGGCAGCAGGCACGCGGATGCCGCGCAGAGCGCCACCAGAAAAACAAGGGCTTTCCGAAGAAACGGCATCGGCGATCAGTACATGTGAACAGCGACGATGTGCGCGATCACGCTGAGCACCAGCAGCAACACCAGAGGCACATGCAGCACATGCCAGAGCGAGAACAGGCGCTCGTAAGGCAGGAACTGCGCCGATCGCTGCACAGCACGGATGCAGTCGAGCGCATTGTCGATCGCCTCCTGCGACGGGTACGGTTGCCCTGCCCTCGGGTCGCGGGCATCCGCCACCAGCCGGGACTGCGCGCGACGCGCACTGAACCCGAGCGTCGCGAGCGCCAACGGGCGTTTCCAGCCATGACTTTCGACCACAAGCGATTTCCGCATGAACGCTTCTAGGGCAGCGCGTACGTCCTCGGCGCCTTCGACCCGCAAACGTTCCTTCGTCTTCCCCAATCGCGTGGCGGCTTCGGTGCGCACTTCAGAGAGGGTCAGCTGTCGACCGTACAGCCCCTGATGAAGGTGACGATAAAGGTAGCGGCCGAGGAAGCCACTGCTGGCGACCACGACCATGCACCAGAACGCGATGGCGGCATTGGTCGAGCGCCATTGCAGCGTGCAATGCAGCAGGATCAAGGTCGGGCCCGCAACGCCCAACACCATGTGCAGCGAAAACCATTTGCTGACGCGACCGGCGGACGACAGCCAGCCCAAGCGCTTGCGCAACGGGTAACCGAGCAACGCCAACATCATCAACCCGCCGGCAAGGCCGAGGTTGTAACCGACATCATCGCCCGGCGTGTACAGGCCTGAACGTGCGACCAGGTAGATTGAAGCGGAAAGGATGATGAACAGTAGCCAAGGGATGAGGCGATGGATGGAAGCCACCGAGCCATCTTTCGCGGAACGATTCGTATTTTCAGCCATGCCATCCCCGGCGATTGCTTTCGCGGCATTGCCCCGCTGCTCGCGAATCCGCTGCGACTCGACGGTGGAACGCAAAGTGGACTCGGGACTCGACATGCGTCTCCATGTGATGATCGTTGTGATTTTGATTATGCGACGACATCACGGTTCATTCGCGTGAGCGCCTTCACAATAAGCGATGGCGCTTTTTATCTCACGCTTTTTATTGCAAAACGAAACCGCATGCCGGACAAAGCATCTTCACCGTAAGCGAACTGTCCGCGAGAACACCAACTGATAATGACTACCAATTACGTTTATCTTTTCTACATCGCACCAGTGCTGCTCGCCGTTGTCTACTATTTCCGCCGTCGTCACCATGTCGAAACCGAGCACGCCAAGGTGCTCGACGAATCCATCGCCTCTGGTCTGACTGAGCCGCCATCGCTGCATCCGGTGATCGACACCGAGCGCTGCATCGGTTCCGGGTCGTGCGTCCGCGCCTGTCCTGAAGGAGCGCTCGGCATCATCGCCGGCAAAGCGGTGCTCACCAATCCCAGCGCCTGCATCGGCCACGGCGCCTGTCACGCCTCCTGTCCTGTCGATGGCATCACGCTGGTGTTCGGCACCGAGCGTCGCGGCGTCGATATCCCCGATGTGCAGCCGAACTTCGAATCGAATGTGCCGGGCGTTTTCATCGCCGGTGAACTGGGCGGCATGGGCCTCATCCGCAAAGCCGCCGAGCAGGGTCGCCAGGCGATGGACGCGATCGAGAAGATCAAGACCGGCCGCGCGGACTACGACGTGGTGATCGTCGGCTCCGGTCCAGCCGGCATTTCCGCAGGGCTCAGCGCGATCGAAAAAAAGCTCAAATACGTGATCCTGGAACAGGAGCACTCGCTGGGCGGCTCGATTTTCCACTATCCGCGCAACAAGGTAGCGATGACCGCGCCCGTCAATCTGGCGATGGTCGGCAAGATGAGATTCACCGACGTGAGCAAGGAAAAACTGCTGGACTTCTGGCAGAACGTGGTCGTCAAGACCCAGCTCAAGATCAACTATTCCGAGCAGATGGAGGCGATCGAACGCGAAGGCGATACCTTCGTGGTCCACAGCGCGACGAAGCGCTACCACACGCGCGCCGTACTGCTGGCGATCGGCCGACGCGGCAGCCCGCGCATGCTGCAGGTGCCGGGCGAGGAATTACCGAAAGTGACCTATCGCCTGGCCGATCCCGAACGCTTCACCGGCCAGAAAGTACTGGTCGTCGGCGGCGGCGACAGTGCCGTCGAAGCTGCGGTCGCGTGCTCGGACTATGCGAGAAGCGTCCACCTCAGCTATCGCGGCGAAGCGCTCAACCGCGTCAAGGTCAAGAACCGCGACCGACTGGAACGCCTGCGCCAGACAGGCAAGGTGGACGTCATGTTCTCGTCTGAAGTCGTCGAGATCCATCCGGACAACGTGATCGTGTCGATCCATGGCGAACTGCAGGAGATCGCCAACGATGCGGTCATCGTCTCGATCGGCGGCGTACTGCCGACCGATCTGCTGAAGAACATCGGGATCCGCTTCGAGACGAAATTCGGCGAGAAGCTCTGACGCAGCAACAATACGCCTGAATCAGGGCACGACCTGGTCGATCGAAACATCGATCGGCCCGCTCTGCCCCGTATCCGCCTCGATCGCCGCAGACTGCAGATCACCCGGCTTCGGCGATGCGTCGCCGCTTTTCGAAATGCGCGCGGTCACCGTAATGCGCTTGAATTTGGACAAACGCATCTCCGGCACCATGGCATCCGCATCGGTCAATTCGATCGTCGTCGGCAGATCGGACGCCTGAAGACGGCGGATCGCAAGCGGCGTCGGCGGGCCACCGGCCGCTTTGGCGAACACGAATACGGTGTCGCCCGGCGAGGCCTGCCCGGCGCGCGTCTTCGCCAACGCCACCCGCACCTGCAGTCGCGGACCACCGGCAGCGCCGACGGTCGCGGCAGTCGCAGTGTCCGCAGTCGGTTCGCCGCGCAGATGCGCTTTGGCATCTCCGATCATCTTGTCGACCGATTCGAGCACATCCGAATCGGGGCCAAGCTGTTTGCGGATCCGTTCCCAGGACGCGATCGCCTCGGCGTAACGACCGTTCTGATAGTCGCTCATGCCGATCAGCCACAGGCCGTCCTGATTGTCGGGATCGGATTTCATCGCATGGTGGATCATCTGCAGCGGCTTGCCGTCGATCCGGCGAGTCGGGCTGGTCAACGCGAGGGATTCGGCATACGCGATCTCGATCGCCGCGCGGTCCGGCGCGAGTTCGTACGCTTTCTGGAACGCTTTGCGGCCTTCGTCGTTGCGTTCGACGGACTGATACGCGCGGCCGAGCAGCAGCCAACCATCAGCATCGCCCGGATTCTTTTCGAGCTTGGCGCGCAGGCTGGCGATCGCCGCATCCATGTCCATCGATGTCTTCGGCTGGCCGGAGCCTGCTGCGGGCATCGACGCCGTCGGCGCGGCCGATCCGGTCTGCGACAGCGCCTCCGGCGTGCCGACGGCGCGGTACAGGCCGAACACCCCCAAGGGCAGCAGAATCGCGATCGCCACCATGACGATCTTCACCGTCCGGGTCGTCTGCGGATTCGCGGAGGTTTCCGCCAGCGCGTCCTCGGGCAATGCAACGAGCTTGGCATCGAACTCTTCACGGGTCAGTACGCCTGCATCGAACGCATCCTTCAGCGCTTTGCGACGCGGGTCATGGCCCGGTTGCGCGGCGCCGCCCTTCCGGCGCCACAGCGGCAACAGCAGGAACATCAGCAACAGCAGCGCCAGCATCGCGCTGACAAGATAAAAAACGGTCATTCCCAATCTCCGGAAGCGATATCGGCCGCGTCGTCGCCGACAACGGGACCATTACGACGGACAACGCGGATCAGCACGAAAAGAGCGACCGCGAACATCGCCGCAGGCCCGAACCACAGCAACCATGTCGTCGGCTTGACCGGTGGCTTGTAGAGAATGAAGTCGCCGTAGCGATCGGTCAGATAGGCTTTGATCTGCCGATCGTCGGCGCCAGTGCGCATCTGTTCGATCAGATCGCGGCGCAGATCCTGGGCGAGACCGGCGGTGGAATCGGCCAGACTTTCGTTCTGGCACACCAGGCAGCGCAGTTCCTTGGCGAGCGCCTGGAATCGTGCTTCTTCTGCGGCATCTTTGAACTGGATCGGATCGATCGCCTGTGCGGCGAACGCGATCAGCACCAGCAGCAGTCCGGCGAACAGTCTGGCGATCATTTGGACGACTCCTGTTCCATGGTCTTGATGATCGGCATCAGCTTCTTCTGTACGACGTCCGACGTCAGCGCGCCGATATGCTTGTATCGGATCACGCCCTTCGCGTCGATCAGGAACAGTTCGGGCGCGCCATACACGCCGAGATCGATCGCGACATCGCCTTCCAGATCGGCGAGCACCACGTCGTAGGGGTTGCCGAACTGTTTCAGCCAGCTGGTCGCGTCGCTGGGTTCGTCCTTGTAATCGAAGCCGATCAGCGGCACGCCCATCTGCCGGCCTTCGGTCATCAGCACCGCGTTTTCCTCGCGGCAGACATAGCACCAGCTGGCGAACACGTGCAGCAGATAGGGCTTGCCGAGAAACGAACGGCTGTCGACGATCCGCTCCGGCTCATTGAGCACCGGCAGCGAAAACGCGGGCGCCGGCTTGCCGACCAGCGGCGACGGCACTTCGCTGGTGTTGTGATCGCGCACATACAAAAGTCCCGCACCGAGCAGCGCGAACAGCACGACGAACCCGACGAAAGGCAATATCCGCGAATTCATGCAGTCGCCTCCGCAGACGCCGGGAGCACATCGTCCGCATTGGATTTCGCAACGGTGGCGGCGACGGTCGACCTGCGGAAACGTGGGTCGGTGGCGACGATCAATCCGCCCAGCATCATCAGGATCGCGCCGCCCCAGACCCAGCGGATGAACGATTTCAGATAGACGCGCACGGACCACGCGCCGTCGATGCCGCCCAGCGGTTCGCCGAGTGCGATGTAGACATCGCGATAGAACCCGGGCTGGATCGCCGCTTCGGTCTGCACGTTCGAGCCTTCGGAATACTGGCGCTTCTGCGGACGCAGGATGCCGATCTCCTTGCCGTCGCGAAGCACCCGGATCTGGCCTTCGTCGGCGATGTAGTTCGGTCCTTCGACCCGCACGATCTCACCGAAGCCGAAGGTGTAGCCGCCCACGGTCACCGTCTCGCCTTGCGCCATCCGCAGATCCTTCTCGATGCTGGTGCCTTCGGTGATCAGCACGCCGGCGAAGAACATCGCGACGCCGAGATGGGCGACGACCATGCCGATCTGTTCGCGATTGAAACGTTGACCGGATGGGCGTTCGCGCACGCGCAGCATGACGAAGCGGGCGACGCCCATCGCCACCCAGACGCAGGCCGCCACACCGAGCAGCGCTTTCCACGACTTGCTGTCGAAGACGAGCCAGGCGATCACCACGGCAAGCAGTGCTGATATGAAGGCAGGAACGAGGCGCCGCAGCGCGATGCGCAGATCGTCCGTGCCCCATCGCAACAGCGGTCCGAACGGCAGCATGATCGCGATCGGCACCATCATCCACAGGAACATGGTGCCGAAGTACGGCGGGCCGACCGAAATCTTGCCCAGACCGAGCACGTCGCCGATCAGCGGATACAGGGTTCCCAGCAATACCATGCCTGCCGCGCAGACGAAGACGAGATTGTTCGCGAGCAGGATCGACTCGCGCGACGTGGCACTGAACGCCAGTCCCCCGGCGACTTTCGGCGCACGGATCGAATACAGCAGCAGCGAGCCACCGACGACGACGCCAAGGAACATCAGAATGAACATGCCGCGTTCGGGATCGCTCGCAAACGCATGCACCGACGTCAGCACGCCGGAGCGCACCAGGAATGTGCCGAGGAGACTGAACGAGAAGGTGAAGATCGCCAGCAACTGCGTCCACGCCCGGAAACCGCCGCGCTTCTCGGTGACCGCCTGCGAGTGGATCAGCGCCGTGCCCGCGAGCCATGGCATGAACGATGCGTTTTCGACCGGATCCCAGAACCACCAACCGCCCCAGCCCAGTTCGTAGTACGCCCACCAGCTGCCCATCGCGATGCCCAGCGTCAACGAGGCCCAGGCGACATTCGTCCACGGTCGCGACCAGCGCACCCATTGCCGATCCAGCTCGCCGCCGAGCAACGCGGCGATGGCGAACGCGAACGCGACCGAAAAGCCGACGTAGCCGGTGTACAGCATCGGCGGATGGATGATCAGCCCGAAATCCTGCAACAGCGGATTGAGATCCTTGCCGTCCATCACCGCCGGCAGCAAGCGCGCGAACGGATTCGATGTCAACGTGGTGAACAGCAGGAAGCCGACGCTGACCCAACCGAGAATGGCGAGCACCCGTGACAGGAACACCTGCGGCAGATGTTTTCCCAGCACCGCCACGCATACCGTCCACAGATTCAGGATCAGCACCCACAGCAGCAGCGATCCCTCGTGCGCGCCCCAGACGCCGGAGACGCTGTAATACCAGGGCAGGCGCAGGTTCGAATTCTGCGCGACATACATCACCGAGAAATCGTGGACCAGCATGAGATAGACGAGGATCCCGAAAGCGGTTGCGACGAAGAAAGCCTGCGCATAAACGGCCGGTTTCGCGATCGCCATCAATAGTGCACTTTTCTGATGGGCGCCGATCAGCGGCACCACCGCCTGCACGATCGCGACGAGCAACGCCAGGATCAGTGCGATTTGGCCAAGCTCTGGGATCATGCATTCGCTCCGGGTGATGGATTCAAGGAAGTGTTCGAGCGGTGTCTCAAGGTGCTCCGCACCGAGAATGGTCCTGCATGGCGCCCCGTCGCCATGCCCTCATCCGACGTCGTCGGACGAGGCTGCATCGTCATGTATTCCATTCGCAGAAACCGATGCGCTTCTGGCGACTGGGCAAGATGACGGTGTCTGGAATCGATTTGCGTGACGCGAAGCGCAATTCTCTGGCGCCAACGAAACTTTTTTGTGTCCTGACCAAGATCGCGCGTCAATTTTGCGCGCGTTGGTGCGAATGAATCGTATTCCAAGCCACGCATGCCTGCTCAGCGCTCCGGCATGGGTGCGGTGGCCGGAGGCGTTTGCGCCGTCCCGGCCTCTGTCGCTTCAGGCACGTTGTGCTTCTTGTGCGCCAGACCCATCTTGTCAGCTACTTCCTTCGGCACGTAGGTCTCGTCGTGCTTGGCCAGCACCTGCTCGGCGATGAAGATCTGGCCGTCCATCCGCCCGGTCGCCACTACCGCCTGCTTCTCGCGGAACAGATCCGGAAGAATCCCGGTGTAGCGCACTTCCAGCTCGCCGTCGCCATCGGTCACTCTGAATCGCGCTTCCATCGAGCCTTCCGCGCGCTGGAACGAATCGGCTGCGACCATGCCGCCCAGACGGAACACCGCATCGCCGGTCTTCACCTTCGCACCCGCTTCGTCGGCGAGGATTTCGCTCGGCGTGTAGAGGTAGGCGACATTGCGCTGCAGCGCCAGCGTCACCAGCGCGGTCGCAGCCACGGCGGCAGTCAGCAGCAACAGCACCAGCACGAGGCGGCGTTTCCGGGTGGGGTTCATCGTTGCAGCTCCGTGGGAGTGGGCGCGGCGGGTTGCGCGGAGGCGCGCCGCGCACGCAGAGAAACGTTGCGCAGGATACGGCGGATGCGCAGCAGCGGTGCGATCAGATCCCACAGCAGCACGACGACGAAGATCGCGTAGGCCGCGACCACATAGCCCAGATAGGTCATGGCGCGCGCTCCGCTGCAGGATCGATCCCCGCACGCTGCCGCACCCAGTCCTTGCCCGCTTCGCGTTCCAGATTGTCCGCCCGCGCCCGCAGCAGCAGCGAACCGGCGAACCACAGCTTGGTCCCCAGCACGATCGCCACCAGCGGCGGAATCATGCTGGCGTCCATGCTCGATTCGCCGAACATGCGGATGGTCTGGCCCTGGTGCAGCGAGTTCCACCAGGTCACCGAATAGCGGATCACTGGCAGCAGCGCGACCCCGACGATCGCCAGCAGCCCGGCGGCGCGCGCGGCGTTGCGGCGGTCGTCGATCGCCTGATACAGACCCATCACGCCCAGATACAGGAACAGCAGGATCAATTCGCTGGTCAGCCGCGGGTCCCACTCCCACCACGTGCCCCACATCGGCTTGCCCCAGATCGAACCGGTGGCCAGGGTGATGACGGTGAAGGCCGCACCGATCGGCGCGCAGGCCATGGCCAGGATCTCGCACAGCTTGATCCGCCAGATCAGCGCGATGGCCGCATAGAACGCCATCAGCCCGAAGATGAACATGCTCATCCACGCCGAGGGCACGTGGATGTAGAGGATGCGGAAGCTGTCGCCCTGCTGGTAATCGGCGGGGACCACGAACAGGCCCTGCCAGCCGCCCCAGAGCATGACCAGCACGCCCAGCCCGAAACACCACGGCGCCCAGCGCGCCGCGAAGCGGTCGAAGTACGGCGGCGAACCGAGTTGGTGGAACCAGCGGACGAGGGGGTTCATGCGCGTGAAGAGCCTGTTTGTGAAGAGCCTGCTTGTGAAGAGCGTGTCATCGATCGAGGAAACTGAAGCACGGGATGCGCGGCATTGTTGCGATGGTGTCGCGCGTGGGCATTGACCTGTCTCAAGCGGAAGCGTTCCGGAAGTTCTCTGCGATCGATCCGGTCAATTGACTGCGATCCGGATCGCCGCCGCCGCAGTCAGCGGCGCCAGCACCATCGCGACGACCAGGCCCGCGCCCAACAGCAGCATCGGCCCGACCGCATCGAGACCCTGCGCGCTGGCGGCGACGCTGCCGGCGCCGAACACCAGCACCGGCACGTACAGCGGCAGGGCGAGCAGCCCGACGAGGATACCGGAGCGGCGCATGCCGACCGTCAACGCTGCAATCACGGCGCCGATCAGACTTAGCAGCGGTGTTCCCAGCGCCAGGCCGGTCATCAGGATCGGCAACTGCGCATGCGGCAGATGCATCAGTTCGGCAAGGAAAGGCGTGGCTAGCAGCAGCGGCCAGGCGGTCGTCGCCCAGTGCATGAACGTGCGCACCGCGACCAGCCACGCCAGCGGGACCGGCGCCAGCATCCATTGTTCGAGTGAACCGTCCTCGGCGTCGCCGCGGAACAGCGTGTCCAGCGCCAGCAGTCCGGCCAGCAGTGCGGCGACCCAGAGCACGCCTGCGGCGACTTTGGCCTGCAGCGGCGGGTCGTTGCCCAGCGCCAGCGCGAACAGCACCACCACCATGAGTGCGAACAGTGCGGGCTGCAGCGCGTCCCCGCGGCGACGCCAGAGCAGGCGCAGATCGCGGGTGAGCAGGGCGCGGGCGGCGTCCAGCAGCGAAGGGGCGCTGCCGGCGATGCTCATGCGTGCAGGTTGCGGCGGTGCGCTCATGCCGCCCGCCTCATCACCAGTTCGCGGGTGCGGACCGGCGGCGCCGCGTAAGCGCCGTGGGTGGTGACCAGCGCGGCACCGCCTTCGCGCAGATGCGCCTGGACCATGCGGTTGACCAGTTCGATGCCGTCGAGATCGAGATTCGCGTAGGGCTCGTCCAACAGCCACACCGGCGCCGGCGACAGCCAGATCCGGGCCAGCGATAGGCGTTTCTTCTGTCCGGCCGAAAGCTGGCGGGCGAGGGCGTCCTGGTAGCCGTCGAGCCCGACGATCCGCATCGCCACATCGGAGGATTGGCCGCGACGACGACCCTGCAGGCCGCACAGGAATTCGAGGTTCTCCAACGCGCCGAGATCGGCTTTCAGTGCCGGCAGATGACCGAGATAGGCCAGTGCGCGGGTCCGCGCCGGTGCGTCGGTGCCATGGCCGTCGATCTCGATCCGCCCCGCCTCGGGACGCAGCAGTCCGGCGAGCACCCGCAGCAGCGTGGTCTTGCCGGCGCCGTTGTCGCCGCGGATCAGCAGGGCCTCGCCGGCATCGACCGTGAAATCCAGCGGGCCGAACACCGGCTCGTCGTTGCGCGCGAAGCTCAGACCATGCGCCGCGAGCAGCGGGGGCGCTGATTGGGATGAGGCTTGAGGGGGTGAATCGGTCATCGACAGGCATCGGGCCGGATCGCGGCTGCGATCCAGCCGAAGCTTGGGATTTTACGTGCTGACTGTCGGGATTGCGCAGATCAGGCCCGATCAGCGTCGATCAGGCATCAAGCACGTCGTCGATCCAGTCGATATGCGCGTGTTTCGCCAGAGTAGGCGGTCGTACCGCTCGCATCCGCAAACGGACCGGCGTCTCGCGGGCCCAGAAAAGCGTGCTGATCTGGCCGAAGCGATGACACAGCGCGTCGAATGCCGGTTCGCCGGGGTCGATGACCAGCCAGTTCTGCGCCCGCCAGCTGCGATTGCGGCCGATGACGAAACCCGGTCGGTAGCGCAGATCGAGTCGATCCAGCGCGTGTTGCAGTTCGCGGTCGGCGATGCGGTTTTCGGCGTCGCTGCGGACGACGTGACCGGGATTGGAGGCGCTGAGCATGCCGAAGCAGGCAGCGCCCGGGAATGCGTCGTCGAGCTCGGGGGCATGTTCGCCGATACGGATCGGCCACCAACGGCCATCAATCTCCCACTTGTAGAGGGCTGCCGTGTAGATGGCCGCCAGTGTGGCGAGAGGGGAGACGGCGGGCGTTTCGGTCACGTCCTGATACGACAACTGATTCACCGGGGCGATGGCAGGGCCCGGAATGGTAGGTGCGGGATGTTGGAGCAGGAGCTCGGATCGGCGCCACGAATCCGGTGTCCGTTCAGCCTTGCAGCCAGTCGATGTCGGCGTGCTCCGCGAACGCGCGGGGCCGGGTCGCGTCCACCCGCAGTCTGACCGTCCCGTATGCGGTCCAATGCAGCGTCGCCAGTTGCCCATACCGGCGCGAAAGCGCGTCGAACCCGGCCAGCGGCAAATCGATCACCAGCCAGCTCGGTTCGCGCCACGAGCGATTCGCCGCCGACGAGAATGCGGGCTGGAATCTTCTTCCGCTCTCGATCAGGTCACGCTGCAGCGCCTCGTCCGCAGCGCGGTTGGCCGCTTCGGGGCGCTCGACGGAGCGGGGATTCCAGGCGGACATCAGGCCGAACTGGGTGGCTCCGGGAAACCTGCGGGCGGCCTCCGGTACTTGTTCGCCAATGCACAGATTCCACCAGTCACCGTCCATCTCCCAGCGATATTCCGCAGCAAGATAGGCGCGCACCAGTTCGGCGATCCGGGCTTCGCCGGTGTACGGTGTGGAAGACGTCATGCGCCAAGGTTTAACCCGGGAGCGTCGCCCCGTAAACTCTGGCGTCCATGTGCGAAGCTGTGCTACGCGCAATCACAAACAACTTCAGATCGACTTTCCGGACCCCCGAATGCCGCAGACCAAGTTGCCCAAGGTGGGCACCACCATCTTCACCGTGATGTCGCAGTTGGCGGCCGAACACGGCGCCATCAATCTCGGCCAGGGGTTCCCCGACTTTCCGGTGCCGCAGCGGCTGGTCGATGAGCTGGACAAGGCGATGCGCGCCGGGCACAACCAGTATTCGATGATGACCGGCATCCCCGCACTGCGCCGGGCCATCGCCGAAAAGACCGCGCGCGTCTACGGCGTACTGCCCGATGCCGACCGTGAAATCACCGTCACGAGCGGCGCGACCGAGGCGATCTTCAACGCGATCCATGCGGTGGTGCGCGCAGGCGAGGAAGTCATCGTCCTGGATCCCTGCTACGACTGCTACGAACCGGCGATCGATCTGGCCGGTGCGCGCGCAGTGCATATCCCGCTCGACCCGCAGACCTTCGCGCCCGACTGGCAGCGCGTCCGCGAGTCCATCGGTCCGAAGACGCGGATGCTGATGATCAACAGTCCGCACAATCCGTCCGGCGCGATGTTGACCGCCGACGATATGGCGATCGTCGCCGAGCTGCTGCGCGGCACCGGCATCTGGCTGCTGTCGGATGAGGTCTACGAGCACATCGTCTTCGACGGTGCGCGGCACGAGTCCGCGCTGCTTTACCCGGAGCTGCGCGAACGCGCGTTCGTGATCTCCAGTTTCGGCAAGACCTACCACTGCACCGGCTGGAAAGTCGGCTACTGCATAGCGCCGCCCGCGTTGAGCGCAGAATTCCGCAAGGTGCATCAGTACAACGTGTTCTGTACCTTCCATCCGGCGCAGCACGCGTTCGCGGCGATGATCGATGCCGAACCCGAACATTACGAGCAACTGGGCGCGTTCTACCAGGTCAAGCGCGATCGTTTCCGCGAGCAGTTGCTGACGACGAAGCTCAAGCCGCTGCCGGTGCCGGGCGGTTATTTCCAACTGGTCGATTATTCGGCGGTCAGCGACCTCGCCGATGCCGCGTTCTGCCGCTGGCTGACCATCGAGAAGGGCGTCGCCGCGATTCCGCTGTCGCCGTTCTACGAGACGCCACCGGAGGGACAGCGCCTCGCCCGGCTGTGCTTCGCGAAGAACGACAGCACGCTCGACGGCGCGATCGAACGTCTCCAGAAACTCTGAGCCGCCTTGACTCCTGTGGGAGCGACGGGAGTCGCGACTGCAGTCCACTGAAACCAGAATCGCGACTTCCGTCGCTCCCACAGATGGCTTCCTGCATGAAAGACCTCCGCATCACCCTCGTCCAGGGCGCCACCCGTTGGCACGACCCCGCCGCCAATCGCGAGTACTACGGCCATCTGATCGCGCCGCTGCACGATCGCACGGATCTGGTGTTGCTGCCGGAAACCTTCACCAGCGGATTCTCCAACGACGCCATTGCCCAGGCCGAAACCATGGGCGGCCCGACCGTTGCCTGGGTGCGCGAACAGGCGCGCGTATTGAATGCGGCCGTCTGCGGCAGCATGCAACTGCGCGATGGCGCCGCTGTCTACAATCGCCTGCTGTTCGCCACGCCGGATGGTGAGTTGCTGACTTACGACAAGCGCCATCTGTTCCGTTTCGGACGCGAGCACGAACGCTACGCCGCAGGCCGTGACCGGTTGACGATCGAGTGGCGCGGCTGGCGAATCTGCCCGATGGTCTGCTACGACCTGCGTTTCCCGGTGTTCTCGCGCAACCGTTATGACGTGGAGCGCTCCGGGCAACTCGACTACGACCTGCTGCTGTTCGTCGCCAATTGGCCCTCGGCCCGCGCCTATCCGTGGAAGACCCTGCTGCGCGCGCGCGCCATCGAAAACCTCTGCTACGTCGCCGGTCTCAATCGCGTAGGCACCGACGGCAACAACCTGCATTATTCGGGCGACAGCGCAGTGATCGATTTTCTTGGCCACCCGGTCAGCGAGTGCACCGACGAGGAAGTCGTCGTCACCACGACGCTGCAGGCCAAGGAACTCGCCGCGCACCGCGAACGGTTCCCGGCGATGCTGGATGGGGACAGTTTCGAGCTGAAATGAACGTCGATGGGCGCAGTGTCCGGGACGGCACCGCCACGGAATGGGTGGGCCGCCGGACAGAACGCTTGCGTATGGAGACTCCGACCCTCTAAGTTGGCGAAACAGGGGCCGTGTCCGTGGTTGTCGGCCATACCGGCCGATCGCGGCAATGCAGGAGCACGACATGAATGTCAGGGCTTGTTTCGGGCTTGGGCTTTTTCTTCTTTCCGCGACCGCAAGCGCAGCCAACAGTTATCTGACGCCCGAGCAGAAAGCGGCGCTGTGCAGGATCCAGTCGACGGTGAATCGATTGCATGCCGTCTACGACGACAGGGGCGGTGTGGTGGTGACCTGGCAGCGGGTCAATCCAGGCGGTTTGTTGCAGTACCGGCTCCCGCCGCGATCCTATCCGGTCGAAACCCGCATCGCCCTCGACGGCGATCCCATGAATGGCCGCATTCTCGAGAATGCATGGTTCGATGCGCTGGACAGCTCCGATCGGCCGCAGGCGTATTTCCCGCTGGTGCCTCCGGGCCCGCATACGGTGAGCGTGGCGCAGATGGACGAGTGCGGAGATTGGAATACGGCAAAGGTCGATGTGGTTTCCGGCGACGACGACGCGCCCGTGCGCGACGATGTCGCTGGCACCGATCTTCCGGACCAGGTCGAATTCCAGGCAGAGATCACTGCGGAGGAAGCCGAGGATCTGTCCGCCGGCGCGAACCTGAAGCGCTATGCGGATTGCATGGTGGGCAGCAATTTCAGCAAAGGCAAAGCGGGCGTGGCGGTCATCCGCAGACAGGCCAAGAAATACATTCTCAAGTTCCTCACCAGCCCGCTGACCATCGTCAATCACGCGCGATGCCTGATCGAAGCGACCGGCGGGCTGGATATTCCCCCGGATCCGGACGCCGGCGTCATGATTTGTCACCCGCAATCCGGGATGTACACGCAGTGTCCCGATGGTTGGGAGCAGTTCTACAAATCCGACGATGGCGCGAAGGCGCTGGACAGGATGGGGCCGGGGCTCTTGGTCGATGGACGGGATGATCAGTCGCGTACGTCGTGCCTTGCAGTGATTTATGCGAAGTACAACGATTACGGGCGGAATCTCGACCGCGCGTTCGAGGATACTTATCTGATCAATCAGGGTTGCAACAAGGCGGTGCCTGCCGGGAGCAGGTAGCGCACCTTCGCTGCGGGATGTCGACAGAACGTCGTCGACATCCCGCAATACCTGCATTGGATTGGAGAGCGTTCGGACAGCGCCGATTGCGCGATCGGCGTTTCTATCGAGTGCATGTCGATTCAATGCTCGTCGATTCAGCGCATGGATTTCCCGCAATTTTCGATCAGAGCGTCCGTCCGATACCAATCCGGGACCGGCTCGAATCGTAGTGACCGGTAGCTCCACAGCCAGGCTTCGCCATTGCGGATCATCCAAGCGTGCGTTTGCCTGTTTCCGTCGAAATTGAAGCCGTAGCGCTGCCGCAGTGACGCGAGCAGGGGCGTGGTTTCGTGGCATTGCGGCTCCGCGCTAGCGATCCGCACCTGCATCAGCGACCAGCGCACGGCTTCGCCGCATCCGACCGGGATCCAGATCGCCAACATCGACAGAACCAGCCATTTTGCCAGGCGCGGAAAGCGTTGGAGCGCTTGTTTCATCGCGTTGTGCAATCCCAGAAAGATGCTCAGGCTGGTGCCCAATGCGATCAAGGCGAACAGCGGACTGGCGGAAGCCGTGTCGTATGCGACGAAGAAAATGATCGGCGGAAAGGACACGTATATCGCTGCGAACAGCCCGATGACGGGAATCAATTGCACCGCGACGGCGAGATGCAGCGCGGCCAGCGATAGCGCGACTTTCAGGAGCCGGTAGCGCCTTTTTTCATTGGAATGCGTCGCAGTCGGCGCAGATACGCGTTCGTTCACGCCGTATGTCTCCGCCCGAAGTACACATGCGAGGCCGCCCAACGCATCGGCGCGGAGCCCAGCATCCGATCGAACGGCCAGTCCATCTGGCAGTGGTCGAAGGCCCAGCGCAGCGCGCGTTTGATGCGGTAGCGCGGCGCGGCGCGTTCGGCTTCGAGTTCCGGCGACGGGCCGCCGTCGCGTTCGTGACGCGCGACCGCTTCGCCGACCGTCCAGCCGTGCTGCCAGGCCGAATGGATGCCGCCAGCGGTGACCGGCGACACGATGCCGGCAGCGTCGCCGGTGAGGATCACGCCGGGACGCGCGATCGGCGTCACCGGGCCGCCGCAGGGAATCAGGCCGGCGCGGATCGCAGTGGGGCTGAGGTCGTCGGGGATCCCGATGCGATGACCGACGCGTGCGCGCAATGCGTCGATGTCCGGCGTACCGGTGCGCGAAGCGCGATGGCGGAACGCCAGCCCGAACTGCACGCCGGTCGGATTCTGCGTCGCCCAGCCAATGTAACCGGGCGCCAGCTGCTTGCTGACGAAACAGTGCAGCGCATCGGGTTCGCGCAGCTCAAGACCCGCGAATTCGTACTCGACGCCGTAGAGGAAATGTTCGACGCGGCCGAGGTCGAAACGCTGTGCCACCCGTGATTTCGCGCCGTCGGCGCCGACCAGCCAGCGGGTGCGGCCGATGCCGGGGATATGCCAGCGGCCGAGATGCTCCAGCGGCTCGCGGGAGGCGCCGGTGAACGATTGCGCCAGCCGAAGATCGACACCCTGGCCACGCATCTCGTCGGCCAGCCAGCGCATGAGGTTCGGCGTGTCGGTGGTCAGGAAGTAGTAATCGGGCACCTGCAGCGCGACATCGCGCAGGTTCGGCGCGTACAGGCGCACGCGCTCGACCCTGCGCACAAGATGTTGCGGCACCCGGTTGAGCCAGGTCTTCTCCGCGGCTTCCTTGACGATGATCCCGGTGGTGTGGAGCTTCAGCCCCGGATCGCGCTTGCGTTCCAGCACGCACACCCGCAGCCCGTACTGCGCGGCGGCAATCGCGCACGCCGCGCCAGCGAAACTGGCGCCGACGATGACAAGGTCGTAATCGCGTTCGGGTTGCGCGGCCATGGCGGCTCCGTTGTGGAAGACGGGCGCAGTGTCGGCAACCGGCGAGGACGCAGCGTGGCGGTCATGTGAAGCGGAACTTCACACGGCGTCCGTTGTTCGGTGCGTTGATCGGGTCCACCCCGACATTGCGATGTCGGGGTGGGTAACGAACGTGCTGTGGGAGGGGCTTCAGCCCCGACGCCTTGGGTCGACAGTCGGGGCTGAAGCCCCTCCCACAAGATCGAACTTCATTCTGTCCGGATCAATATGTTTCAGCGATCCCCACCCGCAAATCCACCCCCGCGTGGACCACGATTGCCGCCGGGTTTCGGACCGCCGGGACGCGGGCCTCCCGGGCGTGGACCGTTCGGACGCGGACCGCCGGGACGTGCGCCTGCCGGACGCGGGCCACGCGGGCGGTCGAAGGCGTTGAAACTGCTGGGGTTGGCGTGGTCCGAGGGGAAGCTCGGCGCATTGCCGGGATGGCCGTACGGCTTGCCCGCGCGCGCGGGCTTCGGGCCCTGGCCGGGGCCGCGCGGACCACGGTCGTCGCTGAAACCCGCGCCGGCCGGGCGATCGCCGTAGGGACGCTTCGGACGTGCGCCGCCCGGGCCACCCGGACCACGGTTCTCGCCCGCGAAACCGGCACCTGCCGGACGGTCGCCGTAGGGGCGTTTCGGGCGTGCGCCCGGGCCACTCGGACCGCCGGGGCCACGCTGCTCGCCGGCACCTGCCGGGCGATCACCGTAGGGACGCTTCGGACGTGGGCCGCCGGGGCCACGATTCTCGCCTGCATAGCCGCCGCCGGCACCGACCGGGCGGTTGCCGACCGGACGCGGGCCGCTGGGCTTGTTGCCGTAAGGCTTGCGCGGGGCACTGGGATCGGCGTTGCGATGGCCGGTCGGGCCCGTGCTGACGCCTTCGGGCACGAACCAGCTGCGGAACGCGGCGGGATTGCCCTCGGGCAGCGGCTTCGGGCCGTTGTCACGACGCTGTTTGAACGGCTTGTTCTGCGATTGTCGGGCAGCGGATTCGCCGCTGACGGTCAGATCGCCACGCTTCTTCTTGTTGCCGAAACGGCCGCGATCCTCACGCACATTGTCGAAGCGGCGCAGTTCGCGGCCTTCGTCGGCGGTGTTGTGGCCGTTGACGTAGGCCTGACTGCTGCGGCCTTCGCGGCCGACGTGCACGGTCGACTTCGCGGCCTTGCGTTGGCCGATCACCGGCTGCAGCGTGAGTGCCGGCGGCGGACCTTCTTCCAGATTGAGCTTCTTGCGCAGCGTGTCGACCTGAGCGGCCGGCAGTTCCTGGCTCTGGCTGCGCAGCAACTGCTGCGGCAGCGACACGTCGCCGTAGCGCACGCGCTTCAAGCGGCTGACCTGGCAGCCCTGCGATTCCCACAGCCGGCGCACTTCGCGATTGCGGCCTTCGCTGAGACTGACCTGGAACCATTCGTTGGAATCGGTGCCACCGATGCGTTCGATCTTGTCGAATTTGGCCGGACCGTCTTCCAGCGCCACGCCGCGACGCAGGCGGTCGACCAGCTTGTCGGAAACGGTGTCTTCGCCTTCGGGGGCGCGCACGCGGCAGACGTACTCGCGTTCGATCTCGAACGACGGATGCATCATCGCGTTGGCCAGCTCGCCGTCGGTGGTGAGCAGCAGCAGGCCGGTGGTGTTGATGTCGAGGCGGCCGATCGCGATCCAGCGCGCGCCCTTGAGCACCGGCAGCGCTTCGAAGATGGTCGGGCGGCCCTCGGGATCTTCGCGGGTGGTCACTTCGCCCTCGGGCTTGTTGTACATCAGCACGCGCGCCGGTTCGGTGAGCGCGCTGGCGACGAAGGTCTTGCCGTCGATCTCGATGCGGTCGCCACCCTTGACGCTCATGCCGGTCTGGGCGACTTCGCCGTTGACCTTGACCATGCCTTCGGCGATGCGCTGTTCCAGCGCGCGGCGCGAGCCGAGTCCGGCTTGGGCCAGGACCTTGTGCAGGCGTTCTTCGAGGCGCGGGGCTTCGGCGGGGGCGTCCTTCTCGCGTTTGAGCGAGAGGGTCGAGGGGCGTTTTTCTGTCATGTCAGGCTCCGGTGCTGTCGTCGTCGTCGACGAGGGCGGTGTGGGTGTCGTCGGACGCCGGGATGGCGTCGTCGTTGGGGATTCCGTGGGCGATGCTGGCTTCGTTGCCGTCATCAGGGGTGTCTTGATCGTTGCTGTCTTGATTGCTGTCTTCGTTGCTTGCTTCAGTGCCGTCGGCGGCGCCGTGCGAATCGGTGTCGTCCTCGTCGCCCGCATCGTCGGGTTCGGCGTCATCGCTGATGCCGGCGACGATGGGTACGGGCTTCGGCGCATCCGGATCGACGAACGAGAGCTGCGGGTCGAGTTCGCCGAAATCCTTCAATTCCGACAGCGGCGGCAGCTGATCGAGGCTCTTCAGGCCGAAGTAGTCGAGGAAGCCACGGGTGGTGCCCAGCAGTTCCGGCCGGCCGGGCACATCGCGATGGCCGATGACCCGGATCCACTCGCGCTCTTCCAGCGCCTTGATGATGTTGCTGCTGACCGCCACGCCGCGGACCTGTTCGATCTCGCCGCGGGTGATCGGCTGGCGATAGGCGATCAGGGCCAGCGTTTCCAGGGTGGCGCGGGTGTACTTGGTCTTGCGCTCGGTCCACAGGCGCGCCACCCAGGCATGCACGTCGGCCTTGACCTGGTAGCGGTAGCCGGAGGCGACTTCGACCAGTTCGACGCCGCGGTCGGCGCAGGCTTCGGTCAGCTGCTGCAGGGCCTGCTCGACACTGCCTTCCGGCGCGGGCTCGTCCTCGGGGAACAGGCCGTGCAGCTGGGCCAGCGTCAGCGGCTGGGTGGCGGCCAGCAGGGCGGCCTCCACGATGCGGTTGATGAGCGATTGATCCATGCGGTCCTGTCGTTCGGAAGTGCGGTGGGCGATGGCCCGGCCGCGGTCACGGGCTGTCGTTGGCGGCGTCGCTGTCGTCGAATTCGCTGGAGAACTGCAGCGGTTCGTTGGTGTTGTTCAGCGCCAGCGACTTGATGTAGATCGGGGCGAGCGGGGCTTCCTGCACGATGTCGAGCAGCTGTTCCTTGGCCAGTTCCAGCATGGCCAGGAAGGTCACCAGCACGCCCAGCTTGCCTTCCTCGGGGGTGAACATGCTTTCGAAGCGGTGGAACTTGCCGTCCTCCAGCCGCGTCAGCACGTCGCCCATGCGCTGGCGCACGCTGAGCGCCTCGCGCTTGATGGCGTGGCCGCTGAACAGCTCGGCGCGCTTGAGCACGTCGTGCAGGGCCAGCAGCATTTCCTTCAGCTGCACCGGCGGCGGCAGTTTGACGCTGGCGCGTTCGGGAACGAAAGCGGCCACCGTCGACGTGTCGCGCTCCATCCGCGGCAGGGCGTCGATGTCTTCGGCGGCCTGTTTGAAGCGTTCGTAATCCTGCAGCCGGCGGACCAGATCGGCGCGGGGGTCGTGCTCGTCGCCCTCGTCGCTGGGCGGGCGGGGCAGCAGCATCCGCGATTTGATCTCGGCCAGGATCGCGGCCATGACCAGGTATTCGGCGGCCAGTTCAAAGCGCATCTCGCGCATGACGCCGATGTATTCGACGTACTGTTTGGTGATCTCGGCGACCGGAATATCGAGGATGTCGAGGTTCTGGCGGCGGATCAGGTAGAGCAGCAGATCGAGCGGGCCCTCGAAGGCTTCGAGGATGACTTCCAGCGCGTCCGGCGGGATATACAGATCCTGCGGAATCTGCAGCACCGGCTGACCAAGCACGGTCGCCAGGCGCATCTCGTGCTGCTGCGGGGCATGCGCTTGGGAAGCATTCGGTTGCGAAGCATCCGGCGACGCAGGCGCGACGGCCGTATCGACCAGAACGGTCGCGTCGGGCGCGGTTTCAGTGCTCATGCAGCGACAGGGTCATGACAACGTGGACATTCGGGGCAGCGTAGGCAGTCGACAGCAGGGTGCGGCGGTCGGAGGGTGGCGTGCCCCGGCCAGTCTCTGTGGACCGATCCGGGCGTCACGTCGCCAGAGGCACCCAGGGGAGCGGCGGACCGCGGGCCGGGTGAGCAGAGGCTCAGATGGAACAATCGAACACGCGTGGCCCGTTCTGACGGGCGCGGACCATGCGAGGCGAAGCATGCGAGATCAACCCAAAACAAACGACTACGCCGTCAATCCATCCCATGCCGACGGCCGGATGACGCGAGTGGAGAGTCCTTAGGGTCAGGGCCGGGTGGGGGCGGCGGGTCGAACGCGGATGCTGTCTCTGCAGATCCTGCGCGAATTCGACGGGTCGCCGCAGCCGGCCTCAAATGATGCGGTGCCAAGAGTACGGGCTGGGCGTGCCGCTGTCCAGCCAAGCCCGATGCAGGGGCAGCGTGGGTGTCGATCCACTATCCTGTGTCGCCTATGACGCAGCCGAGAGAGCCCCGCCCCATGTGGTACGCCATCGAGGGCTATGACGCCCCGCAATCACTGGATCGACGGATACAGTCGCGCCCCGCGCATCTGGCGCGACTGACTGCGCTGAAGGATGCCGGCCGTCTGCTGCTGGCGGGCCCGTGTCCGGCGATCGACGCCGAAGACCCGGGCCCGGCCGGATTCAGCGGCAGCATCGTGATCGCCGAATTCGATTCGCTCGACGCCGCCCGCGCCTGGGCGGATGCCGATCCCTATGTCGACGCCGGGGTTTACGTCCGCGTCGAAGTGCGCCCGTTCCGTCCGGTGCTGCCGTGAGCAAGATCCCCGAGCCATTGCCGCGGGCACAACGGGTGGATGCGATCCGCAGCCGATTGCAGGCTGCGTTCGCGCCAACCGAATTGGACGTCATTGACGACAGCCACCATCACATCGGTCACGAAGGCGCCCGGGATGGGCGAGGCCATTACCGCGTGCGGGTGGTCAGCGCGGCTTTTGCCGGAATGACCCCGGTCGCCCGGCACCGCGCGGTGTATGCGGCGCTGGATGATCTGATGCGGACGGAAATCCATGCGCTCTCGATCCAGGCCAGCGCCTGAGCGACGCATTTGCTGCTTTGCAGCATGAATCCGACCGCTGCTGCTGCCATTCGATGCGTCAGAAAGAATATAACTATCAATAAGTTGAGCGCGGTTTTGAAATCGAGGCGGGATTCGTCACAAAACCTTTACATCGTTTTGTGAAAACGGTTACATTGCCCCGGCGCGATCCGTTCCCCCGCTGAATCGAGGCGATGGCATTGAGTGTGACGATCAAAGATGTGGCGCGTCTGGCGAAGGTCTCGGTGGCCACCGTTTCGCGTGCGCTCAATGGTCACGACAACGTCGCCGAGGCGGTCCGCAGCCGTGTCCTCGCGGTCGCGCACGAACTCCGCTACAGCCCGCACCACGCGGCGCGCAGTCTCAGCAGCCGCCGCACCCACACGGTCGGCGTGGTCCTGCCCGATCTTCATGGCGAATTCTTCTCCGAACTGGTGCGCGGCATCGATCTTGTCGCCCGCGAATGCGGCCTGCATCTGTTGGTGTCGAGCTATCACGGCCATCCGGAAGAACAGGCCTCAGCGCTGCGTGCGATGCGCGGTCGGGTCGATGGCCTGCTGGTGATGTCCCCGCATGCGGGCAATATCGATTTCCTCAGCGAAAATCTGGCTGCGCTGCCGGCGGTGCTGATCAATTCCCAGCCGACCGAATCCGAGCACCTCGCCTTCGGCATCGACAACTACGGCGGCGCTCGGACGATGACCGCGCATCTGCTCGCTGCCGGGCATCGCCGGATCGCCTTCATCGCCGGGCCGCCGAACAACTTCGACGCCTTCGAGCGCCTGCGCGGCTATCGCGATGCGCTACTCGCCGCCGACGCCACCGCCACGCCGTGGGTGCTGCCGGGCGATTTCAGCGAGGCCTCCGGACATCGCGCCGGGCAGATGTTGCTGGAAAGCGACGATCGTCCCGATGCGGTGTTCGCCGCCAACGACATGATGGCGCTCGGCTGTCTGTTCGCGCTCAACCAGGGCGGTGCGCGGGTGCCGGACCAGATCGCGTTGGCCGGATTCGACGATATTCCGATCGCGCGCTATGTCGCGCCATCACTGACCACCATGCGCGTGGATATTCCCGAGCTGGGGGCGCACGCCATGCGCCTGCTGCTCGATCTGCTGAACGACGACAGCGTGAATGCGGAGCGGCTTACGCCGCTGGTGCCGGAATTGATCGTTCGCGAGTCCAGTCGCTCCTTCGGCGATACACGCCAGGCGACCGTTTCCGATGGAGGCACATGACCTGATCCGCACGACCAGATACGGATGCCCCTTTTTTTGAGTTTGGATGTAATCGTTTACAGCTTGATCACCATTTGCATCAACGCCCTCGGGAGGGGTGAAGCCATGAATCAACAACACCGTTCGACTCGCCAACAGACCACACTCTTCCAGCACCGGCGTCGTTTCGAGCGCAGTCTGCTGAGCTGCGCATTGGTGAGCGCCCTGTTCCTGACCGCACCCATTGCCTTCGCGCAATCCACCGGCGCCACCGTGCGCGGCCAGGTCGCCGCCGACGCCAGAGTGACCGCCACCAATGCCGCCACCGGCTTCAGCCGCAGCGTCGAAGCCGGCGACAGCGGCAGCTATTCGCTGGTCGGCCTGCCGCCGGGCACCTATCGCATCAGCGTGGAAGCCGGTGGCCAGACCAGCAGCCGCGATGTCGTGCTGCGCGTCGGTGAAACCGTCACCCTCGACGGCGATGCTGTCACGCAGGCGGCCGAAAACGAACTCGATACCGTCGTGATCACCGGCTCGGTGTTGACCGAGACCAAGACTTCGGAAGTCGGCGGCTATGTGAGCAAGCGTCAGATCGAATCGTTGCCGCAGAATTCGCGGAATTTTCTCGCGTTCGCCGACATCGTCCCCGGTGTCGTCTTCAATACCGGTGGCGATGGCTCCGCGTCACTGCGCAGTGGTGCGCAGTTGTCCAGCGGTATCAACGTTTTCATCGATGGTGTCGGTCAGAAGGACTACATCCTCAAAGGCGGCGTCACCGGCCAGGACTCCAGTCGGGGCAATCCGTTTCCGCAGCTCGGCATCGCCGAGTACAAAGTCATCACCTCGAACTACAAAGCGGAATACGACCAGCTGAGCAGCGCTGCGATCACGGCGGTCACCCAATCGGGCACCAATGAATTCAAGGGTAGCTTCTTCTGGGACAGCGTGAGCGGCGGCGCGATCGCCAGAACCATCCGCGAAGACAAGGGGCTCGATAAAAAGCCCGACAGCAAGGATCTGCAATACGGCGCGTCGTTCGGCGGGCCGATCATCAAGGATCGGATGCATTTTTTCATCACGTATGAGGCGAAAGACCGGGATGATGCGCGGCAGATCGATCCGGGCAGGAATCTCGAAATCGAAAATCTACCCGCGCAGTTCCGGGAGGAGGCTCGTAACACCACCAATGCGCCGTTCCGGGAAGACCTCTATTTCGGCAAGATCGACTGGACGCCTACGGACGACCATCTGATCGAATTGACGGTCAAGCGACGTGAAGAGGACGAATTGACCAATATCGGCGGCCAGAATCTGTCTTCCAGCGGCACGCTGAAGTTCGGTGAGGAAACGCGTGTCGACCTGCGCCATCAGTACAGCGCTGCGAACTGGCTGAACGATGCGCACATCACGTTCGAAGACACCACCTTTGCCCCGCGCACGGCATCGAACGAGAACGGCTATCTGCTGTTCATCCCGCGCGCTGGCGAAGAGGCCAACAACAACCCCGGCATGGATCAGATCATCCGCAGGGGCGGCGGCGGCGATTATCAGGACAAAGGGCAAAAAGGTTACTCGCTGCAGAACGATTTTTCGTTCTACGGCTGGGAAGGTCACACGGTCAAAGCCGGCATCAAGTACAAGCTCATCGATATCAACGCCTTCGAGCAGAGTCCGTATTCACCGCAGTTCCGCTACGACGGCCTGCGTAGTCTCACCGTGCCGTACTTCGTGCAATTCTCGGCTTCCGGAAACGGCTATCCGACGTCTGTCGAGTCGAGCAGCAAGCAGTTCGGCATCTATCTGCAGGACGATTGGGCGATTACCGATCGTTTGACGCTCAATATGGGGCTTCGCTGGGACTACGAAAGCACGCCGAGTTACGAGGATCACGTCACCCCAGCGGGTTTGGTGAGCGCGCTGCAGGCATGGCCCAATATCAACAACGCCAACGTCGACTACGATTACAACGACTACATCAGCAATGGCAATAATCGCAGTGCATTCGAGGGCGCCTGGCAGCCGCGATTGGGTTTCTCCTACGATCTCACCGGCGACGAGCGGCATGTGATCTTCGGCGGCGCGGGTCGTTCCTACAACCGCAACCAGTTCGACTATCTGTCTTACGAGAAATACCGTCTCGCATTCCAGCGCTACGAATTGAACTTCAATACGCCGGGTCACACCTGTGTCGTTGGGCCGACCTGCTTCAATTGGGACCCGAGCTATGCCAATCCGGATAATCTGGCGGCGCTGGTTGCGGGCACGTCCAACGGCGCCGAAGTGTTTCTGATCAACAACGACCTGAAAACACCGTATTCCGACCAGTTCAGTATCGGCATGCGCAACGCTTTCGAGCTGTTCGGCCACGATTGGAATTCATCGGTCACGCTGATGCATGTGCGCAGCCACGACGGGATTCTGTTCACGATGGGCAATCGCTATCCCAACGGCGAGTTCCGCAACAATCCCGCGCTGGATTGGGGTGGTCAGCCGTGGGGCGAATCGCTGCCGGGATGGGGCCGTTTCTTCCTCGGCGACAATGCGGTCGAAACCCGCTTGAATTCCCTGCTGCTGTCGTTGGACAAGCCTTACACGCGCGAATCGCACTGGGGCGTGAGCCTGGCTTACACGTATAGCGATGCGGAAGAAAATCGGAGCAATTCCGATCAATTCTCCTTCGACTACTCGAACCTGGATGGGGTTGCGTTCACGGATGCGCTGGGCGTCTCGGAGCATCGCCTGGTGGCGACCGGCATCGCCGATTTCTGGGGAATGACCGCCTCGGCAAAGCTCACTTTGACCAGCCCAAGATCTGTCGAAGCGATCAACTGTTACGAGGTGACTGCTCCGGGCAACTGCTATTTCGATCCCTTCCGCCCGGATGGCACACTCGCCTACAAACAACTCGATCTTTCTCTGCAGAAAGAGTGGGATACCGGAACCAATATCAAGTTCCGCGTTCGCGGCGATCTCATCAATGCGTTCAACTGGCGCAACTACGGCGCTGGTGAATATTCCAACTGGCGCGGTTGGGACGGTGGCGCCGACCCGAACTTCGGCCGACGCACGGGCGATGGCATCGAGCGTCCGACACGGACCTTCAAGTTGTCGGTCGGGTTTGTCTGGTAACCGTGCAATGCGGCTGCCCGACACATTCGGGCAGCCGCTGTTTTCCTATCGATACGGGAGTCCCGTTTGAGCCATTCGTTATTCCGCATCGCTGCGACGACCGCGTTGTCGCTCGTCCTCGCACAGCTCACCGCGTGCCGCGATTCCCCAAAAACGGCGCCGGTGATGCCGGAAAGCCGCCAGCTGTCTGCACCCGCTGGTGGCGCACCTCTACCACCGCTGTTCGACGACATCGAACGGCGGACGTTCGATTTCTTCTGGGAAACCACCAACGCGGAGAACGGGCTCGCGCCGGATCGTCATCCGTCGCGGCCGTTTTCCAGTATTGCCGCGATCGGTTACGCACTGACGGCGTATCCGATCGGCGTCGAGCGCGACTGGATCACCCGTGAGCAGGCGGCGACGCGGACATTGACGACGCTGCGCTTCCTGCGCGATGCGCCGACCGGTCCTGAAGCGAAAGGCCGCTCCGGATATCGCGGGTTCTACTACCATTTCCTCGATATGCGCAGCGGTCAGCGCTTCGATTCCTGGGTGGAACTGTCGAGCGTGGATACCGGCCTGCTGATGATGGGCGTGCTGTTCGCGCAGAGTTTCTACGATGGCGACAACGAGGCCGAGCGCGAGATCCGCGCGATCGCCGAAGACTTGTATCGTCGCGTCGAATGGAATTGGATGCAGGCCCGTCCGCCGCTGATTTCGATGGGTTGGATGCCGGAAAAGCAGGCTTTCATCACCTACGATTGGAAGGGTTACAACGAAGCCATGCTGGTGTATGTGCTGGCGCTGGGTTCGCCCACGCATCCGGTTGAACCGGATGCGTGGCAGGCGTGGACGCGCACCTACGATCGCAATTGGGGCGAGTTCCAGGGGCAGACGCATCTGCGCTTCGCGCCGCAGTTCGGTCATCAGTACAGTCATGTCTGGATCGATTTTCGCGGCATCCAGGACGCTTACATGCGCGATAAAAGCCTGCGCGACAAGGGGCTGGATTATTTCGAGAACAGCCGGCGCGCGACGCTCGCGCAGCACGCCTATGCGGTCGCCAATCCGATGGGCTGGAAAGGTTACGACGGCAAGGTCTGGGGTTTGTCGGCCAGCGATGGCCCGCAGACCACGAAGCAGGTCTATCGCGGCGAACAGCGCGAATTCCGCAATTACAGTGCGCGCGGCCCGGGGCCGATCGACGGCTTCGACGACGGCACCCTCGCGCCGACTGCGGCGTTGGCGTCGCTGCCGTTCGCACCCGAGCTGGTGGTGCCAACGGCGGAAGCGATGCGTGCGCGCTACGGGGACGATCTGTATGGGCGTTACGGTTTCATCGATTCCTTCAATCCGAGTTTCGAGTACGACGTTCCGCTGGTCACCGGCAAAGTCGTGCCGGGCAAGGGCTGGTTCGCCAGCGACTATCTGGGGATCGATCAAGGACCGATCCTCGCGATGATCGCGAATCACCGCGATGGCTTCGTCTGGAACGTGATGAAGCGCAATTCGCACATCCGGCTTGGGCTCGAGCGCGCGGGGTTCGAGGGCGGATGGCTCGCTACGCCACTGCCACCGCCCGCAGCGACGCGGTAAGGTCGGCGCATGCGTGCTATCGCGGTCCTGCTCTGTGTCCTGCTCGGGCTGACGGCTTGCCGTCGGGCGGACGACCGCGTGGTCATCCGGTTCTGGGCGATGGGGCGCGAAGCCGAAGTCGTCGGCGCGCTGATCCCGCAGTTCGAGCGCGAACATCCCGGTCTGCGCGTCGAACTGCAGCAGATTCCGTGGACTGCGGCGCATGAGAAATTGCTGACCGCCTATGCGGCTGACGCGCTCCCGGATATCTGCCAGCTCGGCAATACGTGGGTGCCGGAGTTCGCCGAACTGCATGCGCTCGAACCGCTGCAGTCATACGTCGATGCCTCGCCTGTCGTTGCGCAGAAGGATTACTTCGCTGGCATCTGGGACACCAATGTCGTCGATGGACACGTTTATGGTGTGCCGTGGTATGTCGATACGCGGCTGCTGTTCTATCGCAAGGATCTGCTTGCCGCTGCCGGTTACGACCAGCCGCCGAAGACCTGGGAAGAATGGCGTGCGGCGATGGCGGCGATCAAACAACAGCGCGGCAAGGACCGCTACGCGATCCTGTTGCCGCTGAACGAGTTCGAACAACTGCTGTCGCTGGCGCTGCAGCAGGACGATCCGTTGCTCGATGGCGGTCGCAGCAATCTCGACAGCGCCGGTTTCCGTCGCGCGCTCGGTTTCTACGCCGACATGTTCAAGCAGGGATACGCGCCGCAGATGTCGGAGACGCAGATTTCCAATGTCTGGGACGAATTCTTCAACGGCATGTTCGTGTTCTACGTGTCGGGACCGTGGAATATCCGCGAATTCCGCAAACGCGCGCCGCCCGGTCTCGAAGACGCTTGGGGCACTGCGCCGCTGCCGGGCCCGGATGGATTGGGCGCCGGTATCGCTGGCGGCACCAGTCTCGTGCTGTTCCGCAATTCGCCGCGAAAAAAAGCGGCGTGGACGTTCGTCGAATTCCTCTCGCGCCCGGAGATACAGGAGAAATTCCACGCCGAGATCGGCGACCTGCCGCCGCGTCGCAGCACCTGGGAGCGGCCCGCGCTGCGTAGCGACCCCTACGCCGCCGCGTTCCGCGACCAACTCGAACGCGTGAAGCCGACGCCGAAGGTGCTGGAGTGGGAGCGGATCGTCCAGGAGATGCGCCTGACCAGCGAACGCGTGGTGCGCGGCGGACAGTCGCAGGATGCGGCCGTGCGTCAGCTCGACGCCCGCGTCGATGCGCTGCTCGAAAAGCGCCGCTGGGTGGAAGCGCGACGCACGGCATCGACCGGGGCTGCACCATGAAGCCGGCGCTGGCTGCATGGATTTTCGTCGCGCCGGCCTTGATCGTGCTGGCTGTGTTCTTCGGCCTGCCGGTGTTTTCGGCGCTGCTGCTGAGCCTGACCGATTTCGATCTGTACGCGCTGGCGGACTGGCGCAATCTGCGCTTCGTCGGTCTGGGCAACTACAGCGAACTGCTGCAGATGCCGATCTTCTGGAAATCGCTCGGCAACACGTTCTATTTCGTGATCGTCGGCGTGCCGCTGTCGATCACGGTATCGCTGGGCGCGGCGCTGTTGCTCAACGCGCCGGCCACGCGCTTCCGTGCATTCTTCCGCACCGCGCTGTTCGCGCCGGTGGTAACGACATTGGTCGCGGTCGCGGTGATCTGGCGCTATCTGTTCCATACCAGTTACGGATTGGTGAACTGGGCGCTGGGCTATCTGGGCATTCCTGCGATCGACTGGCTGGGCGACCCGCACTGGGCGATGCCGACCATCATCCTGCTCGCGGTGTGGAAGAACTTCGGCTACAACATGGTGATCTTCCTCGCCGGTCTGCAGGCGATTCCGCAGGATCTCTATGAAGCCGCGCGCATCGACGGCGCCTCGCGTCGCCGGCAGTTCCTGCACATCACGCTGCCGATGCTCGGGCCGGTGCTGATGGTGGTCGGCGTGATCACCGTCGCCGGCTATTTCCAGCTGTTCGCCGAACCCTATGTGATGACTCGCGGCGATCCGCTGCAGAGCACGGTCAGCGTGCTGTACTTCATGTTCGAGGAAGGCTTCCGCTGGTGGAATCTCGGCCGCGCGTCGGCGGTGGCGTTCCTGCTGTTCCTGATCATCCTCGCGGTGACTGCCGCGATGATGCGGTTCGGCCGCAGGAAGGGCATGGTATGAGCGGACAACCCGTCGGCGATTCGCGCGGTCACGCGCTGCTGGTGCACATCGGCCTGTTCGCGCTGACCCTGCTCAGTCTTGCGCCGCTGCTGTGGATGCTGTCGGTTTCGTTCATGCCCGCAGGCGGCGCCAGCCGCTTTCCGCCGCCGCTGCTGCCGTCGTCGGCGACGCTGGACAACTATCGCGCGCTGTTCGAGCGGATCGGCATGGGCGGCTATTTCGCCAACAGCGTGCTGGTCGCCATCGCGATCACCGCGCTGTCGCTGCTGATCAACACCATGGCCGGCTATGCGTTCGCGAAACTGCGCTTCGCCGGCCGCGAGCGCATCTTCAAGCTGCTGCTCGCCGCGCTGGTGATTCCGTCGCAGGTCGCGATGCTGCCGCTGTTCCTGATGCTCAAGCAGATGGGCT
Organism: uncultured Xanthomonas sp.; assembly: GCA_964523435.1. GTDB lineage: Bacteria > Pseudomonadota > Gammaproteobacteria > Xanthomonadales > Xanthomonadaceae > Lysobacter_I. The sequence continues at coordinate 44,495 of CAZGBA010000020.1, forward strand.
TGGTGAACAGTTACGCGGGCGTGATCGTGCCCGGGCTGGCATCGATCTTCGGCATTTTCCTGGTGCGCCAGTACGCGCGATCGATTCCCGACGAGCTGATCGAAGCCGCGCGCATCGACGGTGCGGGCGAGTGGCTGATCTTCTTCCGGATCGTGCTGCCGATGCTCAAGCCGGTGCTGGTGACGCTGGCGATCTTCACCTTCATGGGCAGCTGGAACGATTTCATGTGGCCGTTGATCGTCTTGACCGATCAGGCCAACTACACCTTGCCCGTCGCATTGGCATCGCTGTCGCGCGAACACATCCAGGATGTGGAAATGATGATGGCTGGCGCGGTGCTCACGGTGATGCCGGTGCTGCTGCTGTTCGTGATGCTGCAGCGGTATTACATCCAAGGGCTGCTGTTGGGCAGCGTGAAAGGCTGAAAGCCGAGCGGCTCGTCGGTTCCCCGGATAGTTGATTTCAGAGGTGCTTCAAACATGATCCTGATTCGCCGCTGCGTGATGGTGAGCCTGTTGATGGTGGTCGGCAGTGCCCAGGCAAAAGACGCGGTGCTCATGCTCGACACCTTCGACGATCCTGCGCAATGGCGCGTGATCGCCTCGACCCAGGTCAGTGGCACGATTCGCAAGGACGACGGCGCGCTGTGTCTCGATTACGACTTCAACGGCGTCTCCGGCTACGTCGGCATCCAGCGCGATCTCGACATCGAGTATCCCGACAACTACCGCTTCGATTTCAGGCTGCGCGGCGAATCGCCCGCCAATGATCTCCAGTTCAAACTCATCGACGCCAGCGGCGACAATGTCTGGTGGGTGAATCGACCGAAATACGCATTCCCGCGCGAGTGGATGCCGGTGCGCTACAAACGCAGGCATATCGGCAAGGCCTGGGGGCCGGGCGCCGATCCGCAGCTGCGCAGCAGCGCCAAGCTGGAGTTCACCATCAACAACAGTTCCGGCGGCAAAGGCGCGGTCTGCTTTGATGCGCTGACCTTCACGGCGTTGCCGGAGGATCGTCCCTTGCCCGAGGTTGCGAGCGCAACCGCAACCTCGGCGCGCGGCGAAGCGAAGCAGGCGATCGACGGCGATGCCGGCACCGCATGGCGTGCCGGCAAAGGCATCCAGCGCCTGGTCCTCAATCTGGGCCGCGATACCGAATTCGGCGGGCTGCGCCTCGACTGGAACGAAGGCGCGCATGCCTCCGACTATGCTGTGCAGGTATCCGACGACGGCCAGCGCTGGCGCGAACTGCGCGCGGTCGCGGGCGGCAACGGCGGTCGCGACTGGATCGCCCTGCCGGAATCCGAGGCGCGTCATCTCGCGATCGAATTGCGCGATGGTCCGGGTGCGGGCTATGCCTTGAAAGAAGTGCGCGTCGAGCCGCTGGCCTTCGCCGCACATGCGAACGATTTCGTGGCGTCGGTCGCGAAGGAATCGCCGCGCGGCCTGTTTCCGCGAGGTTTCAGCGGCGAACAGGCGTACTGGACGATCCTCGGCATCGACGGCGGCAGCGAGCAGGGTCTGATCGGCGAAGACGGCGCGATCGAAGTCGGGAAGGGCGGTTTCAGCATTGAGCCGTTCGTGATCGTCGACGGCAAGCTGCTGCGCTGGACGGATGCGACGATCTCGCAATCGCTGCAGGATGGCTATCTGCCGATTCCCAGCGTCGACTGGTCGCATGACACGGCGCGACTGCGGGTCACGGCATTCGCCGACGGCACGCCGGAGCGCTCGCAGCTGATCGCACGCTACGTGGTGCGCAATCCGGGCACGGTGGTTCGCGATTACACGCTGGTGCTTGCGGTGCAGCCGTTCCAGGTCAATCCACCCAGCCAGTTCCTCAACACCACCGGCGGCGTCAGCCGGATCGACACGCTTGCCATCAGCGGAGCGATCGTCAGCGTCGCCGGCCGCGAACGCGTGTACGCGGTGCGCGCGCCCGACGTCGCATTCGCCACCACCTTCGATGGCGGAATGGCAGCGTCGCATCTCGCGTCTGCTGCATGGCCAACCGCCACGACCGTGTCCGATCCGACCGGGCTCGCCTCAGGCGCGATGGGCTATCGCATGCGCCTGCAGCCGGGGGAGTCGCGCGAAATCGCGCTGACCATTCCGATGACCGGCGCGCCCGGCTGTGAAGGCGATGCCTGCACAGCGGAGCAGCGGCAGCAGACTGTCGCCGAACGTTGGCGGCGCAAGCTCGACGCGGTGCGCATCGACGTGCCTGCCGAAGGCCAGCCGCTGGTCGATACCCTGCGCACCGCGCTCGCGCATCAGCTGATCTCGCGCATCGGCCCCCGCCTGCAGCCGGGTACGCGCTCCTACGCGCGCAGTTGGATCCGCGACGGCGCGATGATCGCCGAAGGTCTGCTGCGCATGGGGCGCGATGACGCGGTCCGCGAATACCTCGACTGGTATGCGCCGTACCAGTTCGACAATGGCAAGGTCCCGTGCTGCGTCGATGATCGCGGCAGCGACCCGGTGCCGGAGAACGACAGTCATGGCGAACTGATCTTCGCGATCGCCGATTACGCGCGGCATACCGGCGACGATGCGTTTCTGGCGACGATGTGGCCGCACGTGCGCGGCGCCTTCGATTACATGGAAACGCTCAGCGCCAGCGAGCGCACCGACGCCAATCGCGCGATCGACCCTGCGTTCTACGGAATGATGCCGGTGTCGATCAGTCACGAGGGCTATTCGGCGAAGCCGATGCATTCGTACTGGGACAATTTCTGGGCGCTGCGCGGCTACAAGGATGCCGCGTGGATCGCGGCGCGTCTGGGCAAGCGCGACGATGCGCTGCGCATGGCAACGGCGCGCGACCGTTTCCGCACCGATCTCGGAGCATCGCTGCGCGCGGCGACTTCGCGACATGGCATCGATTATCTGCCGGGCGCGGCTGAGCTTGGCGACTTCGATCCCACATCCACCACCATCGCGCTCGCGCCCGGCGGCGAACAGGCGGGGCTCGCGGACAGCATCCTGCCGAAGGATCTGCTGCACAACACCTTCGAGCGCTACTGGCGCGAATTCGAGCAGCGCCGCGACGGCAAGCGCGAATGGAAAGATTACACGCCTTACGAATGGCGCAACGTCGGCGCGTTCGTGCGCCTGGGCTGGCGCGAGCGTGCGTGGGATGCGGTGCAGTTCTTCTTCGACGACCGTTCGCCGCGCGGCTGGAACCAGTGGGGCGAAGTGGTCTCGCGCACGCCGCGCAAACCATTTTTTCTAGGCGATCTGCCGCACGCGTGGGTCGCGTCGGATTTCATGCGCTCGGCGCTGGACATGTTCGCTTACTCGCGCGAAGCCGACGACAGTCTCGTGCTCGGGGCAGGCATTCCCGCGCGCTGGCTCGACGGCGACGGCATCGCGGTCGATGGTTTGCGCACGCCGCAGGGTCGACTCGGCTATACGCTGTGGCGCGAGCCGAAACGGCTGGTGCTGCGGTTTGCGGAAGGAACGCGCCTGCCGCCCGGTGGCGCGATGCTGCCCTGGCCGCTGGCGGATGCGCAGCCGGGCCGCACGCGGATCGACGGCAAGCCTGCGCAATGGCGCGATGGCGAACTGCGCATCGCAGCGTCTGCGGCCGAGGTGATCGTCGAGTTGCGCTGAGCCGCTGGTGCATTCGAAAAAAAGCCCCGACGACCGGGGGATTGACGTCGTCGGGGCGGACCGGCCCGTGGGCGGAGAGAGAAACCGGCGGGGCGGAAATCGGTAGAGCGGGAATCAGTCGGGCAGGAATCAATAAGGCGACGGCTCGTCCAGCTTGCTGCCGTGACTGGCGATGACTTCCGAATACCACAGCGCGCTGTCCTTCGGCGTGCGCTGCTGGGTGCCGTAGTTCACATGGACGATGCCGAAGCGCTTGGAATAACCGAGCGACCATTCGAGGTTGTCGAGCAGCGACCACACCATGTAGCCACGGATATCCACGCCGGCGGCGATGGCATCGTGGATCGCGCGCAGGTGCTTGTGCAGATAGTTGATGCGCAGCGGATCGCAGATGCGGTCGTTCTCCGCCGCCGGCGGGTCGAAGAACGCGGCGCCGTTTTCGGTGATGTACACCGGCAGATCGCCATAGGTCTGCTTGAACCACAGCAGCAGATCGGTGAGGCCCTGCGGGAAGACTTCCCAACCGGTTTCGCTGTAGGTGCCCAGCGGCTGGCGCACCGCGCCGGCCTTCAGCGGATAGCTGTCGTTCGCCTGGGTCACGCTGCGGGTGTAGTAGTTGATGCCGACGAAATCCAGCGGCTGCGCGATCAGCTTGAAATCTTCGGGATCGAAATCCGGCCACGCGTCGCCGAAGATGTCTTTCAGCTCCGGCGGATAACGACCGAGCAGGGCGGGGTGCAGGTACTGCTCGTTCATGTAGGCGTGCGCGCGCTGCGTCGCGGCGGCGTCGGCAGCGCTGGCGCTGGCGGGATATTTCGGCTCGATGTTCACCACCAGGCCGATCTCGTGTTTCCCCTCGGCGCGATACGCCTGCACGGCGGCGCCGTGCGCGCGCATCAGGTTGTGCGAGGCGATCGGTGCTTCGTATCGGCTGCGATGGCCGGGGGCGAGCGCGCCGTGCAGATAACCGCCATCGGTGATCACCCAGGGCTCGTTGAGCGTGACCCACTTCTTCACCCGGCCGTCGAGCGCGCGATACAGCACGCTGCCGTATTCGGCGAACCAGTCGGCGCAGTCGCGGTTGAGCCAGCCGCCCTTGTCGTCCAGCGCTGCGGGCAGATCCCAGTGGTACAGCGTGAGCAGCGGTTCGATGCCGTTGGCCAGCAGTTCGTCGACCAGGCGCGAATAGAAATCGAGCCCGGCCGGATTCACCCGGCCGGTGCCCTCCGGCAGGATCCGCGACCACGATACGCTGAAGCGGTAGGCCTGCAGGCCGAGGTCGCGCATCAGCTTCACGTCGTCTTTCCAGCGCCGGTAGTGGTCGCAGGCCACGTCGCCGTTGTCGCCGTTGAGGGTCATGCCCGGGGTGTGCGCGAACCGCGTCCAGATGCTCGGGCCGGCGCCGTCGGCCATCGGCGAGCCCTCGATCTGGTGTGCGGCAGTGGCGGCGCCCCAGAGAAAGCCGGGAGGAAACGGATACGTCTTGTCGGGGCTGTTCGGCACGGCGGGGTTCCTCGGACACGGCTTCGATGGCATGATGCGGGAGCGGTATGTAAACGGTTACATCAAGACTACATCAAGGTCTTCGGTCTGTAACCCCTCCCGCATTCCGACATCGTCGATGTCGCGGAGTGCGGGGTACGACACGGCGAACGACACGACCCCGGACGAGGAAGGAACATGGCGACAGTGGTGCTCGATCGGCTTCGCAAGGTCTACCCGGACGGGCACGTCGCCGTGGCCGGCGCCAGTTTCGAGGTGGCCGACGGAGAGCTGCTGGTATTGGTCGGGCCCTCGGGCTGCGGCAAATCCACGCTGCTGCGGATGGTCGCGGGACTGGAGGCGATCAGCGACGGCACCCTCGCCATCGACGGGCGCACGGTGAATGACATTGCGCCCAAGGATCGCGACATCGCGATGGTGTTCCAGAGTTACGCGCTGTATCCGCACATGACCGTGGCCGAGAACCTGGCTTTCGGCCTGAAACTGCGCGGGCATCCGAAGGCCGAGATCGCGCAGCGCATCCAGGCGGCGGCGGACACGCTGGAACTCGGCGCACTGCTCGAACGCCGTCCGGCCGCACTGTCCGGCGGCCAGCGCCAGCGGGTCGCGCTGGGCCGCGCGCTGGTGCGGCAACCCAAGGTATTCCTGCTCGACGAGCCGCTGTCGAACCTCGACGCCAAGCTGCGCATGTCGATGCGCACCGAAATCGCGCGCCTGCACCGCAGCCTCGGGACGACCATGGTCTATGTCACTCACGATCAGATCGAGGCGATGACCCTCGGTCAGCGGATCGTGGTGATGAAGGACGGCGAGATCCAGCAGATCGATACGCCAATGGCGCTGTACCGCCGGCCGGCCAATCTGTTTGTGGCCACCTTCCTCGGCAGCCCGGCGATGAACATCCTGCGTGGGCGGCTGGTCGTCGAGGGCGGAGCGCCGGGGCTGGCGCTGACTCAGGGCGCGGTGCTGTCGCTGCCGGGGCTGGAGATCGATCCGCAGTGGCTCGGCCGCGACCTCGATATCGGTCTACGCCCGGAACATCTGCTGCGTTGCGGGGACGGCGATACGCCGCACTTCGAGGCCGAACTGGAAGTGATCGAGCCCGTTGGCAGCGAAGCCTTCGCCTATCTGCGCTACGGCCCGCACCCGCTGGTCGCCCGGTTCGCGCCCGAAGACCTGCCCGAGCCGGGCGCAACGGTGCCGCTGCGGGTTGCGCCCGGACACGTACATCTGTTCGACGTGGGCGACGGCCGACGCCTGTAGCGCCGGCCGCCCAGCTGATCACTCGTCACCGCGGTCCGGCATGGACCGTACCAGCGGCGCGCAGGCGGGATCGGCGCAGCCGAACATCCGCAGGTCGATCCCGCTGCGCCATATCGCGGTTGCGCCGGCGTTGATCTCGAAATCCCAGATCCGGTCATCCGCCCGCAGTTTCCCCGAGATCGTGCACGGCAGCGTGTCGAACTCGTGCGCTTCGACCATCGTGATGGGCTTGCTCAGGCGGAAATACGTCTCCGCCTGCAGACGGGTCAGCGACCACTGCCGGCAGTCCGCCGCGAGCGCCGGGCCGTCGCCGCGAGCCCCGGTCGGGTCGTAGCGGGATGACGCGATCTCCAGCACGGAGATCGCACTCGTCGGTTCAGCGCGGAGGGCCGGCGGGCTGCTGTTGCACGCCGGGATCATTGCCATCGCGCACAGGAGCGGCAGGTTGGTACAGGCCCGCGCCTTCGCCTTGGGTCTTGTAGGAAATCCGGTCGTGTTCGTAGACATCGCGGTCGTTCAGCCCGTAGTTCTGCTGCAGGGTGCCCACCAGGCGCTGGATCGATGCGCGCTGCGCCTCGGTCGGTTCCTGCCATGTCGCGGTGCGCTCGTTGTAAGTGGCGACCACCTCGATGCCGATGCTGTCGCGGTTGGTCGGATAGCGCTCCGGATAGGACCGTGCGCTCTCCAGCCTGTTGACGTCGGCATAGTCGTTGGTCGGCAGGCGTCGGGTGGCCGCCAGCTCGCGCTCGCCCTCCGGCGTCAGCGTGCCTTCCACCTCGCCGCGCGACCGGATCCGGCCGACATGGTTGGTGTTGTTGTTCAGACTGGCGGTCTGGTGGATGGTGCCATCGCGATCGATCAGGAAATGGGTGCCGAACGGGCTGGCTTCGCCGCGCCAGTGATCGAGGGTGCCGGCTGCAGTGCTGCCCATCGTGCGATGCATCACGATGCCGTTCACGTCGGGCATCGGGTTGCGTTCCAGCGCCGGGATCGGCGTGCGGGTGATGTTCGGATCGGTCAGGTAGCCGTCCGCGCCGACGGTGCGCTGCTGGGCGTGGGCGGCCAAGGTCTGGCTGGCAGGCACGTCTGCGGTCGCCAGTGGAGTGGAGATCCGGGGCGTCGCGTCGCTGGGCGTCTGCGCGCCCGACACCACGAACAGCGATGGCGTGGGCGCGTCGCGCGCGCCGGGCACGACCCGCAGGTCGCGGATCACGGTTTCGTCCAGCCGCTGGTCGCGTTCGCGCTCCGGGCGCGACTGGAGGTAAGTGTCGACCAGGCCCGCAGCCAGATTCGACCGCTGCTCGACGGTGCGCCCCGGTTCGGCCGTGTTCACGCCCTCCAGCATGTGGCGGTAGAGCGCGTTGTGCCGGTGGGTGGGGTCGTTGGGCAGAACGCCCGGCGGATTGGCTTCGGGGTCGCTCATCGCGTTTCCTTGCGTTGGGTAGCGGTCGAGGTTTAGCACAAGCCGCCGGGGCGTACAAATCCCCCGGCTCGGGCAGGGTCCGCGCTGTCGATGGGTTTCCGGCCGCTATACTCCCTCAAACAGTCCGGTCCGAGCCCGGGCACGTCCCATGCGGATCGCCGCCGGGAACGAGTCCGTATATCCGGCCCTCCAACCCATTCCCCGATCCATGACGCGCGCGCCCACGACGGCCTGACGCAGACGAGAACGAACGCCACCGCATGCGCCTGTCCACGATCAAGCTATCCGGCTTCAAATCCTTCGTCGATCCGACCACCCTGCACCTGCCGACCAATATGACCGGTGTGGTCGGGCCGAACGGTTGCGGCAAGTCGAACATCATCGACGCGATTCGCTGGGTGATGGGTGAAAGCGCCGCCAGCCGCCTGCGCGGCGACTCGCTGACCGACGTGATCTTTTCCGGCAGCTCGGCGCGCAAGCCGGTGGCCCAGGCCACGGTCGAACTGGTGTTCGACAACGCCGACCACACCATCGCCGGCGAGTACGCGGCCTTCAACGAAATCTCGGTCAAGCGCCAGGTCAGCCGCGACGGCCAGAGCAACTACTACCTCAACG
>CAZGBA010000021.1:0-48698 GCA_964523435.1 uncultured Xanthomonas sp.
CGGCCGATGGCGTCCTTGAGGTGGTATTCGATCTTCGGGCCGTAGAAGGCGCCCTCGCCGGGCAGCTCCTCCCACTCGACGCCGGCCGAGCGCAGCGCCGAACGCAGGGCGTCCTCGGCCTTGTCCCAGGTGGCGTCGTCGCCGAGGCGGGACTCCGGACGCAGGGCGATCTTGATCTGGATCTCGCTGAAGCCGAAATGGCTGTAGACCGCCAGCGCCTGCTGGTGGAACGCGCGGACCTCGTCCTCAATCTGGTATTCGGTGCAGAAGATGTGGCCGTCGTCCTGGGTGAAGCCACGCACGCGCAGGATGCCGTGCAGCGCGCCCGACGGTTCGTTGCGGTGACAGGCACCGAACTCGCCGTAGCGGATCGGCAGGTCACGGTAGCTGTGCAGGCCCTGGTTGAACACCTGCACGTGACCCGGGCAGTTCATCGGCTTCAGTGCGTAGGTGCGCTTCTCCGATTCGGTGAAGAACATGTTGTCCTTGTAGTTGTCCCAGTGACCGGATTTCTGCCACAGGGTCACGTCGAGGATCTGCGGGCAACGCACTTCCTGGTAGCCGCTGTCGCGATAGACACGACGCATGTACTGCTCGACCACCTGCCAGATCGCCCAGCCCTTCGGGTGCCAGAAGATCAGCCCCGGGCCTTCTTCCTGCAGATGGAACAACTCCTGCTGCTTGGCGATCTTGCGGTGGTCGCGCTTCTCGGCTTCTTCGATCTGGGTGAGATACGCCTTCAGATCCTTGTCGTTCAACCATGCAGTGCCGTAGATGCGGCTGAGCATCTGGTTGTTGCTGTCGCCGCGCCAGTAGGCGCCCGCGACCTTCATCAGCTTGAACGCGCGCAGTTTGTCGGTGCCGGGCACGTGCGGACCGCGACAGAGGTCGGTGAACTCGCCCTGCGAATACAGGGACAGATCCTGATCGGCCGGGATGCTTTCGATGATCTCGGCCTTGTAGGCCTCGCCGATGCCCTTGAAGAACGCGACCGCATCGTCGCGCGATTTCACGCTGCGGCTGACCGGATGCGCTTCCTTGACGATCTTCTGCATCTCGGCCTCGATCGCCGGCAGATCTTCCGGCGTGAACGGGCGCTCGTAGGCGAAGTCGTAGTAGAAGCCGTTGTCGATCACCGGGCCGATGGTGACCTGCGCGCCCGGGAACAGCCTCTGCACGGCCTGCGCGAGCAGATGCGCGGTGGAGTGGCGCAGGATCTCCAGCGCATCGGGATGTTTCTCGGTGACGATTTCGAGCGCGGCATCGCACTCGATGCGATAGCTGGTGTCGACGAGCTGGCCGTCGACCTTGCCGGCGAGCGCCGCCTTGGCCAGGCCGGCACCGATGGAAGCGGCGACCTCGCCGACCGTGGGCGCGGATTCGAATTCACGGCGGCTGCCGTCGGGGAGCGTAATGGCGATCATGGGGTTTCGTATCGAATGAAATCTGCAGGCGAACGGGAGGCAAGAAAAAAGCGCCCCGGAGGCGCTTCGCGTGGTCGCGGGCCTTGGGCGTCGTGATCAGGGGTCGGTGGTAGTGCTCATGTCGCACGCTCGGCGCCGGTTTCCCGGGGCCACCTTGTTCAATCGCTGATGCCGGCAAAGTTAGGCTCCGGGCCGGCGAAAGTCAACGAATACAAGCCTTTCCGGCGGCGCCGCAACCCGATCGCCGCCATCGCCTCCCGCAGGCGCATGACTGGCCCTACACTCGACCTTCCCCCTGCAAGCACGGGCAGACGAGGCCGACGATGGCGCAGAGCATCCACGATTTCCACGACGACCCGCGCAACGCGAACATCCGGATCTGGATCAACGGGACGTTGAAATCGCGCGCCGAGGCCACGGTCTCGGTGTTCGACAGCGGTTTCGTGCTCGGCGATGGCGTCTGGGAAGGCCTGCGGGTGATCGACGGGCACCCGGTCTTTCTGGACGAGCACCTCAATCGCCTGTTCGAGGGTGCGAAAGCGATCGCGCTGGAGATCGGCCTGGATCGCGCGCAGTTGACGCGCGCGCTCTACGCCACGCTGGACGCCAACGGCATGCGCGACGGTGTGCACATGCGACTGATGGTGTCGCGCGGCGTCAAGCGCACGCCCTATCAGGATCCGCGCGTGACCGTGGGCCCGGCGACGGTGGTGATCATTCCCGAATTCAAGGTCGCCAAGTCCGAAACGCTGGCGAAAGGCCTGCGCTTGTTCACCGTGCATGTGCGTCGCGGATATCCCGACGTGCAGGACCCGAAGCTCAACAGCCACAGCAAGCTCAACTGCATCACCGCCTGCATCCAGGCGACCGAAGCCGGCGCCGACGAAGCGCTGATGCTGGACCCGCACGGCTTCGTCGCCACATGCAATTCGACGCATTTCTTCATCGTGCGTCGCGGCGAAGTCTGGACCTCGACCGGCGACTACTGCCTCGGCGGCATCACCCGCGCGAATGTGCTGCGCGCGTGTCGCGAAGCCTGCATTCCGTGCTTCGAGAAGAACTTCAGCCTGACCCAGGTGTACTCGGCGGACGAAGCGTTCACGACCGGCACGTTCGCGGGACTGGCGCCGGTGCGCAGCATCGATGGCAGGATCATCGGCGAAGGCGATCCCACACTTCCGGGGCCGATGGTGACGCGCCTGCAAGCGCTGTATCGCGATCTGATCGCCCGCGACATCGCGATGCGCGCGGGCGTGCGTCTCGCATGAGCAATGCCATCGATCCATTGCGTATCGCGATGTGGAGCGGCCCGCGCAACATCTCCACGGCGATGATGCGCGCGTGGGAAAACCGCGAGGATTGTGCGGTCAGCGACGAACCGCTGTATGCGGCGTATCTGGCGGCGACCGGCATCGACCACCCGGGCCGAGACGAGGTGATCGCCGCCGGGGAGACCGACTGGCGACGGGTCGCCGATGCCCTGCTCGGCCCGGTGCCGGACGGAAAATCGATCTGGTACCAGAAGCATATGAACCATCATCTGCTGGCGGGCATGGACACCGATTGGGTACTGCGGTTGCGCAACGTGCTGCTGATCCGCGATCCAGCGGAAGTCGTCGCCTCCTACATCAAATCGCGTGCGACGGTGACCCCGGACGACATCGGCCTGCCGCAGCAGGGCCAGTTGTTCGATCTGCTCTGCGACGCGCTCGGCGAAGCGCCCATCGTCATCGATGCCGGCGATTTCCTGCGCGCCCCGGAAGCACATCTGCGTGCGCTGTGCGACCGGCTCGGTATTCCGTTCTCACCACGCATGCTGTCGTGGCCCGCAGGTCCGCGCGACAGCGACGGCGTGTGGGCGCCGTACTGGTACGACGCGGTCTGGCGTTCGACCGGCTTCGAGCCGTGGCGGCCACGCGAAGAAACGCTCACAGGGGAAGCCCTTGCGGCGGCGGACACCTGCCGCCCGATCTACGAGCGTCTGCACGGATACCGGATGACGGTTTCCTGAGGACTGGCCGCCATCACGTCATCGGCGGCAACAACACCGCGCTGGCGATATGGCCATCGGCAACTCGATATCGCCCGGTGATGCGCGACAGTCCCGGGAAGCTCGCTTCCGGCACCAACACTTCGGCGACGAAGCCACCGTCACCGGTGAAAACGATCTCGACCTGTTGGAAATCGAGGAAATGCCGGCGCTCGGGATAGATCGCCTTGTACACCGCTTCCTTGATCGAAAACACCAGGATCGCGCCCAAGGGACGCAGCGCTTGCGGCAGCGCTTCGATACGGCCGCGTTCCGCATCGCGAAGAATCATCGCGTGCAGCTCTTCGCCGAGCGGTCTGGCCGGCTCGACATCGATACCGATCCCGGCGCTGATCGCTCGTGGCACGACCGCCACCGCGCACAGCGACCGGCAATGGGTGATCGACCCGACGACCGCCTGCGGCCAGGTCGGCACGCGGTCGGAATCACGAAGCAGTGCATCCGTGCCCGCGCCGGCACGATCCAGCAGCGTACGCGCCAGAATCCGGCCGGCAGCGAATTCCTGTTGCCGATGCTCCACGGCGCGTTCGATCAGACCGCGCTCGGGAAACGGCAGCGCGGAAGGATCGGCATCGGCCGGCGCCATTTCGGCGATCAGGACGTCGTCCGGCAGCAATGGGCGGAACAGCGACATACCCTTGTCCACCCTCCTGCGGCTCAGTGGCCCAGCATCCACCAGGCGCCGGTGCAGATCGCCAACGCGCACGCGGCCACGGACACGCCGAGAATCCGGTCCTGCTTGCGCGCACGCACCAGCGCCTCCGAGTAAGGCATGGTGGTGTGCGAGACCATGGTGTAGATGGGCAGCCACACGTTCGGCATCAACCGGCTGAGGGCGACATCGAGGCGCTTGCGGGCGACGAACCACGGCGAGCTGACTTTCTGCCGCAATTCCACGAAGTTGGCCTTCGACAATTCCATCAGCACATCGGTCTGCGGGCGTCTGGTTTGTTCGTAGACGGCGAAAGCGCGCCTGCGATCGTCGGCGTGCGTTTTCAGCGCCGACAGCAGTGCCGAACAATCCTCGAACGCCGAATTCATGCCCTGGCCGTAGAACGGATACACCGCGTGCGCGGAATCGCCGACCAGCACCATCCAGTCCTCGAAGCGCCACGGTGCGGTCCTGGTGGTGAGCAGTGCGCCGGTCGGACGACTGGTCCATTGCTCGACCAGACCCGGCAACATCGGCAACAGGTCCGGGAAATATTTCTGGAACAGCGCGCGGATGTCGTCCGGCGTTTTCGCCGTATCGAAACTGTCCGGGCCTTCGTGCGGCAGGAACAACGTCAGGGTATGCGAGCCGTCGCGATTGGGATGCGAGACGAACAGACAGTGCGCGCGCGGCCACACATGCAGCGCGGTGAGGTCGATCACCGACTGTCCGTCGGGTCCGGCCGCCAGCGACAGCTCCTTGTAACCCCACTCCAGATACTCGCGATGGTAATCGGCGCGCAGGCCATGCTGCATCTCCGGGCGACAGCGCGAGAAAGCGCCGTCGGCACAGATCACCCAGTCGGCGGCGACACGTCGGACAGCGCCTTCGGATTCGATTTCAAGTTCACGGCGTTCCTTGTCCGCCGAGACGAAACGATGTTCGAAATGCAGTTTCACGCCAGGCTGGCGCTCGGCGCGGTCGAGCAGCAGCCGGATCAGCTCGCTGCGGTCGATCGAATACAGCACTTCTCCGCCGTTCTTGCCGTACGGCTGGAACCGGGTGCTGCCATCTGGCGCATGGATCACGCGTCCACGCATCACCACCGTCATCGGCATCACCATGTCGATGAGGCCGACTTCGGTCAACGCCTGGATGCCGCGCTTGGACAAACCGAGGTTGATCGAGCGCCCGCTTTCGGCGCCGTCGGCGCGGGGGTCGCCGCGTCGCTCGAACACATCGACTTCGTAGCCGCGTTCGGACAACGCAAGCGCGAGCAGCGAGCCGGCGAGGCCACCGCCAACGATCGCGACGCGCTGCGTGCCGGAAGGCATTGCACTCATGGCACCGCTCCAGTGCGCGCATTCGCGCGCAGTTCGATTTCGGCATTCACCAGCGCATCGATCGCCTGATCGAAATAATTGCGGCGGATACTCACGCCGAGGCGGCGCAGATACGAGCGCAGATAGGAAATACGCACTTCAGGCGCGTCGCACTCGCGCTTGAGGAACGGCAGATCGGACTCGACCATGTGTCGGATCACCAGCATCGGAATGGGGCTTCGCAATGGACGGAAGTCCTCGTTGCGCAGGCCGGGCGTTTCGTTCTTGGAATGGAATTCGCCGAGCATCAGGCCGACATCGACGAAATTCGGTTTCAACTTCGCCTGCAAGGCATCGATCCACGGCGCGTTGTCGGCGTTCATGCCGGAGAACACCACCATGATGACCTTGTTGATCGACAGCGGTCCTTCGCGCGGTTCGGTTTCCATGAACACCTGACGGCATTGTTCGATGGTTTCCTGCATCTTCAGAAGGTCGGGCGCGGATTCGGCGACCTCGATCATCCAGATGGTGTCGAGCTCCAACGCCATCGGCGTGAACGGACACACCGGACCGGCGCGACCCAGATCCGGATGCGGCCGGGCCAGGAATCTTCTGACCCAGGCGACCGTGGCGCCCAGTGGCGACTCGGCGTCGCAGCCGGCATCCACTTCGGACGCGCGCCTGAGGTGCAGCGGTTTTTTCGAGATGTCGCCACTGGCAAGCACTGCCGGCTCTCCCGGATTCGGTCGGGTTGCCGCAGTCTGATTGTTAGCGCTCATTGAATTCTTCCCATGAATGATTTGCGTTACGCATGCGTCGCGCGCACCGCGCATGTCGCCCGCGGCCGTTGGCGCGGCCTGCATGCGAGGCCCTGCACATTCGGATGTCCATCCCATGTGACCGGCTCCTCGGCCCGGACAACCGCATTGCTCGACACTATCCCGGGATGAGATATCTCAATACCTCGCCGCGAATCACACACCGTCTCCATCGTTTGCTCCATGGCGATCCCATCCTGTCGCATTCACGCCACCATCGCGGGCAGCGGTGCGTCGGGAATCTCCTCTTCGATTCTTCGGATAGAACGTATTCCATACCCTGCAGCAGCCACCACCATCATCAACGTGCCCAACACGATGAACATCAGCGCAAGACCACGTCCTGGGCCGATGCCGATGATCGATCCAACCGAATCGGCAAGCATGCCGTTCGGCATCATCGCTGGCTCGAACACGAACTCGGCCAGCGGGCCAGCCAGCAGGAAACCGATCGGCAGCGCCGCCTCCCCGGTCATCCGCATGATAGCCATCGCGCGTCCCAGCAACTGCGACGGCACTTTGGTTTGCCACAACGCCATGCTGGCGGACTGCGCCGGCGGAATGGTCAGGAACATCAGGAAACCGGCGACGATCAGCAGCGTCAGCGATGGCGCCAAGCCGTGAATGGCGATCGCCAACCCGCTGAGTATGCTGAAACCGAGCAGTCCGTGGATTTTCTGTCGCGGCCCGCCCCAGAGCGTAATCAACAGTCCGCCCACCAGCAGACCGCTGCAACTCAACGACATCTGCAGGCCGAGCATGCGTTCGTCCTGATTCGCGGTAATCAGCACCAGCGGCGTGATCGCGATACTGGCGATGGCGAACAGGAAACTGCCTGCCGCGCTGATGCCCAGCAGGCCGAGCAGACCCGGGCGCTCCGCGACATAGCGCCAGCCCTCGTGTGCTTCGCGCAGCAGATCGTCCGGCACCGTTTCGTCGCGCGCCGGGCGCGGGATGCGCGCCACCGCGATGCACAACGCGCCGACGAGGAAGGTCAATGCATCCACCGCCAACACCCCCGCGATGCCCATGACGCTCATCAGGATGCCAGCCAACGCCGGCCCACCCACCAACGCCAGCCCCTGCCCGGTCTGGATCAACCCGTTGACGCGGGTTAGGCGATCGCGATCGGCCAGCAGCGGCACGCTGGCCGCGTACGCGGGCTGCAGAAAAGTGTTGGTCATCGCCGATAGACCGACACCGAGATAGACATGCCACAGTTCGAGATCGCCGAAGGCAACCAGCAGCCCCATCGCGCCGATCACCACGGCAGACAGGCACTCGCAGGCGATCATCGTGCGCCGGCGGTCCCAGCGGTCCACCAAGGCACCCGCAAACGGCAGCAGCACGAACGCCGGAACGGCCATCGCCACAAACACCATCGCGAAGCTGGTGGTCGAACCGGTGGTCTGATAGACCCACAGGCCCAACGCGAAACTGGTGAGGCGCGAACCGACTCCCGACACCAGCTGACCGAACCAGATCAGCAGGAAGTCGCGCAGGGGCGCCTGTTTGGCTGCAGTGTTGTTCATTGCGATGTGTCGCCAACGTTCACGGTCGTATCCGATGTCGATGTCATGCGTTCCGGGCCCTTCCTGTTCAAGCCACTGGCGATCAGCTGGCGAGTAACGCTTGGATTTCGGCGTCGGACAGGCCTTCGAGCTGCTGCATCATCGCGGCCAGCGAATCTTCGTCGATGTTCTTCATCCGGTTGTTCAACAGCAGCTCGGCGAATTGGGCGACGGTCGGCGCTTCGAACATCATCCGCAAACCGATATCCGCGCCAAGCGCCTTCTGCATGCGGGTGACCAGTTGCGTGGCGAGCAGCGAATGCCCGCCGAGATCGAAGAAATTGTCATGGATACCGATCTGCGGCCTGCCCAGCACTTCGGCCCAGAGCGCAGCCAGCGTTTCCTCTTCGGCATTGCGCGGCGGCGTATATTCCACAACCGCGAACGCGTCGGCATCCGGCGCGGGCAACGCACGCCGATCGACCTTGCCGTTCGGCGTCAGCGGCAACCGTTCCATCGTCACGAATGCCGACGGCATCATGTATTCCGGCAGCCGTTCGCGCGCTGCGGTACGCAGTGCGGCGATATCGATTTCGCCTTCGGCGGGGATCAGATACGCGACCAGCCGTTTGTCGCCCGGACGGTCCTCGCGGCAGATCACCACCACCTGCGCGACAGCGTCGTGCGCCGCCAGCACCGACTCGATTTCGCCCAGTTCGATGCGGAAACCGCGCAGCTTGACCTGGTGGTCGATGCGCCCGATCGCTTCGAGCCGGCCATCGCGCCGCCAGCGCGCGAGGTCGCCGGTACGATACAACCGACCGTCAGGTCGCTGCCCCAGCGTGTCGGCGATGAACTTCTCGGCCGTGAGTTCGGGACGGTCCAGGTAGCCCTTCGCCACGCCGAGACCGCCGATCAGCAGTTCGCCCGGAATGCCGACGGGCATCAGTTGCAGATGCTTGTCGACGATATAGACCTCGGTATTGTCGATCGGGCGACCGATGGCGATCGCGGCCTGATCGCGTTGCACGCGTTCGACCGTGGACCACACCGTGGTTTCGGTCGGGCCGTAGACATTCCACAGCTCGCTGCAGCAGTCGAGCAGGCGGTCGGCCAGATCGCGCGGCAGGGCTTCGCCGCCGCAGAACAGGCGCATCGTCGGGCGCCCGCGCCATCCGGCGTCGAGCAGCATGCGCCAGGTCGCGGGCGTCGCCTGCATCACGCTGGCATCGACGGTTTCCAGCATCGCCGCGAGGGCTTCGCCGTCGCTGGCCGTGGCGCGATCGGCGAGCGCCACGCACGCGCCGACCGTCAGCGGCAGCATCAATTCGAGCAGTGCGATATCGAACGAAAGCGTTGTGATCGCGCACAGCGTATCGGCGGCGGCGAGTCCCGGTTCGCGCGCCATCGACGCGAGGAAGTTCACTGCTGCCCGGTGCGGGATGCACACGCCCTTGGGACGCCCGGTCGAACCGGAGGTGAAGATCACGTAAGCCGTGTCTTCCGCGCCGGCCGGAGACGGCACCGGCGCGGCCGGCGCCGGCGCGGCGAGCGCGTCTTCGATGCGGAGCAGCGCATGCGCTCCGGCGGGCAGTTGCCCGGCAAGCGCATCCTCGGTGATCACCACCGGCGCTGAGGAATCTTCCAGCATGAAGCCGATGCGATCGGCCGGATAGCTCGGATCGAGCGGCACATAGGCCGCACCGGATTTCAGCGTGCCGAGCAATGCCGCCACCATCAGCGGCGTACGGTCGAGGAACAGACCGACCATCGTGCCCGGTCCACAGCCTTGCGCGCGCAGTTTCGCCGCGACAGCCGCAGCCTGCGCATCGAGCTCGGCATAGGTCAATCGGGTACCGCCCTGCACGAGCGCCACCGCATTCGGGGAACGCGACACCTGCGCTTCGAACATGGCGTGGATCGTGGCTTCGGCGGGCATCGGCCGCGCCGTCGCGTTCAGATCCACGCGCAGTCGTTTGCGTTCCTCCGCCGACAGGATCTCCAGATCGCTCAGGCGCCGACCAGGGTCCGCCACGACCGAGCGCATCAGCTGTTCGAGATGACCGGCGAACGCTTTGATGTAATCGTGATCGAACAGATCGGAAGCGTATTCGATCAACAGCATCAGACCACCGGAACTTTCGTTGGCGAAGATCGAGAGATCCGCGCGCGCAGTACCGGAGTGGGCGCTGTCCAGTCGCACTGGCAACAGCGTCAAACCCGGCAGCTCCACGGTCTGCTCGGGGAAGTTCTGATAGAAGACCATCGTCTGGAACAACGGCGAGTGGCTGAGACTGCGCTCGATGTTCAGCGACTCGATCAGACGCTCGACCGGCACATCCTGGTTGGCGTAGCTGTCGATCGTGGATGCCTTGACCTGCGCGAGCAACTCACGGAAGGTCGGATTGCCGGACATGTCCACGCGCAGCGGCAGCGTGTTGATGAAGAAGCCGACAAGCGCCTCGATTTCCCGGCGCGGGCGGTTGGCGTTGCCGACACCGACAACGATGTCGTCCTGCCCGGAATAGCGCGAAAGCAGCGCATGGAACACCGCCAGGAACGTCATGAACGCGGTCGCGCCTTCCTGCCGGCTGAAGCGCTTGACCTCGTCGTAGAGCGCACTCGGAATCGTATAGCCCAGCACATTGCCGCGATAGCTCTGTATCGGCGGACGCGGGCGATCGCCGGGAAGCTCCAACACCGGCGGCGGCGTCGCGAAACGCTGCTTCCAGTATTCGAGTTGGGCCTGCGCGGAATCGCCCTCCGCTTCTTCGAGCTGCCAGAGCGTGTAATCGGCATATTGGATCGCAAGCTCGGGCAACGGCGATGGCTGGTCGGCAAGGAACGCCGTATACAGCTGGGTCAGTTCGCCATAGACGACACCGAACGACCAGCCGTCCACCGCGATGTGATGCGCACTCAGCAACAGCAGCGCTTCGTCCGCAGCGACCCGGATCAGGGTCCCACGCAACACCGGACCTTTCGCCAGATCGAAGGGCGCCGCAGCATCTGCGGCCGCGAGCGCCATGGCCGCTTGTTCACGCGCGTCGCCCTCCTGGTTCGACACATCATGCTTTGCCAGACGCAGCGGCTCAGCCGGCAGGATCACCTGCCTGGGTCCTTCCTCGTCCTTGACGAAAACCGTTCGCAGGCTCTCGTGACGGCGCATGATCTCGGACAGCGTGCGCTCCAGCACGTCGATGTCCAGATGCCCGCGGAACCGCATAAACGAGGTGACGTTGTAGACACTGTTGCCGGGATCGATCTGATCCAGGATCCACAACCTCTGCTGCGCGGACGAGAGCGGCAATCGCTCCGGACGCACGCGCCGGCCGATCTCGTTCTGGGGCGTGACCACCGCTTTGCGCGCCAACTGCTGCATCAGCAACGCACGCTTTTCCGGCGACAGCGTCGCCAATCGCTGATCCATTGAACTCATACGTTGCTCCGTTCCATTTGACCACCAGCCAAATGTTTTGAAACTTCTTCGTCGCTGAGATGTTCGAGCTTTCGCAGCATTGCTTCCATATCGCTCTGATCCGCGATCGCGCAGGCATCGACGATGCGCACAGCCATCTGTTCCAGAGTCGGCGCCTCGAACAGCGCGCGCAGCGACAGCTCGATGCCGTATTCGTATTCGATCCGCGACAGCATCTGGGTGCCGAGCACGGAGTGTCCGCCGAGATCGAAGAAATTCGCACGCACGTCCACCGCAGGGAGATTCAACAATTCCCCCCACAGGGCCGCCAACATCTCTTCTTCAGGAGTTCTTGGCGCGATCAGATCCTCCGATGCGCCGGCAGCCGCCTCCGGCGCAGGCAGTGCGCGCCGATCGACTTTGCCGTTGGGCGTGAGCGGAAAACCGTCAAGGCCGACGAACGCGCTCGGCACCATGTAATCGGGCAATGCCGACTTCAGATGGGTGCGCAACTCGGCATCGGTGGCGCGGATACCGTCCTGGGTGAAATAGGCGACGAGTCGTTGATCGCCGGGGCGATCTTCCCGGCAATGCACGACCACCTGGGTCATGCCCGGATACTGCGCGAGCACCGTTTCGATCTCGCCCAGTTCGATGCGGAACCCACGCAGCTTGACCTGATGGTCGATCCGGCCGATGACCTGCACGGTTCCGTCTGTGCGCCAGAACGCGAGATCGCCGGTACGGTATAGGCGCGCCTGCGGATCGGCTGAAAACGGATCGGGAATGAACTTCTCGGCGGTGAGATCGGGACGTGCGCGATAGCCGGCGGCGAGCCCGTCGCCGCCGATCAGCAATTCGCCCGGAACACCCACCGGCTGCAACTGCATGTGGCGGTCGACGATATGGATCCGGGTGTTGTCGACCGGCCGGCCGACGATGATCGGGCCTTCGCCCGGCTGTACGCGGCACAGCGCCGAGTACACGGTGGTTTCGGTCGGGCCGTAGAGATTCCACAGTTCGCGCGCCATCGGCATCAGACGGTCGGCGAGCTCTCGCGGCAACGCCTCACCCGTCGAGATGATCCGCATGTCGCGTCTGCCGCCCCAGCCCACATCCAGCAGCATGCGCCAGGTTGCGGGCGTCGCCTGCATGATCGTCAGCGGTGCGGTGTCGACGAGCTTGCGCAGGCGCAGACCGTCGCGCACGGTGTCGCGGTCGACCAGCAGAATCCGGGCGCCCACCGTCAGCGGCACCACCAGTTCGGTCAGCGCGATATCGAACGACAGCGTACTGATCGCGCAGATCGTGTCGGCGTCGGTGAGACCCGGTTCGCGCACGATCGAACGGATCAGATTCACCGCCGAGCGCTGCCGGATCTCGACACCTTTCGGCTTGCCGGTCGATCCGGAAGTGAAAATCACATACGCGGGATCTTCGGGCCCGGCGCCCCCTGACGGCGGCGTATCCGCCGAAGCGTCCAAGGGCGAATCGGCATCGACCACCACCACCGACGGCACCGGCGATGGCAGCGTGTCGCACAGCGCGGGCTGGGTCACGATCACGCGCGAGGCCGACAATTCGACCATGTAGGCGAGACGGTCGACCGGATAGCTCGGATCCAGCGGAACATAGGCGCCACCGGCTTTGAGAATGCCGAGCAGGCCGATGATCATTTCAAGCGAACGGTCGACGTAAAGGCCGACCAGCATGCCCGGCCCCACGCCCTGCGCGCGCAGCGCATGCGCAACCATGTTGGCCCGGCGATCGAGCTCGCGATAACTCAATTCGCGGCCGGCGAACACCACCGCGACCGCATCGGGAGCGCGCGCGGTCTGCTCGGCGATCTGCGCCGCGATCGTGGGATTTTCCGGCAATGCGCGACGGGTGCCGTTCCAGCGCGCCAGCTGTTCGATCTCGACTTCCGACAGTATCGGCAGCCGCGAAAGCGCGGTGTGCGGCGCATCAACGATCGCGCCGAGCAGCGTCACCAGGTGTCCGGCCATGCGCACGATCGTCGCTTCGTCGTACAGCTCGGTGCTGTACTCGAACATCAGATCGCCAGGGCCATGCTGATTGACGAACAGCGACAGATCGCCCTGCGCCGTCGGTGGTCGCAGTTCGGAGATGTGCACGTCATCGAGGCGAAGGCCCTGCATCGCCAGCGCATGCTCGGGATAACTCTGGAAGAAATACATGACCTGCGCGAACGGCGTGTAGCTGGTGGAACGCGGCAACCGCAGCGTCTCCAGTATCCGGTCGAGCGGCGTATCGGCGTTTTCCATCGCTTCGAGCACGATGCCGCGCATCCGCGAGAGGAACGTCAGGAATTCGGGATCGTCGGAGACATCCGCCTGCAGCGGCAGCATGTTGATGAAGAAACCGACGACCGGTTCCAGCTCGAGTCGAGCACGGCCGGCGACACCCATGGCAGCGACCACCCGGTCCTGTCCCGAATAGCGGGACAACAGCACCTGGAAAGCGGCGAACACGAGGATCGACAGCGTTGCCTGCTGATCCCTGGCAAACGTCTGCAAGCGTTCGTACAGCGCCGGAGGAATCTGCACGGAACAGATGCTGCCTTCAAAGCTCTGCATCGCGGGCCTTGCGCGATCGGTGGGCAGATCGAGGACCGCCGGCGCATCTGCGAGGTGACGGCTCCAGAAATCAAGCTGTTGTTGCAGGCCTTCTCCACCGAATGTCTGTTGTTGCCAGAGCGCGACATCGGCGATCTGCAATTCTGGAGCGGCGTTATCGGGTATCCCACCCTCGCACAAGCGATTGTAGGCAGCGACGAACTCGCGTTCCATGGTCGAAATCGACCAGCCGTCGATCGCGATGTGATGGAAAACGATCGTCAGCAGATGCAAGTCATCCGAGACCCGCACCAGCACTGCGCGGATCGGCGGATCGCTCGCCAGCGCGAATGGGCGGACAACTTCTTCACGCGCGATGCGCAGTGCATCTGCGCGACGCGCACCGATCTCATCGCCATCCGCAATCGCGGATCGCCACGGCAACTCACACTGCAAAAGTATTTTCTGACAGGGCTGGCCGCCCGGGGCCGGATACACCGTTCTGAGAACTTCATGGCGGTCGACCAGCGTCTGGATCGCGGCGCGCATGGCGTCGACATCCAGTTCGCCATGCAGCCATTTCCCCAACGGAGAGTTGTAGGCGACAAGACCCGGCGCGAACTGATCGAGCAGCCACAATCGACGCTGCCCGAAGGTCAACGGAATGCGTTCGGGACGTGGCTGCGGACGGATGCGACCGCGTGCTGCTCGATCCTGCCGCGCTGCCCTGCGCAACAGCTCGCGCCGCTCGGGAGACAGATGGGCGAGACGCTGTTCTAGATCATTCATCGGGCTCGATTTTCCCTTGCGGCGAAGAACTCAACACGCCGCGATCCGCCGACTTATCGCAAACGCAAAATCACTTCCAAACCTATCACATCCCGCTTATTCTGCAAGCCAAGATCACAAAACATGATTATCGGCCACATTCGCATTCCTCCCCCGTATGCTCATATCTCCCATGCCCGCCACACCGCGCCGGATTCCGTCATGCAACAGCGCAAATCCGGTGTTTTCGCGAGTGATTCGCATGCATATCAAGGACAGGCGTACGTCACCATGATTGAGCGGATCGCATCGGCAGAAGATCATTCGCCTCTGGCGGACAGCGCGTTTAGCGCGCCCGAGGAACTCGTCCGCGTGTCCGCGAAAATCGGCGGCAACGCGCATCTGGTTCAGGGTGGCGGCGGCAATACCTCCTACAAACGTGATGACGATTTCTGGGTGAAAGCATCCGGGACATGGCTCGCAGAAGCTGAGACGCGAGACATCTTCGTACGCCTGTCACTGGCGACTGTTCGTAAAACGATGTCAGGAGCGGACATCGAGGCCGGAATCGCCGCGCTCGGCCCCGATGGAGGCCTGCGTCCATCGATCGAGACATCGCTGCACGCCCTGCTGCCGCACACGGCGGTGCTTCACGTGCATTCGGTGAACACCATCGCCTGGGCCGCCCGCGAAGACGCGCGGGCCGCGCTGGGCGAGGCGCTGGCTGGCCTGGCGTGGACCTGGGTGCCGTACCGCAGGCCGGGGCTTCCGCTGACCATCGCGATCCGCGAAGCGCTCGAAACCGCCTCCACACCACCGGATATTCTGGTGCTGGGCAATCACGGCCTGGTCGTCGGCGGTGCGGACTGCAGCGCAGCCGAGGCCCTGCTGCAGACGGTGGAAGCCCGGCTGGCGCTGCCGATGCGCACACCTCCACCGGGTATCCCCGGCGCCCTGCAGGCGGCCAACGATCTCGGCTGGCTGCCGGCCGACCTGCCGCTGCTCGATGCCATCGGCACCGATCCGGTCTGCCGGAAAATCGCCAGCACCGGCGCCCTGTACCCGGATCACGTCGTTTTCCTGGGCGAAAAGGCCATGAACGTCGACGAGCATTACCCTCTCAGCCGAGCGCTGGCCGATGCCCGCAGCGCCGGCATCGCGCCACCGCCGTATGCGGTGGTGGCGGGCGCCGGGGTTCTGCTGTCCCCTGCGCTCTCGGCAGGCGGCCGGGCGATGCTCGGCTGTCTGGCCGATGTCGGGCTGCGGACCGCCCCGGGTACATCGCTGCGTTATCTGGACGGCAGCGACGCCGCTGAATTGCTGGGGTGGGAAGCCGAGGCCTATCGCCGCGCCCGCGACACCGTCACCGGACACTCCGCCCCCTGAGCCCGCCGACCCAAGGCTCATTGTTTCGAAACCATTGCTCCAAGGAAGACCTGTAGATGCAGATCGTCGTGCCAATGTCGGGATTCGGGGAGCGCTTCCGTCGCGCCGGCTATCGCGTGCCGAAACCATTGATCGAAGTCGATGGCAAACCGATCATCGCCCATGTGATCGATCTGTTCCCGGGCGAAACCGATTTCCTGTTCGTCTGCAACCAGGACCATCTCGACGATCCCGCATTCGCGATGGCCGAACAACTGCAGCGCTATTGCCCCACCGGACGGATCGCGGGGATCGCGCCGCACAAGCTCGGCCCGGTGAACGCCGTACTGCAGGCGATCGACCTGATCGACCCCGCGAAACCGACCATCGTCAATTACTGCGACTTCACCTGCGTATGGGACTACCCGCGGTTCAAGCGGATGGTCGCCGAAGGCGGATGGGATGGTGCGATTCCCTGCTACACCGGCTTCCACCCGCACATGATGGGCTCGACCAACTACGCCTACGTGCGCACCGAAGGCGAGCGCGTGCTGGAGATCCAGGAGAAGAAGCCCTACACCGATCAGCCGATGCGCGAGTACGCCTCCAGCGGCACCTATTACTTCGCCTCGGGCGCGCTGATGCGCGAGAGCTTCGAGCGCTGCATGGCGCGGCCGGATCTCGCCTTGAACGATGAGTATTACGTCAGCCTCGCCTACCGCCCGTTGCTGGACGACGGTCGTCGCGTGGCGGTGTTCGAGCTCGATCACTTCATGCAGTGGGGCACCCCGGACGATCTGGCCGAATACCGCGCATGGTCGTCGGCGTTCCGTGCACTGGTCGATCCGACGCGCGCGCGCCGGCCGGTGTCGCAGCGCGGCGCGACGATGGTACCGATGGCGGGCCTCGGCTCGCGCTTCGCGCAGGAAGGCCACACCCTGCCGAAACCGCTGATTCCGGTTTCCGGCGAGCCGATGGTGGTGCAGGCCACGCTCGATCTTCCCGCCGCCGATCGCCATGTCTTCGTGCTGCGCAAGGATCTGCCCGGTCTGGATGCGATCGAATCGACGCTGCAAGTGCGGTTTCCGGGCAGCGCCGCGATCGAACTGGAACAGGTCACCGACGGTCAGGCGCGCACCTGCCTGCTCGGCCTCGACGCCGTGGAACCCGATGAACCACTCACCATCGGCGCCTGCGACAACGGCGCGGTGTACGACGCGGACGCACTGCGCGCCGCGCTCGACGACGCGCAGACCGATGTGCTGGTCTGGGTCGCGCGCGGCTACCCGGGCGCGCTGCGCCGGCCCACGCACTACGGCTGGGTCGACGAGGACGGCGGCGCCATCCGCAGCGTATCGGTCAAAGTGCCGCTGGACGACCCGGCGCGCGATCCGATCGTCGTCGGCACCTTCACCTTCAAGCGCGCGCGCGATTTTTCGATGGCCGCCGAAGCGATGATCGCCCGCGACGGCCGCGTCAACGGCGAGTTCTACGTCGACAGTTGCATCCAGGATGCGATCGCGCTCGGGCTGCGCTGCCGCGTGTTCGAGATCGAACACTATCTGTGCTGGGGCACGCCCACCGATCTGCGCACTTTCGAGTATTGGCAGCGCTGCTTCCACCGCTGGCCCTCACACCCCTACCGTCTGGAGCTCGACAACCGCGTTGCCACGCATGCCGACGCTTCATCCACCCGCGTGTCCGAAAGGGAAACGGCATGAATACGCGTCAAGGCGCCGACCGGAAAGACACCATGACCGGATCGCGGATCCGCCCCAACACGCTGTTCCTGCCGAGCACCTATTTTCCGAGCCATGAAGAAAACCGGTTCAAGCACGAAGGCGACGTCGCGCGCGCGCGCGAATTCTTCCTGACCCATCGGCCGCGCAATCTGGAATTTCTGCTGTTCAAACGCTACGACTGGATGAACGCGCATCTGCGTCCGGGACAGCGCGTGGTCGAGTTCGGCGCCGGTTCGGGTCTGAGCAAGGAGTTCATCCGCCACGACGGGTTCCAGATCACCGATGTCGAACCACGCCCGTGGACCGATGCGGTCGCCGACGCGATGGACCCGCCCTTTGCACCCGGCTCGATCGACGTCGCGATCTTCAGCCACATGATCCACCACCTGCCCAACCCGGCGAAATTCTTCGCCAGCGTGCACCGCATGCTCGCGCCGAACGGTCTGGTGCTGATCCAGGAACTCAATACCTGCTTCGCGCTGAAGGCCGCGCTGCGCGCGATGCGCCACGAGGGCTGGTCGTACGACATCGATGTGTTCGATCCTGAAATCGTCGCAAACGATCCGCGCGACCCGTGGTCGGCGAACTGCGCGATTCCGGAACTGCTGTTCACCGACGAGGCCGCCTTCGAACGCCGCATTCCCGGTTTCCGAATCGAAAAGAACGCGCTGAACGAATGCTTCGTGTTCCTCGCCTCGGGCGGCGTGGTGGTGCGCGCGAAAACCCTGGAGCTGCCGCGCTTCGCGCTGCGCGCAATCGATGCACTCGACGGCGCGCTGGTCAAGCTGATGCCCTCGGTGTTCGCGATGGGGCGCTCGGTGGTGCTGCGCAAGATCGGAGGCGACTGACCGCATCATGCGCCTGAGTCTCGTCATTCCCTGCTACAACGAAGCGCGCAATCTGCCCCTGCTGGTCGCGCGCCTGCGCGAAACCTTCGCGCGCGACGATGTCGAGGCGATCCTGGTCGACAACGGATCCACCGACGACTCGCCCGCAGTCCTCGTCGAACTTCTGCGCGAAGAGCTTCTGCGCGAACGTCCGCGCATCCGCACGGTGCGGGTGGAGAAAAACCAGGGCTATGGTTTCGGCATTCTCTCCGGGCTCGCCGCCGCCGATGGCGAAGTCATCGGTTGGACCCATGCCGACATGCAGACCGATCCCGCCGACGCGCTGCGCGGGCTCGCGCTGTTCGAGAGCGATGCCTCGCCGGAAACGCTGTTCGTGAAGGGCAGCCGCTACGGCCGACCTGCGGCCGACGTCGTGTTCACGGTCGGCATGTCGGTATTCGAAACCCTGCTGATGCGCCGACGGATGTGGGACATCAACGCGCAGCCGACGCTGTTCCCGCGCGCGTTCTTCGCGGCGTGGCGCGATGCGCCGCACGATTTCTCGCTCGATCTGTACGCTTACTACCAGGCCTTGCACCGTGGCCTGCGCGTGCGCCGCTTCCCGGTGCGCTTCGGCGAACGCGCCCATGGTTCCTCGCACTGGAACGTCAACTGGCAGGCGAAAGCCCGCTTCATCCGCAGGACCGTCGACTTCAGTCTGCGTCTGCGCAAGGACTTGGCACGCAGCCCATGATCATCGTCTCGCACCGCCGCAACACGCTCGCGCAACTGCGCGACACCGTCCCGGAATTCGGGGTGGAGGTCGATATCCGCAGTCATGGCGAGCGGTTGATCATCCATCACGATGCCTTCGTGGACGGCGAGGATTTCGAGACCTGGCTGGACGGTTATCGCCATCGCCTGCTGATTCTCAACGTGAAGGAAGAAGGCCTCGAAGACCGGCTGATCGCGCTGATGCACGCACATGGCATCGAGGACTGGTTCTTCCTCGACCAGTCGTTTCCCTTCCTGGTGCGCACCGCTCGCCGCGGCGAATCGCGCTGCGCGGTGCGGGTGTCGGAATTCGAATCGATCGACACCGCGATGTCCCTCGCCGGCAAAGTGCAGTGGATCTGGGTCGACTGTTTCACCCGCTTTCCGCTCGACGGCGCGCAGGCCGCGCGTCTGCAGGGCGCGGGTTTCAGGCTCTGCCTGGTGTCGCCCGAGCTGCAGGGACGCGATGCCGCCACCGAGATCCCCGCGCTGCGCGCGCTGCTAGAACTCGAAGGCATCGTCGCCGACGCGGTCTGCAGCAAGGAGCCCGCGCTGTGGCGATGAGCCCCGCCAATCCGCTGTGGAGCATTGTTCCCCGGCCGCTGTGGCGCGATCCGGTGTTCAAGCTCGGGCTGCTGCTGCGTCTGGCATTGATCGCACTGCTGGCGCCGCAGATCCAGACGGAATGGTTCGTACCGTTCCTCGATCATGCGATCTCGAGGCCCTCACCCGATCCATGGTCGAATTTCCTCGACAACGGCGGCAATCCGCTCGCGTATCCCTATGGCCCGGTGATGCTGCTGGTGCATCTGGCCGGCACGCTGCCGGGCTGGCTGGTCGCGACCGTCAGCGGCCAGGCTGCGGTCACCGCGATCGGCTTCCGCCTGAGCCTGCTGATCGCCGATCTTGCCGGCCTGGTGCTGCTGTTCCGCATCTATCCGCAGCAGCCGCGCAAACTGCTGTGGCTGTACTGGTGCTCGCCGATCCTGCTGTTCGTGACGTACTGGACCGGCCAGACCGACATCGTGCCGGTCGCGCTGCTGCTGCTGTCGCTGGCGCTGCTGCAGGGCTATCGCGCGCTGCCCAGCGGCGTGGCGCTGGGGCTGGCGCTGGCGGCGAAATTCAGCATGCTGCTGGCGGTGCCGTTCGTGGCGATCTATCTGTGGCGCAACAAGCGGCTGCGGACGCTGCTGCAGCCGTTCGCGATCGGCCTTGGGCTCGGCTTTGCGCCGCAATTGCTGTGCCTGGCTTCGCCCGGCTTCCGCACGATGGTGCTGGGCACCCACGAATCCGCGCGCATCTTCGATTTCGCGCTGCCGCTCGGCGAGTCGCTGATGCTGTACCTCACCCCGACGCTGTATCTGCTCGCCGCCTACGGCGTGTGGCGACTGCGCCGGATCAGTTTCGATCTGCTGGTCGCGGTCACCGGGCTGTCGTTCTTCCTCGTGGTGCTGACCACGCCGGCGCCGCCCGGCTGGTACCTGTGGCTGGTGCCGTTCCTCGTCGCGCATCAACTGCAGGGCGACCGCAGCGCGATGCTGCTGACCGGGCTGCTGTCGCTGCTGCTGATCGCGATGCATCTGCTGATTTCGCCCGGCGCCGGCATCCCCGCATTCGGCTGGTATCCGCAGCCGGCCATCGCGGATCTCGCAGCAATAATCGACCCGAAGGTCATGTCGCTGTGGATGACGATGGTGGTGTCGACCGGGCTGGTCCTGATCGCGCAGATGCTGCGCGAACGCGTGAGCCGCAACGATTACTTCCGGATCGCGCAGAAGCCGGTGACGCTGGGCATCGCCGGAGACTCCGGCGCGGGCAAGGACACGCTCGCACGGGCGATGACCGACATCTTCGGCCAGCATACCGTCGTGCATCTGTCGGGCGACGACTATCACGTCTGGGACCGCTACGCGCCGATGTGGAAAGGCCTCACCCATCTCGATCCGCGCGCCAACGATCTGCAGCGTTTCAACAACGATGCGCTGGCGCTGATGGACGGCAAACCGGTCGCCAACCGCCATTACGATCACTCCGCCGGAAGATTCCTCGCACCGGCGACGCTGCATCGCAACGATGTGATCATCGTTTCCGGCCTGCACGCCTTGCGCATGTCGAGGCTCAGCCAGCGCTTCGACGTTTCGGTCTTTCTCGATATCGACGAAGAACTGCGACGGGCGTGGAAGATCCATCGCGATGTCGGCGAACGCGGCCACCCGATGGAGAACGTACTGCGTTCGATCGAACGCCGCGCGATCGACGCGCATCGTTATATCCATCCGCAGAAATCGAAGGCCGATCTGGTGCTGAAGCTGCGCCCGGTCAACATGCGCCAGATGGAGAACGTCAGTTCGCCGAAGGATCTGGCCCTGAAGCTCACCGCGCTGATCCGCAACGGCACTTACCACGAGCGTTTGGCGCGGATGCTGATCGGCATCTGCGGCCTGCATCTGGACATCGAACTCGCCGAGGATTCGGACGAGGTCGAGATGACCATCGAGGGCGAAGTCTCGGCCGAGGACATCGCGCTAGCGGCCGGCACACTGGCGCCGAACCTGCAGGAAATGCTCGACATCCAACCGAAGTGGGAGGATGGCATGACCGGCATCATGCAGCTGATGGTGTTGCTGCAGATCGAAGAATCCCTCAAGAACAGGATCCGCTGACATGGTGGTCACGCACCCGAAGAAGGTGTTCCGCGCGCCCGCCGCGATCATCTTCGACACCGACAATACGCTCTACGCTTACGACGCCCCGCATGCGAAGGCGACCGCCGCCACCGAGGCCAAGGCTGTGCGCCTGCTCGGCGCCGATCCGGACAGCGTGCACCGCGCGTTCGCGCAGGCGCGCGAAGAGGTCAAGCAGCAGCTCGGCGCGACCGCCAGTTCGCACAGCCGCCTGCTGTATTTCCAGCGCGGCATCGAGATCCTCGGACGCAAGACCCAGCTGCTGATCACGCTGGATCTGGAGCAGACCTACTGGCGCACGTTCCTGTCGCACTGCGAACTGTTCGCGGGCGTGCGCGACCTGCTGGTGAACCTGCGCAACCGCGATATCGCCACTGCGATCATCACCGACCTCACCTCGCAGATCCAGTTCCGCAAGATCATCTATTTCGGCCTGGACGACTGTTTTGATTACGTGGTCACGTCGGAAGAAGCCGGTGCGGACAAACCCGATCCGGCGCCGTTCCGGCTGGCGATCGCCAAGCTCGACGTGCCGCCGGAAAACATCTGGATGGTCGGCGACAGTCGCCGCTGCGATGTCGACGGTGCGCGCGAATTCGGCATGACCACGCTGCTCCGGGTCGACCGCGCGACCGTCGAGGAGCGCGCCGCAGCCGATGCCGATGTGGTCTTCGACGACTTCCAGGCGCTGGACCGCTTCTTCTTTTCCGGACAGGTCGAAGGGCTCAACGCAGCTTGAGTCCAAAACAACGCATATCGCATCGCGCCATCTCGAACCGCATCACCACCGCCCTTCGGGGCTGCGCTACAGGAGTTACGTCATCATGATCGCCGCCACGCCTCCTTCCGCTGATCGCTGGATCATCGCCAGCCTGCTGTCGCTGCTCGCGGCGACGCTGGCCGCTGCCAGTGCCGCTGCGCTGCATGCTCCGCTCGCGGTCACGGCCATCGTCGTTCTGCTCGTGTTCGCGCTGCTCGCGCCATGGACGGCGAAGCGCCTGCCGCCGGAATGGGACGGCATCCGCAGACGTCGACCGATGCTCTCGACGCTGTGGCTGCTGCTGGCAGTCCTCACGCTGGTACGCACTGCCGGCGTTGCGCTGTTCATGGCCGATCCCTCGCAGGTGGCCACGTCGACCTACGGTTTCGACGCGTTCTACACCGGCCACAACTGCTATTCCGGTTATTGGCAGGCGGCCAACCTCGCGCTGCAGGGCGTGCCGAATCTCTATGACGTGCAGCATTATCAGGGCAAGCAGATCGGCATCTTCTACATCGACGAATTCATGTATCTGCCGCAGTTCCTGCTGCTGCCGATGCTGGGCGTCGCCTTCGGCGGCGATTTCCACGAGTTGCGCGGGCTGTGGTTCACGCTCGAAGGCGGCACGCTGCTGGCATGCATGATCGCGCTGACGACGTGGATCGGTGGCCAGCCCGGCCGCCGCGCTGCGCTGCTGATTCCAGCGGTGTGGATCGCGTCGCCGGTGCTGCTGACGCTGCAATTGGGCAACTTCCAATTGACGGCGGTATCGCTGTCGGCGGCGGCGATGGCGCTGTTCTGGCGCGACCGTCCGGTGCTCGGCGGCGCGCTGTTCGGCTTCGCGGTCTTCAAGCTGTTTCCGGGCATTCTGGGCATCTATCTCATCGCAACGCGACGCTGGAAGGCGCTGGGCTGGACGCTCGGCTTCTCGCTGCTGTACACCATCATCGCCTTCGCATGGATCGGCGAAGCGCCGTTCCTCTCGCTGCTGGACTATCAACTGCCGCGCATGGCGAGCGGCGAAGCCTGGGCGTTCCTCGAATTGAAGGATCTCGGCTTCATCGCAGCGATCAACGACTCGATTCCCGGCCTGATCTACAAACTCAACGCACTGGATGTACCGGTCGCAACGCGCGCACTGGTACAGCAGGTGTCCTGGGCATGGACGCTGCTCGTGGTGGTGCTGACCGTGTTGTCGGCGCGGCGCGCGCCGAAGCTGTCGCGCACCGAACTGGCGGCGAACTGGCTCGCCCTGCTCGCACTGGCTTCGTTCCGCAGCCCGTTCCTGCCCGACCACACCGGCCTGTTCGCGCCACTGTGGCTCTGGAGTCTGCTCGCCGCCGGCAGCGTTGCCGGCGGTGGACGCACGCTGCTGTACGTCATGATGTGGGTCGCGCTGGCGGCGGTCGTGCCTTTCAGCGGCACGCCGCTGGACAACGGCCTGGACCGCTTCGTGGTCTCGGGCATCAGCCAGGTCATCGCCGTGTCGCTGAGTCTCTGGGTGGTGCTGCGCAAACCGGCGAACCGGGACCCCGGCAAGGATCCGCTCGCGCTGCCGACACCGTTCACGCCGAGGGCTTCGATGGGTTGACCCGTCGCGCGCGCATTGCGGACATGCACAGGGCCACCCCGACGGGTGGCCTTTTTGTTGGATGGTCTTTTTGTTGGCCTCCGGACATCGATGGAACGGTCGCGATCCAGGCCATCGTCGAGCACGATCGGGCCGCGCGGATCATCGTCCTGACCATGTACGACAACGAAGAGCGCCTGCTGCGCGCGCTGCGCTGCGGCGCGAAGACCTATGTGCTGAAGACGGCCGAACCGGACACGCTGGTCGACACCATCCGCAACCTCGCCCATAACGAAACCGCTGTGGACAGACCCGCTGCCGGGAACACTGCAATCTCGCCAAGACGGGCGATGTCTTCCCAGCGCGACCTGCTCTCGCCTCGCGAACTGTCCGTGTTGACGCACATCGCGCGCGGCAAGAGCAACGACGAAATCGCAACGACCTTGTTCATGTCGGTCAACACGGTCAAATCGCACGTCCGTTCCGTGCTGCTCAAGCTCGACGCGAAATCGCGCACGGCTGCGGTAGCGCGCGCGGTGCGGCTCGACATCATCGATCCGGGCAGCGTGCGGGAAATCTGAGCGGATGGCCCTTGATCGACGGGCGAGACGGGCGAATAAAAAATCGCTTGACCCCGTACTTTTTGGTGTCCGCTCTTGTGGAACAGGTTTACCGTCCAACTCCTACTCGGGCATACCAAGCTGGAGAGCACTGTGCGTTACCTAGGAATCG
Source organism: uncultured Xanthomonas sp. (assembly GCA_964523435.1). GTDB lineage: Bacteria > Pseudomonadota > Gammaproteobacteria > Xanthomonadales > Xanthomonadaceae > Lysobacter_I. The sequence continues at coordinate 24,997 of CAZGBA010000021.1, forward strand.
AGGCCGACGACGCCCTGGAGATTGCTTAGCAGACGGACATCTGAATCGATTACTGACCGCTCTCCGACATTGAAGGTCGAAGAGCGGCCAGGAGCGGATATTGGTAATTGAACCCGACCCTATTTCTGGAAGTTGCGTTTCGATTTGTCGTAGCCTGGGTAAGGCCGCAGGCCGCACCCGGGAGGCTCTCGTCGTGTTCATCCCGGGTGCGCTTCGCTTACCCGGGCTACTTGCTGACCTTCGTTTCTATCAGTTCGGCAACTCTTGAATAATTTCGTCGTCCGAGAACCACCCTCGGTCAAGCACAAAGCGTTTGACGCGCTCGGGGCTGGAACTGTATGCCACCAAAGCCAGGCTCTTTTTGGCACGGCTCGCGGTTACGTAGAACAGTCGCCTAGTCGCATCAACTACTTTACCGTCGGTCTTTCCACCGAATAAATCTTCATACTTGAACATGAAACCACGAGCCTCGGTGTCATCCATGATCACCATGACTCGGTCGAACTCCAATCCTTTGACGCCTTGATGAGTATCGAATCGGGCACGCCCAGCCAAGTATTTGCCAAGAGGTTCGATCTGTGAAAATGGCGCTGCCAACAGCCGATCAATGATCTCATGGCGCTTTTGCGTTGCCTCATCTACCTCTTCATCTTCGGCGGCAGTCTCCTCCGTATCGGATGTCCAAGCCAGCAGCCTCTCTGGAACCTCAAGAAGATTGTTGGATTCGACACATCGCAGCACTTGCAACAAAGAAGGATCAGCGCCTTCTGCCCACAACTCTAGAAGGTTGTCCACGCAGCTCTGGACAGCCGTCAGGTGAGCACGTCCGGGACCAGCCTTCAAGGCGTCTGACGTGAGAAGCGGCGAAAATTCTTTAAGTGCGCGCATCAAGGCGAAGCGGTCGCCACTTTTCTGCGCCTCTACAATCGATAGGATTTCGTTGGTGAAGAAAGTTGCGATTGGCTGCGTACCATTGAGCAAGCTCATCGAGTCAAGCTCGTAGAGCGCTGAAAAAACATCAAGACAGCCCAAGCGAGCCGCTGCCATCTTGTGCTCAAGTGTCAGCGTCTTTACGGCGCTCGGCGTCATCCAATCCGTGTCGCCTGTAATCCCGGCCATGACCTCGGTCATGCGTGTTTCCAGTTCAGGCTTATTGTCGCGATCGGCAGGAATAACGAACAAGCGCACGACCCCCTCATCAGCATCATCGCGTGGTTGCTGCTGATGATCGTCAACCGTGCTTCGCACCTTGTTCAGAAGTACAACGATGCGAGAAGGACAGCGGTGGCTCATCTTCTTACTAGGTGTCTGCCACTCTAACGGCAAATTCTTCTTTCCCAAATCTTCTTTGCCCTCGGAGTAAATACGCTGCATCATGTCGCCGATGAGTCCGAGTGAAAACGCACCTGACTGTTTCGCTGCAACTTCAAAGAGCGCGTCGATCAGCGCCGCGCTCGTGTCTTGACTCTCATCCACCAAGAGGATGGGATAGCGACCGACGAAGATGCTCTGCATGCGAGGCTTTGAGCTAAGGAAGTGCGATGTGAGCTGGATAACCTCGGCATGATTCAGTGAGTCCCGGGTGCGATTGGCCCCGGTCGGGCTGTAAATAAAGCGGGTAATCGTGGGCAAGGCTTCGAGGCGTTTGGTTGAGGATGCAATTTTCAACTTGCGCTCGGCCGATTTTTTGCCGGCTCTTCCTTTAGCTTCAAGCGCGTGCCACTCTTGAATATCTTCCGCAAGCTTCGTAGTAAGCCATGCGCGAATGTCGTGATTGAGGCCATCGACAAGAGACCAAGCGAAGCTGTGAATGGTGCGTACATCGAACAAGGGGTCGAATTTGATGCGACGCTTGATTTCATCTGTGGCTGCATTCGTGAAAGTAATCACGCCTACGCGCTGTCCTCGTCGCCGCAAGCGGTCTCCCCATGTTGCTTGTATGTGTTCGAGAGCCGATACAAGGGAGCGTGTCTTGCCAGAACCAGCGCCTGCAAAGAGGAAAAAGCTCTTCGGAGCTGATGGGTTCAGGCAGTCGAAAATTTGCTTGTCTGCCAACTCATCGACATCTTTACCCAGTGTCTCTGGCGCTTGGTTCATGGCTTAGCCTCAGGAGCCGCCGCTGCGGCGGCACTGGGCGCCTGTGCGGGGTTGAGCATTATCTTGCCGGCGACGTCGTCTTCCTTTCGTTTGAGCTGATAGATTAGCCATTTTAGGCCAGCATCAATGTAGTCGGGGAGTCTAAGTTTTTTCAGTTCTTTTCCTTCCAGTAAGATCATAGCCAGTTCGGCCTTGTCGCCCTTGGCAAGATCTGCATTGAGTTTGCTAGCTAGGTCTTCGAGGTTTACTGCTTTTTCCAAAGCGTCGCGGAACTTCTTCGCTAATCCAACTCCCTCAAGCGTCTTGAAGAACTCGATATTGCGATATACCAAGGCATCTTCAAAGGTATTGGCAATTGCCTCGCCATCTTTGTCTGTGCCAAATGACGCATTGATTGGCTGCTGATAGGCGACGCGAACACCGACTCCACTTAGGTCGAGTAGGGCGAGCGAGTCAGGCTTCATATCTAAGAGTAGATCGATATTTTCTTCTTTCGGCACCCAAGTCTTAACAGTGTGATTGCGCGTCAGCAAGGCCTGCCCACGCATAGGAACAGCTTTACTACCGTCGACCTTCTTTGCATCAAGGTCGGTGATGATGAGCGTATTGAGACCAAGCGCGGTTAAGAGAGAACTAAGTCGGTGCGCATGGCTGCCGCCAATTTCAAGCCAAGTCAGATAGCAGCGAGTCAAGTATTTGTATTCCTCTCGATCTCGCACGATATGTGGCACCAAGATACGTTCGGCTGGCCCTTCCACCAGAATGGCCCCATCGGCAAAGAAAAGATCACAGTGCGTTACTTTCAAGTAGCGCTTGACGAATCGGCTTGTGTCGTCTTCGGTGCCGAAGATACGCGAAAGATTCACTACGCGAGACACCGGAACAGACCCTTTAACGGGATTGACAGGCATTCGCCGGAAGTAGCGAAGCGAGCTGAAATCGGCTTCGTGCGCAAGATGGCTCGAATGAGTGCTGACGATCATCTGAGTATGAAGATCTTCATTGTCTCCAAGGTGCTCGCGATTTCTCAATACGCCGTAAGCATGCGTAATGAATACCTGCTGCACCTGCGCATGAAGGTGTGCCTCGGGTTCTTCCACCAACACCAGATGCAACGGAGGGATGCTGGTCTCTTCTGTTGGCGGTTGCTTCGAAGCTTTCCCGACGCGTACCCATTTGTCGCGAAAGCTCATCAGAGCGAAGACCATCGATACCAAATTCTGATATCCCAGCCCATTCGAGTCTTCGGGCAGGCGATTGATATATCCAACATCCGCGAGATGCGTTGGCACCTCGTAATGCACGGCTGATGCGTGCGTAAGGGCATCCAGTGGACGAAGGTCTGCCGTCAGAGTCAGTTTGGGATCGGTCAGGCCTGGATATCCAATCGCTTCCAACTCCTGCAATGCCGCTTCAAAAGAATTGGACAGTTGCTTGCCAAATTGCACACGCGCATCGTGCAGAGCTTGTAGTGCTTGCAAATCCTTCTCTTCTGGCTGGTCGAACGGATCCAGATGTTTGGCGTAGTAGCCGCGAAGCTGCGTGGAGAGTCGTTTCCCTGGGCGAGTGGAGTTATCAGCTTGATCTTCGTCGCTAGCCCCAGTTGATGTGGTCCAGCCCAGGCCGCGCTGAGCGCTAATCTCGTCGATACGGATCAGGCCTTTGAATGGATCTGATAGCGGGTCGCTGTCTGCGGGCAGCGGTTGCGGCTTGGCCTCGCCATTGTCGGAATCTTCCAGCTTTGCCGGGTCAAGGAGGTAAGCCTTGACTTCAAACATCGCGCGCAGACGGCGCGTCAGGAATTCGATCATAGACTTTGGCCACAGCGAGAACGGGTCCGCGCCTTCGCTCGGGGCGAGTATGGCCGCAGCCATCACGTCTTTAGCCGCGCTTCGGGAGGCCAGATAATCGCGCTTGAAGTCTTCAATCTTTTTCGGCTCATAACGCAGGCGAACCCCAATGGCCGATCCGTCCCAATCCAGGGTCGGCAAAATCTTCTGAACGAAGTGGAGCTGCTTCTCTGGCACTTGGAGCCAGACATCGAGAAATGGAACGACAGAACCCCAGTCGAAGTCAGGAGCCTCAGCACCCGCCGTTTCGTCTTCCCAATCTTTGCCGACGGCGTCAATCTTCGCCCAGTGACTTAGGGTGAAGTCATTTATGGAGAAGTTGCCGTGATCAACAAGGAATCGTCGGAGTGCGACCATTGCTGATGTCTTGCCGCTGTTGTTGGCACCCACGAAGACCGTAGACGTTTTCGCAATATCGACTCGCACCGCAAGCAATTTGCGAAAGTTAGCAACTTCTATGAAATCAATGTGCACCGTAAGCTCCGATTTATCAGCGCGAGATGTTTCGCTATGTGACTCGCAGTGTGGTGTGAACTTAGCGAACCTGCCTTCAGGCTCTCAACCACTCCTGCCCTTAGTCGATAGTCGCAACGCCGACGGCACATGGGTGGGGTTCGCTACGCTCACCACCACCCTACGAAATGTTCGCACCGGGTCGGGAACTGCCGTTAGGGAGCGACCAGTTCGAGCCTGAGTGCACACGCTTTCGCGCCCACGCCCACCGTAGCAGAGGTTTCCGTCAGGCTCATTGAGCAGCCCAAGTGCAAAAGCCCAATTCGTTATCACGTGGTGCGGATGCCAGGCCTAAAACGAAAAAACCACCCGCTTTCAACGGGTGGTTTGTCGTATTTGTGTCGTACTTACTACAGCCGAACAATCAAAAACGGCCTAAGCCGTTGATTTAATTGGTGGGCGGTACAGGGTTCGAACCTGTGACCCCTACCATGTCAAGGTAGTGCTCTACCGCTGAGCTAACCGCCCGTCGAGTCCTTACCGCCAACCCGAAAGGGCCGTCATGGTAACACCCGACGCGGCGCGACGGAACCAGGCGCCGGCGCGGAAATGTCGACCGGGTCCGGGAACATCCGTCGCAGCCCCCAGTGCGTCGCGCCGTAGGCGATCCCGCACAGCACTCCCCAGCAAATCAGCAGATGCACCGGCGCCGGCCCCAGCTGACGGCCGAAGAACGGATCGATCCACGCGAAATTCACGTTGTCCGCCGCCGGGACCAGCAAGCGACCGGCGAGGATCGCCAGCGCCGCGATGCCGGCCTGCAACGGCCAGCCGCGCGGGTCGTAACCGATGCGTCGCAGCACCCACCACAACAGCAGCGGCCAGGCGAGGTGATACAGCGACAGCAGGCGCGCGAACAGCGGATAGGCGGTGTCCCACAGATATTCGGTGCCGCCATAGAGGAAATCGCCGGTGGCCAGTTTCCACGCGGCGTCGATCGCCCAGACCACCGCGATCACCGGCGCCGCCACCGCCTGGCTCGACAGCAGCAGACGGCTGCGCACGATCAGCCCGATCGCGGTCAGGATCACGCCGATATTGCACAGGAACAGGAAGTTGAACGCGCCGTAGGCGGATTGATAGGTCGGCAGATACACCAGCAGCCACAGCGCACCCAGCCAACCGATGCGCGGAAAGCGAGGCTCGGGCCGGACTGCGCTCACCCCAGACTCACCTCTTTCAGCTTGCGGATCTCGTCGCGCACGCGCGCGGCGTCCTCGAACTCCAGATCGCGCGCGTGCTGGTACATCGTCGTTTCCAGCGCAGCGATCCGCGCCGCGATCTGCGCGGGCGGCAGCGCCGCGTAATTCTCGATCGGTTCGGCCACACGCTGGCTTTTGCCGCGACCCTTGCGGTCGCCCGGCGCCAGCTCGCTACGCGCGCCTTCCATCACGTCCATGATGTCGCGCACGATCGAGGTCGGCACGATTCCGTGTTCGGCGTTGTACTCCAGCTGTTTCTCGCGACGCCGTCCGGTTTCCTCCAGCGCGGCCTTCATCGAACGCGTCACCACGTCGGCGTAGAGGATCGCCTTGCCGCGCACGTTGCGCGCGGCGCGGCCGATGGTCTGGATCAGCGACCCCGCCGAACGCAGGAAGCCTTCCTTGTCGGCGTCGAGAATCGCGACCAGCGACACCTCGGGCATGTCGAGACCTTCGCGCAGCAGATTGATGCCGACCAGCACATCGAACACGCCAAGGCGCAGATCGCGGATGATTTCGACGCGCTCGACGGTCTCGATATCGGAGTGCAGATAGCGCACGCGCACCCCGTGGTCGCCGAGGTATTCGGTGAGATTCTCGGCCATGCGCTTGGTCAGCGTGGTCACCAGCACGCGATCGCCCATCGCCACGCGCTCGCCGATTTCGCCGAGCAGATCGTCGACCTGGGTGCCGACCGGGCGGATCTCCACCACCGGATCGATCAGCCCCGTCGGCCGCACCACCAGCTCGACCACCTGTCCCTGCGATTTCTCGATTTCGTACTCGCGCGGCGTCGCCGAGACGAAGATGGTGCGCGGCGAGCGCATTTCCCATTCCTCGAAGCGCAGCGGCCGGTTGTCCAGCGCCGACGGCAGCCGGAAACCGAATTCCACCAGTGTTTCCTTGCGCGCACGGTCGCCTTTGAACATCGCGCCGATCTGCGGCACGGTGACGTGCGACTCGTCGACCACCAGCAGCGCGTCCGGACTCAGATAGTCGAACAGGCACGGCGGCGCTTCGTTGGGCATGCGCCCGGTCAGATGCCGCGAATAGTTTTCGATACCGCTGCAGAAGCCGACCTCGGCCATCATCTCCAGATCGAACTGCGTGCGCTGGGCCAGACGCTGCGCTTCCACCAGCTTGTTCGCGGCATACAGTTGTTCCAGACGTTCGCGCAGCTCGACCTTGATCGCCTCGATCGCATCCAGCACCGTGCGCCGCGTGGTGACGTAATGCGATTTCGGATAGATGGTGTAGCGCGGCAGCTTGCGCAGGGTTTCGCCGGTCAGCGGGTCGAACACCGTCAACTGTTCGATTTCGCCGTCGAACAGCTCGATCCGCAGCGCTTCGACGTCGGATTCGGCCGGATGCACATCGATCACTTCGCCGCGCACGCGATAGGTACCGCGACGCAGTTCGGTGTCGTTGCGCGAGTACTGCATCGCGGTGAGGCGGCGGATCAGCTCGCGCTGGTCGATGCGCTCGCCGCGCACCATGTGCAGCACCATCTTGAAGTATTCGTTCGGATCGCCCAGACCGTAGATCGCCGACACCGTACACACGATGATCGCGTCGCGGCGCTCCAGCAACGCCTTGGTCGCCGACAGCCGCATTTGTTCGATGTGCTCGTTGATCGAACTGTCCTTCTCGATGAAGGTGTCGCTGGACGGCACGTAGGCTTCGGGCTGGTAGTAGTCGTAATAGCTGACGAAATATTCGACCGCGTTGTGCGGGAAGAACGCCTTGAACTCGCCGTAGAGCTGCGCCGCCAGGGTCTTGTTGTGCGCCATCACCAGGGTCGGCTTCTGCACCGCCTGGATCACGTTGGCGATGGTGTAGGTCTTGCCCGAGCCGGTCACACCCAGCAGCGTCTGCTTCGCCAATCCGCTTTCGAAGCCATCGATCAGCGCCGCGATCGCCTGCGGCTGGTCGCCGGCAGGTTCGTAGGGCGCGACCAGCTGGAAGGCGGTGTCGGACAGATAGCGTACGTGTTCGTTCATTGCGGGCGTCGACGGGTCAGGCCCGGAAGTCTAGCGGGTCGTCATCGCACGGAGCGGGTTTTTCCTACACCCGGATACGGTTGTCGCCGATCCCGCGCGGTCGCAGGCCTGCCGACACTGGACTCCCGTCCACGCGCCACCGGAGTCCATTCATGTCCCACCCTCGCCCGCCCCTGTCATCCCGCCGCCGTGTCCACGGTTTCACGCTGCTGGACCTGCTGATCGCACTCACCATCGTCGGCATCCTGTTCGGCATCGTCATTCCCGGCCTGAAGAACGCCGTCGCCCGGGTCCAGGCCGGCTCGGCCCGCACCGCCATCACCGCGACCCTCTTCGACGCGCAGCGGCACGCCACCGTCCTCGGGCGGGAAGTCGTGGTCTGCCCCGGCGAGTCGCAGTGCGTCGGCGGCGTCGACTGGAGCCAAGGCTGGCTCGCGTTCATCGACCACAACGGCGACCGCATGCACGGCCCGGGCGAGCAGATCGTCCGCCGGGAACCCGAACTGCCCGCAGGCGTGCGCCTGCACGGCACCGTCGGCCGCCCCCGCATCGTCTATCAACCCAATGGCGGCAATGCCGGCGCGAACATCACGTTCACGCTCTGCGACCGCCGTGGCTCCAGGGACGCGCTGGCGCTGATTCTGTCCAACGGCGGCCGACTGCGCAGCAAGCGCGCCGCCCTGCCCGCCGCCGCCGCGTGCGCCGCCGGGCTGTGATCGGAGTCCTGCTTCGAGGCATCGGCCACGTGCGTCGCGCTTGATCGGACCGGGCCGGGCCATTAGGATATGCAGCCCCGCCCGAATAGCTCAGCCGGTTAGAGCACTTGACTGTTAATCAGGGGGTCGTTGGTTCGAGTCCAACTTCGGGCGCCAGATCATGAAAAAGCCTGCGATGCGAATCGCAGGCTTTTTTTGTTCCGCGTCCTCATCCGACCCATCACGGCCAGACGATTCGGCGAAACCCAGACGAAAGGCCCGTTCAGTGAACGGGCCTTTCGCGTTTGCGTGTTTTTAAGACCAGTTGCGCTTACCAGCAGTAATCGACCGTTTCCGAACCGCCTGAGTTCTTTGCGCCCACCTGATCGATGCTGAGGGTGCCGCAATCGGTGTCTTTTGCAGCCTGCAGGCCTTGTGGTGTCGCCGTCAGCGTGTACGTCCTGGCGGCGACCGCCGTGAGCGCGACGTTGTAGTGGTTGGTCACATCGGTCCCTGCGGTACAAGCAGGCAGCACCACCGCCACGTTGGCCGGAGGCGGGGTCTGGTCGTAGCGCAAGTTGGTGGTGAAGAAGCGCTGCATGAACAGCTCGGATTCGAGCAGACAGGACTTCGCCGCGCCGCGACGGGTCTTGACCACCGAATCCTGATACGCGGGATAGGCGATGGCCGCCAGCACGGCGATGATCAGCACGACGATGATCAACTCGACCAAGGTGAAGCCCGTGGCCGTACGGCGGGATGCCGGACGGCTCGAACGGTGACGGGTGATACGGTTGTGGATCATCGTCATCTCCGGATGATTTCGCGCCACGAGATACGGCCACCGTACAGGGCCGGATCCAGCGGTGTGGAAGCGAGCGTGGCCAACGAACCGCCGGCGACCAGCAGTCGGTCGAGCAATGCAGGGTCGGTCACCATGCCGACGCCAAGGTCGATCGAGCCGATGGCGGTATTGCCTGCGCCCATCGTGTCGTTGCCGAATTCACCGTCGCGATTGGCGTCAAACAGACCCGTCAGCAGGCTGGTGCCGGTGAACGCGTCGATCGCATTGATGTAACCGCGACCCGGCAGACACGGGTTGCTGGTGCTCGGGATGATGCTGCCCGCGATCAATGCGTTCTTCACCACCTGCTGATCGCCGACCATGCGCTCGCCTTCCTGCGTATTGGCCGGCGGCAAATCGAGATCGATGTACCAGCCCTTGCTGCCATTGGGAAGTGGACTGTTCGGCTCGAACGCCCGATTTCTGGTTGCGGCGTCGTACTGCGCGATGTTGCGCGCGGTCATGCCGGTGCGGGTCACCGACGAAGCGGCGCCCACTTCGTCGATCACGCCGTACCAAGTCTGAAGGGAGGTGTCGACGATGTCGCCGGTGCTCAGCAGACGACCGGTGCCGAAGAAGACCCAGCGCTTGTCGGTCGCCGGATCGACGGCGATGGTAACGCCACCGGTGACCGGCTGGGTGCCTGCCGTGATGGGCGCATAGAGCGGTCGGCCATCGGCGACCTCCCACTGAGAGGGATTGCTGTCGGAGAGATCGAACTTCCAGAGATTGCCGCGCAGATCGCCGGCATACACGATGTCGACCGTGCCGTTGCCATCGTCGTCCCAACCGCGCGGTGCGGCAAGGCCATTGGAGGTGACGGGCGAGCCGACGCCGGTGTCGATCTCCGCGATCTTGGCGCCGGTCACCAGATCCAGCACGAACAGCACAGCGCGCTCGCTGGTGCTGTTGAGGCCGTTGGAGACGATCAGGCCGGTGCTGCCATCGTTGAGTTTGGCGATGATCGGGCGGCTCAACACCTGGCCCATATCGCCATCGAAGCTGCTGTCCTTGTCCCACAGCACCTTGGCGGGGCCGAAGATCGTGGGATCGGTGATGTCCAGTGCGTACAGGCCCTTGCCGCCGCGACCGAGACTGCCGACCAGCACCGTGCGGTTCGCAAGCTCGCGGCTGCTCGATGTGATGATCGGACCATCGACGAAGAAGTGATGACTGTAGGTGGGATCGCTGTACGCCTTGAGTTTCGCCAGATCGATGCCGCTCGGCACGTAAGCGAAGCGTTCGACGCCATCGGTCGCATTGAACGCATGCAGCATGCCGTCGTTCGCGCCGACGTAGACCGTTTCGACGGTGGTGGAGGTCTTCACGTAGGTCGGCGAGCTGTTGACGATATCGCCAAGCAGCGTGTTGCGGTCACGCATCACGCCCGTCGCGTTGAACTGCGGTTCCTGGGTACGGTCGCCGCGGATGTAATTCGCGACCGCAGGCGTCAACGCGGTGTTCTGCGCGGCCGTCGGGAAGGTGGTGCCGGCCGTACCGTTGTGCGTGTAGATGCTGCGTGCGGCGAGCACCGGCACAGTGGCGGTCCAGATCGGATTGGCGACATCGATACCCGTACCGGACACCGGATAGGCTTGCACTTCGCCGTACCATTTCGCCGAGTAGAACTTCGCTTGGAACACTTTTGTTCCTGCGGAAGTCGAAGTGCCGGTCACGGTGGCGTTGGAGCCCGAACCGCGGCGGGCCGCGATCGCGCGCAGTGCGTTGCCGAGGCCTTCCGCGAAGTCGTCGGGATTGCCCGCCGCCACGAACGAACCATGACCGTTGACCGAAGCGTGGAACAGATCGTCGATACGCTCGAGATCTTCTGCGTCCATCGGGTCCGGCCAGACTTTCGCGCCGCTGGTCAGAGCCGCCATGTCGGTCTTCGGATTGAGCGTGCCCTGAAGACCGATAGAGATGCCGAAGGTGACCATGTGCTGCCAGAAGGCAGGATTGGAGGCCGATGACGGCACGGTATTGATCAGGTCTGTGCGCAGGTCGCGCTTCCAGTAGTACATCGCAACGTCGGCAAGCGTACTGCTCCAATTATCGCGGTACGGCCGGTCGGCAATGTACTGGTAAGGCGCGCCATCGGGACGGCTGATCGATACGCCGTTGGCGTTGTCCGCATTGGCGATTGCACCGATCGTGCCCCCCTCGAATTCGTCTGGTGTATTCCAGAAACCGTCTGTCGTCAAAATGGTGAAATTCTGCCGGCATTCGAATTGCGCTGCCGTCGCCTGCGGCCCCCAGGGACCATTCGCGGTGCTGTCGGAATAATACTTGCCGGCACTGACCAGCGCCGAGCGCAATGGTGTCCACCCGCCGCCGCCCTCAGTCGCGTTGAACAACCGGGTGAACCATGTCGCACGGTTGGCGCCTTCGAACAAGCCGTTGTTGACGGCAACCGGGATTTTGAAGGTGTTGTTGTTGTGAATGGTATCGAAGCCGACACGATAATCGCTGTCGTCGTTGAACACGGTCGGATCGTTGAATGCGTAACTGGCGCCGGCCTTGGCGACTTTGGCCCTGGTCCGATGATAGGAATACCAGTTGGCGTAATTGGCTTTTTCCTGAGCCAGATTACGGGTCACACTGCCCCAGGTGAAGGACGTGACAACGTTGCAGGTGTTGAAGCCCACAGGCGCAATGAAACGCCAATTGCAGGCGGTCGCGGTGCCATCGCTGCGCAACTGATAGCGCGTGTACTGACGCGAATCCGCAAGGTCTGTGTTGGTCGCTGTCGGCACGTAGAACGTCCGCGTCGTGCCGCTCAGATTCGTGGGGCCACCGCTTGCGAACCAATTGTCGGTCAGGACCGCCGTGTAAGGCGTGTCGTTCATGAAAGAACCGTCCGCCCGCTGCCAACCCCGGTAAATGCTATTCGGGTTGTAGTGGATCGAGTTGCGGGTATAGGCCTGCGTCGCGATGTTGGTCGGTGCGGTCGCAGGCACGTTGTCGGGCATGAAATCCCTTTCCATCGAACCCGAATCGTCGAGGATGAACCAGATGTTCGGCGGCACGCCGTTGTTGGTCTGCATCGGCGTATCCGGCAGCGAAACCGCTGCATGCACGGGCAGACCCAGGACAGTGACGATGCAGGCCAGCACGGGCGCCAGACGCGACATGCGTGTGGGGCGGACGGTGACGGCGTTACGGGAAGTAGTGTTCACGGGTGCCTCGGTTTATTTGCCGGCATAAATGGTTTGCAGCAGGACGGACGCGCGCCCGGCCTGCTGGCTGCGCACGGTGACGCGGTACCGCGGCGTCAGGCACAGGGGATGGATCGGCGAGAGCTTGTCGCAGTCGCGCCAGTTCGGGCCTTCGCCCATCTCTTCGACGATGTATTGGGGTGCGTCGGTACTGGCATCGGCGACCGTGCCGACGCGCCATGCGTTGAAGCCCGGATCAAGCCAGCGCTCGAGATCGGTCGGCTCTGGGCGCGAACACAAGCCCTGTGCATTGCAGCCGGCTGCCGGGAAATTCACCGGGTTCGGCGTCAGCGTCGCTTCGGCCTCGCGCAATCCGGCCTCGGCGACCTGGAAGCCCAGGCTGCGATCGAGCAGGTTGGACGTCATCCGCTCTTCCAGGATCGTGCTGCGCAGGCTGGCGAGACCCAACAGCGTCATCAACAGCAGGAGGATGAGTACCACCACCAGAGTGGCGCCGTGTTGCCGCCGGTTCGATGCGATGCGATGGCGTGGATAGGTGTTCATTCCATGCGATTCCGGAGAGTGACGGTATGCGCGATGCGACGCTGCAACTGCGCGCCGCCGACGCCCGCGCCGTCGGCGCTGAGGATGTCGAGGGTCACGCGCACTGCATTCACATCGTTCCAGCGATTGGCGGGGACCAGCGTGGCGTCGACATAGTTCGCAGCACCGTCAAGCAGGTACTGCATTTCCATATCGCTGACGCCCTCGGCGATTTCCTGTTCGCGGACAGCCAGGACACCACCGTTGTTGACGACCGCGCTGCGGAACAGCGAAGTACCGCCATTCGGCGTCGTGCCGACGTACCAGCGCACCGGCTGCATGCGCACGATCGTGGCGCTGGCCTTGTTGTCTACCGGGTTCGGCCCGTACAGCTTTTTCCTGCCCGCAGCGGTGCATACAGGAGGGTTGGCGTATCCCAGACCCTTGCTGCAATTGCCGGGTCCTGGACCTCCGATGGCGTGTTCAACCGTGTCATCGGCAGCGGCTGCACCCGTGACCTGAAACAGCGAAGCTTGGCGCCAATCGCATACGATGGCGAGGTCGCCGGTTCTCAGTCCGTGGTCCGCCGTATTCAGATCGAACGTCGCCGCGTCAGGGTCATGTTCCGCGATGGTGGCCGCACTCGAACTGTCTGCCGACATCAGATCGATGGCATCGGCGGTAACCACGCGATCGGGGGGATTACCGCCCGGAATCGCGGCTTCATAGCCGCGGATCCCGTTGTTCCAGTTGGTCCACCACTGCGCCGCCGGGTTGTTCAGTACGTTGACGAGCTGCAACGGTTCCTTGCGATCGGCGTTGCCGCACGGATTGCCGCCCGCTTCGCGCAGATCGCGAGCCATGAGCTCGAACGCCATGCGTCCGTTTTCCTGCACGCGGCCCAGGCCTTCGGTCGCACGGTAAGTCGCGCGGTTGGAGATGAAGATCGCACTGGCGCTACCGACCACCAGCAGGCCGAGCATCATCGCGATCATCAATTCGACCAGGGTCAGGCCGCGAACAGAAGACCTCGCTGCAACCCGGCCGTGAGCGGCGTGTCGCCGCGGATGAATGATCTTCGGGGTCATATGCGTGTCGTCGTGCTGAAGGTCTGCGTCGCGGAACCGGACGTGCCGCGGGAATCGTCCCAGCGCACGGAAATCGTGCACAACGCGCCTGCGCAGGCAACCTGGCCGCAGGCGGTCGCACCGAGGTTCTGCTGGAGCGTGTCGATCCACGCGCGTTTGTCGTTCGCGACCAGATTGCCGGCGCCGGGAACCGCACAGGTCATGCCCATGTTGTAGGCGCCTGCGCGCGCCGCATTGGGATTGGCGCGCATCGCATCGAGGATGGTGTAGACGTGCATCACCCCTTGGCTGCGTTCGAGCGAGCTCTGGCTGTTGCGTAGCGCGGTCGCCTGCATGGCGGCGACACCGAGCAGGCCGATCGCGAGGATGAGCACCGCCACCAGCACTTCGATCAGGCCCACTCCGCGAACTGCAGCAGCAGATCCGGGCGCCTGTCTTCGGAAGGACGTATGAGAGGAGGCATGAACTGGCATTTAGTTATCCCCGGGTGTCGGGCAAGAAGCCCCTGGCCCGTCGATGGGAGCCCTGACGGTGATGCGCCCACCGATGGCGATATTGACGTCGCGGACGTTGAACTCGGGATCGTCGACAGGCAGGCAAACGCGCATATTCGCCTCCAACATGTCGTTGCCTGGGACGGTATAGGCGAGCCCATCGGCACGGAAAATCATCTCGCTGTTGGCGACATTCGGACTGGAGACGATTTCAATCGGCGCTTCGATGACGCCGGTCCTCACGATTTCGTCGGCGTCAGCAACGTTGTCGCGATCGGCATCCGCATACACCAGCCAACCCTGCCAAGGCGAAACGTTGCTGCAGGTGGTGCCGTTCGTGCTTTGGCAGAAGAAGGTGGGAGCGTTGCGGCGGACCGCTTCCGATCGGGCGATCTGCATGGCCGCAACGAGTTCGTTGGCATTGGACGTCAAACGATTGCCGTTCGACATGCCGGTGAAGAGCGGTGCCGCCATGGCCATCAACACGGACAGAACAACGACGGTGATGGCCAGCTCGACGAGCGTGAAACCGCGCGCGGCGCGAGCCTGCGCGATTCTGGGCGGGGAACTGCTTCGGCGTGTAAGTCGCATTTCGCCTCCATGGATCGATGAGGGCCAGCATAGGCCGCGTATCCGAGGGCACCAACCGATGCCCGATGGGCGGCGGGCACGGCGGCATGAGCGGTCCCACTGCCCGTCCGGGCGCGCTCGGGGCATCATGGTGCGATGCCGACCCCATCCATCACCCCGCCCTCACCCACCATACCCACCAGGACCAGCGCGCCGCTCGACAGTCTGTGGCAAGGACGGGTGGTGATCTGGGTCGTGCTCGCCGCTGAAGGTCTGGCTGCGGTACTGACTTTGGCGGGAGACGCTCCGCTGGGCCGCTGGATCCGTTTCGGCCTGCTGTCGCTGGTGGTGCAGTGGGTGGCGCTGCTCACGCTGGGAGGCCTGTATCTGTTGCGCGAACGCCTCCGCGACGTGAAACCGCAGCTCATCGCCTATCTCGCCCTCGCCCTGCTCCTGCTCAGCAGTTGGTCGGTGCTGGCGATCAGCGATCTGCTGTTGGGCGAACTCTGGCGCACTCCCGCTTCGGAACGCATGGACGTGTTCCTGCGCGTCACTGGAATCGTGCTGGTGGTCGGCTGGCTGGCGCTTGCCGCATTCCAGAATCACTGGCGTGTACGCCAACTCGCGGTGCGCGCGAAACAGGCGGAGCTCGCCGCACTGCAGGCGCGGGTCCGTCCGCATTTCCTGTTCAACACGCTCAATACCGGCGCGGCGCTGGTGCACCACCGTCCCGATGAGGCCGAGCATCTGCTGCTGGATCTCGCCGACCTGTTCCGCGCCGCACTCGGCGGTCCGCGCGAGATTCCGTTGAGCGAGGAAATCGCACTGATCGAACGCTATCTCGAAATCGAATCGTTGCGCTTCCGCGAACGCCTGCGCGTGCGCTGGACGTGCCCCGAGCCGATGCCGGACACACTGGTGCCCGCGCTGTCGCTGCAGCCGCTGGTCGAGAATGCGATCAAACATGGCATAGAACGCATCCCCGGCGGCGGCGAAATCGAGATCCACATCGACAGCGACGAGAAAGGCGTGGTCATCGTGATCTCGAACCCGGTGCCTGCAGAACCTGCGCGCGCATCGACCGGCCACAACGTCGGCCTGCCGGCATCACTGGCGCAGATCGAGGCTTACACCGAAGGTCGCGGCAGCGTCGTCGCGAAGAGCGACGACGGCCGCTTCACCGTGACCGTAAAGCTGCCGACGGGCGTTTGATGCCCGTCAGCGCGTGCATCACGCGATGACTTCGTAGCACGGGCGATACGAGCCCGATATCTTCATCCGCCGCTGTTCGACGAACGCGCGCAGCAGCGCATCCAGCGACTGCATCATGTCGGTATCGCCGTGGATCTTGAACGGCCCGAATTGTTCGATACGACGCAGACCGTCTTCCTTCACGTTGCCCGCGACGATGCCCGAGAACGCGCGGCGCAGATCGGCCGCGAGTTCGTGCGGCTTGCGTCCGTGATGCAGATCCAGCGCAGCCATCGCCTCGTGGGTCGGAATGAAGGGCTGCTGGAACGCCAGCGGAATTTCCAGCGACCAGTTGAAGAAGAACGAATCCTTCTCGGCGATGCGGTATTCGCGCACCTTGCGGATGCCCGTCGCCATGCGTTTCGATACTTTCTCCGGATCGTTGACGATGATTTCATAGCGCGAAGTCGCCACTTCGCCCAAGGTCAGCCGCAGGAACTTGTCGATCTGCTCGAAATACGGCGCCGACGCGGCCGGACCGGTCAGGATCAAGGGGAACGGCAGCGATGCGTTCTCCTCGCGCAACAGGATGCCGAGCAGATACAGGATTTCCTCTGCGGTACCCACGCCGCCCGGAAACACGATGATGCCGTGACCCATGCGCACGAACGCTTCGAGTCGTTTCTCGATGTCGGGCATGATCACCAGATGATTCACGATCGGATTCGGCGACTCGGCGGCGATGATGCCCGGCTCGGTGATGCCGATGTAACGCATGCGGCGATGACGCTGTTTGGCATGCGCGATCGTCGCGCCCTTCATCGGACCTTTCATCGCGCCCGGGCCGCAACCCGTGCAGATATCGAGTCCGCGCAGACCCAGCTCGTAGCCAACCTGCTTGGTGTACAGGTACTCGTCGCGGTTGATCGAGTGGCCGCCCCAGCAGACCACCAGGTTCGGATCGATCGGATGCAGGATGCGCGCGTTGCGCAGCAGTCCGAACACCGCATCGGTGATGCCTTCGGAGGTCTTCAGATCGCGGCTGCCGGTGTTTTCGCGCAGCTCGATCGCGGTATAGGCTAGATCGCGGACCACCGCGAACAGCAGCTCAGCGACGCCGCGGATGATCTCGCCGTCGACGAAGGCCATCGCCGGCGCCTTGACCAGATCGATACGCACGCCGCGATCCTGCTGCAGCACCTGGATGTCGAAATCTGGATAGAGCTCGCCCGCAGCGCGAGGGTCGTCCGACGCGCTGCCGCTGGTCAACACCGCCAACGCGCAGCGGCGCAGCAGATCGTGCATGCCACCGGAGGAAGCGTCGCGGAGACGTGCGACCTCGTCACGGGACAGGATATCGAGACCGCCGCGCGGATAGATGTGGGCGTCGACGGTGGGGAGGATGGATACGGTGGAATCGTTCATTGCGCTCGATGTGATCGTCGTTGTGTGTCCGGTCGACTTTATCGCAGGGCCAAGGCCAAGAACAGCGCCTCAAAAGAAAACGGCCGGATCGCTCCGGCCGTTCTTCCCGCTCTTGATCGCCAACTGCGGATCAGAAGCTGTACTTCAGCGTCAGCTGGGCGGCCCACTGCGATTCGCCGCGCTGCTGGCGGGTCACGTAGTCTTCGACCTGACCATCGACGCCGTAGATGTAACGGCCCTGGGCATCCAGACCCTGATAGTTCACGAAGCTGCGCGCCAAACCACCGGCCGACTGGAACGCGATCTCGTCGATGTGGCCCCAATCCTTGTTCAACAGGTTGCCGACGTTGATGATGTCCAGCGACACCAGCACCTTGTTGCCTTCGAGGAAGCCCGGGAATTCCTGGCTGAAGCGCACGTCGAAGTTGTTGGTCCAGGTGCCATAGGAACTGTTGCGCTCGACGGCACGGCCGGCATAACGGTTGAGGCCGTTGGCGTTCGCGATCTGCCAGAACAGCGCCTCTTCATCCGCGCCGCTGCCGCTCGCATTGACGTCACGGAACACCACATCGCCCGAACCGAAGCGGGTCGGGATGTACATCAGGTCGTTGGTGATGCCGTCGCCGTTGAGATCGTTGTTGTAGATCCAGCTGTACGGCTTGCCCGCGCGACCTTCGTAGAACAGACCGAAGGTGGTGGCGTTGTCGCCGAAGAACTTGTGGCTCCAGGTCAGCTGGCCGATGAAACGGTCCTTCACCAGGTACGCCGAATTGGCGGCCACTTCTTCGTTCGCATTGAACACCGACACCGAGTTCCAGTTCGAGTTCGACACCGAAGACGTCAGCGGGCTGACTTCCTTCGCACGCGTGTAGGCATAGCCCAGACCCCAGCGGAAGTCCTCCATGAACTGTCCGTTCAAGGACAGGGTCAGATTGTCGCCGTAGCCCTTGCTGGTGTTCTCGGCGAGCAGCACATTGGCGAAGCTGGCGTTGCTGAGCGCACGATTGCGAAAGCCGGTGCAAACGCCGGACGTGGTGTTGGAACCGTTGGTGTTCCAGCAGGCGCCGTTGTAACCCTGCGGGGTGTAATACAGATTGCGCCCATCCTTGCCCTGACGGGTCGCGCCGCCCAGATTCAGATGACGGTAGTACACGCCGTCCTTCACCTGCGTGCGGATGTACTCGATGCCCGCGACCATGTTCCACCACGGCAATTCATGCTCGAACGCGAGATTCGCTTTCCAGACGGACGGCTGGCGCAGATCCGAGGACAGGAAGTCGACGTTGGCGGCCGGAATGGCGCCGGTGAAGCTGGTCGGCTGTGCGCCGGTATCCGGGGTGAACAGACCACCGGTGGTCGGACACGCGGCGAAGCCGGCGATGCCACAGCCGATGATGCGGGTGGCGATACCGGTGTTGGAGTACGGGTTGGACAGCCACACGTTGGCGGCGGCGCCTTCGAACAGGCCGAAACCACCGCGCAGCTGGGTCTGACGGTCGCTCGCGAAGGTGTAGTTGAAACCGATGCGCGGCTGGAAGAGCGTGTTGCCGTCCAGGGTGACGTCGTTGCGGATACCGAAGCCACCGGTGGCGCGGGTCACCGTGCCGTTCTGCGGCGTGGTCGAACCCGTGAGCGTACCGGCGACGGTGGCGGCAGCCGCCGCACTGTTGAACAGCGGGCTCTCGCCCATGCCCTTGCGATCGACGCGTACACCGGCGGTCAGGGTCAGGCTGTCGTTGACCACCCAGGTGTCCTGCAGGAACACACCGAGATTCTGGTAATCCCAGTTGGCGACGCCATCATTGATGCCGAAGCCCGGCGCGCCGACCTGCACCTGATAGCTCGTGGGGCGGCCGCGGCGGAAGTTCTCGAGCACGGCCGCTTCGTTCTGCGCGCGCGTGGCGGTGTTGCAGGTCACGGCAGCGGCGGTGAACTGGTAGAACCCTGCCGCGCCATTGATGCAGGCGAAGGTGTAGTTGCCCTTCGTATCCTGGAGGAACGCGTTGTAGACGGTGTTGTCGTCGTAATCGACGCCGAACTTCAGCGTGTGATCGCCGAGGAACAGGCTACCGGCCGCGTAGAAATTCCAGGTTTCGGTCGCGAGGTCGTTGAAGTGACGGCTGCGCTCGGTACCGAACACCAGGCCAGCGTTGGTGCTGGAAACCGCAGGGGAACCGGGCGGAAGCGCACCAGCGAAATTCAGGCGGATCTGCGGCAAATCGGAGTTGTTGACCGGCGTGCTGGCGTAGTCGCGATAGGACGCCTTGAACTCGGTCGAGAATGTGTCGCTCCAGTCGGAGAAGAATTCGCCGACGAACGTCTCGATGGTCTTTTCCTGGGTGTACCAGTGGGAACTCAACGAGATCGCATTGTTGAAGAAGGTCGGGAAAATCGGATCGGACTGTTCGGTCTTGCTCCAGCGCAGGCTGGCGCGGTGATTGTCGCCGATGTTGGCGTCGAGCTTGATCAGCGCATCCTTGACCGTGAGCTCCGTTTCGGAGGTTTCGGCCGTACCGATGTCGACGCTGTACTGCGTGCTGGCGATGGTCTGGGCGCCGGTGATCGCGGTCGGTGTGATCGCGACGTTGGTCCGCGCGCTGCCGAGCGGGCCGAATTCGGGCGTACCGCGCGAGCTCTTGAGTTCTTCATAGGACGCGAAGAAGAACAGACGATCTTTCATCAGCGGGCCGCCGAAGGTCATGCCCTTCGTGGTTTCTTCGAATGCCGGCGCCGAGAAGTAGCCGTCGGTGGTGCGGTTGTAACGATCGCCCGCGCCGTTTTCGTCGCGGTAGACGTAATAGACCGAGCCCTTGAACGCGTTGGTGCCCGATTTGGTGACCGCGTTGATATTCGCGCCGGTGTAGCCCTTCTGGGTCACATCATAGTTGGAGATGTTGACCTGCACCGACTGGATCGCGTCGACCGAGATCGGCTGCTTGGCGGTCGGAAGGTTGTTTGCTTCCAGACCGAAGGTGTCGTTGGTGGCGACGCCGTCGATGGTGACGGTGTTGTAGCGCGAATTCTGGCCGCCGGCGGAGATTTCGCCGCGCTCCTTGTCGGTCTGCGAAATGCGCGGATCAAAACGCGCGTAATCCTGCAGATTGCGCTGGACGGACGCGTAATTATCCAGGTCCTGGCGGCTGATCGACGTGCCGGCACCCATCTTGTCGGCGCTGAAGATCTGCGGGCCTGCATTGCCGGAAACCGTGATCGCGTCGAATTGCTGCGCGCCGATCGAAAGATTGACTTCCGACACCTGATCCAGCGCGAGATAGACGCCGTCTTCGCTGCGCGTGCCCGAGCCTTCCTTGTTCGCGGTGATCGCGTATGGGCCGCCGACGCGCAGGCCACGTGCGTTGTAGCGGCCGTTGGCGTCGGTGACGACGCGGCTGACCGTGCCCGACTCGCTGTGCACGATGGTGACTTCGGCGCCGGCGATCGGCTGGCCATCGGCCCCGACAACCTGACCGCCCAGGGCGGCAGTGGTGTTCTGCGCGAACGCAGGTGCCGCCGCGAGGGCGACGATCAGTCCGATCGACAGTTTGGAAAGTCGGAGACGATTCGTATGGTTCATTGCTATTGGCCTCGGTGGAGAACGATGCGATGGGTCGTACGTAAGGATCGCGAACGCTTGCGGCGCCGCGATCCGGTCAGCGGGGGAGATTGGACCCGCGACCTGTATGACTGGGTAGGCTCGGGTTAACTATAGGTTAACACGATAGAGCCGGAAGATGACAGTGGAATGACGGTTTCACGGCATGTAAGCCATTGAAATCATTGACTGAACATGCATGAGACTTCACTTGAACGATCGTCAGCAAGGGGTTCACCCCATTACACAGTCACACAGGCATTTCGTCACAGAACCGTCAAGGCCCCTTGACCTGCAGATAGGTCGCGATGCCATCCATCAGCATTTGCACGGAGATCGCGACCAGCAGCATGCCCATCAACCGTTCGACCGCAACCAGGACACGCTGGCCCAGCCACTTGTAGAGGTAGGTGGCCGAGAACAGGATCGCAGCGGTCGCCGCCCACGCGATCATCAGCGCCAGGCTCCAGTCACCGAGACGCGCGGGATCGTTACTGCCCATCAGGATCACCGCCGCCATGCCCGACGGACCGGCGACCAACGGAATGGCCATGGGTACGATGAACGGTTCGCCGTCGGGGATTTCGCCCATCAAACCTTCGGGCGGCGGGAAAATCATGCGGATACCGATCAGGAACAGCACGATGCCGCCGGCGATCGACACGGACTCCTCGCGCAGGTGCATCAATTCCAACGCGAACTTGCCGCACCACAGGAACAGCATCAGCACGATCAGCGCGATCAGCAACTCGCGCGCCAGCACGATGCGCTGCCGCCGGGGCGGCAGGCTGCGCAGCAGGCTGAGGAACACGGGGATGTTGCCGAGCGGATCGAGGATCAGGAACAGCAGTAGTGCGGCCGAAGCGACGCTCACGGTATCGGCGCCCAGAGCATTCCGCGCTGATCGACGCCGGCAGCGGACAGCAGATGCACGCAGGCCGGCGCGACCGCAGCTGCATCGCGGGCATCGGCGGTATCTTCTTCGACGAACACTTTCGCGCGCAGCGGCGTGCGCATCGGACCGGGCGCAATGCCGCTGACGCGCACGCTCGAATTCGCGAGTTCCGCATGCAGCGTCCCGAGCAGCGCGCGCGATGCGGACTGGGCGATGCCATAGCCGCCCCAGTACGGAAGGCCGCCCGTCAAAGCCTCGTCGATCGCGAAGACCACCGCGCTGTCATCAGCGCGGCGCAGCAGCGGCAGGCAGGCCTGGGTCAGCCACCAGCGCGCAGTGAGGTTCACGTGCAGCGCTCGCGCGAACGCGGCCGGGTCGGTGTTTTCCAGCGGCGTGAGCCCGGGAAAATCTGCAGCGCAATGCAGCACGCCATCCAGCCTACCGGGGCCGGATTCGATCCGTTCGGCCATCTCGGCGTAATCGTCGGGCGTCGCGCCTTCGAGGTCGAGGGGATACAGCAGCGCTTCGCCGCCCTGTCGCAGGATGGCGTCGTACACACGATTGAGCTTGGGCACTTTGCGGCCGAGCAGCACCACGATCGCGCCCGCATCCGCGCAGGCGAGCGATGCCGCATGGCCCAGCGCGCCATGCGCACCGACCACCAGCACCACGCGACCCTCGAGCGGGCGCGCGTCCGCAGGCATCACACTTTCCGACATCAGGCCTTCTGCGCCTCGGCGATCATGCGCGCGAGTTCGCCGGATTCGAACAGTTCGATGGTGATGTCGCAGCCGCCGATCAGTTCGCCGTTGATGAACAACTGCGGGAAGGTCGGCCAATTCGAGAAACGCGGCAGATTGGCGCGCACTTCGGGATCTTCCAGCACGTTGATGGTGTGGTAGTTGGTCGCGCCGGCGGCTTTGAGCGCCTGCGACGTGCGGCTCGAAAAACCGCACATCGGAAATTGCGGGGTGCCCTTCATGAACAACACGATCGGATGGGTTTCGATCTCGGACTGGATACGTTCCAACACCGGCATGGGAGTCTCCTGCGGGATGGGGCCGGCGGCGTTCGGGGCTGCTGCGGCCGAGGTGGGGTTACAATCGCGCATTGTAATCGTTCGCGCGGCTCCGGACCTGTCCAGCGCCGTCTCATCCCTACCCCCAAGGAGCCCGCCCATGGCCATCGAGCTGCCCGCCCTGCCCTACGACCGCACCGCGCTGGAACCGCACATCTCGGCGGAGACCATCGACTTCCATTACGGCAAGCACCATCAGACCTATGTCACCAACCTCAACAATATGATCGCGGGCACCGAGTTCGCCGATCTGCCGTTGGAAGACATCGTCCGCAAATCGCAGGGCGGCATGTTCAACAACGCAGCGCAGATCTGGAACCATACGTTCTACTGGAACTGCCTCAAACCCAATGGCGGCGGCGTACCGTCCGGCAAGCTGGCCGATGCCATCAACACCGCATTCGGCAGCTTCGACAAATTCAAGGAAGAATTCACCAAGACCACCGTCGGCACCTTCGGCTCGGGCTGGG
>CAZGBA010000022.1:0-48584 GCA_964523435.1 uncultured Xanthomonas sp.
TCCCTCCACCCCGACAGGCACAACATACAAGCGACGGAAGTCGCGATGGCCTGCGGCAAGTCTTGACCAGCCATTCGGCTGTTGAAAGCCCGCAAGCCTTATCGCGACTTCCGTCGCTCCCACAGGACCTGCCGGGCTAGACTGTGCACTGACTTCACACCACGGGCGGATCGATGTCGGCGTTGGCAGGAATCAAGGTGCTGGAACTGTCGCGGGTGCTGGCCGGGCCGTGGTGCGGGATGACGCTCGCCGACCTCGGCGCCGACGTGATCAAGCTCGAACCGCTGGAAGGCGACGACACTCGCGGCTACGGTCCGCCGTTCCGTGGCGATATCTCCGCCTATTTCGCCAGTTGCAACCGCGGCAAGCGCTCGATCGCGATCGATCTGCGCCATCCCGAAGCGAAACCGCTGCTGGAGGCCCTGATCCGCGAGGCCGACGTGCTGGTCGAGAACTTCCGCACCGGCGCCGCCGAATCGCTCGGCATCGGCTACGCGCATGCGCGCAGCCTCAACCCGCGACTGATCTGGTGCGCGATCTCCGGCTACGGCCGCAGCGGTCCCGACGCGCAGCGTCCGGGCTACGATTTCGTGGTGCAGGCCGAGTCCGGGCTGATGTCGATCACCGGGCCGGCGGACGGCCCGCCCAGCAAGGTCGGCGTGGCCTCGGTCGATCTGGCCACCGGACTCAACGCGACCATCGCGATCCTCGCCGCGCTGCATCAGCGCGCGCGCACCGGCGAAGGCCAGTACATCGAACTGAGCCTGTTCGAGGTTCAGGTGCAGGCGTTGGCCAACATCGCCAGCAGCGTGCTGTTCACCGGCGACGAAGCGAAGCGCTTCGGCAATTCACACCCGACCATCGTGCCGTATCAGACCTTCGATGCCGCCGACGGCATGTTCGCGCTCGCCTGCGCCAGCGATCATCTCTGGCATCGCCTGTGCGCGCTGATCGACCGGCCGCAGTGGGTCGATGACCCGCGCTGCGCGACGAACAGCGAGCGCGTGCTGCATCGCGACTGGCTGATCCCGGCGCTGGCGGCATGTTTCGCCGGCGACACGGTGGCGACATGGCTGGCGCGCTTCGAAACCGCCGGCATTCCCGCCTCGCCGGTCAACGGCGTGCGCGACGCGGTGATGGGCGAATTGGCGACGGCGCGCGGCCTGCGCATCGAGGACGACGGCATTCCGATGATCGCCAGCCCGCTGCGGATGTCGGCCTCGCCGATGGTCGAACCGAAACGCCCGCCGCACCTCAGCGAGCATGCCGATGCGGTCTGCGCCGCACATGGTTTCGATGCGGAGGCATTGCGCGCCGCAGGAGCGATCGGATGACGTCCGCAATCCTTTATGACGGCCTGCTCGTCGGCGCCTCGCTGGCGACCCTCGATGCGACGCACGGCTACGGCGGGATCGAGGACGGCGCGCTGGCCTGGAAGGATGGCGTGCTGCGCTTCGTCGGCCCGCGCAGCGCGCTGCCGGAAGCGCCAGCGGGACTCGCGCATGACGTCTTCCACGTCGACGGCGGCTGGGTCACGCCCGGCCTGATCGACTGCCATACGCATCTCGTGTTCGCCGGCGACCGCGCGCACGAATTCGAACTTCGGCTGCAGGGCGCGAGCTACGAGGAGATCGCGCGCGCAGGCGGCGGCATTCTCTCGACCGTCCGCGCGGTGCGCGAAGCCGACGAAGACGCGCTGTTCGCGCAATCGCTGCCGCGCGCGAAAGCGCTGGTGCGCGACGGCGCGACCACGCTGGAAATCAAATCCGGCTACGGCCTGGATCTCGAGAACGAACGCAAGATGCTGCGGGTCGCGCGCCGCATCGGCGACGCGCTCGGTATCGGCGTGCGCACGACCTTCCTCGGCGCGCACGCGCTGCCGCCGGAATTCGCGAACGATGCCGACGGCTACATCGATGCCGTCGTCGACTGGTTGTCCGTGCTGCACGCAGAAGGACTGGTCGATGCGGTCGACGCATTCTGCGAAGGCATCGGCTTCACGCCCGCGCAGACCCGTCGCGTCTTCGCGGCGGCCGCAGCACTGGGGCTGCCGGTGAAACTGCACGCCGACCAGCTCAGCGATCTCGGCGGCGCGGGACTGGTCGCGGAATTCGGCGGGCTGTCGGCGGACCATGTCGAATACACCAGCGATGACAGCCTGCGTGCGATGGCCGCAAACAACACCGTCGCCGTGCTGCTGCCCGGCGCGTTCCACTGTCTGCGCGAAACGAAACTGCCGCCGATCGCCGCCTTCCGCGCGCAGGGAATCGCGATGGCCGTCGCCACCGACTGCAACCCGGGCACCTCGCCGCTGCTCTCGCTGCGCCACGCCATGTCGCTGGCCTGCACCCATTTCCGGCTGACGCCGGAAGAAGCCCTGCGCGGCGCGACCGTGCATGCGGCGCGCGCGCTCGGCCTGTCCGATCGCGGCGTCCTGGCGGTGGGCATGCGCGCGGATTTCGCACACTGGAACATCCGCCGCCCCGCCGACCTGTGCTACTGGCTCGGCGGTACGCTTGCGGGTACCGTATTCGCAGGCGGTCGCCCCGCTCCCTCCACGTACTGAACAAACGGCAGGTATTCCGCATGCGCATCCACACGCTCGCCGCCGCGCTCGCGCTCTGCGCGTCGCCCTTCGCCATCGCGACCGCAGCGGATTCCACGCCGGCCGCGCGGAAACTCGCGCAGGACGCGGTCATCGTCGATACGCATATCGACGCACCGACCGAACTGATGAAATCCTGGGTCGATCTTGGCGCAGGGCAATCTCGCGAATTCGATTTTCCCAAGGCGCGCGCCGGCGGCCTCGATGTCGCCTTCATGTCGATCTACACCTCGCCCGGGCAGGACGACAACGGCAGCGCATGGACGGTCGCCAACCACATGATCGACGCGGTGGAATCGCTCGCGCTGCGTCATCCCGACCAATTCGCGCTGCTGCGCTCGCCGCGGGATGTCGACCGTCTGCGCCGCGGCGACCGCGTGCTGCTGCCGCTGGGCATGGAGAACGGCGCACCGATCGGCGACGATCTGGGCAAACTGAAATTTTTCCACGAGCGCGGCGTGCGCTACATCACCCTCGCCCACAGCGCCAACAACCGCATCGCCGATTCCTCGTACGCGCAGGAGAAGAAGTGGAATGGACTGAGCCCGTTCGGTCGCGAGGTGGTCGCGGAAATGAATCGCCTCGGCATGATGATCGATGTTTCGCATCTGTCCGATGCGGCGGTGGCGCAATCGGTCGAACTCAGCCGCGCGCCGGTGGTGGCTACGCACTCGGCGCTGCGGCATTTCACGCCCGGTTTCGAGCGCAATCTCAGCGATGAACTGGCCAAGGCCATCGCCGCGAAAGGCGGCGTGATCCAGATCCCGTTCGGCAACGCCTTCGTAGATCCGGCATCGGCCGCGAAGACCCAAGCGTATTTCGTCGCCTACGCCGCGTTCGAGCGCGACCGCAATTCAGGCAAGACCACGCGGACCGTCGCCGAATTCGACGAGACGTGGGACCGGGACCACCCGCCGCTGGCCGTGAAGATCCAGGCGGTGCTCGACCAGATTGACTACGGCGTGAAACTGGTGGGCATCGACCACATCGGCATCGGCTCCGATTTCGACGGCGTCAGCGGTGCACTGCCCGAGGGGTTGAAGACGGTCGCTGATTTCCCGAACCTCATCACCGGCCTGCAGGCGCGCGGCTACAGCGACGGCGATATCCGCAAAATACTCGGCACGAATCTGTTGCGGGCGTGGCGGCAAGTAGAGAAAACGGCCGCCGCTTCCCGCTGATTGCGACGGTGGCGTCAACATAATGAAAAGCCGCGTCAAATCGACAATATGCTCACATCCAAATGACACTTGCTTAAACTCCGTCATCCCCGCGAACGCGGGGATCCAGCGTCGTTGCTTCGTCACAGACGCCTGAAGTCACTGGATTCCCGCGTTCGCGGGAATGACGAAAATCAGGATGCTGCTTTTAAGCAAGCACCAATCCACTCACACCCTGCACTGGACTCCGTATGACCGTCAACGAAACCAAAGACCGCTATCTCGACAAGCCCGTCGTCGAGTTCCGGATGGGCGACACCATCGCCGACCCGGCTGCCGTCCGCACCAGCGTCTATCGCTTGACTCAGGATTACGACTCGGCCGAAAGCCAGCGCGACCTGCTCGACAGCTTTCTCGGACAGATCGACATGGCAGCGCTCGATGCGCTGATCATCGGCGCATGGAGCGAAGCGCACGACGAAGGCCCGCAGGGCTATCTCGACGGTCTGATCGAACGCCGCGCTGAATTGCCGGCACTCAAGGCGCTGTTCGTCGGTGATATGACCTACGAGGACTGCGAGATTTCGTGGATCATCCAGGTCGATTACAACCCGCTGCTGGCCGCGTTTCCGCAGTTGCGCTCGCTGCGCATCCGCGGCAGCAGCCAACTGAAACTGGAAGCGTTCGAGCATGCGCAGCTTGAAGAGCTGGCGATCGAATGCGGTGGCCTGCCCAGCGGAATCGCGAACGCGATTGCAAAATCGAAACTGCCGGCGCTGCGTCGACTGGAACTGTGGCTCGGCGACGATGGCTATGGCTTCGATGGCGATGTCGATACCTATGCGAAGCTTCTTGACGCCATCGACGCATCGCGACTGGATTATCTGGGCCTGCGCAATTCGCAGCTTAGCGACGCGCTGGCGCAGCATCTCGCAGCGCAGCCGTGGCTGGGCAAGCTGAAGATGCTGGATCTGTCGATGGGCACCATCGGCGACGAAGGCGCGCAGGCATTCTGCGAAAGCGCGCATCTCGCTGGACTGGGAACGCTCGACCTCAGTCACCACTACATCAGCGACGCCTGGCAGGCCAAATTGCACGCATTGCCCTGCAAGGTGGTGCTGGATGATCCCCAGGATGCCGAAGAAAGCGATGGCGACCGCTACGTTGCAGTGTCCGAGTAAACCGGGACTCGCCATGACGCAAGCCCCGATGGTCCTGGTCGGACAGCCGGACCATCGCCGCACGCACTTGCTGCAGGCGGCGCTGCAACGACGCGGCCTGGCGCCTGCGCGCGTCGTGGATTACACGACGCTGCTCGACGCGCCGCACCGCTTGGCGGATGCGGTTTCGGGCAGCGTCGTCGTCAAACTCGATTCTCCCGGTGAGTCCGCCGCGCTGCACGATGCGCTGGTGCATCGCGGCTGGGTCTGCGGCGGCGAGCACGGTGCTGCGCCCACGCCGCTGGCGCGTGGCGAACTTGCGCACCAGCAGTGGTGGTATGCGGGCTTCGCCGAACTGCTGCAGACATTGCATCAGAGTGCTGGCAGTGTGCGCTGGCTGAATGCGCCCGGAGACATCCTGCGCATGTGCGACAAATGGCGCTGTCAGCAGGATCTTGCTGCTGCCGGTATCGTCACACCGCCGCTGCTCGGTCTGATCGATGGCTACGATGACCTGCGTCGACTGTCCGAACAGCACGATTGCGACCGCATCTTCGTCAAGGCCCGCTACGGCTCCTCCGCAGCCGGCGTACTCGCGTATCGACGCCATCGCGACGGACGCGAGATCGCCTACGCAAGCACGGCGCTGATCGATGACAGGAACGGCCCGCGCCTGTTCAACACCCTTGCGCCGCAGCGCTATGCCGACAGTCGCGAGATCGCGACGCTGATCGACGCGCTGGCCATACAGGGTGCCTACGCCGAGCGCTGGATCGCGAAACCGCGCGCGCCCGGGCATGCAGGCCATCATTTCGACCTGCGCGTGGTCGCTTTCGATGGCACGCCCCGGCAGCGCATCGCACGCATCGCCGACCGGCCGATGACCAACCTGCATCTCGGCAACCGGCGCGGCGATCCACATGCGCTGCTGGGCGCATCGGACATGACCGCCATCGAACACTGCATGCGCAAGGCTGCGACTGTGTTTCCGGGGAGCGCGATGATCGGCTTCGACCTGATCCCGGGTCGCGAAACCAGCCATGTCCTGGAAGCGAATGCATTCGGCGATCTGTTGCCGGGTCTGCAATGGCACGGTGCCGATGCCTACGATGATCAGGCCGCCTGGGTCGAGCGTCACTGCAGACAGGACAGGAACGCCGCATGACGCACGACCCTGCGGCGGCGACGGTGGTCGACATGCACACCATCGTCGGCAGCCACGACATTCTCTTCATCACCCTCGACACGCTGCGTTACGACGCCGCGCAGGCCTGCTTCGCGCAGGGCCGGCTGCCGACGCTGGCCGCACATCTACCCGTTGGCGGGTGGGAACGCCGGCATACGCCAGCCAGCTTCACCTACGCTGCGCATCAGGCGTTTTTCGCGGGGTTCCTGCCCACACCCGCGCGGCCCGGCCCGCATCCGAGGCTGTTCGCGTTGGCCTTCGTCGGCAGCGAAACGATCGATGCGAATACTTTCGTGTTCCCGGATCACGCCGACATCGTCCAAGGCCTGGCCGCGCTGGGCTATCGCACGCTCTGCATCGGCGGCGTCGGCTTCTTCAATCTCGCCAATCCTCTCGGGCGCGCATTGCCGTCGATGTTCGACGAAGCCCACTGGCGGCCGGATTTCGCCGTGACCGAGATCGACTCGGCTGCGGCGCAGGTCGCGCTGGCCTGCGAACGTCTGCAATCCGAAGATCTGCACGGGCAACGCTGCTTCACCTTCATCAATGTCTCCGCGCTGCACCAGCCGAACCGGCACTATGTTCCTGGCGCCGGACATGACGATATCGAAACGCACATGGCGGCACTGACGTACGTGGACGCCGCTCTGGCGACCTTGTTCGAGACATCGCGACGGCGTGCGCCCACGTTCGTGATCATCTGCTCGGATCACGGCACCGCTTATGGCGAGGACGGCTATCATGGACACCGCATCGCACACGATGTCGTGATGCACGTCCCCTACGCCCACTTCCTGCTGACGCCGTGAACGCTGTCGCGCTCGAATCCCTGCTCGAATCGCCCGCCTATCAGGCGTATTCGTATTCCTATCCGCACAAGACCGCATACCGGGGACTAGCCGAACCCCGGTCGCTGCGGGACGCATGGGCGAACGAAGACCGGGATGCGCTGTTCCTGTATCTGCATATTCCGTTCTGCTCGTATCGCTGCGGCTTCTGCAATCTGTTCACGCTGGCGCGGCCATCGGCCGATTCGGTCGCGCGTTATCTCGATCAACTCGATCGCCAACTCGCAGTGACCGCCGAAGCGCTCGGGACGCATCACTTCGTCCGCTTCGCACTGGGCGGCGGCACGCCGAGCTACCTGTCCACCGATCAGCTGCAGCGCATGTTCGACAGCGTGCGGCGCCATTGCACGATCGATCTGCGCGCGATTCCAGCGGGCATGGAAGTATCGCCGGAAACCGTCGACGTCGAAAAAATGGCGATCTGCCGCAGCGCAGGGATCGACCGCATCAGCATGGGTATCCAGAGTTTCAGCGATGTCGAAGTGCGCGCACTGGTCCGCCCGCAGCAGCGCGACGAGGTGGAGCGCGCCATCGCTGCGATCCGCAAGCACGACTTTCCGACGCTCAATCTCGATCTGATCTATGGCATCCAGGGCCAGACCGTTGCGAGTTTTCTCGCCTCGATCGACAGCGCGCTGGCGTTTGCGCCGGAAGAGCTCTATCTCTATCCGCTGTACGTTCGGCCATTGACTGGTTTGGGCAGAATCGATGGACGCAGCAGCAAGACCCGTTTCGCGCTGCGTCCCGAACCTGTCGATGACCGCATGACGATGTACCGCGCCGGCCGCGACGCGCTGCTCGCCGCCGGTTATCGACAGGTTTCGATGCGCATGTTCCGCGCGCCGCACGCGCCCGCTGCCGATATCGGCCCGGTCTACTGCTGTCAGGACGACGGCATGGTCGGCATCGGCTGCGGCGCGCGTTCGTATACGCGTGCACTGCACTACTCCAGCGAGTTCGGGGTCTCGCGGCGCAGCGTCGCCGAGATTCTCGATCACTATCTGTCGCTGTCGCAGGACGACTTCGCGCGCATCGATTACGGTATCGCGCTGGATGCGCACGAACAGCGGCGGCGCTATGTCATCCAGTCGCTGCTGGTGCGGCCGGGGCTCGATGCGGAGGCGTATCGCGCGCGCTTCGGCAGCGATTGTTTCGAGGATCTGCCTCAACTGAAGGCATTGGAAGCGCTGTCGCTCGCCCGCGTGGAAGATGCGCTGTTGACGCTGACCGATGCGGGCATGGCGCGTGCAGACACGATCGGGCCTTGGCTGATTTCCGATGCGGTGGCCGCGCGGATGTCCGAATTCGAGCTGCGTTGACGCATGGACTCGCAGCAGATTCCCGCATCGCAATTGAACGCCCTCGACGACGGCCTGCCTTCGGCGCTGTCGCTGCTCTATCGCGGCAGACTGAGCAGCTGCAACTACGATTGCGACTATTGCCCGTTCGCGAAAACCCGCGACAGTCGCGCGACGCTGCAGCGCGATGCTTCGGATCTCGCGCGCTTCGTCGATTGGGCCACGCGGCAGGCGACGACGCTGTCGATCCTGTTCACGCCATGGGGCGAGGGACTGGTGCGCAGGCACTATCGCGAAGCCATGATCGCACTCAGCCATCTGCCGCACGTGCGGCGGGTCGCGATCCAGACCAATCTGTGCATCGGCACGCGCTGGCTGGACCGGGTCGATACGCGATCGTTTGCGCTGTGGTGCACCTACCATCCGAGCCAGGTGTCGATGCGCGTTTTCGTCGACCGCTGTCTGGATTTACGGCGGCGCGGGATCCGCTTCAGCGTGGGCATGGTCGCGTTGCGCGAATCGTTCGATGACATCGAGCACCTGCGCGCAGCGCTGCCGGCGGACGTGCCGATGTGGCTCAACGCCTACGATCAGCGCAACGCCGATTATTACGACGCGGCCGATGCGGCACGACTGACCGCCATCGATCCGCACTTCGGCTACAACCTTGCGCCGCCGCCGAGTCTGGGCGCGCCCTGCGCCACCGGCGAATCGGTGCTGTCGGTGGACGGCGACGGCGACGTGCGCCGCTGTCATTTCGTGGCCGAGCGGCTGGGGAATCTGTATGACGGCAGTTTCGCAGAGCGCCTCGGGCCGAGACCTTGTCCGAATCCGGTCTGCGACTGCTTCATCGGCTACGTGCACCGCAAGGATCTGCCGTTCGCGCGCGACTATGCTGGCGGACAGTTGGAGCGCTTCCCCTCGCGTTGAGCTGGTTACCGTGCCCAAAAAAGCGAAAACCCCGCCGGAGCGGGGTTTCTGCGCGACACATAGGACCACTGATTGGAGCGTGTCGGTCGCTTACTTGGCAGCGGCCTTCTTGGCCACGGCTTTCTTGGCGACAGCCGGCTTGGCGGCAGCTTTCTTCACGACAGGAGCCGCAGCGGCGCCGGTCGCCTTCTTCGAAACCTGCAAACGGGCGTTGCCGTAGCTGGAGTTGTAGCGCTTGCCTTTGGCGGTTTTGCGATCGCCCTTACCCATGTCGTGCTCCTGAATCGATGAATGATGACGCCCGCGCGGCGCGAAAGTACGGCGCTGCACGGGCCGAAAAACGGCCCTGCACCCGGCGGAGTGCAAAGCACGGGGCCGCAAAGCCTAGCAGATCAGTGGGCGCAGGTCGCGTTGCAGGTGCTGCCGTCGGCGTGTTCGCGGCTGAGTCTGAGGTTGGCGAGGTGGGCCAGGGCGACCAGGGCCCCGCCTGCCGTCATCGTCAGCGCATGCCCCAGCACCGAGTGATGCAGCGGCGGGTACAGCACGCCGAACCAGATGATCAGCAGGCCGGGAACCAGCAGCACCAGCGCATGCAGGGCGCGGTGGCGGCGGTAGCCCACGATCAGCGCGACCGACCCCAGCACCGTGGCGAACACCGCGAACAGCTCCTCGAAGTGCTCGTTGAGCGCGCCGGCCACGCCGAATGCCGGCAACAGGGCGATCACGACCGGCAACAGCGCACAGTGCGCCGCGCAGATCAGCGATGCGAAAAAGCCCACGCGATCGGCCTTGGCGAGGGTGCGGGGAGGTGGAGTCATGACGTTTGGGCGCTTGCGTAATTCATTTTGGAATATTATAACATTTCCGAATTCCGCTCCCAGTGTACCGCACCCATGCCCGTCTCTGCCCGTTCATCGCGCTACCCGAACCGCCGTCCGCTGTTCCTCGCCGTCGCCCTGCTGCTGCCACTCGCCGCGCAGGCCCAGACCCCCGACGGCAAGGATCCGCGCCATGATGAAGCCAAGGATCTGGATCGCGTGGTCGTCACCGCCAGCCCATTACGCCAGACCGCTGAGGAGTTGAGCCAGCCGGTGGAAGTCCTGAGCGGCGAACGCCTCGATCAGGCCAAGTCGGCCACCCTCGGCGAAACCCTCGACAAATTACCGGGCGTACAGACCTCGAATTTCGGCGCCGGCGTCGGCCGCCCGGTCATCCGCGGCCTGGACGGCCCGCGCGTCGGCGTGCTGTCCGGCGGGCTGAGCAGCCAGGACGTGTCCACGATCAGTCAGGACCATGCCACGGCGATCGAACCTTTCCTCGCCGAACAGATCGAAGTTCTGAAAGGCCCGGCCACCCTGCTCTACGGCAGCGGCGCGATCGGCGGCGTGGTCAATATCGTCGACGGACGCATCGCCGAACGCCGGCTCGACGACACCGTGAGCGGCCGCGCTGAACTGCGCTACGACAGCGTGAACAAGGGCCGCACCGCGATGGCCCGCGTCGACGCCTCCGGCGCCGACGGCGCGCTGGTCGTGCATGCCGATGGCGTGTACCGCGACCAGGACGATTACGACACCCCGGACGGCAAACAGCTCAACAGCTTCGTCGAAACCCGCACCGGCGCGCTGGGCGTGTCCTACATCGGCGCGGACGGCTTCATCGGCATGTCGGCATCGCGCTACGACAACCGCTACGGCAACCCCGGCGAGCCGGGCGATCCGTCCGCAGGCGAAGCCGGCGTCTCGCTGGACATGCTGCAGGACCGTTTCGAGCTGAGGGCCGGGATCAACCGCGATTTCTGGATCTTCGACGGGCTGCGCGGCAGCTTCGCCAGCACGACCTACGAACACACCGAATTCGAGGGCGCGGACGTCGGCACGTTCTTCACCAACGAAGCGGACGAAGGCCGCCTTGAACTCACCCACAAGGCGTTCGGCCAATGGATCGGCGCTGTCGGCCTGCAACTGGGCAGTCGCGTGTTCGAAGCCATCGGCGAGGAAGCCTTCGTGCCGCGCACCAAAACCCGCGCACAGGGCCTGTTCTGGATGGAACACGGGCAATGGGACGCGCTGCAGATCGATCTGGGCGTACGCGCCGACCGCGTGCGCACCGATGCCGCCGGCCTGGCGCGCCGCACATTCACGCCGCTCAGCCTGTCGGCCGGCGCGCTGTGGCGCTTCAACGATGCCTGGCGCGTGACCCTGAACCTGGACCGCGCCGAACGCGCACCGGCAGAAGAAGAGCTGTACGCCGATGGTCCTCACGTCGCCACCGCCTCCTATGAAATCGGCGACACGGCGATGCGCGAAGAGCGAGCAGATCAGGCGGAATTCGGTGTGCATTACCACGGCGAACGCTTCGAGGCGAAGGCGTCGGTGTATCACACGCGCTTCGATGGCTTCATCTATCTCGCCGACACCGGCACTTTCACTCCGCCGGAACCGGGCGTAGACCCGCTGCCGATCCGCCAATGGTCGCAAGGCGATGCGAATTTCCAAGGGTTCGAGGCAGAACTCACCACGCATCTGCTCGACAACGCGCAGGGAAAACTCGACCTGCGCGTGTTCGGCGACCATGTGCGCGGCGAGCTGGACAGCGGCGCGAATCTCCCGCGCATCGCGCCCTCGCGCTTCGGACTGGATCTGAACTGGAACGCCGACCACTGGCGCGCCGCGCTCGGCGCCACACGCGTCATGCGCCAGAGCGATGTGGCCCCGGATGAAACCGAAACCGCCGGCCACACGCTGGTCGACGCGCACTTCGCCTGGCATTGGGACACCGATGACTACGGCTGGGAAGTATTCGTCGACGGCAGGAATCTGGGCGATGCCGACGCCCGTGTGCATACCTCGTTCCTGAAGGACAACGTCGTGCTGCCGGGCCGCAATTTCGGGCTTGGCGTCCGCCTGTTCTTCTGATCGTCACATCGATTGCGATGTCCGCGGACATCGCGATCTTCACGGCGCCCCCGCACGCGTCGCGTTCCTGTCGGTTCTCTCCTGGACAGGCGCGCGGCGCGTGCAACTTTTTGGGCTTCGGCATGGCCAGCATGGCAGCCATGTGGCGTCATCGCGCACCCTGTGTCGAATCGCGCCGATCGATTACTGCGCGGCGCAGCGCACGCAGATGCCGTGGACTTCCAGAGTCTGCGCCTGCGGCACGAATCCCAGCGCGCGCGCGCGTTCGTCGAGCGCAGCGACGACATCCATGTCTTCCAGTTCGACCGCGCTGTGGCAGCGATCGCAGATCAGGAACGGCACCGAATGCTGGGCGGTACTGGGGTGGTGACACGCGACGAATGCATTCACCGACTCGAGTTTGTGGATGAAACCGTTGGCAAGCAGGAAATCCAGCGCGCGATAGATGGTCGGCGGCGCGGCGGCGCCGGCGCTCTCCTCGTCGTCGCTCTTGCCGATGCGGGCGTTGTCGACGCGGAGTTGTTCGAGCAGATCGTAGGCCTTGATCGGCTTGCCCTGCCGGGCGATCAGACCGAGCACCCGCGCACGGATCGGGGTCAGGCGCAGACCGCGGTCGCGACAGGCGCGTTCGACCGCGTCCACGAAGCTCGGCGCATCGTGGACGTGATCATGGGGAGCGGTGCAATCGTGCGTCATAGACGGATGATGGCGACGCGGCGACCCGGACTCAAGCGGCATGAGTGCTGCGGACGCCGCGTTCAGCCTGCGATCCCGGCCCCTGTGATCTTGGCCAGCGCCGCATTGATCCGCGCCACCGCCTCGCCCTGCCCGGCCAGGTAGACCGTATGCGAGATGTCCGGGCTGACCTGGGTGCCGGTGATCGCCACCCGCATCGGCTGCGCGACCTTGCCCATGCCCAGCCCCAGCGCTTCGCCGGTCGCGTGCAGCGCGGCACTGACGCTTTCGACCGTCCAGGTGTCGAGCCCGGCGAAACGATCGCGGGCATCGGCCAGTGCTGCCGTGGCCTCGGGCTTGAGATGCTTGGCGACCGCCGCCTCGTCATATTCGGTCAGCGGGCGATACCAGACGCCGGCCCGTTCGGCCATGTCCTTCAGGGTCTGCACGCGATCGCGCAGCGCGACCACCACGTCCGCAGGCGCCGGACCCTGCGACAGGTCGTAACCGGCCTGCTGCAGATGCCATTCGAGATGCTTCGCGACCGCCGCCGGATCGTCGCTCTTCAGATACTGCTGGTTGAGCCAGCCGAGTTTGGCCATGTCGAGGCGCGAGGCCTTGGGATTTACGCCTCCGAGGTCGAAGAACCGCACCATTTCGTCTATAGAAAAAATCTCTTGATCGCCATGAGACCAGCCCAAGCGCACCAAGTAGTTCAACAACGCGTGGGGCAGATAGCCGGCATCTCGATACTGCATCACATCAGCCGCGCCCGTGCGCTTAGATAGCTTCGCGCCCTGCTCGTCCAAAATCATTGGCAGATGTGCGAAGAATGGCACTTTGGCCCCGAGCGCGCTGTAAATATTGATTTGGCGCGGCGTATTGTTGACGTGATCATCACCACGGACGACATGCGTGATTCGCATATCGATGTCATCCACGACCACAGCGAAGTTGTAGGTCGGATAACCGTCGGAACGGAAGATCACCAGATCGTCGAGTTCGGCATTGGCGATCGTGATCCACTCCTTCACCTCGTCGTACCACTGGACTACTCCCTCAAGCGGGTTCTTGAACCGGATCACCCGGTTCGGGTCATCGCGGAAACCGGCGTTCTGGTCGCGATACGCGCCGTTGTAGCGCGGCTTTTCCTTCGCCGCCATCGCCGCCTCGCGGATGGCTTCGAGTTCCTCTTTGGTCTCGTAGGCGTAGTACGCGGTGCCGGCGGCGACCATCTGTTCGGCGACTTCGCGGTAACGGTCGAGGCGCTGGGTCTGGTAGATCGGGCCCTCGTCGTAGTTCAGGCCCAGCCACGCCATCGCGTCGAGGATCGCGTCGATCGCGCCCTGGGTGCTGCGCTCCTGGTCGGTGTCCTCGATCCGCAGCACGAATTGGCCGCCGGCATGTCGCGACGCGAGCCAGCAGTAGAGCGCGGTGCGGGCGCCGCCGATGTGCAGATAGCCGGTCGGACTGGGAGCGAAACGGGTGCGGATGGTCATTCGGGTGATGCCGGGGCGCGGGGAAGGCTGAATTTTACCTGTTCCGTCAGGTGTATTCCGGCCTTCAACGCCAGCAGGAAATTCTGTCATCCCGAGCCGCAGGCGTGGGACCTGCTTTCAGGCGCCCCTTGGCCGCACACGAAAACAGGTCCCTCACCCCGATGAAGCAGGGGTTCGGGATGACAGCGGTTTACGCGATTCCATTCACCGCTCACCGCCCGGCCACTACAATTCCCAGATGGCCACCCTCTTCATTTCCGACCTCCACCTCGACCCCGAGCGCCCGGAGATCACCCGTCTGTTCGGCGACTTCATCGACGGCGAGGCCCGCAGCGCCGATGCGCTGTACATCCTCGGCGACCTGTTCGAGGCCTGGGTCGGCGACGACGACACGTCCGAACCCGGCGTCTTCGTCGCCGCAAAACTGCGCGCGCTGGCCGACAGCGGCGTGCCGGTGCATTTCCAGCACGGCAATCGCGATTTCCTGGTCGGACACGATTTCGCGCGCCGCGCCGGCATTGCGCTGTTGCCGGAAAACGCGGTGATCATGCTGCACGGCAAGCCGGTGCTGCTGATGCACGGCGACACCCTCTGCACCGACGACCATGCCTATCAGACGTTCCGCGCACAGACCCGCGACCCGGCATGGCGCGCGCAGTTCCTCGCCCAGCCGCTGGCGGCGCGCCTCGCCTTCGCCGCGCAGGCGCGCGCCGCCAGCCAGCAGCGGCAGCAGGCGATGAAGCAGGACGATCGCGCGCAGTTCGAGACCGTCACCGATGTGTCGCCCGCTGCGGTGCGCGAAACCTTCGCGCGCTACGGTATCGACACCATCATCCATGGCCATACCCATCGCCCGGCGGTCCATGCGCTCGATGTCGATGGTCGCAACTGCGAACGCGTTGTGCTCGGCGACTGGTACACACAAGGATCGGTGCTGCGGGTGGATGCGGACGGCCTGCGATTGTCGGCATTGCCTTTGTAGGAGCGGCGCGAGCCGCGATCGGACATACGACGCGTTCTATTGCCCATCGCGGCTCGCGCCGCTCCTACAAAACGCCTTCGACCGCGCTCTGCAACGCCGTCAATTCCTCTTGGCTGAAACCCGCAGCGCTGCGCGCTTCGAGATTGAACGGGCCGTAGAGCACACCGCGACCGTATTCGATCAGCAGTCGGCGGAACGTGGACTCGGGATCGACGCCTTCGCGTTCGCAATACCAGCGATACCAGCGCGACCCTGCGGCGACGTGGCCGATTTCTTCGCGCAGGATCACTTCGAGAATATCGGCGGTCGCATCGTCGCCGAGCTGGCGCAGTTTGACGATCATGCCCGGGGTCACATCCAATCCGCGCGCTTCCAGCACCCGCGGCACCAGCGCCATCCGTTCCAATCCGCTGTGAGCGGTCTTTTCGGCCATTTCCCACAGACCGTTGTGGGCATCGAAATCACCGTAGTCGCGATCGAAATCGTTGAGCCGCTTGCGCAACATCGTGAAATGCCGCGCCTCGTCGCTGGCGATGCTTATCCAGTCGGCATAGAAATCATGCGGCATGCCGCGAAAGCGATAGACCGCATCCCAGGCCAGATTGATGGCGTTGAATTCGATATGCGCGATGGAATGGATGAACGCCGCGCGGCCCTCATGGCTGCCGAAGCCGCGTCGCGGTAGTTCGCGCGGATGCACCAGGATCGGCCGCTCCGGGCGACCGGGCATGCGGATCGATTCCGGCTGCGGTGCGCCATCGTCGCGAACGAGCTCGCCGCGCGCGAAAGCCTCCGCCATGGCGAAGGTCTGCGCGACCTTGTCCCCGGGCGCGGCAGCGCGGAGGCAGGCATGGGCAGCAGCGAAGAGAGAGGTCATGTGGGCATGATCGCATTCCCATGCGGGGCGAGACGATCCGGGCGGCGCCGTTTGCTGTGCCGCGCATTGACCTTGCCGGTGTTCCGCGACAGGCTGCGGACCTGGCCGGCGGTGGGTCGCGGGCAATCGGGAGTGGTGGCATGGGATCGGGCATGGGTGTGGGCAAGATCGTCGGTTGGGGGCTGCTGTCGCTGTTCGCGGCGTTCTGTCTGGGCACGGTGGCGGTGTCGCGGGGCGAGACGATCAGCGCGTTCTGGATCGTGGCGGCGGCGGTGTCGATACTGACGATCGGGTATCGCTTCTATTCGAAATACATCGCCGAGTACGCGCTGCGTCTGGACGGGACGCGGGCGACGCCAGCGTGGCGGCGCAACGATGGACTGGACTACGTGCCCACCGACAAGCGCGTGCTGTTCGGTCACCACTTCGCGGCGATCGCGGGCGCGGGACCATTGGTAGGCCCGGTGCTGGCGGCGCAGATGGGCTATCTGCCGGGGATGCTGTGGATCCTGTTCGGCGTGGTGTTCGCCGGGGCGGTGCAGGATTTCATCGTGTTGTTCCTGTCGACGCGGCGCGATGGGCGATCGTTGGGCGACATGATCCGCAACGAGATGGGCAACGCCGCCGGGCTGACCGCGATGATCGGCATCCTCGCGATCATGGTGATCCTGCTGGCGGTGCTGGGGCTGGTGGTGGTGAAGGCACTGGCGATCAGTCCGTGGGGCACGTTCACGGTGGCGATGACCATTCCGATCGCGCTGCTGATGGGCGTCTATCTGCGCTGGCTGCGACCGGGGCGGATCATGGAAGTGTCGATCCTCGGGCTGGTGCTGCTGCTGGCGTCGATCTGGCTGGGCGGCGCGGTGGCGGCGTCGCCGACGTGGGGCCCGATGTTCACCTTCGAGGGCAAGGCGCTGGCCTGGATGCTGATCGGCTACGGCTTCGTGGCGGCGGTGCTGCCGGTCTGGCTGCTGTTGGCGCCGCGCGATTACCTCAGCACATTCCTGAAGATCGGTACCGTGCTACTGCTGGCGATCGCGATCTGTTTCGCGCTGCCCGACCTGAAGATGCCGGCGGTGACGAAGTTCATCGACGGTACCGGACCGGTGTTCGCGGGCACATTGTTCCCGTTCCTGTTCATCACCATCGCCTGCGGCGCGATCTCCGGCTTCCACGCGCTGATCAGCAGCGGCACCACGCCGAAGATGCTGGAGAACGAGCGCGATGCGCGGTTGATCGGCTACGGCGGCATGTTGATGGAAGCGTTCGTCGCGATCATGGCGCTGATCGCCGCCTGCGTGCTGGACCCG
Source organism: uncultured Xanthomonas sp. (assembly GCA_964523435.1). Lineage (GTDB taxonomy): Bacteria > Pseudomonadota > Gammaproteobacteria > Xanthomonadales > Xanthomonadaceae > Lysobacter_I. Next base: position 17,449 of record CAZGBA010000022.1, read on the forward strand.
GGTCTGTATTTCGCGCTGAATTCGCCCGCCGCGCTGATCGGCACCACGCCCGAAGCGGCAGCGGCGGCGATCTCCGGCTGGGGGTTCACGATCACGCCGGAGATGTTGACCGCGACCGCAGGCGAGATCGGCGAATCCAGCGTGCTGTCGCGCACCGGCGGCGCGCCGACGCTGGCGGTGGGCATGGCGCAGATCCTGCACGGCATGATCGGCGGCGGCGGAATGATGGCATTCTGGTACCACTACGCGATCCTGTTCGAGGCGCTGTTCATCCTGACCACCATCGACGCCGGCACGCGCGTCGCGCGGTTCATGATCCAGGAGGTGATCGGCGTGGTGTACGCGCCGTTCCGCCGCACCGAAAGCTGGACCGCGAATGTGATCTGCACCGGTCTGGCGGTCACGGGCTGGGGCTGGTTCCTGTATCAGGGCGTGGTCGATCCGCTGGGCGGCATCAATACGCTGTGGCCGCTGTTCGGGATCGCCAATCAGATGCTGGCCAGCATCGCGATGATCTTCGTATGCGTGGCCATCGCGAAGATGAAGCGCGAGCGCTATCTGTGGATTCCGCTGCTGCCGACCGTCTGGCTGCTGGTGTGCACGATGACCGCAGGCTGGCAGAAACTCTTCCACCCCGATCCGAAGATCGGCTTCCTGGCGAACGCCGACAAGTTCGGCACCGCGCTGGCCTCCGGCGAGCTGCTGGCGCCCGCGAAATCGCTCAAGGACATGGATCGCATCGTGTTCAACAACCAGCTCGACGCGGCGCTGTGCGTGCTGTTCATGAGCGTGGTGACGCTGATGGTGGTGTTCGGCATCCGCGCCGTGCTGGCGGCGCGCCGGCATCCACAACCGACCGCGCAGGAGACGCCGCATGTCGCGTTCGATGCCGTTCTCTGATCGCCTGCGCGCACTGTGGGCGTTCCTCGCGCAGACCGCGCGGCTGATCGTCGGCGTGCCCGACTACGACCGCTACCTCGCGCACATGCGTCGGGCGCATCCGGACACGCTGCCGATGAGTCGCGAGGCGTTCTTCGTCAATCGTCTGGACGCGCGCTACGGGCGCGGGGCGTCGCGCTGTTGCTGAGGCACGGCCCGACCTCCGAGCCGGATCGTGCGCCGGCAACGATGCTGCGGCAACCTCCTGCGTCTGCGATGATCGCCGCCATGAAGCTCTCGTTCCGTTCAACCCCTCGCTTCGTTCAAGCCTTGGAATCCACCGCCATGCATCGTACTGCCGCCGCGCTCGCGCTCGTCCTCGCCGCCGGAACCGCTTCCGCCGCGGAGCCCGCCGAAATTCCGGTCATCGATTTCGTCCGCAACCCCACCTACAGCAGCGTGAAGATATCGCCGACCGGCGAATATCTGGCGCTGACCGTGGACCGCGGCGACCAGGACGTGCTCACGGTGCTGCGCACCAGCGATCTGGGCATCGTCAAGATCAACCAGTTGCCGAACGAGAAAAGCGTTGGCAACTTCTATTGGGTCAGTCCGAAGCGGCTGATGTTCGATTCGGTGCGCAAGTTCGGCCGCTTCGCCGCGCCTTTCAACACCGGCGAGTGGTATTCGGTGAACGCCGATGGTTCGATGCCGCGCGTATTGGATATCGGCACCAAAGGTGCGCGGGACCTCACCAATGCGTTTTTTGAAGTGCTCGACAACCCGCAGAACGACGACGGCAAGATACTGATGTCGGCCTACTACCCGCGCTCATCGGAAGGCGTCAATACCGAAGTGGCGGAAGTGGATACGCTCAACGGCCGTTGGAAGGGCATCGCGCGCGCGCCGCGCGGCAACTGCGGGATCGCGCTGGATCCGAAGAAATTGCCGCGTTTCGCTGTGTGCAACGACTACAAGAACGCAGCCGGAGAATTCGACGAGGTGACCGAACTCTACCGTCGCGACGATGAGGGCGAGTGGACACTGATCAACAGCGCGAAATCCTCGGGCAAGTCGCTGCAGGTGTTCGGCAGCTCGCGCGACGGCCGTATCTACGCGACCGAGCGCGACGGCAAATCGACCAGCACGTTCGGTACCGTCGATCCGGCGACCGGCGCGTTCAAGCCGTTGTTCCGCGACCCGGTGTCGGATCCGTCCGGCTACATCTCCTCGGTGGACGGCAGCGACGTGGTGCTGGGCATCGCCACGGAAGCCGGTGCGCCCGAAGTGACGATGATCGACAAGGATCACGCCGACGCCAAACTCTACGCATCACTGGCGGCGTCGTTCCCCGGACAGTTCGTCGATTTCTCGAGCGCCACCCGCGACGGCAAGCTGATCGTCGTGAAGGTCTACAGCGATACCAACCCGGGCGAACTTTACCTGTTCGACCGCACCACCAATCAGGCGCGGTTCCTGATGCAGCAGCGCAAATGGATCGACGGCAAGCGCATGGCCAGCGTGAAACCGATCGCGCTGAGCACGCGCGACGGCCTGAAGATCCACGGCTATCTCACCGTGCCGAACGGCAGCGACGGCAAGCATCTGCCGATGATCGTCAACGTGCACGGCGGCCCGATGGGCCCGCGCGACAACTGGGGGTTCAACTGGGAAAACCAGCTGTTCGCCAGTCGTGGTTATGCGGTGCTGCAGATCAACTACCGCGGCTCGGGAGGATTCGGCAAAGGTTTCCAGGACATGGGCTACGGCACGTGGGCGACCGGCATCATGGACGACATCATCGACGCCACGAAATGGGCGATCGCCCAAGGCCATGCCGACAAGGACCGCATCTGCATCTACGGCGGCAGTTTCGGCGGCTACGCGTCGATGATGGCGCCAGCCCGCGAGCAGGGCCTGTTCAAATGCGCGTTCGGCTACGTGGGTGCGTACGACGCCGAGATCCAGATGACGCGGAGCGACACCAGCCGGTCGGAGAGCGGGCGGATGTACCTGCAGCGCGCGCTGGGCAAGACGAAAGCAGAACGCGATGCGATGTCGCCGGTGAACCACGCCGGCAAGATCGGGATACCGGTCTACCTCGCCGCAGGCGCACGCGACCCGCGCTGCCCGCCGGAGAATACGGAGGCGATGAACAAGGCGCTGATCGCGGCGGGCAATCCACCCGAAGGCATGATGATCACCGCAGGCGAGATGCACGGTTTCTACAAGGACGAGAACAAGCTCAAGCTGTACACCGAAATGCTGGACTTCTTCGCGAGACATATCCGCGGCAAGCCTGCGGGCGGCGCGACGCCTTCCGCATCGGCAAGCGCGCACTGAAGGCGACGATTCGATGGAATTAAAAAAACGGGCCGTTGAACGGCCCGTTTTTTATCGTGGATTACGGTCGTCCCGAATTCCGCGGCTAGCACCGACGTCGCCCCGGCGATCATTCGCCGATGTGTTTCTTCAACCATCCGTTGACGGTGTCGTGCCACTGCACGCTGTTCTGCGGCTTCAGCACCCAGTGGTTCTCGTCTGGGAAGTACAGGAACTGCGAATCGATGCCGCGACGCTGCAGCGCGGTGAACACGCCGATGCCCTGCTCCACCGGAATGCGGAAATCCTGCTGGCCGTGGATCACCAGCATCGGCGTCTTCCACTTCGATACATGGTTCACCGGGTTGAACTGCTCGTAGTTCTTCGATACCGCATAAGGCGTGCCGCCCTGCTCCCATTCGGTGAACCAGAGCTCTTCGGTGGCGTAGCCCATCATCCGCTGGTCGAACACGCCGTCGTGGCTGACCAGACACTTGAACGGCGCATTGCCCTTCTTGTCGAACCAGTTGCCGGCGATCCAGTTGACCATGAAGCCGCCGTAGCTGGCGCCGAGCGCGCAAGCGCGATCGCCGTCGAGGAACGCATACTTTTTCTGCGCGGCGGCCCAGCCTTTCTGCAGATCTTCCAGCGGGCGGTCGCCCCAGTGCTGGCTGATCGCATCGGTGAACTTCTGGCCGTAGCCGGTGGAGCCGTGGAAATCGATCATCACCACTGCATAACCCTGCCCAGCGTAGGTCTGCGGGTTCCAGCGATAGCTCCAGCCATCGCCGAAGCTGCCCTGCGGGCCGCCGTGGATCAGGAACGCGACCGGGTACTTCTTGCCTTCTTCGTAATTCCACGGCTTCAGCACATAGCCGTGCACAGTCTCGTTGTTCCAACCCGGGAAACGGAACTGCTCGTAGTCGCCGAAGCGCACGTCCTTCAGCATTTCGCCGGCGCTGGGCGTGATCGCGCGCAGAGGCGCCTTGCCGTCGGCGCTGGTGGCGTAGATCACATCGCCGCTGTTCATCGAATTGGCGGAGACCACCAGCGTGTCGCCGACCAGCTCGAACGCCGACACCGAACCATCCTTGAAGATCGAGGTCACTTCACCGCTGTCCACCGACACCGCGAACAGCGGGTGACGACCGAGTTCCTGCGCGGTGGTGTAGATCGATTTGCCGTCGGCGGACAGGGTGATGCCATCGGCGGAGGCGTCCCACTTCGACGCGAGTTCGCGCGTCTTGCCGGTGGCGGGATTCATCGCCATCAGCGCGAAGCGGTCGGCTTCGAAACCGGGACGGGTCATCGCGCGGTAGTAGAGGGTCTTGCCATCGGCGGAGAAGACCGGGCCGGTGTCCCAGGCCTTGTTGGCTTCGGTGAGATTGCGCGCGGTGCCGCTGCCGTCGGCGGAGACGAGGAACAGATCGAAATTGGTATTCCACGGCTCGCTGCGGTCGGCCTTGCGCCCGGACAGCACGAACGATGCGCCATCGGGCGACCATGCGAATTCGCTGGTGTCGCCGAAAGGTTTGGACGGCACATCGCCGATCACATCGGCGCCGATCAGAGTCGCGGCCTTCAGCGGCTTTTCCTTGCCCTGCGGCAGCGTCGCGACGAATACGCGATTGAGGCGGCCGTCGTTCCAGGTGTCCCAGTGGCGGATGAACATGCGCTCGAACACCACGCCGGTGGCCTTGCGCGCGCCGTTGTCGTCGAGGCGTTTCTTGGTGCAGGCGAGATCCGATTTGCAGTCGTCGAAGGTTTCCAGCGCCAGCGCGATGCGCTTGCCGTCGGGCGACAACTTGTAGGCGCCGACGTCCACCGGCAGTTCGGTCAGTGGCTTCGGCGTGCCGCCTGCGGCGGGAATCGCGTACAGCTGCTGGCTGCCGGATTTCGCGCTGAGGAAATACACGGTCTTGCCGTCGCTGGAGAATGCCGGCGAGTTGACGTTCCAGCCTTCCGGGGTCAGCCGCTTCGGCGGCGCCGCGTCGCGGGCGGCCAGATCTTCGATCCACAGCGCGGTGGCGGATTTGTTCGCTGCGAAGTCGACACTGCGCTTGGCGAACACCACGACCCGGCCATTGGGCGACAGGGTCGGCGAGGAATAGCGGTCGAGCGTGGCGAGATCGCGGACCTGCAGCCCGCGGGCGGCTTCGGCGGCGGCGGGCATCAGCAGGCACAGGGCCAGCCACAGGGAGGTGCGCATCGGAGACATGGGGCTTCCTGAGGGGTTCGGCAGCGGAACGAACCACGATGGTAGGCCTGCGGGTGGGGGGTCGCATAGCCCGAAAGACACTGTGCATACGGATGGTGGTGCCGGCCGGGTCGGCGGACTAGCCTGAGAACGCAGGAATTCGGGTATCGCACGGATCTGCCCACTAGCAGGCTGTTGAAAAACAGCCTGCTAGCGTGGCCATGGATGGCCGCGTCGACGAAGCAAGCGCGTAAGCGATTGATTCGTCGGAACGAGTCCGGGCTTGTACCGGACTCGTGACTTGAAAAACGCACACGAAGTGCGTTTTTCAACACCCTGCTAGACGACGGATCGCTGCGGCAACGCGGACAAGGGAACCGCGGGGCATGGATCGCACCGGCAAGAAGCCAGTCAAGACGGACCGCCCCCAGAGCGGCCTGCCACCTGAACCAAGCCAGGGAGTTTGCCGATACCATGCCGCTGCGCATTCATCTTTATCGAAATCTGGCCTTGTGTTTCTCGAACAATCACCAGTCGAGTCTGCACGCGCATCAGGCGCTGCAGATGACCGTCGCACTGGATGGGCCGTTCGATCTCGAGCTCGAAGAAGAAGGTCGACGGGACAGGACGCCGGATGCCCGGTTCGTCTGCATCGCCCCGCAGCAGATGCATCAGATCAGTGCGAAGACATCGACGCTGGCTTACCTGTATCTGGACACCAATCCGGTGGCCTACACGAATTGGTGCGCGGCGGGTGGAACACCGATCCCACCGGACGCATCGATCCTGACGGCGTTGCGCGATCTGGTGCGGGACCGCAACGCCGACCGCGACACCGTGGAAGCATTGGCCTATCGCTGGTGCGAACACTCGCTGCCCGGCCTGCTCGCGGTCGGGCCCTCCGACCAGCGGATCGCAAGAGCGCTGGAAATCATCGACCACGATCTGTTGCAGGCGTTGAATTACGCAGGCTTGGCGCGCCAGGTCCATCTGTCTCCCAGCCGCTTCGCGAATCTGTTCCGCGAACAGACCGGACTTCCGGTCAGGAACTACGTTCTGTGGCGACGGTTGGTGCATGTGTTCGAACGTTTGGAGCACGGCGACTCGATCACATCCGCCGCGCACAACGCGGGATTTTCCGACTGCGCGCATTTGAGCCGCAGCTTCCACCGGATCTGCGGCGCCAAGCCTTCCGACATGAACGTCGTACAACTTTCCGGACATTGATGAAGTCTCAAGCCGGTCGCCGTTGAAGTCAGCGATCTGATTCAAGCGCTGCGATGCGGGCGCTTGCTACAACACAGTCCTGTAACGAAACGTATCGCAATCACCGATGCGCACACACTCCGGCACCATGCCTGAGCGAAGCATCGCATTTCCGTGGTATCGCCCAGTCCGGCACCGTGCCGGATCTGTTCCTGCATGTACGGAGGAGTCGTCGTGAGAACCTGGTTCGTCAGCACCGCACTTCTCTTGTTCGTGCTCTACCTGTTGCTCCACACCGAACCCGCCGCGACGCGCGTGCAGTCGAGCGCGCTCGTGATCCAGGGAACGAAGGGAACCTACAGCGATGGTTCCCGCTCCGAACCCACCGCCGACACGCGGCTGTACTGGGCCGATGCGATGACCGGAACCATCCGTCGGAGCGCACTCGATGGCAGCGCGGTGGAGATCGTCGCCGCAGAAGCAGGATTGCCTTACGGCATGGCCTTCGATGCTGAAGCGCAAGCCCTGCTGTGGACAGATTCCGCAGCGGAAACGGTGCGGAGCGTCGCTGTCGCTGGCGGTGTACCGACGACACTGACGACCGCGTTCGAGGAACCTTACGCGATCGATGTCTCCACCGAAACCGAATATGCGTTCTACACCGCGACCGCGAACACCGTGTATCGCAACACCATCGACGTGCAGACCGGACAGGAAAGCAGCATCGAACTGCTGACGCTTCCGGATACCGAAACCATCCACGGACTGGCGCTGGACAGCGGGAACGGCGTGCTCTACGTCGGCGACGAAAACGGCCGCATGATCCGTAAATTCGCGCTGACAGGGAAAGAGGCGCAACTGCTGCCGCATACCGACACCGAGGTGCCGCCGGATTCCACTCCGGCCGGTGCGCTGCCCGCGCTCGAACCGAATTGACATCGAAATAATCGTTTGCCCGCACGGGCATACCGCTCACGACTACAGGTGCGCCATGAAGAAAGCGCCACAATTCCTGATCAGACTTGCGCTCGCGATTTCCGCCGCGCTCGGAAGCACCGCCCACGCTGCAGTCGAGGGGTACGTCGACCTGCATTCGCATCTCATGGGCGAGCATGCCTTCGGCGGCAGCTGGTTCTGGGGGACGACCGAAGGACCCATGCAGTCGGCGCTTGCGCGCTGCGACGGCAATTTCGGCTATCCGCCGATGATGGGAACGCATGGCGCAACGATTTTTCCCGGCATTTCCGAAATGCTGGGCGCCGATACCGGATGGCACCTGAATCGTCGTCGCGGCTACGACAACCGTCGCTGCCGCTATTTCCTGTGGTTTCCGATTCCTGGCACATGCCCGCAGGAGCATCTTGAGGACTGGCCGAAATGGGATGCGATCGCGCACCAGCAGATGTGGTACGGGCACCTCCAGAAGGCGCACGCGGGCGGCTTGAAGATCATGGGCGTTTCGTTCGCCGAGTCGAATTTCCTGTGCCAGACCACACCACCGATGCGCCGCCGCTACAACTGCGACGAAATGACTTCGATCAGACGCCAGGCGCTGTTCCTGCGCGGCTTCGTCGCGCGCAACAGCAGTTGGGTCGGGATCGCCGAAACGCCGGAACAGGCGCGTGCGTTGATCGACCAGGGAAAGCTGGCCCTCGTGATGACCGCCGAAGTCACCAAACTGTTTCCGGATGGCGATTACATCCGCCAACTCGACGAGCTGTATACGCTGGGCATCCGCTCGCTGCAGTTGGTCCATCATGCGAACAACCGCTTCGCCGGCGCGGCGCCGATGAACCAATTGCGCATCTCCGCGTGGTTGGTCGAGACACTGAGTTTCGGCGGCATTCAGACCCAGATCAACGACACGATCTGCCGCGACAGCAATGGCAACATGCTGATGCAACCCATACCGACGAACACGCCGATGATCTTTCCGGTGACCCATATGCCGAGGTGCGATGGCGATGCCTATCTCAACGAGCTTGGGCTGACGGACGAAGGGCGGGAGATGGTCAATGCGATGATCGATCGCGGCATGATCCTCGACGTATCGCATCTCTCGCGCAAAGCATTCCGGCAGACCTACGAAATCGCGATGGCGAGAGGGAAATACCCCCTGACCTACTCGCATACGCACATGTGGGACATGATCGAGGCAGAAACCAGCGACGCCAAGAGCGAAAAATACCTGCGCGCCGACGAAATCCACATGATCAACGACACCGGCGGTATGATCGGCCTGCGCACCGGACCAGAGCATACGTTTCCCTATATCCGCCCGCCCTTGTCGCAGCCCGTCGTTGCCAATACGTGCCTGGGCAGTACGCGGTCTTTCGCGCAATCGCTGATGTATGCGGTGGACAACAATCTGAAGGTCGGATTCGGCGCGGATTTCAACGGGTTCATGGTCCAGAGCAGGAGCGTATTGACCAAATTCAACAGCGGCATCATCGGCGCGCCTCCGTTCTATCTGCCGACCGGCTGCGGCCAGGATTACCAGCAGTTGTCCGCGACCAACGGTTTCAACGATCTGCACAAGAAAGGTCTGGGGCATGTCGGGCTTCTACCGGAATACATCCAGGATCTGAAGCGTATCGGCGTGCCGCCGCAATATATGGATCATCTCGAAAAGCACTCGGCCGAAACATATCTGCAGATATGGGAGCGCGGCCGGCTGCTGGCAGGCGGTCCGCCGTCGATCAACCTCGCGTTGTCCGCGACCGCTTCCGCCTCCAGCACTTATTGCGTCGGCCCGCCACAGACCTCGCCGCACTGCTACGCGCCCTGGCGCGTCAATGACGGCAGCTTCAGCACTGCATTGGGCGGTCAGGACAGTTGGACGAACGATACGGGCACGCCGATGCCGCAATGGGTCCAGCTGACCTGGAGCGCTCCGGTCACCGCGTCGCGCGTTGTCGTCACTACCACCGCGGGCTTTGCTGCAAGTGATTACGACATCGAGTACTGGAACGGCGCGACCTGGCTGCCATTGGTGCATCGGGTCGGCAACACCGCGCTCAGCAACACGGACAATTTCGCTCCGGTCTCGACCACGCGCATACGCATTCTCGGCTGGCAGGGCCCCGCCAACCAGCCGAGCTATGTCCGGATCAACGAGCTCGCCGTCTACTGAAGCGTTTCCCACGTTCTATCGGGTCTATAGCAGCGCTCTCCGGTCATGCGCTGCGACAACGACCCGTTATCCGCGTCGGGTGCAGGCGTCAGCACCCGGCATCGCACGTCTGTCGTTTCATGCTGCGGTCGCCTGATCGGAGCATGAGGGTCCGATGCCCTTGAAACAATTTTCGTATCTAAAGCCATGGAGAACATCATGCACAAACCAACAAGAGACTCTCGTTTTCGGCACAAAGGACCGACGATCAAGGGACTGATGGTCAAGGCTCGCATTCTACTGCTTGTCCTGTCGGGCTCGGTATGCGCTCCTGCATTCGCGCAGTCGATCGATGACGTCGGTCAAAGCGAAGACCCCGGTTACAGCCAGCGGGTCATTTCCAGCGATGAGGGCTGGCAATTGATCGAAGCGACCGGCGTTATCGATTCGACCGGAAAACCCTTCAGCGAACGCTACTACACGATCAACGGGCCACTCGGCATCGCGACAGCGCCGATCCCGGAGCCCATCAAAGAAGGATTGATCGACGATCTGGCATCGAGACCGGAAGGCGAAGACCAGACATTCGTGCTCAGCGCCTCTGTGGTCGAGGAAGTGCAGCGGTCGCTCGAACAAGGCAGCCCGACTCCCGGCCTGATCGAAATCGCATCGCAACCCGACGACGCAGATCCATCCAGCCCGCTGGCGCGCAGCGACGCCGCAAGAGGGCCTTGTACGGATGCCGACATCACCAAGAGCAAGCAGTTCAGCGCCAGTTCGCCGCTGAGTCGCAGCTGGGATCTGAACGGTGGATTCACCGGAACCGTTGCATTGACCGGCACCGCCGAAGTCAACGGTCTGGGCGAAATCAAGATCACCCTGAAAAAGACCCGCATCCTGTTTCTCTGCATACCTTACGGCGTGCGCTTCCGCCATGTGCGCGTGGCTGCAACTGCGATCGCCGATCCCGGCGCGATGGTCAGCGGGACGCTCAGCTATTCCAATCCCGATCCGAAGGAATGGGAGATCGCCAAGCCGTTCCTGTTCTCGATCAATTTCATGGCCGGTCCGATTCCTGTCCATGTCGGCTTCAACCTGCCGATCACGGCCGGATTCGATGCCAACGCCATCAATGCCAGCGTCACCGGCTCGGTCACTTACAGCGGACGACGCAGCGTCTCCGGCTATCTCGATTACTACTGCACGCCGGACGGCTGCACCGGAACCCGGAATTTCGACACCACCGATCTGGGCTCGCAGATATTCACCGCCGGGATCACCGCCCGCATCCAACCGTCGGTATATGTGCAAGTGGCTTTCCGCGGCTACCTGTACTCGGAAGGCGTCGCCTACGCACAAGCCGGTGTCCGTCCCTACCTGTACGCCGATCTCTGGGGCTATTACGGCAACAACTGCGGCGACGCCGACAGCGATGGCCATTATGAAACCGTCGACGCGTTGACCTTCGATCTGGACTGGCAGCTTGCGATCACCGCGCAAGCGGACACTTTCCTGACCCGCGAATGGCGTCGTGAATTGTGGCGCTCGCAGCGTTGGCACGTGGGCTTCTGGGATCTCGCGAAATCCAGCGCACTTTCGCCGATGCTGCAGGGCCCAGCCGTGGTGCCCGTCAACAGCGCCCAGAACTACGGCGCACGCATGCGGTCGTGCTGGCCATACACCGACAATGTCGACTACAGCCTCGACTGGGGAGATGGCAGCAGCACGGCCTTCAATGGCCCTGCGGCAACCGCGACCGAACGCACGCACACATGGTCGCAGTTGGGAGTCAAACCTCTGCGCTTGACCGCGCTTCGCGATGCGCACGGCAGGAATTTGAACCGCAGCACCGCGCGCAACGTGCAGGTGAACGGCTATAGCGGACATGCGGGCATGACCTGGAAACTGATCGAGCGCAACGGTTCCTACTCGCATGTCGGCGCCGACACGCAGACCAATCCATATATCGGCGATACCAACCCCGCGATTTCACTGCCGATCCTGTGTGTCCGTATCGACGGCCGCGCGCCGCCGCCGGGCATGAGTTTCGACAACTACAACGGCTGGGTTGCGGGCGAGCTGCGCTTGACCGCGCCGGTGAGCGGACTGTCGCTGACCTCGCGTGCGGTCTACGACGGCCATTGCGCGAACATCTTCGGCCAAGGCTATCGCATGGCCGAGTTCCACGATGGCGGCGGAGGCTGGACGTTCTGGGGACAGGGTGTACTCAGTGCCGCGAACCGCTTCTGGGTCGCGATCAACGATCAACCCGCCAACCCATGGGATTGATGTCCACGGATCGTTGATTGCTTTCTCGAGACCCGCTTCACCGATCGCGCCGGCACCCGCCGGCGCGGTCGTATCGCTGATTCAACGGCGCCCGCATCCTCTTCCGGCGCCAGCCTGGAACGCATGCTTGAACACGCCAGCAGCCAATCTGCATAACCGCCCGCCGCAGCCGGACGCGCACGCGGCGCAGTGCGTCGACACCGGCTGCACATCTTCGCTTCCGCATCGCCCAACCATGCCTGCGCGTTGCGCGCTTCCGCGAGACAGGCGCGCATCAATCTCTTCGCCATACGAACGCACGCACATGCATGTCGCGACGATTCCATTCGCGGCGCGTCGATGGATCGCAGGCATCGATGCAAGAAGTTTCTTCTTCGACATCATCCATGTCGTTCGCACAAGCGACCGTTCCAGCAGCAACATCAGTGATCCGATTCAATCATGCGACGCGTGATTTCGAGACACTGGCGCCACAGACACAGATGACTAAATCGACTGTCGCGTACACGAACGTGAATCGAACAGAAAAGCGCTGAAAAGCACCGCATCCAAACGCAGACGCGAAACCGTCTCCGCGCTCCGGCATACACCGAAACCAACGTCGCCCGCCAGTCCGCCGCATCCGCAGCGGAGATGAATCTTCACGATGGGCGATCCTTTCCGCTCCACACTACATCCGGAACAACATCATGAAAAAGAAAAATGCCCTGAGCGTCGCAATCGCCGTCTCCTGCGTATTCTCTCCGATCGTTCTCGCCGAAAATTCGGAAGCCGAAACGCCGCCGGAAGAATACGAACTGGCCAGACAGACCAACCCGATGCCCGCGTCCGTGAAATCATTCATCGCGCGCGTCCAGGATATCGACATGCGTTATCCGGACAGCGGTTCGGTGGACATCGACGCGTTCATGGCAGCGGAGGGGGAACAGCTCGCGTTGAGCTATTGCGGCGCGATGGGATTCAAGGGCGCCTGCACCGTCCAAGTGAAGGACGGCGTCGAAAGCTTCGTCGTGCTCGATGCGCAAGCCGCCGCGCGCGCGGCGGCAGGCAGGGAAAAATGGTGGCAATGGTTGTTCGGCCATCTTTTCAATATCGGCGTCATTCCCGAAAAAGCCGCATGCCCCGCGCCGTACGCATTGACCCAGATCCACATGGACGACGAGGACCGTCGCAACGCCAACGGCAGAGGCGGGTGGATCGGCGCGATCACCTCGACGAACAACACGACGTATCGCTTCTGCAAGCTCGACACGGTGACGTCGCTGCTGTACCGGCCGCTTCCCAAGGCCGGCAACGAGCACGACTACGCCGTGCTGAACATGGGCGTGCTGTGTCCTTCCGGCGCGCGCCGCGTGCTACGCGTCGAAGAAGACGAGATCTGGCACAACACCAACAGCTCGAGCGGCGACAACTTCCCGAATTTCCGCATCTTCAACACCTGGTTCAATTTCTACTGCCATTTCGACGGCGGCGCGAAATCGGTGCTCGGGCAGATGCAGGCGTTCCCGAAACTCGGCTTCGCGCACGGCGTCTTCGCCCCCACCGCGCTGCCGGCGCCGTTCGCCCTGCAGCACGGCTGGGTCTTCCAGGACGACGAGGACACCCTCAACTGGAACGCCTGGTTCTTCGGCAGCGGCGACAGCGTGATGTACGACGGACGCAACACGTGGCGCGGTACGGCCAAGGTGGAGTGAGGGACCGGGCGTATTGAAACCGCCCATCCCGCCGGCCCGGCCGGGGCGAAGCCGCTATGCAGGGGCTTCGCTCCGGCCTGCCCCATGGCCAAGCGATGCACGGGCATGGGCGGTGACCGCCGCTATACTCCGGGACTGTCCGCTTCCTATCCCGGAGCCCGTCTTGAATTCGACCGCACCCGTCTCCGTACCGGCCCACGACGAACTGTTCGGCCATCCCAAAGGCCTTTACGTCTGCTTCCTGACCGAAATGTGGGAGCGCTTCGCGTTCTACGGCATGAAGGCGCTGCTGTTCCTGTACCTGACCAAGCATCACCTGTTCACCGACACCAACGGCTATCTGCTGCTAGGCACCTATGCCGGTCTGGCCTATGCATTGCCGCTGCTAGGCGGTCTGCTCGCCGATCGTTATCTCGGCATGCGCAAGGCGGTGGTGTTCGGCGGGATTCTGCTCGTGCTCGGGCAGCTTGGCATGGCCTATACCGGCCACGCCGCCAGCGGCACGGTCGACAGCGCACAGCCGGACGCGTTCGCGGTGCAGATCATGTACGCCTCGCTGGCGCTGATCGGCGTTGGTGTGGGCTTCCTCAAACCGAACATCTCGACGATCGTCGGACGGCTGTACAGCGACGCCGACCCGCGCCGCGATTCGGGGTTCACCATTTTCTACATGGGCATCAACGTCGGCGCGTGGCTGTCGTCGATCATCGTCGGTTATATCGGCATCGAATTCGGCTGGGGTTACGGTTTCGGCCTGTCCGGCGTGATGATGGCGCTGGGGCTGGTGCAGTTCGTGCTCGGCCGCAAACACCTGCTCGGGCAGGCCGAACCGGCGGATCCCGTATTGCTCAAGGCGCCGCTGTTCGCCGGCATTTCGCGCGAATGGGCGATCTATCTCGGCGGTATAGTCATGGTGGTCGCGGTGTGGCAGATCCTGCAGACGCGGATCGATCTCGGCCCGCTCTCCGCGCTCGCCGGTGGCCACGAAGTGACGCTGACCGAAGTGATCGCGGTGATCCTCGGCGCAGCGCTGTACATCTGGTTCATCCGTTTGCTGATGTCGGGCATCACACCCCGCGACAAGGGTCGGATGATCATGCTGATGATGCTGATCACGGTCAGCGCGCTGTTCTGGGGTCTGTACGAACAGACATACGGCCCATGGGTGGCGATGGCCGACCGCACGATGGATCTGACCACATTCGGCATCACCTGGAACGGCCCGCAGACCACCAACTTCGGCGCGCTGTTCGTGATTCTGCTGGCGCCGGTGTTCGCCTGGCTGTGGCCGCGTCTGGACAAGCTCGGCCTCAACCCCAGCTATCCGGGCAAATTCGCCTGGGGTCTGGTGTTCTGCGGACTGGCTTTCGGCATCCTGGCGTTCTCGGCGGCCAACCCCGGCGTCGACGGCAAGGTCAGCCTGTGGTGGATGATCCTCGCCTACTTCGTGCTGGTCCTTGGCGAGATGGTGCTGTCGCCGATCGGCCTGTCGGCGGTGACGTCGCTGTCGATTCCGCGCGCGGTGGGGATGATGATGGGCGCGTGGTTCCTGTTTTCGGCGTTCGGCGAAATCATCGCCGGTCGCCTCGGTACCTGGGCCGCGATTCCGCCGGAAGCTTCGGTGGCCGATGCCCTGGCGACCTACGCCGATGTCTTCACCAAGATGATGTGGATTGGTTTGGCCGCCGGTGCGCTGCTGTTCCTCGCCACGCCGCTGTTGAAGCGACTGACCCGCGAGTGACGATGTTGCCGCTGTCCGGCGGTGCCCGCAGGGGTATCGCCGGATAGTGTCCGCCTCGGGCACCGTGCCACCATTTGCGAATGCCTCGACACGACCACGATCACACCCCCGGGCACACGGATGCGCACGCCCGCGAACATGCGCATGGACACGACCATGGACATGTACATGAACATGCGCAGGGACACGATCACAGCCACGGCTTCGCCAGCGGCACCCGCGCGTTCGCGATCGCGACCCTGATCAATCTCGCCTACACCGCGCTCGAAGCGGGATATGGCTTCTACACCGATTCGCTGGCGCTGCTGTCCGATGCGCTGCATAACTTCTGCGATGTGCTGGGTCTCGCGCTCGCTTGGGGCGCGGCCACCATGGCCAAACGCCCGCCGAGCGGCCGCCACACCTACGGGTGGCGGCGCGCGACCCTTCTCTCGCCGCTGGGCAACGCGCTGCTGCTGGTCGCCTTCAGCGGCGCGCTGGGCTGGGAAGCGCTGCGCCGCTTCGCCGACCCGCCGCAGATCCCGGCGCTGCCGGTGATCATCGTGGCCGCGATCGGCATCGCGGTGAACCTGGGCGCGGCCTGGTTCGTGCGCGACGGCCACGGCGGACACAGCCACAGCCAGGATCTCAATCGTCGCGGCGCGTTCCTGCATCTCCTGGCCGATGCGGCGGTGTCGCTGGCTGCGGTGCTGGCCGGTATCGGCATGCTGATGTTCGACTGGCGCTGGCTCGACCCGGCGACGGCGGTGCTGGTGGCGGTGGTGGTCGCACTGGGCGCGTTCCGGCTGCTGCGCGACGCCTTCGAGGCGGCGATGGACGCGGTGCCGCGCGGGATCGATCAGGACGCGGTGCAGACCTTCCTCTCCGGCCAGCCGGGCGTGCAGGCGGTGCACCATCTGCACATCTGGTCGCTGGGTGCGGGCGAGATCGCGCTGACCGCGCATCTTGTGAGACCGGGGGTTGAAGACCACGACACGTTCATCGACACCGTGGTCCATGCGCTCAACAAGCGTTTCGGCATCAACCATCCGACATTGCAGATCGAGCATGCCCAGGCCTGCGGCCACGACCGCCACGACCTCGCTCCGCACGGCAGCGCCGCGCAGGGTAGCGACCCTCACGCCGGCCACTGACGGCCACTGACGGCCACTGACGGCCAGGGACAGCCGGGAGCCGCGCATCGCTTATAATCGCCGGTCTTGGCGCTTTGGCCGCACCGCACCACCGGCTGCGGCCCTCCACCAGACAGAAGCGCCCGTCAAAAACACCTGACGAAAACATCCTGACGAAAACACCTGACCAGAACAGGAACCGGCATGCTCAACGACATCAAGAAAGAGACTCAGGCGCGCATGACCAAAAGCGTGGACGCGCTCCGCCACAGCCTGACCAAGGTCCGCACCGGCCGCGCTTCGCCTTCGCTGGTCGATCATCTCAAGGTCAATTACTACGGCTCGGACATGCCGCTGTCGCAGGTCGCCAGCATCGCTGTCGCCGATGCGCGTTCTCTGCTGATCACGCCCTGGGAAAAGAACATGGTGTCCGCGGTCGAGAAGGCGATCTACGCCTCCGATCTGGGCCTGACCCCGAATACCGCCGGCACCGCGATCCGCATCAACCTGCCGCCGCTCACCGAAGAACGTCGCAAGGAGCTGTCCAAGCACGTGCACGCCGAGGGCGAAGACACCAAGGTCGCGATCCGCAATATCCGTCGCGATTCCAATCAGCAGGTCAAGGAACTGCTGAAGGAAAAGAAGATCACCGAGGACGAAGAGCGCCGCAGCGAGGACGACATCCAGAAGCTGACCGACAAGGCGATCAAAGACGTCGACGACGTGGTGAAGGCGAAAGAGCAGGAATTGATGGCCGTTTGAGGCCACGTCCCGCATGAGCGCTCCGCCAGGGTCCCCGCGCGTTCCGCGCCATCTCGCCGTGATCATGGACGGCAACGGCCGCTGGGCCGAACGCCGTCGTCGTCCACGCGTCATCGGCCATCGCGCCGGCGCGCGCGCGGTGAATCTGTGCATCGACTATTGCCTGCAGCGCGGCATCGAAGCGCTGACCCTGTTCGCATTTTCCAGCGAAAACTGGGGTCGCCCCGAGGATGAAGTCGGCGCGCTGATGAAGCTGTTCCTCAACGCGCTGGAGCGCGAAGTCGATGAACTGCATCGCCGTGGCGTGCGCCTGCGCTTCATCGGCGAACGCCAGCGCTTCGCCCCCGAAATCCTGGCGCAGATGCGCGACGCCGAGCAGCGCACCGCCGGCAACCACGCGCTGCATCTGACCATCGCCGCGAGTTACGGCGGCCGTCAGGACATCGCCCAGGCGGCCCGCGCGCTGGCCGAAGAAGTGGCCGCCGGCCGCCTGCGACCCGATCAGATCGACGAAGTCGCCGTCGCCCGGCACATGGCGCTGGCCGATCTGCCAACCCCGGACCTGTTCATCCGCACCGGCGGCGACCACCGGATCAGCAATTTCCTGCTGTGGCAGCTGGCGTATACCGAACTGTGGTTCACCGAACTGCTGTGGCCCGAGCTGGACGTCGCGACCCTCGACCGCGCGGTCGAGGATTTCGCAGGCCGCGAGCGGCGTTTCGGTCTGACCAGCGCGCAGGTCGCGCCCGCGCCGCCCCTTCTGCACGACAGGACCGACGCATGACCAAAACGCGCTTGCTGGCTGCTCTGGTCATGGCCCCGCTCGCCATCGCCGCCGTGCTGCTGCTGCCCACGCCGTGGATGGCCGCGCTGAGCGCCGCCATGTTCCTGATCGGTCTGTGGGAATGGCTGAAGCTGGCCGAAATCGAAGACACCCTCTCCCGCAGCATGCTGCTGGTGGTCAATCTGCTGCTGATGGTGGCCCTGGTCTGGGCCTCGCGTTCGGCCTCGGGCGGGTCTCTGGTGTTGCTGCAGATCATGGTGATGATCGGCGTCGGCTGGTGGTGCCTGGCGGCGCTGTGGCTGCGACACTACGATTTCGCCTCCGACCACGACACCCACGCGCGGGTCTTCAAACTGGCCG
Organism: uncultured Xanthomonas sp.; assembly: GCA_964523435.1. Lineage (GTDB taxonomy): Bacteria > Pseudomonadota > Gammaproteobacteria > Xanthomonadales > Xanthomonadaceae > Lysobacter_I. The sequence goes on from CAZGBA010000022.1 coordinate 35,907, forward strand.
CCGCCACGCTCAGCGTGATTCCGGCCTGGTGCGCGCTCGCGCTGATCCACGCCAGTCAGCCGCACGGCAACCGCTGGCTGCTGGTGGCGCTGATGATCATCTGGGCGGCCGACTCGGGCGCCTATTTCGCCGGACGCAAGTTCGGCCGCACCAAGCTCAGCCCGCGGATCAGTCCCAACAAGACCGTCGAGGGCATGGTCGGCGGCATCGTCGCCGGCATGCTGGTCGCGCTGATCGCGGCGCCGCTGGCCAACGACGCCATCACCATGAAACAACTGCTGTACGTGGCCATCGTCGCGATCTGGACCATCCTGTTCTCGGTGGTCGGCGATCTGTTCGAGAGCCTGCTCAAGCGCCACGTCGGCGCCAAGGACTCGGGCACCCTCATCCCGGGCCACGGCGGCGTGCTGGACCGGATCGACAGCGTGTTGGCGGCGCTGCCGGTGTTCGCGCTGGGCAAGCTGCTGTTCGGCTTCTGAGTCCTGAACTTGACCCGTCGCCCACGGTCCATGACCGCCATGCCCTCGCCCACCACGCGCAGCGCCACCGCCGGAGACCGCCGATGAGGCGCGTCGCCGTGCTCGGCGCCACCGGTTCGATCGGCACATCGGCGCTGGACGTGATCGCGCGCCATCCGGACCGCCTGCAGGCACAGACGCTGGTCGCCGGGCGCAATGTCGATGTGCTGATCGCGCTGTGCCGCACCCATCGCCCGGCGCATGCCGCCATCGCCGACGAGCATGGCTACGCCGCACTGCGCGACGGCCTGCGCGCCGCCGGCCTCGACACCCAGGCCCATGCCGGCATGGCCGCAATCGACGCGCTCGCCGCCGACCGGGACAACGACACCGTGGTCGCCGCGATCGTCGGCGCCGCCGGGCTGTCGTCCACGCTCGCCGCCGCGCGCGCGGGCAAGCGTCTGCTGCTGGCGAACAAGGAATCCCTGGTGCTGGCCGGCGCGCTGCTGACGGCCGCCGCACGCGACGCTGGCGCGACGATCGTGCCGATCGACAGCGAGCACAACGCGATCTTTCAATGCCTGCCGAACGCAGAAGCCCATGCGGGCCTGAAGCGGATCCAGCTCACCGCCTCGGGCGGTCCGTTCCGGGGTCGTTCACGCGCCGAACTGGCCGAAGTCACGCCCGCGCAGGCGGTGGCGCACCCGAAGTGGTCGATGGGCCCGAAGATCTCGGTCGACTCGGCCACGCTGATGAACAAGGGCCTCGAAGTGATCGAGGCGCATCACCTGTTCGGCGTGCCCGGCGCGCGTATCGATGTGCTGGTGCATCCGCAGAGCCTGGTCCATTCGCTGGTCGAATTCGTCGACGGCTCGACGCTGGCGCAGCTCGGTCTGCCCGACATGCGCACTGCGCTGGCGGTCGGGTTCGCGTGGCCGGAACGCATCGCCTCCGGCGTGGCGGGACTGGACCTGCTCGCGCATGGCCGGCTCGATTTCGAACCGCCGGACCTCGATGCGTTCCCCTGTCTGCGCCTCGCCTATGCCGCGCTCGAAGCCGGCGGCAGCGCACCCGCCGTACTGAACGCGGCGAACGAGGAAGCGGTTTCAGCCTTTCTTCAGGGCCGGATCGGTTTCCTGTCCATCCCCGCATTGGTCGAAACGGCGCTGCAAGGCATGTCGAATGCCGCCGCCGACTCGATCGATGACCTGCTCGACGCCGACGCCGCTGCGCGCACGGCGACCCTCGACGCCATCTCACGCAAGGTGAACGCATGATCGATGCCCTGAGTTCCGTCTGGTGGTTGATCGTTGCGCTGGGAATCCTGGTCACCTTCCACGAATACGGCCATTACTGGGTCGCGCGTCGCTGCGGCGTGAAAGTGCTGCGGTTTTCGGTCGGCTTCGGCAAACCGCTCTGGATGCGCAAGGGCAAGGACGGCACCGAATGGGTGATCGCCGCAATTCCGCTGGGCGGCTACGTGAAGATGCTGGACGAGCGCGAAGGCGATGTTCGCGCGGACGAGGTCGATCAGGCGTTCAACCGCAAGACCGTGCGGCAACGGATGGCCATCGTCGTCGCCGGCCCTCTGGCCAATCTGATCCTGTGCATCGCGCTGTTCTGGCTGATGTTCGTCATCGGCCGCCCGGATTACGCACCGGTCGTCGGCGAGGCGCAGGGCATCGCAGCCGCCTCCGGAATGCGCCGGGGCGACACCCTGCTCGCGATCGGCGACCGCGAAACCCCGACCTGGACCGAGGCCAGCATGGCGCTGGTCACTTCGGCCATCGACCGCGCGCAGACACCGATCCGCGTCCGCACCCCGGAAGGCGCGGTGCTGACCCGCCAGGTCGATTTCTCGAAGTTGGCGAAGAGCGACGACCTGATGCAGACCTTCGGTCGGATCGGCATCCTCCCTCGCCACCAGATGCAGCCGGCGGTGGTTGGCGAAGTCGTGGCCGGCTCCGCAGGCGACGGCAAGCTCCGCGTCGGGGACCGGATCGTCGCCATCGGCGGCACCAAGGTGCAGTACTGGGCCGATATCTCCCCGCTGGTCGCCCGGATCGGCGAGCTCGGAGGCGGCGACATCAAGCTGGTCCGCGATGGCGCCACGCTGACCGTCGCGGTCAGCCCGCAGTCGCGCGCGGCCGCCGCCGGTGGCTCCTCGTGGATGCTGGGCGTGCGCGCCGCCGATACCGGCAAGGCGCCGAAGGACGCGGTTCTGCGCTACGGGCCGCTGGCGGCCTTCCCGGCGGCACTCCGCGAAACCCGGTTCCAGACCACCGAACTGTTCAGGATGATCCGCAGCGCGTTCAGCGGCAAATTGGCGGTGCAGAACACGGTTTCCGGCCCGATCGGCATCGCCCAGGCCGCCAACGCGTACGCCAAGAACGGGCTCGCCTGGTACCTCAGCCTGCTGGCCGCCCTCAGTCTGAGCCTGGCCATTCTCAACATGCTGCCCATCCCGGTCTTGGATGGGGGGCACCTGCTGTATTACCTTATCGAGTTGGTCAAGGGCCGACCGTTAAGCGAGCGTGCGATGGCCGCCGGGCAATATGTGGGGCTCGCGTTGCTGTTCGGGCTCATGGGCCTGGCCTTCTACAACGATCTGCAAAGGCTGATCCAATGACGCGAACCAACACCCCGCGCCGCTGGCGGCATGCAGCCTCGTTAACCGGTTCGGATGCCGATGGAACGGCCGTTTGACTTGCGCCGATTGCGTTCTCCCGCTTCCGTTTTGCCGTTCGCCGATTCAGTCCACCCGATCAATCCACCCGATCTTCGTCGTGATCCACCTTCTGCAGATCCACATGTTGATCCGCCCGCCCCAGCCCATAACCGGACGTATTTGATGACGCGCACGCCACCCCGCCGCCTGCTGGCCCTTGCCCTTGCCACGAGCTTGGCTTCGCTCCACACCGCGCCGACCCTGGCGCAAACCGCGTCCTCGTCGTCGTCCTCCAGCTTCACCGTCTCCGACATCCGTATCGACGGTCTGCAGCGCATCGGCGCCGGCACCATCTTCACGTACCTGCCGATCGAGCGCGGCGACACGGTCGACTCCGCGCGCATCGGCGAAGCGATGCGCGCGCTGTACAAGACCGGCTTTTTCGAAGACATCCGCCTCGATCGGGAAGGCAGCATCCTCGTCGTCGCGGTCACCGAACGACCGGCGATCAACACCCTCACGCTATCCGGTAACAAGGACCTCAAGACCGAGGACCTGATGACGAATCTCAAGGAGATCGGCATCGCCGAGGGCGAAACCTACGACCGTCTGGCGCTGGACCGGGTCACGCTGGAGCTCAACCGCGCCTACAACAACCGTGGCAAATACAACGTCGAGATCAATCCGACCATCACCCGCCTCGACCGCAACCGCGTCGACATCACCATCAACGTCAACGAAGGCAAGGCCGCGCGGATCCGCCATATCAATCTGACCGGTAACCAGAAGTTCGAGGAAGAAGAACTGCGCGAGCGCTGGGAATCGAACGAGAGCAACTGGCTCAGCTGGTATCGCCGCGACGACCAGTATTCCCGCGAAAAACTCTCCGGCGACCTCGAAAAACTCAACGAGTTCTACCTCGATCGCGGCTACGTCGATTTCAGCGTCGACAGTACCCAGGTGGCGATCAGTCCGGACAAGAAGGACATGTACGTCACCGCCGGCATGACCGAAGGCGAGGTCTACACCCTGTCCAGCGTGAAGGTCACCGGCGACACCGTGCTGTCGCAGGAACAGCTCCAGCGCTACGTGCTGGTCAAGGAAGGCCAGATCTTCTCGCGCACGTTCCTGGAATTGACCTCCGATTCGATCATCGCCGCGCTCGGCAATATCGGCTATGCGTTCGCTGAAGTGAATCCGATCCCCGATATCGACCGCGAAAAGCGCACCGTCGGCATCAATCTGCAGGTCGTGCCCGGCCCGCGCGTCAGCGTGCGTCGCATCGCCTTCAAGGGCAACGCCCACACTGCCGACGAAGTGCTGCGTCGCGAAATGCGCCAGTTCGAGGGCGCATGGTTCTCGCAGGCCGCGATCGACCGGTCCAAAGTCCGTCTGCAGCGCCTGGGCTTCTTTGAAAGCGGTTCGGTCGAAGTCGAGACCGTGCCGGTGGCCGGCACCAGCGATCAGGTCGATGTGGTCTTCAACGTCAAGGAAACCACATCAGGCAGTTTCACTTTCGGCTTCGGCTATTCGCAGCTGTCCGGTCTGACCACCACCCTGCAGCTGTCCGAAAACAACTTCCTCGGCACCGGCAATCAGGTCAGCGTGGAAGTACAGCGCAATGCCTATCTGCAGCGCTATTCGTTCTCGTTCCTGAACCCGTACTTCACCGATGAAGGCCTGTCGCTCGGCTACAACATGTGGTGGCGCGAGTTCGACAACTCCGACTTCAACACCGCGCAGTATTCGAGCACCAGCGCCGCGGCGCAGGCCGTGCTCGGCCTGCCGCTGACCGAGAACGACAGCGTCTCGCTGGTGTTCGGCATCGACCGCAACCAGATCCTCGCGTTTCCCGGCTCTTCGCCGCAGACGGTCACCGACTACATCGATGCGTTCGGCCAGAGCACGTTCCACTCCTGGCGCAGCGAGCTGGGCTGGGCGCGCGACACCCGCAACGACTTCTTCACGCCGACCTACGGCACCTACCAGCGGCTCTCGGCGGAAGTCACCCTGCCCGGTTCCACCGCCGAATATTTCAAGCTCAATTACGAGTTCTCGAAGTACTGGCCGTTGAACCGCTACATGGTCCTGAACACCCGCGCGCAGTTGGGTTACGGCGACAGCTACGGCAGCGACAGCATCCGCGTGATGTGCCGCGCCGAAGGCAGCCCCCCGCCGATTCCTCGCAAGACCTATACCGACGCCGATTGTGCGCCGGGCACCACGCTCGACCGGGTGGTCGTGGGCAGCGGCCTGCCGTTCTTCGAGAACTTCTACGCGGGCGGCGTGCGTTCGGTGCGCGGTTTCCGCGACAACACGCTGGGGCCGGTCGATTTCTCGACCGGCAGCACGTTCCGCCAGCCGATCGGCGGCGCGGTCAAGACCATCGGCTCGCTGGAAATGTATTTCCCGGCGTTGCTCGACACCCCCGCAGCGCGGGTCTCGGCATTCCTCGATGCCGGCAACGTGTTCAAGGATGTCGATAGTTTCGACGTCGGCGAACTGCGCGCATCGGCCGGTGTCGCCCTGCTGTGGCGTGCGCCGGTCGGCCCGATCTCGATTAGCTACGCATTCCCGCTGCGCAGCGAGGAAACCGACGATCTGGAACGGCTGCAGTTCACCTTCGGCGGCGCGTTCTGACCACGGCGCGCTGAGCTGCTGACAGCACGCCCGATGTCGACTCCCCACCACACAGCCGCCGCGCTGGCCGAACGCTTCGGCCTGATCCTGCGCGGCGACGGCGGGCGTCGTATCGATGGCGTCGCCACGCTCGCCCGCGCCGGCGCGTCGCAACTCGCGTTCCTCGCCAATCCGCGCTATCGCAGCCAGCTCGCCGGCTGCAGCGCGGGTCTGGTCGTGATGCGCGAAGACGATGCCGAGGGATATGCCGGCGATGCGCTGATCGCGAAAGATCCCTATTCCGCGTTCGCGAAGATGGCGGCCTTGTTCGACCACCGTCCTGCGTTCGTTCCGGGCATCCACCCCAGCGCGGCGATCGACCCATCGGCCGAGATCTCGCCCGACGCCAGCATCGCCGCCTTCGTCAGTATCGGCCCGCGTACGCGCGTGGACGCCGGCGCCTGCATCGGTCCGGGCTGTGTGATCGGCGAAGACTGCGTGATCGGCGCAGGCAGCGAGCTGACGGCGCGCGTCACCCTGGTCCGTCGGGTACGCCTCGGTCGCAGGGTGCTGATCCACCCCGGCGCCGTGCTCGGCGCTGACGGCTTCGGTCTGGCGATGGAACACGGCCACTGGCTCAAGGTGCCGCAACTCGGCGGCGTGACCGTCGGCGACGATTGCGAGATCGGCGCCAACACCACCATCGACCGCGGCGCGCTCGACGACACGGTGCTCGAAGAAGACGTGCGTCTCGACAACCAGATCCAGATCGGCCACAACGCGCGGATCGGCGCGCACACCGCGATGGCGGGGTGTTCGGCGGTCGCCGGCAGCGCCACCATCGGCCGCTACTGCCTGATCGGCGGCGGCGCGGGTATCCTTGGGCATCTGGAGGTGTGCGACCGGGTGGTGGTCACGGCGATGAGTCTGGTCACCAGCACGATCCGCGAACCCGGCGAGTATTCGTCCGGCACGCCACTGATGGACAACCGCAGCTGGCGCAAGAGCGCAGCCCGTTTCAAACAGCTCGATGCCCTGGCCCGAGACATCGGTGGGCGCAACAAGGAACCGCGATGACGTCGATCGACACCTGCGATGCCGACCTCCAGCCCGTACTGCCGCTCGGTGCGAGCGATATCCAGAAGCTGCTGCCGCACCGGTATCCGTTCCTGCTGATCGATCGCGTGGTCGAATTCGAGCGCAACAAGCGCGTGCTCGCCTACAAGAACCTGACCATCAACGAGCCGTTCTTCCAGGGCCACTTCCCGACGCAGCCGGTGATGCCGGGCGTGCTGGTGATCGAAGCGCTGGCGCAGGCCGGCGGCGTGCTCTTCCAGCTGAGCAAGGGTGCGGCGATCGTGGACAAGGTGTTCTATCTGGTCAAGGTCGAGAATGCGCGCTTCAGCAAGATCATCATTCCCGGCGACCGCATGATGCTGGAGGTATCGATCAAGCGCCGCATCCGCAACATGGCCTGGTACAGCGGTACCGCCAGCGTCGACGGCAACGAAGCGGCGCGCGCCGATTTCCTCTGCGCCGAAGCGCAGAACTGAGGCACGACGATGGTGCACGCCGGCATCAGTCCGCTCGCGCAGATCGACCCGACCGCGCGCATCGGCGCGAATGTGGAGATCGGGCCGTTCACCGTCATCGGCGCCGAAGTCGAGATCGGCGAGAACACCCGGATCGGTCCGCACTGCAGCATCCATGGCCCGACCACGATCGGCCGCGACAATCGCATCCACGGCCATGCCGCAGTCGGCGGCGATCCGCAGGACAAGAAGTTCGCCGGTGAGCGCACCGCGCTGGTCATCGGCGACGGCAACACCATCCGCGAGTTCGTCACCATCAACCGCGGCACCGGCACCGGCGGCGGCACGACCCGCATCGGCAGCCACAACTGGTTCCTCGCCTACACCCACGTCGCCCACGACTGCCAGGTCGGCGATCACTGCGTGTTCTCCAACAACGCCACGCTCGCCGGGCATGTCGAAGTGGGCGACCACGTGATTCTCAGCGGCTTTACCGGCGTGCACCAGTTCTGCCGGATCGGCGCGCATGCGTTCATCGGCATGGGCGCGTTCGTCAACGGCGATGTGCCGCCGTACCTGATGGTGGCGCAGGAGGATTACGGTCGTCCGCGCGGCATCAACAGCGAAGGTCTGAAGCGTCGCGGGTTCGACAGCGAACGCGTGGCCGCGATCAAACGCGCCTACCGCGCGCTGTACATGTCCGGCGCGAGCCTGCTCGACGCCAAACAACAGCTCGCCGCACTGGCCGAGTCCAGCGACGACGTGCGCGCGTTCCTCGATTTCATCGAACGCGGCGAACGTCCGCTGCTGCGCTGATCCGCGTTCGGGCATCGTGCGATGACAGCGTGTCGATGAAGATCGCCCTGGTCGCAGGCGAAGCCTCCGGCGACCAGCTCGGCGCCGGACTGATCTCCGAACTGCGTGCACGCTTCCCCGACGCGTCGTTCGCCGGTATCGGCGGCCCGGCGATGCGCGCCGTAGGTCTGGAGGCCTGGCACGACAGCCAGGAACTCGCGGTGATGGGGCTGGCCGAAGTACTGGCGCATCTGCCGCGCCTGCTGCGTTTGCGCTGGCGTCTGCGCAAGCGCGTGCTGGCGTGGAAACCCGACGTGTTCATCGGCATCGACGCGCCCGACTTCAATCTCGGCGTCGAGAAGTGGCTCAAGCGCAGAGGCATGCGCACCGTGCATTACGTCAGCCCGTCGGTCTGGGCCTGGCGGGAAGAGCGCGCCGCGAAGATCGGAGAAAGCGCGGACCGCGTGCTCTGCCTGTTCCCGATGGAGCCGCCGATCTACGCGAAGCACACGGTGGACGCGCGCTTCGTCGGCCATCCACTGGCCGATGCGATTCCGCTGGAGCCCGATCGTCGCGCGGCACGGCATGGGCTGGCGATTCCCGAACACGGGCCGGTGCTGGCGCTGCTGCCCGGCAGCCGGCTCAGCGAGATCGCGAAGATGCTGCCGGTATTCCTGGACGCTGCGGATCTGATCGCGCAGCGGATTCCATCGCTGCTGATCCTCCTGCCGGCAGCGAATCCGCAATGCGATGCCGCGATCCGCGAACAGTTGCTTCTGCAGCCACAACTTGCGGCGCGCGTGCGGGTGCTGGACGGCGACGCGCAGCGCGCGATGATCGCCAGCGATGTGGTGCTGCTGGCATCGGGCACCGCTGCGCTGGAAGGCATGCTCTGCAAACGGCCGATGGTGGTCGGCCACAGGATTTCGCCGACGACCTACCGCATCGTGACCCGGCTGGGCCTGCTCAAATCGCGTTTCGTGAGCCTGCCGAACGTGCTGGCCGACGCGCCGCTGATACCCGAACTGCTGCAGCACGATTGCATCCCTGAGAAGCTGGCCGCGTCATGCCTGCGCTGGTTCGGCCAGCCGCAGACGGTGGAAGCGCTGTTGCCCCAGTTCATCGAACTGCACAGGCAGCTGCGCTGCGACGCTTCGGCGCGCGCTGCGGACGCTGTCGCCGAGTTGATCGCACCGGCATGAGCGTGCCGGCATGAGCAGGCGTCGCGCGCCTACCGTGAACGGTGCCGGCGGTCTGTTCGAGGATCCGCTCGCCGCGATCGCGCGCATCCGGCCGCTACGCATCGCCGGAGTGGACGAAGCCGGTCGCGGCCCGCTGGCCGGGCCGGTATCGGTCGCGGCGGTGATCCTTGATCCACGGCATCCGATCGAAGGCCTGAACGACTCGAAAAAACTCAGCGAAGCGCGACGCGAAGCGCTGTATCCGCTGATCGTCGAGCGCGCGCTGGCGTGGCGGATCGAATTCGTCGAATGCGACGAGATCGACCGCCTCAATATTCTGCAGGCGACGCTCACCGGCATGCGACGGGCACTCGAAGGTCTCTCGCCATCTGCGGACGCAGCGCGGATCGACGGCAACCGCTTGCCACAAGTCCTGCCCTGTCCGGCGGAGGCGCTGGTGGGCGGCGATGCGATCGAACCGGCGATCATGGCCGCCTCGATCCTCGCGAAAGTCGCGCGCGACCGGCGCATGTTGGAGCTGCATGCCCTGCATCCGCAGTATGGATTCGACCGTCACAAGGGCTATCCAAGCCCGGCGCATCTCGCTGCGCTGGCCGCGCACGGGCCTTGTCCGGAGCATCGGCGGAGTTACGCGCCGGTCCGTGAAGCGCTGACTGCTCGCCGCATCGCTGTTCCCGACTGAAAGCGCCATCCGTCGGCGCGCGCCGTGATGGAACGCACGCACCGGACCACGGCAGACATCCGCAGTTTGATCGATTGATACCATCGACTAACCGCAGCGCATGTCCGGGCACGCGAGTCGTCCTCCCTCAGAGAACGGCCGCGAGCGCCGCAGTCAGGGGGACGCCCGATCCCGACGCAGCACCCATAAGGAGATGAACATGTTTCATGCATTCACCCGCACCGCAGCGCTCACTGCCGTCCTTGCCGCGACTCTCTCAGCAGGTCTGATGACGCCGGCCCCTGCTCAGGCCGCTGTCCCGACCATCACGACCTTCGCCTGCCCGCTGGACAACGGTGGCGGCCGTTTCTATTGCTTCATCGACTACAGCTCCGACAGCACGGCAACAGTCGCCTGGTCTGTCTACGGTACGGTGTTCCACGATCAGGGGCACAGCGATCTCTACGGCTATTGTGGAATCAACGACTACCTCACCGTGACTGTGACCGTGACCAACAGCTCAGGCACGGCCTCGCGGACCAGCCGCCGATTCCGCTGCAACGGCGGCCCGGTCATTCTCTGAGTTTCCCGAGCACCGCGAAGGGGTCTCGCGCCCCTTCGCTTTTCGGCAACCGCACATTGGCAGGCTGTTGAAAAACGGTGCGGGTTCGATCAGCCGCACATCAGTGCGATTCTCCTGCCCGACAGGCCCGATTCCCCGATTGAGCACACGGCTGATATCGCCCAAGGTCTCGGGGAGCTTCGACCTCCCAGCGTTCGCAAACATGTCTGAATGACAGCCTTCAAAGCGCCGGCTTGCGGTTGCCGAACGTCAGATGCAGCGGCCAGCGCGGCTGACGTGGCAATCCCAGGGTCTCGCGATAGGCCAGCGCTTCGGCACACTCGACCGGATAGAACGCGTATTCGCCGATCTGCTGGGGCGGATGCAGGTAATCGAAGGTCATCGCTTGACCTTCCAGTGCCCGCCAGTGCGTCAAGTCTGGCGGCATCTCGTTCTGAACGATCGACACGTGCGCGCCCCAAAGCGGGTCGCTCAGCTGACAGGTCCGGCGCACATCAAGCGCATACAGCAGACGCAGGTAACGGCCGACATCGGGGTCGCACTGCAGGATCAGCCACCAGTCCGTGGTGCTGCCATCGCGACGCGCACGACTGCCGCCGGGGCCGAGCGGCGGAGCAAAACGGCAGATTCCAGTCAACGAAGGCATGCGTGGTCGGTCACGGCGGCACGGGAGCCGCCTATTATCCCGTGGCAGGCACAACGTCCGCAGCGACCCGCAAAACCGTCCCGTCAAGCCTTGCCCGAACGCCCCCTGCCGCCTAACCTGCTGGGCTGCGATCGCCGGCCTTCCGATGTCCTCCCGCTTCGTCCATCTCCACCTGCACAGCGAGTATTCGCTCGCCGATTCGACGATCCGCATCCCGGAACTCGTCGGCCGCTGCGTGGCCCAGGGGCAGCCGTCGGTGACGATGACCGACCGCAACAACCTGTTCGCGCTGGTCAAGTTCTACAAGGCCGCCGAGGGCGCGGGCATCAAGCCCATCGCCGGGGCCGATATCAGCGTCGCGGAGGGCGACGAGACGCCCTGGAAGCTGACCCTGCTCTGCCGCGACCGCAGCGGCTACCTGTCGCTGTCCCGGCTGCTCAGCCGGGCATGGATGGAAGGCCAGCGCCACGACGGGGTCATGGTCCGGCCGCAGTGGCTGCAGGACGCCAACACGGGGCTGTTCGCGCTTGCCGGTCGCCACAGTCAGGCCGGGCAGTTGCTTGCCGGCAATCGTCCCGATCTCGCGCTGCAGTCGCTGGCCGACTGGCAGCGGCATTTCGACGACCGCTTCCATCTCGAACTCACCCGCTGCGGCTTCGAAGCCGAAACCCCGTTCAACGCGTTCGCGCTGCACGCGGCGGCAGAGCGCGGATTGCCGGTGGTCGCCAGCAACGATGTGCGCTTTCTCGACGCCGACGGCTTCGAAGCCCACGAAGCGCGCGTGTGCATTTCGTCCGGACGGGTGCTCGACGATCCGAAACGCCCGCGCGACTACACCGCACAGCAATATCTCAAGACCACCGAAGAGATGGCGGCGCTGTTCGAGGATGCGCCGGACGCGATCGACAACGCGGTCGATCTGGCCAAACGCTGCAATCTCGAACTCTCGCTCGGCAAGTACTACCTGCCGGCGTTCCCGGTGCCGAGCGACCACACGCTCGACAGCTGGATCCGCAAGGAAGCGCGGGATGGCCTCGAAAAGCGCCTGCAGAAATATCCGATGGCAGCGGGTCACGACCGCGCCAGCTACGACGCGCGGCTGGAGATCGAGCTGGGCGTGATTGTGTCGATGGGCTTCCCCGGCTACTTCCTGATCGTGGCCGACTTCATCAACTGGGGCAAAGCCCAAGGAATCCCGGTCGGCCCGGGCCGCGGTTCCGGCGCCGGCTCGCTGGTCGCCTGGGCGTTGGGCATCACCGATCTGGACCCGCTGCCGTACGACCTGCTGTTCGAGCGCTTCCTCAACCCCGAACGCGTGTCGATGCCCGACTTCGACATCGACTTCTGCATGGATCGCCGCGACGAGGTGATCGATTACGTCGCGCGCAAGTACGGCCGCGACCGCGTCTCGCAGATCATCACCTACGGCACGATGGCGGCGAAGGCGGTGGTGCGCGACGCCGGCCGCGTGCTCGGCTTCGGCTACGGCATGGTCGACGGCATCGCCAAGCTGG
>CAZGBA010000023.1:0-46867 GCA_964523435.1 uncultured Xanthomonas sp.
ACTACGCCATCCCGGGCAACGACGACGCCATCCGCGCCGTGCAGCTGTACGCCCGCGCCGCCGCCGACGCCGTGCTGGAAGGCAAGGCCGCCGCGCCGCAGGCCGCTTCGGTCCGCGAGGAAGACTTCGCCGACGCCGATGACGAAGGCAAGGGCGACAAGCGCGGTCCTCGCGGCCGTGGCCCCGGCGGTGCCGGCAAGAAGCCCGAAGGCGCGAAGAAGCCGGAAGTGGCCGCCGAAGCCGCAGGCGAAGCGCCGGCTGCCGAGTAAATCGGGTCGCGTGCTCTTGCCTTCGGCTCCGGCGCGCGTCATCGGCAAGTCATGCGGTCGCGCGACACTGCGCGGCCGCTCACCACCCCGCCGCGTTCCAGCCTGCATCGCAGGCCTGGTCGACCGGCGTCTCTATGGCGGGCCTAGGCCCGCCCTACATTGATTCATATCGAGGTTTGCAATGGCTGAAATCACCGCCTCCCTGGTCAAGGAACTGCGCGAGCGCACCGGCGCCGGGATGATGGAGTGCAAGAAAGCGCTCACCGAAAACAACGGCGATCTCGAAACGTCCGCCGAATGGCTGCGCAAGCAGGGCATCATCAAGGTCGGCAAGAAGGCCGACCGCGTCACCGCCGAAGGCCGCATCGCGATGGCCCAGGACGGCGGCAAGGCCGTGCTGGTCGAGATCAACTCCGAAACCGACTTCGTGGCCAAGGACGACAACTTCCTGGCCTTCATCGACGCTGTCGCCAAGGCCGCACTGGCTTCTGGCGCCACCGACATCGAAGCGCTGAAGGCGGCCAAGGTCGCCACCGGCGAAACCGTCGAGGAAGCCCGCGCCGCGCTGGTCGCCAAGGTCGGCGAGAACGTGCAGGTTCGTCGTCTGGCCCGCGTCGACAGCAGCGACAACGTCGCCGCCTACGTCCACAGCGGCAAGATCGGCGTGCTGGTCGAGCTCAAGGGCGGCGACAGCGATCTCGCCCGTGGCATCGCTATGCACGTGGCTGCCATGAATCCGCCGCACAACAAGGCCAGCGACGTGCCGGCCGAGTTCATCGCGAAGGAAAAGGAAATCGAACTGGCGAAGATGACCGACAAGGACAGGGCCAAGCCGGCCGACATCCTCGAAAAGATCATCGGCGGCAAGATCGCCAAGATCATCAGCGAGAACACCCTGTACGGCCAGCCCTACGTGCTGAACACCGAACAGACGGTCGAAGCCGCAGTGAAAGCCGCCGGCGCCGATGTCACCCGCTTCCAGCGTCTGGCGGTGGGCGAAGGCATCGAGAAAGTGGTGGAAGACTACGCCGCCGAAGTGGCGAAGGCGATGCAGGTCTGATCGCACTCCCACGCGGATGCGAACACGAAAAACCCGCAGGCGACTGCGGGTTTTTTGTTGCCCGGTTTTTTGTTGCCCGATCCGCGGCTTGTGCCGCTCCTGCAGGCGCGGGCCTTGCGACGACGCGCGGTTACATCGTGTGGGTGATCTTGTCCGAGGTCATGATGCCGGCGAGCAGGACTTCGATCTTGTTCTTCACCGCCTCGCCTTCAGGGGTTTCGGCGAACTGCACGCCGATGCCGGCGGCGCGGTTGCCCTGTGCGCCTGCGGGGGTGACCCAGATGACCTTGCCGGCGACCGGCAGACGCTCGGTGGATTCGGGCAGGGTCATCAGCAGGAAGACTTCGTCGCCGATGAAGTAGCGCTTGGCGGTAGGGACGAAGACGCCGCCGTTCTTCACGAAGGGCATGTACGCCTGGAACAGCGCATGTTTGTCCTTCACTGCGAGGGAGAGGATGCCCTGACGGGCACCGCTTGCCGCTTTGACGTTCATCGTCGTGCTCCAGAAGACTGCTGTGACGCGTTACCTGCCGCTTTGCCCGGGCCGCGCCACTGTGCGAGCAGTTCGGCGAGAGCGAGGTCGGCGCGGACCGTGGTCCGCAGCAGATCGCGGGTGCGGTTGGCGGCGTCGAACCAGGTTGCGAGGGTGCGGATTCTGATCGGATCGGTCAAGCGCCCGGCTTCGGACAGCGCCAGATCGGCGGCGTGACGCAGGCGCTGATCGAGATCGGCGGCGTCGGCCCAGCGCTTGGCGGTGTCCAGCGGCGACTTGTCGCCACGACCGATGGCCTGCAGATCGGCGGCGATTTCGCGACGCAGATCCAGGCCGCCGTCGTGCAGCCAGCGGTCGGCCAACCCAGGATGACCGCGCGCGGCGGCCAGCGCTTCGCGCGCGATGGCGTCGGCATGGCCTTGGGCCAGCAGCCACGCCAGGGCTTCGTCCAGCGGCGGCAGGCGCATCTCCAGCCGCTGGCAGCGGCTGCGGATGGTGGCGGGCAGGCGCATGGGGTTGGCACTGATCAGCCAGAGATAGCGGCCGGGCTGCGGCTCTTCGAGGGTCTTCAACAGCGCGTTGCAGGCGGCGTGGTTGATGGCGTCGGCGGGATCGAGAATGACGATCTGCGCGCCGCCGTATTGCGGGGTGAGCGAGAGTTTTTCGGAAATCAGCCGGATCTGTTCGATCACCAGCTCGGTACGCAGACGCGGCGGACGCGCCTTGTCGTTCCACTCGTAGCCGACGAAGGTGAGATCCGGATGGCCGGAATGCCCGAACGGATGCGCCAGCGTGCCGTCGGGGCGCTGCTCGGCGGGATCGCGCTGGTAGCGGTTCTCGAACAGCTGACAGCTGCGGCAGTGGCCGCAGGATTCGCCTGCGCTGTCGCGGGCGGTGCAGAGCATGCGCTGGGCCAGCCGCTCCGCCAGCAGTCGCTTGCCGAGCTGCGCGGGGCCGCACAG
Source organism: uncultured Xanthomonas sp. (assembly GCA_964523435.1). Taxonomy (GTDB): domain Bacteria; phylum Pseudomonadota; class Gammaproteobacteria; order Xanthomonadales; family Xanthomonadaceae; genus Lysobacter_I. The sequence goes on from CAZGBA010000023.1 coordinate 2,785, forward strand.
CAGCAGCCCATGCCCGAGGCGGCCGCTGTCGAGCGCGGCCGTGGTCTGGGCGTACATGCGCTGTTGCCAGGGCGCGAATGCGGGCAGTTGCAGACTCATGCGCGCGCGCTCATCCGGGTGCGTCCGTCCGCGCGATGAACATCCGCAGGATCGCGACCGCATCGGCCGCGACTTCGGCGGCGGATTGGGTCGCGTCGATCACGCGCATGCGTTCGGGCTGCGCGCGCGCGCGGGCGAGAAACGCACCGCGCACTTTCTCGAAGAAATCGTCGCGCTCGCGTTCGATGCGATCAGGATAGAGATCGCGGCCACGGGTGCGTTCGCGGCCCTGCGCCACGCCCAGATCGAGCAGCAGCGTGAGCCCGGGCTGGATGCCGACCACGCGCTGTTCGAGTTCGGCGATGAACTCGGCATCGATGCCGCGGCCACCGCCCTGATAGGCGTAACTCGAATCGGTGAAGCGATCGCTGATCACCCATGCGCCGCGTGCGAGCGCCGGCAGGATGGTTTCGCGCACGTGCTGCGCGCGCGCCGCGAACATCAGCAGCAGCTCGGTTTCGGCGGCAGGTGGTTCGTGCTGCAGACCATCGACCGGTACGTTCAGCAGGAGATTGCGGATCTGTTCGGCCATCGGCGTGCCGCCGGGCTCGCGTGTGGATACCACCTCATGCCCGGCCTGCTGCAGCGCGTCGCGCAATGCGTTGAGAACGGTGGTCTTGCCCGCGCCCTCGCCGCCTTCCAGAGAGACGAAATGCGGGTGGCGTTCGATGCCGTTGTCGCCGGATACGGTCATTGCGCGGGCGCCTGCTGCTCGTCGGCACGCGATCCGCCGCCACGCTGCGCGCGGTAGCGCTTGAGATAGTCGGCGACTGCGGTCTTGTGTTCGGCGTAGGTCCTGGTGAAGACATGACGTCCGCTGCCGTCGCCGATCGCGACGAAGAAGATCGCGTCGCCCGGCGCAGGATGCGCGGCTGCCTGCAGCGCGGCGCGACCGGGCATCGAGATCGGTGTCGGCGGCAGCCCGTCGCGGGTGTAGGTGTTGTACGGCGTGTCGGTGTCGAGATCGCGACGGCGGATGTTGCCGCTGTAGGCGCTGCCCATGCCGTAGATCACGGTGGGATCGGTCTCGAGGCGCATCGGCACGTTCAGGCGACGCACGAACACACCGGCGATCTGCGGGCGTTCTTCGGGCGCACCGGTTTCCTTCTCGACGATCGAGGCCAGGGTCAGCAATTCGTAGGGCGTCTGTAGCGGTAGCCCCTTGTCGCGCCCGGCCCAGGCTTCGGCCAAAGCCTTCTCCATCGCAGTGGCGGCGCGCTTCAGCACGTCCAGATCGCTGTCTTCGCGGGTGTACAGATAGGTTTCCGGCAGGAAGCGGCCTTCGGGATGCTGCGCGCCAAGGCCCAGCGCGCGCATCAGCGCCGCATCGTCGAGCTGCGCGCCTTCCTGTTTCAGCGGCGTCGCCCTGGCCAGCGCCGCGCGGAGCTCGCGGATGTTCCAGCCCTCGACGATCGTGAATCTGTAACTGACGACCTTGCCGTCGCGCATGTGCGCGAGCAGTTCGCGTGGGGTCATGCCCGGCTGCAGTGCGTATTCGCCGATCTGGATTTTGCCGGCGGCGCCCATCTGCCTGGCCAGTGCGCGCCACTCGAAGTCGTGGGTCTCGATGCCCAGTGCGCGCAATTTGCGCAGCACTTTCGGCAGCGTATCGCCGGACGCGACGATCAGCGTCTCGCCGTCGTCGATGCCGGTCATCGCGGCATCCGCAAAGCCGAGATAGCGCTGATAGGCCAGTAAACCGAACGCACCCACCGCGACCGCGATCAACGCCAGGAACAGCAGCGCGAGCACGCCGAGGCGGGATTTCTTCTTGCGGGCTGCACTCACGGAGCGTCCTCGTTCGATGCGATGTCGGTAGCCGGATCAGCGAAAGCAGGATGCGCGGCGGCGAGACGGCGGCGGGCGGCGTCGACCGCAGGATGCGGCGACCAGACGCGGTCGCCGAGCCGCGCCACCGGCAGGATACCGCGCACCGCGTTGCACAGGACCACCGCGTCGGCGGTTTCGACCTCCTCCATGCCGAACCGGCGCTCACCGGCCGCCAGCGCCTGCAGCGCCCAGCCGCGACAAACCCCGGCGATGCCGCAGTGGTCCACCGGTGGCGTCCACCAGCACCCCTCGCGCAGCACGAAAAGATTGGCGGCGGTGGCAGCGACAACATCCCCTTCGGTATCGCGCATCAGGCCTTCGTCGATGTCCGTATCGCTCCACTCGGCGCGGGCCAGAATCTGTTCGAGGCGGTTACAGTGTTTGATCCCGGCGAGCAGCGGCTGCCGCGACAGTCGAGCATCGCACCAGCGCAGCACCAGTCCGCCGGGGCGCGATGGCGCGGGCAGCGGTGCGGCCATCAGCGCCCACACCGGTGGCGCGTCCGAAGCTGTTGCGTAACCGCGCCCACCGCTGCCGCGGGTGACGATGAGCTTGATCACCGCGTCGCGGTGCTGCGACAGCCAATCCTGTAGTGCGTGATCGATGCATTCGGACGACGGCAGCGCAATCCGCAGTCGCGCCGCGCCCAGTGCAAGCCGCGCACGATGCGCCGGCCACCACGGAATCGAACCGCCGACCGCGCGCATGGTCTCGAACACGCCGTCCCCGTAAGCGATGCCTCGACCTTCGGCCAGCACCGTATCGATGTTGTCTTCGCTGCGTTTTTCGCCGATGAAAAGCCGCGTGCTCATGCGGCGGACCCCAACGCTTCGAGCAGGCCGCGTGCCTTGGCGCGGGTTTCGTCCAGTTCGCGCAGCGGATCGGAGTCGGCGACGATGCCGGCGCCGGTGCGGAAGCGCAGCGTGCTGCCGCCAGTCGCATCGCGCTCCACTTCCGCGCTGCGGATCAGGATATTGAGATCAAGGTCTCCGTCGCGATTGAGCCAGCCAAACGCGCCGGTGTAGGCGCCGCGTCCGGTACTTTCCAGTTCGGCGATGATCTGCATGCAGCGCACTTTCGGACAGCCGGTGATCGTGCCGCCGGGAAACACTGCGCGGATCGTCGCGCCGGGCGAGGCATCGTCGCGCAGCCGGCCGCGCACATTGCTGACGATGTGGTGCACGTGCGAATAACTTTCGACCGTCATCAACTCATCGACTTCGACGCTGCCCGGCACGCAGACGCGGCCAAGATCATTGCGTTCGAGATCGATCAGCATCACGTGTTCGGCGCGCTCCTTGGGATGACCGACGAGTTCGCGGATGCGCGCCGCGTCGTCGTCGCCCTCGAAACGCGGTCGGGTGCCTGCGATCGGCCGGGTTTCGACCACATCGCCGCGCACCGACACCAGTCGCTCCGGAGAAGAACTCACGACCGCCCATGGCGCATCGGCGACGCCACCCGCGAACAGTCCCGCGAACGGCGCCGGACTGACCGCGCGCAACCGTGCGTACAGCGCGGCAGGATCGAGCGGCTGCGCAAAGCGCGCGCGCCACGCCCGCGAAAGATTGACCTGAAAGACATCGCCTGCAGCAAGGTAATCGAGGATCCGCGACACACCGGCAGTGAAAGACTCGGGCGGATCGTCCTGCAGCGACAGAGGCATCCGCCACGCCTGCAGCGGTGCGGGATCGGCGGCATCCACATCGGCGAGGATACGATCGAGCATCGCAGCGGAATCCTGCTCGGCGATCGCGAAACATTCGCCGGTGGCGTGATCGCGCAGCACCGCCGCCGGGCAGCGCAGCGCGAGCGCGACGGGCAGCCCGCCTTCGGCCTGCGGCAGGCGCAGCACCGGTTCGACCTGCGCGGCGAGTTCGTACGCGAGGAAAAGCGCCCAGCCGCCGCGGAACGGCCAGCGCGGCTCTTCACGCGGCATGCGCAGCGCGCGCCACCGATCGTCGAGCAGCGCGAGAAAATCATCTCCCCCGCTTCGATCCGATACGACGCCGTCGTCCTGATCGCGGACGCGACCATCGCGATCGAGCCGCAGCGCCTCGCCGCTTGCGACGAGAAGAAGATCCCAGCGCCCCATGCTCGAACCCGGACGAAGTTGCGCATGTCCGGCCTGCAGGGACGACGAGGTGGATTGCAGCAGCAGCGGATAGCGCTCGGGCGCCCGACGATGCAGACGCAGCAGATCGCAGTCCGCCGACAACGCGCGGGTGACGATCATGCGGAAATATCTCGAAGGGAATTACAGCCGGCCGAAGACCAGCGTGCCGTTGGTGCCGCCGAAGCCGAAGCCGTTCGACACCGCGATGTCGATCTTCTTGTCGCGCGCCACGTTCGGCACGTAGTCGAGATCGCAGCCTTCGCCGGGCTCGTCGAGGTTGATCGTCGGCGGAATGATGCCGGTACCCAGCGCCATCACCGAGAAGACCGCTTCGATGCCGCCAGCAGCGCCGAGCAGATGACCAGTCATCGATTTGGTCGACGACACCATGATCTTGTAGGCGTGGTCGCCGAGCGCACGCTTGATCGCAAGCGTTTCAGCCACATCGCCCAGCGGCGTCGATGTGCCATGTGCGTTGAGGTATCCGATCTGGTCGGGACGGACGCCGGCATCCTTCAACGCAGCGGTGATACAGCGCGCAGGGCCTTCGCCGTTCTCGCTGGGCGCGGTCATGTGGAACGCATCAGCGCCGGCACCGAAGCCCAACAGTTCGCAGTAGATCCGCGCGCCGCGCGCTTTGGCATGTTCGTATTCTTCGATCACCAGAATGCCCGCGCCGTCGCCCATCACGAAACCATCGCGATCCCTGTCCCATGGGCGGGACGCGCGGGCAGGTTCCCCGTTGCGCGTCGACATGGCTTTCATCGCACAGAATCCGCCGATCGAGGTCGGACTGGTGCCGCGCTCGGCGCCGCCGACGATCATCGCGTCCGCATCGCCGTACTGGATCGTGCGCATCGCCATGCCGATGGAGTGGTTGGCGCTGGCGCACGCCGACACCGCGGAAAAATTGGGGCCCTGGATGCCGGTCATCAAACTGATCTGACCCGGCAGCATATTGATGATGGTGCTGGGAATATAGAACGGCGAGATCTTGCGCACGCCGCCTTCGTGATACTTGAGGGTCTGTTCCTCGATGCCGAGGATGCCGCCGATGCCCGAACCGATCATCGCGCCGATGCGTTCGGCATTGCCTTCGTTCACTTCCAGGCCGGAATCGCGTAACGCCATCAAGCTTGCTGCCACGCCGTAGTGGATGAAAGTATCCATCTTCTTGACGTCCTTCGGCGCGATCCAGGCCAGCGGGTCGAAACCCTTGACCTCGCCGGCGATCCTGGTCGCCATGGCGGAAGCGTCGAAAGAGGTGATCTCGGCGATTCCGGAACGTCCGTTGACGATACCGTCCCAACTGCTGGCCAGATCGTTGCCCAACGGCGAGACGATGCCCAGACCGGTGACCACTACGCGACGCTTCGACATTGCTCGACTCCCGAAAGCTTCAGGCATTCAACAACACATTCCCGCGACGCCATGGTGACGCCGCGACGTGCGGAATCACTCCGCATCCTCAAAACGCACAGGGCCGCGATGCGGCCCCAGCGGTCGCCCGATCCGCGATCGGGCGCAGGATCAAAGTACGCTTACGGCTTGACGTGAGACTTGATGTAGTCGATGGCCTGCTGTACCGACGTGATCTTTTCGGCCTCTTCGTCGGGAATCTCGCACTCGAACTCTTCTTCGAGCGCCATCACCAGTTCGACGGTGTCGAGCGAGTCCGCGCCGAGATCATCGACGAAGGATGCGCTGTTGGTGACTTCCTCGTCCTTGACGCCAAGTTGTTCGATCACGATTTTCTTGACGCGTTCTTCGATGCTGCTCATGGGTTGTGCTCCGGGAAAGTAAACGTTGCGGTGGATAGTGTAAGGGAAACAACGGCCCGGGAAAGGCCCGGACCAGCCTTTTCAATTCAATGACTTGCCCGCTATCGATAGGCGGGAGCGCCGCACGCGCGTCCTGAACGCGGTGCAGCCGGCGGATCTGGACCTGCGGATCAGGGCATATACATCCCGCCGTTGACATGCAGCGTTTCGCCGGTGATGTAGCCGGCTGCAGGGCTGGCCAGGAATGCGACCGCATGGGCGATATCGTTGGCCTCGCCGAGACGCCCGAGTGCGATCTGTCCGATCAGGCCTTCCTTCGCGGCATCGGGCATTGCGCGGGTCATGTCGGTATCGATGAAACCGGGCGCAACCACATTCACGGTGATGCCGCGCGAACCGATTTCCTTCGCCAGCGATTTGCTGAAAGCGATGATGCCGGCCTTCGCTGCAGCGTAGTTGGTCTGGCCGGGATTGCCGGTGACGCCGATGACCGATGCGATGTTGACGATGCGGCCTTTGCGCGCCTTCATCATGCCGCGCATCACCGCTTTGCTGGTGCGATAGACGCTGGTGAGATTGGTGTCGAGGATCGACTGCCATTCTTCTTCCTTCATCCTCATCAACAGATTGTCCCGGGTGATGCCCGCGTTGTTGACAAGAATGGACACAGGCCCGAACTCCTTGGCGATGCCATCGATCAATGCTTCAACCGCAGCGCCATCGATCACATCGAGCTTACGGCCATGGCCGCCGAGCGGCGCGAGACGTTCGCCGATGGCCTGCGCACCGCTGTCCGAAGTGGCAGTGCCGATGACGGTAGCGCCTTGTGCGGCGAGCAGATCGGCGATGGCGGCACCGATGCCGCGGCTGGCGCCGGTCACGAGTGCGATTTCGCCGTTGAGCGGGCGGTACTGCGTGGTGTCGGTGGTCATGGAATGCCTATCTTGGAATTGGATTGCGCACGGCACGGGAAACGGACGGTCAGCGCCACGCGTCAAGTGTGGTCTCGAAATCGCCTAGCGTTCCGAGCGCGCGGTGCTCGATCGACTTGTCGATGCGCCTGATCAGCCCACCGAGCACTTTGCCGGGGCCGCATTCGGCGGCGCGCACGATGCCGCGAGCGGACAAGGCCTCGACGCAAGCGGTCCATTGCACCGGCAGATACAGCTGGCGCACGAGCGCATCGCGGATCGCGTGAATGCCATCATGAACTTCCGCATCGACGTTCTGGATCACCGGCAGCGTGGGTTCGCGCCAGTCGACGCCGTGCATCGCTTCACCGAGGCGATTGGCGGCATCGCGCATCAATGGCGTGTGCGAGGGCACGCTGACCGCGAGGCGCGCGATCTTGCGCGCGCCGCGTCCGGTCAGCAATGCGCCAGCGCGGTCGACCGCTGCGGCATGACCGCCGATCACGACCTGTCCGGGCGCATTGAAATTGGCGGCCACCACGACTTCACTGCCCGACACTTCGGCGCAGGCTTCGCGGACGATATCGTCTTCGACGCCAAGCACTGCGGCCATCGCACCGCTGCCTTCAGGCGCGGCATCCTGCATCAGTTGCCCACGGATGCGCACCAGATGCGCGGCTTCGCGCAGGGACAGCGCTCCGGCGGCGACCAGCGCGCTGTACTCGCCAAGGCTATGACCAGCGAGAACAGACGGTATTGCCCCCCCCAGCGACCGCCACAGCCGCCATACGGCGACGCTCGCAGCAAGCAGCGCGGGCTGGGTGAATTCGGTGCGATTGAGCTGTTCTTCCGGGCCCCACTGCGACAGCGCCCAGAGATCAACGCCAGCACCATCGGAAGCTTCCACGAAGCTCTCGCGAATCGACGGATGGCGCTCGGACAGCTCGGCGAGCATACCGACGGATTGCGAGCCCTGTCCGGGAAACACGAAGGCCAGGGTCGGATCGGCCACTTGGGGTTCGCTCACGCGGTATTCCAGCTCGAATGCGGAAGGCGATGATACGGGCGAACCCTGCCGTCTGTCTGTACGACGGCGTATGTAGGGCATCCCGCAAAACGGGAAATCGGTGCGGTAGGGACAGCAAAAAGCCGCCGCGTCCTCACGGTCGCGACGGCTTCGCCTGAGGTGCCGGGAGGCCTCAGTAACGCAGCAGCGCCGAACCCCACGTGAAACCGCCGCCGAAGGCTTCGAGCAACACCATCTGGCCACGCTGGATCCGGCCCGAGCGCACCGCTTCGTCCAACGCCAGCGGCACCGAACCGGAAGAGGTATTGCCGTGTTTGTCGACGGTCACGATGACGCGCTCCATCGGCATGTCGAGACGCTTGGCGGTTGATTCGATGATCCGCAGATTGGCCTGATGCGGAATCAGCCAATCGATATCGTGACGGTCGATGCCGTTGGCTTCCAACGTTTCCTCGGCGACCGAGTCGAGCGCCTTGACGGCATGCTTGAACACTTCGCTACCGGCCATCTTGATACGGACACCAACATTGGGCTCTTCCGGTTTGAAACCGACCGAGACCCCAACCGGGTTCCACAGCATTTCCTTTTTGCCGCCGTCTGCGTGCAGATGCGTGCTGAGAATGCCGGTTTCTTCGTCGGCCTTGAGCACGACCGCACCCGCCCCATCCCCGAACAACACGCAAGTGGTGCGATCGGACCAGTCGATCATCCGGGTCAAGGTTTCGGCGCCGATCACGAGCACCGTCTTCGAGGCGCCGGAACGGATGAATTTGTCGGCCACGGTGAACGCGTAGATGAAGCCGGAACATGCAGCATTGACGTCGAACGCAGCGCAACCGTCGGCACCGAGCCGGTGCTGGATGAGGCAGGCGGTCGAGGGGAAAATCACGTCGGGCGTGGTGGTGCCGACGATGATCAGATCGAGCTCTTCGGCGGTGACGCCTGCGGCCTCCATCGCGCGCACGGCAGCGTGATAACCGAGATCGGAGGTGGTTTCGCCCTCCGCAGCGACGTGGCGCTGGCGGATGCCGCTGCGCGACGTGATCCACTCGTCGCTGGTATCGACGAATTTAGCGAGATCGTCGTTGGTCAGGATTTTTTCGGGCAGATAGCTGCCGGTACCTGCGATACGCGCGTAAACCTGTCTGCTCATGCCAGCTGTTGCCTCTGTCGAAACGACACGACCGATACGGCCGCATCGATTCCGCAAACCAGCGATGCCGGCTGCGCCGATCCAGCGCGGTGCGGCATCAGCCACACCGACGACGGGAATGATTCCGGCGCTTCGGCGCCGCAGTCATCACTCATTCTTCGTCCGCGATCTTGACCTTCGGCGCGATCACCTGACGACCGCGGTAATAGCCGTCCTTGGTGATGTGGTGACGCAGATGGACCTCACCCGAGGTCGGGTCGGTGGCCAATTGCTTGGCGGTCAGGGCGTCGTGCGAACGACGTTGGCCACGACGGGAAGGAGTGACTCGGGATTTCTGCACTGCCATGGGATTGCTCCAGCCTCAAAACGTGAATGTCGCGAAAGTCGTCGATGTCCGATTCCATCCGGATCGGCAGTCGGCGCCTTCCTTGCAAAGGGGGTCTTTCTCAGGTTTTCTTCAGTGCTGCCAACGCCGCGAACGGGTTGGTACGCACTTCTTCTTCCGCCGTCACCGGCCAGTCCCGCTCGACCGACTCGCTGCCCGGCTGCACCGGCACCAGCGGCACGGCGAGGATCAACTCGTCCTCGACCAGTTCCGCAGGTCGCAACAACCCATCATCGGCCAGTTGCAGCACTTCATAGTCCGGAAGCAACGAGGCTTCGGCCTCTTCCGCTTCCGTACCGTCCTCGCTCCCACGGATCAACCCGAACCTCTGGACCAATGACACAGGCTGCAGAAAACGCTGCAGGCTGCGCTGGCAAACCAACGGCAACTCGGCATCGACCCGCAGTTCCGCGAACGGCACCTGCAGTACATCTTGGTCGAACTCCAGAGAGAAGCGCGCTTCGCCCTCGGTATCGGCCAACAGATCGCGGAGGCGGGCCATCGCGGCCAGCGGAAGCCGGCCTTTGAAGCTGCGCCGGGCTGCCACCATGCGCCAAGCGTCCAAGGTTTCGGGCACTTCAGCGGACATAAGCGCGGAATGGTAGGGGGCGGACCCCGCACTGTCAAACCCGGAACCGGTGCCCATACCGTTTGCTCGGACTCGGCACCACCGGCGATTTGCCCGCCGGAGCGCGCCACGTCAGACTGTCAGCCCGCGCCCAGGCCTGTCGTGTGACCGCCTTCTCCCTTCCTGTCGTCGCCGTCGCAATCATCGCCGCCTCGGCATTGGCCTGGCGATTCGCCCGCCGCGGTGGACCCCGCCAACGCGCCATGGCCCGGCTGCTGGACGCCGCCGACGCCCTCGAAGCCCGGTTGCGCATCGCGAAAGCGGAAATCGAGGCCATCACCGGCGACGAGGACGACACCGTACGCACCGCGCTGCAAGAGATGCTGCGTCAACGTCTCTGGCTGCAGCAACATGGCGAGACCGCTTCGATCCAGACGCTCGACGAGATCCGCGCCTCGATCGAGCAGGCCCGGATCCGGATCGATCAGCAACTGGTGCAGGTCGAGCGCGCCCGCATCACCACGCCCCCTTGAGACGGCGGCCCATGCAAAGCCTGGTGCTCGCTTCCACCTCCACCTACCGACGCGTCCTGCTGGAGCGTCTCGGCTTACCGTTCGAGGTCGCCCGACCTGAAGTCGACGAAACGCCCCGGCCCGGCGAATCACCGCAGGCCCTGGCCGAGCGGCTGGCGCTGGCAAAGGCCGAAGCCGTACTGGCCGATGCAAGCGATGAGACTTGGGTCATCGGTTCAGACCAGGTGGCCGAGCTTGATGGCCAGCCGTTGGGCAAGCCCGGCAGCCACGCCGGTGCCGTCGCCCAGCTCCAATCGATGTCCGGCCACGAAGTGCGCTTCCTGACCGCGCTGTGCCTCGCCGGCCATGATGGACGCCGGCTGCAGGCGCTCGATATCACTCGCGTACGCTTCCGGGCACTGAGCAACGATGAGATCGAACGATATGTCGCCCGCGAACGACCGCTGGATTGCGCCGGCAGTTTCAAAGCCGAAGGCTTGGGCATCGCTCTCTTCGACGAGATCGACAACCGTGATCCGACCGCGCTGATCGGCCTGCCGTTGATCGCCACGGCACGGCTGCTGCGCGAGGCGGGGTTTGCCGTGCCATGAAAGATGGAGCGGCCTTCAGGCCGCTGCTTATCTTCGTAAGACAATCGACGGCCTGAAGGCCGCTCTACCTGAGCACGATCGGCTGCTGCGGCCAGTCCTCGACGCTGCCATCGCGGCCATGCAGCCGCAACTGCAGCCAGTAGGTTCCCGGCGCGCGATCGCCAAGATCAATCTCCGCGCGGAAGCCCACCTTCGGCTGCTGGGGATCGGTCGACCCGCCATCACGCCACTTCTGCCAGAAACCGGCGACTTCGGGCCGCTCGATACCGTATCCGGCGTCGGCAACGGGTTGGCCGTCGATCAACGCCTCGATCCGCGCAAGCCCGACGCCGTCCTTGAATGCCCAGCCCTGCAGCACGAAACGGCGCGCAACCGTGCCACCGGCTTCCGGCAAGTCGACCCACGCCATCGCCGGCGCGGTGCACTCGCCTTCCGTTCGCAAGGGTGGCAGCGCGAACAGCAGAAAGCGCTGACGACCACGATCGATATTGAGCACTGTTGGCGATGGCAGCGGACCGACCATCGCGCAGAGATCGTGATAACGCTGCAGTTGCTCGCGATAACTCACGTCGGTCGCACCGACGACCAGCAGCACCGGCGCACCGTTTCCGTCGGTACGGCGACCGTACTTCAGCCCCCACAGCATCAGCTGCGGCGCGCGGCCGTGATGCCGGTTGAGTGGATGATCGAGCACCGGTATGTCCGGATCGTCCAGCGCAAACCCCAATTCGGCGCCGATCTTGAAGTTGTCGGCGACGATCCGCGTGCCAGCCGGCATCCGTGCGCGCATCGCTACGACCTCACGCGCCAGCACATTCCAGCCAGCGAAATTCGACGGATACGCTTTGCTGCCCGCTGCGCGTTCGCGAAGCACGGGCGAGGACACCGCAGCGTAGTAGCCGAGACCGGCGACCAGCCCCAGCGCCGCCAGCGTCCATGTGGCCCGCCGCATCGTCATCGACCATCGCGACAGGATCGCAGGCGCCAGCGGCAACAGCGCGAGATACGCCGGCAGTGGCCAGTGGAAACTCACGCGTTCGCTGTCGGCGAAAAAACCCAGCGCGAAAAAACCGGACAACACCAGCAGCCCTGACCACGCCAGATAGCGCACGCCGGCTGATTGCGTCGCGCCATGCAGCGAGAACCCGGCGCGCAGCATCGCGAACAGCAGCAGCGGGGTGACCAGCAATGCCTGCACCGCAAGGAACATCAGGCCGTCGGGATGGAACGCCCATGGATGGCGGTCGACAAGCTGAAAACGCAGTCCCGCGTCGGCGTTGTCGAGATTCCACAGCAGCAACGGCAGCCACGCGAGCGCGCCGAGCGCGACCGCGCCCCACACCCGCGCATCACGCAGCGCGCGGCGTCCCTCGGGCAACATCAGCATGACGATGAAACCGACGCCGATCACCGCGACGAAGCGGTAATGCGTGAGTCCGCCGATCGCGAGACCGGCAGCGAGCAGAGCAACCGAAACCCAACTCACGCCGCGCATCAACCGACTGCCCGCATCGAGGCACAGCACCGTCGCAAACGCCAGCGGCACATCCGGCAACGCAAGCACGCCCAGCGTGCCGAACAGCGGCAGCAGCACCGCCAGCATGCCCGCATGCCAAGCGTGCCCATCGCCGGTTTCACGGCGCGCGATCGTTGCGACCCACCATGGCAGCAGCGCGGCAATCAGCAGGAACGGCCAGCGCAGTCCAAGCAGACTGTGGCCGCCCAATTCCACGCCGATTCGCGTCAGCCATGCGGTGAGCCCGGGCAAGTCCGAATATGCCCAAGCGGGATGTCGGCCTTCCTGCCAGTAGAACGCCTCATCCACGAACAGCGGCAAATGCGCGGCGAGCGCACACTTGAAGAGCAGCGCAATTGCCCAGAGCGCGATGAACGTCCGCTTCGCCGAATCCGTCTGCTGTTTCAATGCGTAGTCTCGTTACACTGCCGAAGAATGTCCGCAACGCCCCGGAGAATCCAGTGACGCCAGTCTTTGAACCCCGCACATGCTAAACGACGCGCTGCTCGACGCCCTCAAACGCGCCCAAGCGCAGGTCAACCAACTGGTGCTGGGCAAACCGCAGGAAGTCCGTCTGGCCTTTGTCGCGCTGCTGTCCGATGGTCATGTGCTGATCGAAGACCTGCCCGGCCTGGGCAAGACCACACTGGCGCACGCGCTGGCGGCGAGTCTGGGGCTCGGTTTCCAGCGCGTGCAGTTCACCTCCGATCTGCTGCCCTCGGACATCGTCGGCGTGTCGGTATTCGACGCCCAGGCGCGCAGCTTCCAGTTCCACCCGGGCCCGGTGTTCGCGCAGGTGCTGCTGGCGGACGAAATCAACCGCGCGCCGCCGCGCACCCAGAGCGCGCTGCTGGAAGCGATGGCGGAGCATCAGGTCACGGTCGATGGCATCACCCATCCGCTACCTGATCCGTTCTTCGTGATCGCGACCCAGAACCCGGTCGATCTCGCCGGCACCTATCCCCTGCCCGACTCGCAGCTCGACCGCTTCCTGCTGCGCCTGCATTTGGGCTATCCGCCGGAAGACGCCGAACGCGCGCTGCTCTCCGGCAGCGACCGCCGCGATCTGATCGCGCGCAGCGAAGCGGTGCTGAGCGCCGACGATGTGCGCTCACTGCGCCAGGCGGTCAGCGAAGTACATGCCAGCGAAGCGCTGATCGCCTATGTGCAGAAACTGATGGCGCGCAGCCGTCACCACCCCGGCGTGCGCGTCGGCCTGTCGCCGCGCGCAGGTCTGGCGCTGCTGCGCGCCGCACGTGCGCATGCGCTGCTGCTCGGCCGCGCGCATGCGCTGCCCGAGGACGTGCAAACGCTTTTCATTTCAGTAGCCGCGCATCGTCTGGTCGCGGATGCTGACAGCGGCGACGGCGCGACACTGGCGAAGTCGATCCTGCATGCGGTGGCGGTGGATTGATGATGTGCCCCGCCCCTCACCCGGATTTCGACCTCCCTCTCCCCGCAACATGCGGAGAGGGAAAAGCGAACGATGGTGAGGGACGCGCATGACCAACGCAGGTCTGCGCACCTGGATCGAACGCCGCGCGGCGAAATGGATCACACCGCGCGCGCCCGAATCTCTGCCGGTGCGTTTCGATCGTCGCCGTGTCTACGTGTTGCCGACCGGCTTCGGGCTGTTCTTCAGCGCACTGCTTGTGGCGATGCTGCTGGGCGCGCTGAACTACAACAACAATCCCGCACTGATGCTGGCGCTGCTGCTGGGCGGCGCCGCGCACACCGGATTGTTCGCCGCGCATCTGCAGTTGTCGGGATTGAGCATCGTCGCGATCGGCGCCGAGCCGGTCAGCGCAGGCAAGCCGCTGCAACTGCGCGTGCATGCGCGCGCCGAACCCGGACGCGAGCGTCGCGGGCTGCGCACCGCTTCGGGCGGGCATGCCGCATTCCTGTCGCTGCAGCAGGGCGCGGGCGAAGCGGTGATCGAACTGCCCACCGAACGCCGCGGTTGGCTGGAACCCGAGCGTCTGCGCATCTCCACCACGCGCCCGCTGGGCATCGTGGTGGCCTGGAGTTACGTCTGGCCGGAAGCGCCGCTGCTGGTCTATCCCGCACCCGAGGCGCACGGCCCACCGCTACCGGAAGGCGGTGGCGATCGGGCGATCGCGCGCATGCATCCCAGCGGCGACGACGTTCATCATCTGCGCACGTATCGGCGCGGCGATTCGCGTCGCGCGATCGCATGGAAACCCTCGGCGCGGCGCGATGAATTGCTGGTGCGCGAATACGAGCAGCCGCTCGGCGCCGACATCGATCTGGACTGGCGCGAATTGAATGCGCTGCCCTACGAAGCACGCATCCGCCGTCTCGCCCGCTGGGTCGACGAAGCCGAACGCGATGGCCGCCGCTATCGGCTGGTGTTGCCGGGGCAACCGCCGTTGGGCCCGGCGCAGGGCAGTGCGCATCGGCATGCCTGTCTGAAAGCGTTGGCGCTGATGCCGGCAGGCTCTCCCCTCCCCTTGCGCGAAGCGCAGGGGGAGGCCGGGAGGGGGTAGCCCATGTCACCGGCGTCTGTTTCACCCCTCCCCAACCCTCCCCTTCAGCGAAAGGGAGGGAGACAAGCGGCTGCACCAATGCTCGACCCCATCGCCCGACGCTGGACACTCGCTGCGGCAGCCACCTGCCTGCTGCCGCTGCTGTTGCAGGTGCCGCCGTTGCTGGGGGTGGGCATCGGCGCCGTCGCGGTCGCCATTCCGTTGCTCGTGCGCGACGGCCGTGCGCCCGGCTGGCTGCGATTCGTGCTGATCGTGGCCCTGATGGGCACGGTGATGACGCGCTACGAATTCCGCTTCGGGCGCGACACCGGCTGCGCGCTGCTGGCGACCATGCTCGCGCTGAAGCCGGTGGAAATGCAGAGCCTGCGCGATGCCCGCAGCCTGCTGGGTTTCGCGCTGTTCGCACCGTTCGCGACCTTTCTGCTGGATCAGGGGCCGCTGCCGTTGACGCTCGGACTGGTCGCGGCGGTGACCGTGCTGGCGGCGCTGCTGAAACTCACCGACATCGAAGTCGGCGAACTGTCGTCGACGCACAAACCCTGGCGACGGTTCGCCATCGTCGCGCGGATGATCGCCATCGGCCTGCCGCTGGCGCTGGTCGTGTTCTGGCTGTTTCCACGCTTCAGCGTGCCGATGTGGGGCGTACCCGAGCGCGCGCTGACCCGCCCGGGGCTGTCGGACCGGATGACGCCGGGCGATTGGATCGATCTGGTCGCCGACGACACCCCCGCGCTGCGGGCGACCTTCATCGGCGCAGCGCCGCCGCCATCGCAGATGTACTGGCGCGGGCCGGTGCTGTGGGATTTCGACGGCCGCAGTTGGACGGCAGTGGAATGGTCGCGATCGATGGGACGCTCCGACACCGCGCCGGGACCGAAACGCTACGAGTACGTGCTGGAGATCGAACCGACCGAACGCAACCAACTGGTCGCGCTGGAACTGCCGCTCGCCGCTCCGCCCGGATCGCAGCTCGGCAAGGATTTCAGCCTGCGCAGCGACGAGCCGCTGAATGGCATCACCCGCTGGCGGATGCGCTCGGCGCCACGGACGGCGCTGGCAAGCGATCCCTCACGAACCGGTCTGCACCCCGCGCTGCGACGGCTCGCCCTGCGTCTGCCCGCCGGCTACAACCCCCGCACCCGCGCCCTGGCCGACAGCTGGCGCCGCGAAGCCGGTCCCTCGACTGCCGCCAGCGACAACGCCATCGTCAAACGCGCGCTCGCGTGGATCCGCGCCGAGTTCGCCTACACCCTCGATACCCCGCTGCTCGGTCGCAACACGGTCGACGAATTCCTGTTCGACGAAAAAGCCGGGTTCTGCGAGCACTACAGCGGCGCATTCGTGGTGCTGATGCGCTCGGCCGGCATTCCGGCGCGGGTGGTCACCGGTTACGTCGGCGGCTATCGCAACCCGGTCGGCGACTATTGGCTGGTGCGCCGCTCGGATGCGCATGCCTGGGCCGAAGTCTGGCTGGACGGCCGCGGCTGGGTGCGTGTGGACCCGACGGCCGCAGTCGCGCCGGAACGCATCTACGACACCATCGCCGACCGCAGACCGGGGGCCCTCGGCGGTTTCGCCGGACTGACACCGATGTTCAATGTCGGCGACTGGATGCGTCGCGGTTGGAACGACTTCGTGCTCGGCTACAACGCCGCGCGCCAGCGTCGTCTGCTGGAATCCTTCGGCGTGCCGGACCTCGACTCGGCCAGGTTGATTCAACTGTTCGTGATCGCGACTGTGCTGGCGATGGTGGGCATGCTCTGGCTGACCACCCGGCAGGAGCGCGAACGCGACCCGGTGCTGCGCGCCTGGCACCGTCTAGAACGTCGCTACCGCCGGCTCGGACTCGCTCGCGCATCGCACGAACCGGCCACGGTCTGGGTCGAGCGGGTCATCGCGACGCGACCGCAGGCGGAAACATTGCGCCGGCTCAGCGCACGTTTCGTCGATTGGCGGTACGCTCGCGACCATGGCGGCATCACCGGAGCGGAGGGGTTGATCCGCGACCTGCGAAAGCATCGGCCCTGACTTCGACGATACCGCTCCAGATAGCCTTTATCTTGACTGCACCGATATGAATTTCCCGGAGACCCTCATGCACGCACGCACCTTCGTCATCGCCGCGTTGGCTGTCGCCATCGCCGGCTGCGTCACCCAGACCAAACCCCTGCGTGGCGACTTCGCCGACGTGTCGCCGCACGATGCGATCGAACAGGACAGCACCGGCGCGGTCGTGCGCTGGGGCGGGCGTATCGTCCGCACCGAACCGCTCGCCGACCGTACCTGTTTTGAAGTGCTCTCCACCCGTCTCGACGCCTCCGGCCGGCCTTACTGGGCCGCCGACGACACTCGCGGCCGCTTCATCGCCTGCCGCAGCGGCTTCTACGACCCCGCGCTGTTCACCGATACCCGTGAAGTCACCTTTACCGGCCGCGTCGACGGTTACGAAAACCGCAAGATCGGCGAATACGACTACCGCTTTCCCCGGATCGCCGCCGATGTCGTCTATCTCTGGCCGGTGCGCGAACGTGTCGATGTCATTGCCCGTCCGGGTCCGTGGCCCTGGTGGGGCTGGTGGTGATCGGATCGGCTTCGGCGCGATCCGGGCATCCAGACAACGAAACGGCGACCAGAGGGTCGCCGTTTTTCGTATACGGCCTTACACAGGCCCGGTCGGTGTGTGTTTGTCCCGATATCGGAAAGTCAACCACAGGCCGACTGCGACCGAGTACGAGAGATTGGGAATGAAGGCCTTGTCCAGAGACGTGATCTTGGAGTACAGCGCGACATAGTTGGTATAGGCCGCCTGCGACAGGGTGAACGCTGCGATCAGCAACAGCATTCGGATCGGGACGGGCGTACCCAGCTTGAGCGCGATGATCGTGCCTTCGGAGATCAGAACCCCGACGAGGAACGGAAAGATCGCGCCGATCACGATGATACCGACCGAACTGTCGGTGGAATGGGTCGCCAGCATCATGTCCGCGAAGGTGACGCCAAGTGCGCGAGTGATGAGGAACGCCAGGAAACCGGTCGAGAACGACATGATCCGAACGTACTGTTCGGCGCCGACCGCAGACATGATCACCTTGATGGAGATCCATATCTGGCTGGCGATCACCAGCAGGATCAGTAGCTGCTCCAGGACGAGGAAGGGATCCCACTTCATGCTTGTCCAACCATTCTGTGACCTCGGACTTCGTGCGCCGAACCGGACCATAGCACAGCCGCCGGGCCCGTTCGGTGTCCCGGGTCTGTCATTGGAAAAGCGGGATACCCCGCTCCAGGACTCATTTGACCACTCGCAGATGCGAGGGCCGGCGGCGCTGCGGTGGCGGTGCCTGCGGCGGGCGCGGACGACTCCAGTGCCGGATCAGCAGCCAGCCGAACAGCATGCCGCCAAGATGCGCGAAATGAGCCTCACCGGTGTTCAATCCGCTGAAGGCCAACGCGAGCTGCGCGACCGCGAAAACGATCACCAATG
Source organism: uncultured Xanthomonas sp. (assembly GCA_964523435.1). GTDB lineage: Bacteria > Pseudomonadota > Gammaproteobacteria > Xanthomonadales > Xanthomonadaceae > Lysobacter_I. Next base: position 21,285 of record CAZGBA010000023.1, read on the forward strand.
TCCGCGCCTTGATCAACACCGGCAGGAACAACAGACTGATACGCCGATTGGGGAACAGCATGCCGTAACCCGCCAGCAGACCGAACACACCTCCGGACGCGCCCAGCGTGGTGTAGGTCCATCCGGTCTGGGACAACATCAGCGTGGCCACGGCAAGCTGGCACAACCCGGCGCCGAGTGTGCAGAACGTATAGAACACCACGAAACGGCGGCTTCCCCAATGCGCTTCCAGTGATGCGCCGAACATCAGGACGCCGAGCAGATTCATCGCGATATGCAGCAGATCCGCGTGCATGAACGCATGCGTGATCAACTGCCACGGCATGAAGGATGCCGTCGGCGAAAACGGGTCGCCGTCGATCGCTACCGGCCAAAGCCGCAGCGGGGCGAAGATCCAGTCCGGCAGCAGAAGCTGCAGGACGTAGATCGCGATGTTGACGATCAACAACGCTTTGGTGGCTGCGGGCAACCTGGATAACATCCGTGATCCTTGGGGGGAGAGGAAACGGTTCGATATTTCGGAATCATCGACCTTCGATGCGGCGGCTATGATACCGGGATGACCCCGCTCCCCACCCTCGGCGCCGACGACTTTTCACGGGAGCCCGCGCTGCTCGCCGATGCGCTGCGCGACCATGGCGCCTGCTGGGTCGCCGATTGGCCCGATAGCGGCTTGCGCGATGCGCTTCGCGACGACCTGCGCGGGCTTCAATCCACCGGCGGCCTGTCGCCGGCCGCAGTCGGTCGCCGCGATGGCCGCACGCTGCGCAACGACATCCGCGCGGATGCCACCTGCTGGCTGGACGACCCGCGCTGCGGCACCCCGGCCGGCAGGTTGCTCTCGCGACTCGATGCGATCCGCACGACGCTCAACCGGACGCTGTTCCTCGGCCTGACCGACTGCGAGGCGCACTACGCCGCCTACCCGCCCGGCGGCGGCTACGCGCGCCACCGCGATCGTTTTCGAGACAGCGATGCGCGCGTGGTGACGTGGGTCACCTATCTCAACGCCGACTGGACGGGAGACGACGCTGGCGAGCTGCGGCTTCATCTCGGAGGCGCAAACGTTGCCGGCGCGTCGAGTGAAGGAATGGCGGGCGAAGGACAATCGATCGATGTGCCCCCGGTCGGCGGCAGTCTGTGCTTCCTCAGCGAACTGGAACACGAAGTGCTGCCGGCGCGACGCGAGCGTTTGAGCATCGCGGCATGGTTTCGAAGGGCGCCGCGCGAATTCGCCTGATCCTTTTCGATACTCAGCCCCAGACTTCCTCATCGAGCGACTTCGCGCGCTTCGCGGGACGCGCACGCCCGCGATCGTCGATGCGCACGCCTTCACAACGCAGACGCTTCAACTGCTCTTCGCAGCCGGCAGAACCCGGCGGAAAGGCGCTGCGCCCGTCGGAACGCAGCACGCGGTGCCATGGCAGCTTGGGGTCTTCGTTCTGCGACAGCAGCCGCGCGACCATGCGCGCGCGCCCGGGCAACCCCGCACGCTGGGCAACCACGCCGTATGCGGCCGTTTCACCGCACGGAATCGCGCGGATCGCGGCAAGAATGCGTTCGGCAGCAGACAGTGCGTCCATGGAGGGTTAGCATAATGCAACTTATCCGCCGGGTTCCTCATGCAAAATTTCGAACAGGTCCGCAGCCACCTCGCGTCCGGCGACTTCCGGATCACAATGCAGGAGCCCTACGTGCTCTGCGTCGAACTCTCGCTCGAACAGGGCCGCCGCCACCAGGCGATCTTCCTGTCGGAACTGGAGGACGACGATGGTCGCACCTATCTGCGGGTCAGCACCGTCATCGCGCCGACCACCGGGATCGACTGCCGTCGCGCACTGGCCTTCAACTGGGAAAGCCGGGTCGGCTATCTGGCCATCGGTGAACTCGATCGCGTGCCATATCTGCAGCTTTGCGAAAACCGCCCCTACGACAACCTCAGCCCCGGCGAAGTCGACCGTCTGATCCTCGAAATCGGCGGCATGGGCGACCAGCTCGAGCGGGCATTGTCCGCCGGCGGCGACCTGCTCTGAACCACGACCGTCGCACAACCGAAAAGGCCCGCTTTCGCGGGCCTTTTCGTTGGTATTGGACACTTCGGAAGGCTCACGCCCAGCCCAAGGCTTCGATCAATCTGAAAAGACCGTAGGCGACACCGCCTGCGGCCGGAATGGTCAGAATCCAGGCCCAGATGATCCGCTCGATCACCGTGATCTTCAGCGCGCGCGGGTTCTTGCCGAAGCCCACGCCCATGATCGCGGTGGAGATGCTGTGCGTCGTCGACACCGGCATACCGAAATGCGCGGCGGTGACCAGGATCGTCGCCGATGCGGTCTCTGCGGCGAAGCCGTCGATCGGCTGCAGTTTCACCATTTTGTGGCCGAGGGTCTTGATGATCTTCCAACCGCCTGCGGCGGTACCGGCAGCCATGACCAGCGCACAGGTGAAGACGATCCAGCTGTCGATGTCCTTTTCACCGCCGTCCGGGTGCAGGAAGTGAGCCCAAGCCGGCAGATTGTCCAGCGTACCGGTCGCCTGCGCACCGAAGATCGACAGCGCGATGATGCCCATGGTCTTCTGCGCATCGTTGCTGCCATGGGCGAATCCCATGTACGCCGCAGACGCCAGTTGCGCCTTGCCGAAGATCGCGTTCACCCAGCGCGGGCGCACCATCCGCGCCAGCGATCCGCCGGCTTTCGAGAAGCCCCAGATCAACGCGTAGATGGCGCCGAGGATCAGCACACCGAGGGTGAAACCCGCGATCGGCGAGCTGACCATCGGCACGATGACCTTCCACAGCACACCCTTGTTGCTGGTCCAGCCCCCGTCGCCGATCTTCGACCAGATCAGCGCGGCCCAATCGTTGTGGGCAGCGGCCAGCGCCGCGCCGCAGAGGCCGCCGATCAGCGCATGCGAGGACGACGACGGCAAACCCTTCCACCAAGTGATCAGGTTCCAGGTGATGCCGCCCGCCAATGCGCAGAGGATCACCTGCGACGTCACCATCACGACATCAGTGTCGATCAGGCCCGAGGCGATGGTCTTGGCGACAGCGGTTCCGTAGAACGCGCCGATCAGATTCATGACCGCCGCCAGAATCACCGCTTTGCCCGGCGAGAGCACTTTGGTGGCGACCACGGTGGCGATGGAGTTCGCGGTGTCGTGAAACCCGTTGATGAACTCGAAGACGAGCGCGGCCAGAATGACCAGCAGCACGAGAGTGAGCATGGCGGTCGTCTCAGCTGTTCTTCAGGACGATCTGATAAGCGACCACACCGGCCTCGCGGCAACGGTCGATCGCTTTTTCCAGGATCTCGAAGAATTCCTTGAGCAGGAACATCTGCAGGCTGTCGAGCTTGCCGGAATAGATGTCGCGGTACAGTTCCAGCATCAGCCGGTCGGCTTCGTTCTCGATCGCCCGCAGCTTCTCGTTGAGCGCGGTCATGCGGTCGATGTTGAGGTGACGCAATTCCTTCACCATGTCGACCACCACGCTGGCGGCCTGCTCCAGCATCGCCGCGCGCGGCGCGAAATCGATGTCTTCCAGGTGACGGACCGCCAGCGAATAGCGGTCGGCGAACTTCTCGATCTGCTTCGGAATCTTGTAAAGCGCCGAACCCAGCGCTTCGATGTCCTCGCGCTCGATCGGGGTGATGAAGCTGTCGACCAGCGCCTTGCCGATCTTCTCGGACGCCGCCCGCTCGCGCTGGCGAGCCAGCTTGAAGGCATCGAGGGCCGGCTGGCGGTCGGTGGCTTTCATCATCGTATGCAGCGCGGTCGCGCTGGCATGCGCGGCGGCGGCCGCCTCGTCGAGCAGGTCGTAGAACTGCTGGCCGGAGCCGAAGATCGTTTGCAGGGAGAACATGGGCTGACGTCTCGATGACAGTGATGTGAACAGACTAAGTCCGAATTGTGACTCAAAGATGACAACGACTCATCGGATGTCATCCCAACGACATCCAAACGTCATGGCAGCCTTTGCCCGAAGGTCCGCCGCCCAGCGGAAGGGACTCGCCGGGATGGTCGTGACCGCCTGCTATGATCCACGCACCCCCTGACGCCAGCCCCCTGTGACTCGCCCCCCGATGACCCGCCCGACGCCGGAGCCCCCCGCAAGCCGTCGAAAACCCTCTGCGGCTCCGGCCCACGACCGGATGAAGTCCTGCCGACCGGGAGCCTGCCCCCGTGCTTGAGCTGTCGGTGGTCATCGCACTCATCCTGCTGAACGGATTCTTCGCGCTATCGGAAATGGCGCTGATGACTTCACGGAAGACGCGCCTGAAACAGATGGGCGAACACAGCCGTGGCGCGCGCAAGGCGCTGGCGCTGGCAGAACACCCCGACAATCTCCTCTCGACCGTGCAGGTCGGCATCACCTCGATCGGCGTGTTGACCGGTGTCTTCGGCGGCGAGGCCATCGGCCTGGCGATCGCTGCCTGGTTCGGCGGGCTGTTCCCGGGTCTGCTGGAATACGCGCGACCGGTCGGTATCGGTACCGCCGTCACGCTGATCACCGCCGGCTCGGTGATCTTCGGCGAACTGGTGCCGAAACGGCTGGCATTGACCAACCCTGAAACCATCGCCAGCAAGGTCGCGATACCGCTGGATCTGCTCTCGCGTTTCGCCAAACCAGTCGTGTTCGCGCTCGGTGCGATCAATCGTGGCGTACTGCGTCTCCTCGGCATCCGCGACGACGCCCGCAATGCGATCACCGAAGAGGAGATCCAGATGCTGGTCAGCGAGAGTCACGAGCAGGGCGTGATCGACGATGACGAACGCAACATGATGCAGCGGGTGATGCGCCTGGGCGACCGCACGGCCGAGAGCATCATGACCCCGCGCACCCGTATCGTATGGCTGGACGCGAACGCACCGTTCCTGGACAACCTGGCGGAAATGCGGGAAACGCCGTATTCGCGCTATCCGGTCTATCGCGACAGCGATGCCGAAGTACTGGGCGTGCTCGAGGTGAAATCACTGCTCGACCGGCTGCAGGAGCGCGAGCCGGATCTGTTCGCCACCCTGCGCCCTGCGCTGTTCGTTTCCGAATCCACCCATTTGCTGAAGCTGCTGGAAATCTTCCGCGAAGAACAGCAGTCGCTGGCGCTGGTGGTGGACGAATACGGCGAAGTCACCGGCATGGTCACCGTGAACGACCTGATGGGCGCGGTGCTGGGCCGGCTGCAATCCGGCGAAACGCCGGACTCGGAAGCGCTGGTGATCGAACGCGCGGACGGTTCGCTGCTGGTCGATGGCTCGCTGCCGGTGGACGAGTTGCGCGAACTCATCGGCCAGCGTTTGCCGCATCTCGACGACCACGATTACCACACCGCCGCCGGCATGGCGATCGCGCACTTCGGACGCATTCCCAACACCGGCGAGTTTTTCGACTGGTCGGGCTGGCGGATCGAAGTGGTCGATCTCGACGGCCCGCGGATCGACAAACTGTTGCTGACCCGCATCGACAGCATGGACGTGGCCGATGACGCCTGAGCCCGAAAGCGACGACGAGAACACCGTTCCGTACGGCATGCGCGCAGTGCTCGACACGCTGTGCGATGGCGATCCGAACGATCATCTGGCGCTGAGCGATCTCGTCGGCGGACTGGGACGCAGCACCTTCGGCGTCCTGCTGTTCATCGCGACGATTCCCGCGTTCATTCCGATCCCCGGCGTGGCCGGCGCGCTCAGTGGGCCGTTGGTGGTGTTGACGGGTCTGCATCTGCTGATGCTGCTGCGCAAACCCTGGCTGCCGGGATTCGTCGCGCGTCGCGGCCCGCAGCGCAGCACCCTGATCCGGTTCGATCGCGTCGGCGACCGCTGGCTGCGATGGTTGGAAAAACTGGTGAAACCGCGGCTGACCGTCGTCATCGATCACCCGCTGGCGACGATCTTCACGGGTTTGCAACTGGTGCTGCTGGGCGTGCTGTTGGCGCTCCCGATCCCGTTCACCAATTTCCTGTTCGGCGGTTTGCTGTTGCTGTATGCGCTGGCGCTGCTGGAGCGCGATGGTGCGCTGATGCTGATCGCATGGGCCGCAGGTGTGATGGCGATCTACGTCTTCGGCGCGGTGTCCGGCAATCTTGCGGCGATGCTCTGGGCCTGGGTCGCCGGGCTGGGTTGAACCTGTGGGATTGAACCTGTGGGATTGAACCAGCCGGGTCGACGCCGTCGACTCAGCCCACAAGATCCATGAAATCCTGAATGTCCATCGGATGGCCCAGCCAATAGCCCTGCGCAAGATCGCAGCCCCGTGCGCGCAACAGATCGTAAAGTCCTTCTTTCTCGACGCCTTCGGCGACCACGATCATTCCCAGCGAATGCGCCATTGCGATGATGGCGGTGGTCAACGCAAGATCGTCCGGATCGCGCAGCATGTCGGCGATGAAACTGCGGTCGATCTTCACCCCGTCCACCGGCACCCGGCGCAGATGGCTGAGCCCGGAGAACCCGGTACCGAAATCGTCCAGCCAGATCTTGATGCCCTGCTCGCGCAGGCCCGAAAGAATCCGGCGCGCCTGATCTTCATCGCTGAGCACGGCGGTCTCGGTCAATTCGAGGTGCATCAGGTTCGGCGGCAGGCCGCTTTCGGCGAGCGCATCCATCACCTGCTCGCGGAAATCTCCGCCGCGCAATTGCCGCGCGGACACGTTGACCGAAACGAACAGTTCGCTGGCATCGGCGGATTCGCGGCGCCAGCGCATCGCGTCATTGCATGCGGTGCGGATGACCGCCGGACCGATCGTATCGATCAGACCGCTCTGCTCGGCTACATCGATGAAGACGGACGGCGCCACATGTCCGTGGACCGGATGCTGCCAGCGCAACAGCGCTTCGGCGCCGATCAGTGCCTTGTCGGACACACGACAGATCGGCTGGTAGGCCAGCGTCAGTTCGCCGCGCTCCCAGGCGCCACGCAAATCCTGTTCGATGCGGACCCGGCGGGTGACCGCCTGATCCATCGCACGGTTGTAGAAGCGGTAGCAGTTCTTGCCCGCGACCTTCGCCTGATACATCGCGATGTCGCCGTTCTTCATCAGCATCGTCGCGCCCGATGCGTCCTCCGGGAACAGGGTCACGCCGATCGATGTCCCGAGAAACACCTGTCGATCCTGCACCACGATCGGCCGGCTCAGCTCCGACACCAGCGTCTCGGCGAGATGCGCCGCGCTGCTGCGGACATCGGCGTGTTCGCCTTCGCCGTGCAGCAGGATGACGAACTCGTCGCCGCCGAAGCGGGCGAGCTCGCTGGCGTGGCCGCCGGCGCGTTCCACCGCTTCGCGGATCCGATTGGCGAACTGGATCAGCACTTCGTCGCCGACATCGTGCCCCAGGGTGTCGTTGACCCGCTTGAAGTCGTCGATATCCGCGAACAGCAGCGCGAGCTGCCGGCCGACGCCGCGCAGTTGCATCAAACGATGGTCGAGGGTCTCGCGGAACGCCAGGCGATTGGCGAGGCCGGTCAATGAATCCGTGTACGCCATGCGGCGCATGTCGCGGTCGTGACGCTCGATGCTGTCGGCCATCCGCGCGAACGCGCGCACCAGCGTGCCGACTTCGTCCTTGCGGGCATTGACCGGCAGCGACGTGGAGAAATTGCCCGCTTCGATCTGGCGCGCGGCATCGGAGAGTTGACGGATCGGGCGCACCAGCGCCCGTTGCAGCACGATCCCGACCAGCACCGCCAACGAGACCAGCATCAGCAACAGCAGGCCGATCCACGCCAGATGGCGATTGCCGATCTCGCGCAGGCGATCGCCGATCTCGTGATTCACGTGCGCCTCTTCGGCGCGGATCTTGACTAGCGAATAGCCCACGCGTATCCCGCCCAGACGCTGGTCGCCGATCCGGATCGGCGTGGAAACATCCATCACCTCGTCGGTGCTCCACACCAGCAGCGCATCGGAGGAGACGACCTGCTGCGCGTGCGGATCGCGCATCTGCTGGCCGAAGGTCGGGATGTCGCCGGAACCATCGTGGATGATGCTGCCTTTCGCGTCGTAGACCAGCACATAGCTGACATCGGACTGATGCAGGATGCTGCGGGTGGTGGCGCCGATGGCATCGAGATCGAAGTAGTAGGTCGGATTGACCAGCAGATCCGCCGCCTGCCCCACCTGGGCCTCGCCGCGCTGGCGCAGGCGATCGAACACCAGGATCCGGGTCGCATCCCGGCTCAGACGCAGCACTTCCTCCTGGGTCGTGGTCTGGCGCTGCCAGATCAACGCGACGACCGCGAGCATGACCAGCAGGGTCAGGCCGATCACCGACATGAACTTGGCGTGGAGACCCTCGAAGACGCTCATCCGACCGGCCTCACTCGACTTCCGCCCGTACCTGGGCCACGCCGGTGCGGATGCGATCCAGCACGCGCCGGGTTTCGCCGTCGATCGGCATGAAACGCGTGGTGCGGAAAAAATACTGCAGCGCCTCGCGGGCACGCGGGTCGCCGGCCGCCTCGATCAATACTTCGCGCAGTCGCGCCTGGACTTTCGGATCGAGGTCGCCACGGACCATCTCCAGCGCTCGCGGCACCGGCTCGGTGATGTGGATGACTTCGAGGTCCTTGCGGAAGGACGGTGGCACCTTGGCCGGATTGTTCCAGTCGATATCGTTCATCGTGCCGGCATCGACCAGACGCTTGTGCACCCAGGCGCCGATGTTCAATTCCGAGCGCGCGAACACGTATCCGACCGTCTTGTCGGTAGGCTTGTCCATCGGCGAAAGCAACAGGCTGAGCGACAACTTCCGATGCAGCAGTTCGATGGCCGGCAGGAAATAAGCGCTGGTCGACGCGTTGTTCTGGAACGCGACGCTGCGACCGCGCAGGTCTTCCAGGTCTTTCAGACCGCTGTCGTGGCGGACGAAGATGACCGTGCGATAGCGGCTGACGCCGTCCCGCTCGGTCAGCAACAAGGGCTGTGCGTTGCCCTTCTGTTCCAACAGCATCGCGGTGCCGGCGGTCTCGGTGACCCAGTCGACCTGGCCGCGACGGAGGTAGCTGGCCATCTGCTGCGCATCGCGCGCCATCAGCACCCGCCCTTCGCGAATGCCGACATCGGCCATCCGCGGCACCACGTAATCGAGCAACGGCCTCAGTTGTTCATAGTGGGTCTTGGGGTCGTCGCTGATGCGCCCCAGGACCAGAATGTGACGCGAATCGTCAGCCGCTGCCGCACTCGGCGCCGCAGCGGCGAAGGTCGACAGGATCGCAATCAATACGAGCAGTCGGGACAGGATCAGCATTCCGGAGGCCCGATACAGGCGCCGATGGTCGCAGTAGACGCAGTAGAGGTGCCCGGGCGGTCCGCCTGTAGACGCGTTGTTCTGGCCGACCGGACGGAATTACGGGAGGCGCGGCGGTGGCAGGCGACCTTCGGCGATGTCTGCCATGCGCCTGGCATCGGCGAGCAAACCCCGCAAAAGCCGGACATCGCGGGCATCGAGGTCCGCACGCAGGAACAGTCGCCTGAACTTGCGCATCGCGGTCGCCGGCGTCCGGCCTTTGTGAAAATCGATTGCATCCAGAGTGTCTGCCAATTGCGAAAAGAAGCCCTCGAGCTGGGCATGGGTCGCGGGCGGTTCGCTCCGAACCTCATGCCCCCGGGCCACGCCAACGGGCTCGATCGGGACCGGCAACTCATCCATGGACCAACCCACACGCAATTCGTATGCCAACACCTGGACGGCGGCCGCCAGATTCAAGGAGCTGTAGTCGGGGTTTGCGGGAATATGCACAGCCGCGTGGCAAAGCTGGAGTTCGTCGTTGTCCAGCCCGGTCCGCTCGCGGCCGAAAACGAGCGCCATCTCGTCGCCGGCTTCGACCGCGATCCGACCACGCTCGGCGGCCTGACGCGGGTGCAGGGCTTCGAGTGCGATCCGGCGGCTGCGGGCGGTGCAACCGAGCACCAGCCGACAGTCAGCGACGGCCTCGGCCAAGGTACCGACCCGGACCGCCATCTCCAGCACGTCGTTCGCGCCAGCCGCCAGCGCGTAGGCCTCGGGATGCGGAAACTGCATCGGCGCCACCAGCACCAGGCGCGAGAAACCCATGGTCTTCATCGCCCGCGCAGCGGAGCCGATGTTGCCGGGATGCTGGGTACCGACCAGCACGATCCTGAGGCGTTCGGCGGTCGATGGCACGGAGGCGGAGCACATGGCCGCAATGTTAAACTGTCGCGCGGTCCAGAACCGCATTGCTCTTTTCCCCTGCCCTCACCACCGCTTTTTTCACGCGCCCGCAAGGGCCGCGCCCGGAGTCGTTCGCGATGCATCAGCCTGCTGTCAACGTCATGATCAAAGCGGCTCGCGCCGGCGGCAATATCCTGCTGCGGCATCTGGCCCGGCTCGAAGCGATCGAAGTGGTCGAGAAGGACCGGATGGACTACGCCAGCGAAATTGACACTCTGGCGGAGGTCGCGATCATCAAGGAACTGCGCCGTGCACATCCGGATTACACCGTTCTGGGCGAGGAAGGCGGACAGCAGAAGGGCAATCGCGGCGCAAGCCGCTTCACCTGGGTCATCGACCCGCTCGACGGCACCAGCAACTATCTCCACGGCATCCCGCACTGGTGTGTGTCCATCGCCTTGTGCGAAGCCGCCGAACCTCTGCACGCGGTGATCTTCGATCCGCTGCGCAACGAGCTGTTCACCGCCAGCCGCGGCGGTGGCGCGCAGCTCAACGGTCATCGCATCCGCGTCTCCGAACGCAAGGAACTCGAAGGCGCAATGCTCGCCACCGGCTTCGCGCCGCGCGAGCGCAAGCGCGCCGAAGCGCAACTCGATTGCATCAAATCGCTGCTCGTCCACGCCGAGGACATCCGCCGCTGCGGCTCGGCGGCGCTGGATCTTGCGTACGTGGCGGCGAGCCGCTACGACGGCTATTTTGAAGCCGGTGTGAAGGCATGGGACCTCGCCGCTGGCGTTCTGCTCGTCCGTGAAGCCGGCGGCCGGGTCTGCGATTTCCGCGGTGCGGCGCTGGGCCCGATGCACATCGACACCGGTTCGCGGCAGGTCATCGCCGCCAATGTGCGGATCATCGAACCGCTACAGAAAACCCTGGTGAATACCGGTTACGCCAAGACCTTCGATTGAGACAGGCACGCGGGGCGGACCTTGGTCCGCCATCGCGGCCTTGTCCGACACGAAAAAGGCCGCGCAACTGCGCGGCCTTTTCCATGGAATGAACCTTGGGATCAGGGGCGACGCGCGAGCTCAGCCTCGTCGCGGGCTTTCGGCATCAGATCCTGCTTGTTCACGCCCAGCCACAGCAACAGCGGGCAGGCGACGAAGATCGAGGACAGCGTACCGATGATGATGCCCAGCATCTGCGATTCGGCCATGCCGCGCAGCGAACCGCCGCCGTAGAGGTACAGCGCGAAAACGGTCAGGAACGCCACGAACGAAGTGATCACCGTGCGCGACAGCGTCTGGTTGATCGACTTGTTCAGCACCTCGCCCGGTGACACGCGCATGCCGCGGAAGTTTTCGCGGACTCGGTCGAACACCACGATGGTGTCGTTGATCGAATATCCCATCACCGACAACACACCCGCGAGCACCGTAAGGTCGAACTCGTGCCCGCTCAGCGCGAACCAGCCCGCCACCACCACGACGTCGTGCAGGGTGGTCACGATCGCGGCGACCGCGAATTTCCATTCAAACCGGAACGAAATGTAGGCGAGGAAACCGACGACCACGAACAGCACCGCATACAGCCCGTTTTCGGCCAGCTCGCGACCGACCTGCGGGCTGATTTCCGCGCTGCGCAGCTTCTTCGCCGGGTTGCCGGGCTCCGACGCGGCGACCCGCACGCTTTCGGCGATGCTGGCTGTCGGGTCGTCGCCGGCCTTCTTCTTGGACTCGTCGCGCAGGCGAACGAGCAGTTCCTTGCCGGTGCCGAAGGTCTGCACCTGGGCGCTCTCAAAGCCTGCGGCCTCGAGGCGTTTGCGCACGCCTTCGACATCCACCGGCTTGTCGTAGGCCAACTCGATCCCGACGCCGCCGGTGAAGTCCAGTGCGAAGTTGAAGCCCTTGGCGAACATCGCACCGACGCCGACGAACATGATCAGCGCGGCGATCGCCAGCGAGATCATGCGCAGACGCATGAAGTCGATATTGCTGTCGTAAGGGAATACGTTGAATGGTTTCATGGTTGTGCTCCCTCAGATCGCGACGGACTGCAGCTTGCGGCGGCTGCCATAGATCAGCGTGGCGATGCCGCGCGACACGGACACGGCGGTGTAGGCCGACGTCGCGATACCGAGCATGGTGGTGACACCGAAGCCCTTCAGCGGGCCAGTGCCGAACGCGAACATCGCCAGACCGGCGAGGAACGCAGTGATGTTGGCGTCGAGAATGGTTCCCGAGGCGCGATCGTAGCCTTCGGAGATCGCCTTCTGCGGCGGCAATCCGGCGCGGAGTTCTTCGCGGATGCGTTCGTTGATGAGCACGTTGGCGTCCACCGACATGCCGACCGTCAATGCGATGCCGGCCAGGCCGGGCAGACTCATTGTCGCCCCGAACACCGACATCAGTGCGAACACCATCAGCAGGTTGAGCAACAGGGCGATGCAGGTGACCACACCGAACATGCGGTAGTAGAACAGGAAGAACACCAGCGCAAAGATGAAGGAGAACACCACTGCTTTCAGGCCGCGTTCGACGTTCTGCTTGCCGAGGCTCGGGCCGACCGTGCGTTCCTCGACGAAATCCATCGGTGCCGCCAGCGCGCCGGCCTTCAGCAGTTTGGACAGATCGTCGGCTTCGGTGCGCTCCAGACCTGTGGTCTGGAAGGTCTTGCCGAAGGGTTCGTTGATGTTGGCGATGGAGATGACCTCTTCCTTGACCTGGAAGGTCTTCACTACCTCGCCATCGACGATCCGCACCTGCGGCACGCGTTCGATGTACACCACGGCCATCGGCTTGTTCACGTTTTCGGTGGTGAACTGCAGCATGCGCTGACCGCCGGCGCTGTTGAGCGTGACCAGCACCGCCGGCAGACCGTTGTTGTCGAGCGAGGTGCGCGCGTCGACCATGTCTTCGCCGGCGACGATGATGCGCTTGTTGAGCAGCACCGGAATCGGCTTGCCGTCGGCGCCGAGATTGCGGCTGGCGTAGAGCCGCGCCCCCGGCGGCACATTGCCGGTCTCGCGCGCGTCGATGGCGTTGCCCTCGTAGACGCTGCGGTATTCGAGGGTCGCGGTGGCGCCCAGCGTGCGCTTGGCGGCAGCGGTGTCCTGCACGCCGGGCAACTGCACGACGACGCGGTCGGCGCCTTGGCGCTGCATCACGGGTTCGGCCACGCCAAGCGAGTTGACGCGGTTGCGCAACGTGCCGAGATTCTGCTCGACCGCGTTGAGCGTCATCTGCCGCACCATCTCGTCGGACACGCTGACCCGCAGGGTATTGCCCGCCGCATCGTAGGTGAAGGCATTGGCCGACGCGATCGCGCCGGAATCGAGCGCGTTCGCGTTGAGATTCTTCTGGATCAGCCCCTGCGCTTTCTTGAGCTCGGCAGCCTGGCTGAGCGTGACCACCAGCGTGTTGCCGTCGCGCTCGACCGACTGGTAACCGATGCTCTGATCGCGCAGCGAACTGCGGATATCGGACAGGTAGACCTCGAAACGTTTGTCGATCGCGGCCTTCTTGTCCACTTCCATCAGAAAGTGCACGCCGCCCTGCAGATCGAGACCCAGCGACATCGGCTTGGCGCCGATCGCGCCCAGCCAGGACGGCACGTTGGAGGCGAGATTCAGCGCCACCACGTAGTTGCCGTTGCTACCCAACGACTCGCGCAGGGCGTCGTAAGCCTTGGTCTGGCTATCCGGATCGGCTGCGCGGACCAACAGGTTCTTGCCCTGGTTCTCGACCGATTTCGGCTTCACGCCCGCCTGGGTCAAGGTCTGCGATACACGCTGTTTCAGCGCATCGTCGATCTTGGCGCCGCGATTGGCGGTGACCTGCACGGAGGGATCCTGCGGAAAGATGTTGGGCAGCGCGTACAGCGCGCTGAGCAGCATCACGACCAGGATGACGGCATATTTCCAACGGGGATATTCGAGCATGACGAGCACCGCGTCCGGTCATCCGACCGGCCGCATTCGAGGTGGATCGGAAATTCAGAGGAGAATCATTGCGACAGAGATCATTGCGGAGGCAATCGTCACAGCGACTTGAGCGTGCCCTTGGGCAGCACATGTCCGATGGCGCCGCGCTGAACGCGCAGGGTGACATTGCTGGCGACTTCGAGACTGACGAAGTCGTCACCGATCTCGCGGACGACACCGGTGATTCCGCTGCTGGTGATCACTTCGTCACCCTTGGACAGCTTGTCGAGCATGGCGCGGTGCTCTTTGGTGCGCTTCATCTGCGGCCGGATCATGATGAAGTACATGACGACGAGCAGCAGGACCGGAAACAGTAGCGTCGACATCATGCCACCGGCGCCGGGAGCGGCGGGGGCGGCCTGAGCGTAGGCGGGAGAGATCAGCAGATCGAACAGGTTCATCGCGGGTCCGTGTCGCAAAATAGCTGGGGATTATGCCATGCGGGCCGGCCGGCTGGCTTTCAACCTCTTCCCCGACCCGCCCCGACCCCTCTGAGGACCGGACCGGCGTCGGAAAGTTCACCCGGCGTCGGCTGGCGCTGCCTCACGGGCGCCGTAGAAGGCTGCCCTGAAATCGGCGAAGCGACCGGCCTCGATCGAAGCGCGGATACCGGCCATGAGCTTCTGGTAGTACCAGAGGTTGTGCAGGGTACCGAGGATCGGTGCCAGCATCTCGTTGCAGCGGTCGAGGTGGCGCAGGTAGGCGCGGGTATAGCCGTTGCTGCAGGCATAGCAGCCGCAGCCCTCCTCGATCGGGCGCAGGTCGCGTTCGTATTTGCTGTTGCGGATGCGCACCGTGCCGAAACTTGTGAAGTAGTGTCCGTTGCGCGCATTCCGCGTGGGCATGACGCAGTCGAACATGTCGATGCCCCGGGCTACCGACTCCACCAGATCCTCCGGCCGCCCCACCCCCATCAGGTAGCGCGGCCGATCGGCCGGCAATTGCGGGCAGGTGTGTTCGAGCATCCGGTTGCGCTCGGCCTCCGGCTCGCCCACCGCGAGGCCGCCGACCGCGTAACCGTCGAAGCCGATCTGCCTGAGCGCTTCGGCCGAGCGGGTGCGGAGGTCGGGATGCACCCCGCCCTGCACGATCCCGAACAGCGCCGCGTCGTTGCCTTCGTGGGCCCTGCGCGAACGCTCGGCCCAGCGCAACGACAGTTCCATCGACTTGCGCGCCACCTCTTCCGTCGCCGGATAGGGGGTGCATTCGTCGAAGATCATCACGATGTCCGAGTCCAGCACTTTCTGGATGCGCATGCTCTCCTCGGGGCCGAGAAAGACCTTGCTGCCGTCGGTGGGCGCGGCGAAGGTGACGCCTGCCTCGGTGATCTTGCGCTTGTGCGCCAGCGAGAACACCTGGAAACCGCCGGAGTCGGTGAGGATCGGGCCATTCCAGCGGGTGAAGCCGTGCAGGCCGCCGTGGTCGGCGATCACCTCCAGCCCGGGGCGCAGATACAGATGGAAGGTATTGCCGAGGATGATCTCGGCGCCGAGCGCGCGGACCTGCTCGGGCAGCACGCCCTTGACCGAGCCGTATGTCCCCACCGGCATGAACGCGGGCGTTTCCACCGTGCCTCGCGGAAACGTCAGACGGCCGCGACGGGCGACGCCGTCGGTACCGAGCAGTTCGAAACTCATTCGACTCATTGTGTGTTGTCTGCTTTATGTGTATTTCGCAGGAGAGGCGCGAGCCGCGACGACGCGCCGATGAATTTACAGAAAACGATATTGTCTTCTTGCAATGACCTGTGGATGGCGCATAGACCGCTCATCGCGGCTCGCGCCGCTCCTACAAGGGAGCCGGCCACAGCAGCATCGCGTCGCCGTAGCTGAAGAAACGATAGCCCTCGCGTACCGCGTGCGCGTAGGCCTCGAATACCCGATCCTTGCCGGCGAATGCGGACACCAGCATCAACAGGGTGCTTTCGGGCAGATGGAAGTTAGTGACCATCGCATCGACGCTGCGGATCCGGTAGCCGGGAAAAATGAAGATCCGGGTTTCGCCCGCGAACGGCTGCAGTTCCGGAGTGCCGTCGTCGTGGGTACGCATGGCGGATTCGAGCGCACGCACCACGGTGGTACCGACCGCGATCACGCGTCCGCCGCGTTCGCGGGTGCGCCGGATCTGCGCGACCAATTCGGCGCCGACGTTCAACCACTCGCTGTGCATGCGGTGATCGTGCACGTGCTCGGCGCGCATCGGCTGGAACGTGCCGGCACCGACATGCAGGGTGACGTGGCCGAACTCGACGCCGCGCGCGCGCAGGGCATCGAGCAGCGCTTCGTCGAAATGCAGGCCTGCGGTGGGTGCGGCGACCGCACCGACTTCCTTCGCGAAGATGGTCTGGTAGCGCTCGGTATCGTCGGCGCCGGGTTCGCGCTGGATGTAGGGCGGCAGCGGCAGCCGGCCGGCATGCAGCAGCCAGCTTTCGAGGTTGTCGTCGAGATGGAAACGCAGGTGATAGAACTCGCCGTCGCGGCCCAGCACTTCGACCTCGCCGCCGGCGTCCAGCGCGATGCGGCTGCCCGGCTTCGGCGACTTGCTCGCCCCGACCTGCGCCCGCGCCTCATTGCCCGGCAGCAGGCGCTCGATCAGGATTTCGACCCGCCCGCCGGTGGCTTTCTGGCCGAACAGGCGCGCCGGGATCACCCGGGTGTCGTTGAACACCAGCAGATCGCCCGGCTGCAGCAGATCGGGCAGATCGCGCACGTTGCGATTCCCGAACGCCGCCGGCATCGGCGGCACCACCAGCAACCGGCTGGCGGAGCGCTCGGGCAGCGGCGCCTGCGCGATCAGTTCCGTGGGCAGATCGAAATGGAAGTCGGATTTCTTCATCGCGGGCGGCGGTGTGGGCCGGGCATTGTAGACGCCCGCGCGGGCTGCCTCGATCAGAGCACTTCGTCGAGCAACTGCGGGAAGACTTTGCCCACCTTGCCCAGCAGGTAATCGCCGTAGGTGCCCTCGAACGGCGCCAGCACGCTGGCCCCGTCCCAGCGCCGGGCGCGATCGGCTTCGATCCGGTCGATATGGATGCGGGCGTGCTGCGGCAGCGGTGTGATCCGGGCGGTGAAAGCCGGGTCGAAGAACAGCGGAAACGAAAACCGCTCGCGCCCACTGAGGTTGCGCACGCGATGCGGCGTGGAACGGTAGTAACCGCCGGTCAGGCGGTCGAGCATGTCGCCAATATTGCAGACCAGCGTGCCCGGCAGCGGCGGCGCGTCGATCCATCCCGCCGGCGTATTGACCTGCAGCCCCGGCACGTCGTCCTGCAGCAGCAGGGTCAGCAGGCCATAATCGGTGTGCTCGCCCACGCCCCAGCCGTCGTCCTCGGCCGGCTGCGCGGGATAGCGGAAGATCCGGAACAGCACGGTCGGGTCTGCGGTGTAGTGACGGCGGAACCAGTCTTCCTCCAGCCCCTGGCTCAGAGCGATCCCACCCAGCACCGCCTGCGCGGCACGGCAGGCGGCATCCATATATCCGGTCACGACAGTGCGCATCGCGGCCCGGGCATTCGCGCCTTCCGGATCGTCCGGCCACAGGTTCGCGCCATGCAGGGGCCATCCCGCTTGCACCCGCGGGTCGTCCGGCGGCAGCTCGGTGCCCAGGTACAGACCTTCCTTGAGGTCGGGCCGGCCGCTGGTCAATTCGCCGCCGACCGGGAAATAGCCGCGCCAGGCACGCCCGCCCCGCGACATGCCGATCCGCATCTTCTCTGCCAGCGGCAGTGCGAAAAACATGCGGCTGGCTTCGCGCATGCCCGACTGCAGCGCCGCATCAATGCCGTGACCCTCGATATAGAAGAATCCGTGCGTGCGACAGGCAACGCCTATCCGGGCAGCGACAGCGGCCGTCGCGTGCTCGCGATCAGCGGACGCCCCGCCCAGCAATGGCGCGATGTCGATGACCGGAAGCGCATCCGCAGGCATGGCAGTCATGTTCAGCGCTCGAACTTGGTGGACAGGACAATCGACGAAGTTGTGCGCGCCACGCCGTCGATGGCGCCGATGCGGTCGGTCAGCACATCCATGTCGCCGACAGCCGACACGGCGCCGATGGCGATCAGGTCGGAGCCGCCGCTGACCGAATGCAGCGACCGCAGCTCCGGCATCGCGCGCAGCGCCGTCACCACCGAGGTCATCTGTTTGGGCTGCACCGCGATCATGATGTGGGCGCGGACCAGCCCGCGCTCGTATTCGTCATGGACACGCACGGTGTAGCCGTTGATCACCCCATCGCGCTCCAGGCGCTCGATGCGGCTCTGCACCGTGGTCCGCGACAGGCCCAGCCGGCGGGCGATCTCCGCCGTGGACGCGCGGGCATTCTCACGCAATAGCGAGAGCAGCTGCTGATCGGTGTCGGTAAGCTTCATCATGTCGCCAGTTGCGCCGATTCATTTCGTCGATTCGACGAAATATCATCGAAACGCGGACATATCGCAACTGTAAACCGGCGGATTTATCGCGATAATGGTCGTTTCGACGCCATCTTCCGGAGGCCGCCATGGCTTTGCTCGACATTCTCGCCCCGCTCCGCGCCCTCGGTGGCAAACGCCGTACCCACGGCCTCGACGACGCCACGATTCTGCGCTTCGCCGAATCGCATCCCGATCTCGTCGACGCGATCCAAGCCGCCGCCACCGAATACGCGCGCATCCGCGACGAGTTCGCCGAGCTGCTGGACATGGACGAAGGCGCACAGGCGCTGGCTGTGCAGGATGGCTTCGTCAACTTCTATTCCAACGACACCGTGAACCCGTACGTCGCGCTGGCCGCGCGCGGGCCGTGGGTCGTCACCCTCAAGGGCGCGGTGCTGCACGACTCCGGCGGTTACGGCATGCTCGGCTTCGGTCACGCCCCGAAAGCGGTCCTGGAAACCATGTCACGGCCGCGGGTGATGGCCAACATCATGACGCCCAGCCTGTCGCAGCTGCGTTTCGACCGCGCCATCCGCAAGGAAATCGGCCACACCCGCGGCGGCTGTCCGTTCGACAAGTTCCTGTGCCTGAACTCCGGTTCCGAGTCGATGTCGCTGGCCTGCCGCATCGTCGACGTCAACGCCAAACTGATGACCGACCCCGGCGCAGCGCATGCCGGCCGCACCATCAAGCGGGTCGTGGTCAAGGGCAGTTTCCACGGCCGCACCGAACGTCCGGCGCTGTACTCCGATTCCAGCCGCAAGAACTACGTGCAGCATCTCGCCAGCTTCCGCGACGAGGACAGCGTGATCACGGTCGAACCCTACGATACCGACGCGCTGCGCAAGGTGTTCGCCGATGCCGACGCGAACGGCTGGTTCGTCGAAGCGATGTTCCTCGAACCGGTCATGGGCGAAGGCGACCCGGGCCGCGCAGTGCCGCGCGCGTTCTACGACGTCGCCCGCGAACTGACGAAGTCGCACGGCTCGATCCTGCTGATCGATTCGATCCAGGCGGGCCTGCGCGCCCACGGCGTGCTGTCGATCGTCGATTACCCGGGCTTCGAAGGCATTGATCCGCCGGACATGGAAACCTATTCCAAGGCGCTCAACGCCGCGCAGTACCCGCTGTCGGTGCTGGCCGTGAACGAACGCGCCGCCGGCCTGTACCGCAAGGGCACCTACGGCAACACCATGACCACCAATCCGCGCGCACTGGATGTCGCCAGCACCGTGCTGGGCCTGCTCACACCCGAACTGCGCGCGAATATCCGCGACAAGGGCCGGGACGCGATCGCCAGGCTCGAAGCGCTGAAAGCCGAACTGCCCGGCCTGATCACCAAGGTCCAGGGCACCGGCCTGCTGTTCTCGTGCGAACTGTCGCCGGAATTCAAGGGTTACGGCACCGGCTCGACCGAAGAGTGGATGCGCGAGCACGGCATCGGCGTGATTCACGGTGGCGAGAACTCGCTGCGCTTCACCCCCGGCTTCAATATCCGCAGCGACGAACTCGATCTGCTGATCTCGATGGTCAAGCGCGCGCTGCTGGAAGGCCCGCGCCAACAGCAGCAAGCCGCTGCCTGAGCCATATCGGGATGCAAGAGACGAAGAAAGCCGGCGCTGTCCGGCTTTCTTTTTGACCATTTCTTTTTGACCCGGCATTTCCTCAACACCTCCATGACCGATCTGTGCATCCTGCCCGGACTCGACGGCACCACCAGGATGCTGCAGGACTTCATCGCGGCAGTGCAGCCATCGTTCGCATCGGTGGCCGCCATCGCCTATCCGACCGATGTCGCCCTCGGCTATCGCGATCTCGAAGTTTTGGCGCGCGACGCGCTGCCGCCGCATTCGCCGTTCGTACTGCTCGGCGAATCCTTTTCCGGCCCGATCGCGATCTCCATCGCAGCGGATCCGCCGCCGAATCTCATCGGTCTGGTGCTGTCGACGACATTCGCGCGTGCGCCGGTCCCGCTGCTGACGCCATTCGCTGCACTGACCCGGTTCGCGCCGGTGCGGACATTGCCGACGACGGTCCTGTCGGCAGTGCTGCTTGGGAGATGGAGCACACCGGATTTGCGGCACGAACTGCGGAGCGCGCTCGGCACGGTCGCCCCGGACGTGCTGCGCGCCCGTGCCGCCGCTGCGATGCGCGTCGGTGTCACCGATCGTCTTGCGCACATCACGGTGCCAACCTTGTCATTGATGGCGAATCACGACCGTCTGCTGCGCGCCAGCGCCCGCCGTCAACTCATCGACAATATTGCTGATGTCAGGGTGATCGCGCTCGACGGCCCGCATCTGCTGCTGCAAACCCGCTCCGATCGCTGCGCTGATGAGATCGCGCGTTTCGCAGCGGGACTTCTGCATTGACCCTCTGCCCCGCAGCGCACGGCTCGGTTAGTCTTATGTCCATGAAAACCGTCGAAATCCACCATCCGCTCGTCCGCCACAAGCTCGGCATCCTGCGCGATGCTGCCACCGGACCGGCGCTGTTCCGGCAGGTGGTGGGCGAAGTCGCCACCCTGCTCGCCTACGAAGCCACCGCCGATCTGGCATTGAACGACGCGAGCATCGACACCTGGGCGGGGCCGCTGACGGTGGGCCGCTGCGATCAGGCGCAGATCACGCTGGTGCCGATCCTGCGCGCGGGTCTGGGCTTCCTGCCGGGCGTCCAGGTGTTGCTGCCGTCGGCGCCGGTGAGCGTGATCGGTCTGCGTCGCGATGAAGAAACCTTGCAACCGCAGGCGTACTACCAGCGGCTGGTGCACGACATCGCCGGGCGCACCGCGCTGCTGATCGACCCGATGCTGGCCACCGGCGGCAGTGCGATCGCCGCCATCGACACATTGAAAGCCGCCGGCTGTACGCGGATCAAGGCGATTTTCCTGGTCGCGGCGCCCGAAGGTCTGCGCGCACTGGAAGCCGCGCATCCGGATACCGAAGTGTTCGCCGCCGCCATCGACACGCATCTGAACGATCGCGGCTACATCCTGCCCGGCCTGGGCGATGCGGGCGACCGGATCTTCGGCACGCCCGCCTGAGTTGCGCGAACTGCGGTCATTGCGGATCGCATTGGACCTGATCGGATAGAAGATCGGCTTCGCGGCTGAAGCCGCTCCTACAAAAGCGGATCAGGGCACGGAAAACACCAGCCACAACCCGGCAAGCGCCATCGCCACCAGCACGCCCCACGTCAGCAGCGTGCCCCAGAACCGGCCGAACGAATAGCCGGAATGCAGCGACAGCCCGGCCACGTGCAGCACGCGGGCGAACAACAATGCGCCGCCCAGCGACCACAGCCAGATCGCGGGCAATCCCGACAGTTCCAGCAACGCCAGCAGCAGCAGCGCGACCGGCACGTACTCCACGAAATTCGCATGCACGCGGATCTTCCGCATCAATTTCCTGTCGCCGCCATCGCCGAGTCCAATTTTCTGCGAATGCCGATGAAACGCGACGCGGGCGGCCAACGCCAACATCAACAGCGCATGGAGAGAAGCGAACAGCAGCGCGATCTTCGGGGTCATGTGATGCTTCCGTGGAATGGAGTATCGGTTGCGGCCTTCATGCCGCCAGTGAGCGCGCCTGCAGCGCGGGCATCTCGTGCGTCGTGGAGAATCTGCCCTTGTCGTCGCGCACCACCTGCGCCAATGCGCAGCCGGGGTCGTGGGTGAAGAACAGATGCACGTTGCGGGCGAGCTTGTCTTCGAGGAATTCGCGCTTCTCGTCGATCAACAGTTCAGGATTGCGGTCGTAGCCCATCGTGATCGGCACATGCACCCACGGCCGGCCGGGGATGAGATCGGCGCAGAACACCACGCCGCCATGATCGTCGCTGTGATCGTTGCCATGGGCATGTCCAGCACCGGCATGCACAGCGCCTGCATGTTTCGCACCGACGATCTCCGCCAGCATCAGGCCCGGGGTGTGCCCGTCGCTGTAGTGGAAGCGCACCGTAGTGCCGAGCGCACGCGAATGCGTGCTGTCGACGATCTCCAGACGACCGCTGGCTTCGAGCAATGCCGGCAGTTCCGGGATGAAACTGGCGCGATCGCGCGAGTGTGGGTTGCGCGCGCGATCCCAGCACGCCGCACTGACCACGAAGGTCGCGTTCGGGAACAGCAGTTCCGGCGCGGAGCCTTCGCGCCACGGCGCCAGCAAGCCGCCGGCATGATCGAAATGCAGATGCGACAGCACCACGACATCGATATCTTCATGGGTGAAACCGGCGGCGGCGAGCGAATCGAGCAGCACATGGCGATCTTCGACCACGCCGTAACGCTCGCGCATTTTCGGGTCGAAAAACGCGCCGATACCGGTCTCGAACAGCACGGTCTTGCCGTTCAGGGGGCTGGCGAGCAGCGCACGGCAGGCCAGCGGAACGCGGTTCTGTTCGTCGGGCGGCAGCCACTTCGCCCACACTGCACGCGGCGCGTTGCCGAACATCGCGCCGCCGTCGAGTTTCTGCGAATTGCCGAGAATGGACCAGAGTTTCATGCGATGTCTCCTTCCGATGTCGACGTGATCTGGATCGGCGCGGTCTGGCCGCGCTCGATGAGGTATCGATGTTCGACGCAGGCTTCTTCCTTCACGAACACATCGGCGGTGCCGATTTCCCGGAATCCCGCCGCCACCAGCATGCGCCTGCAGGGCGCGTTGCGCGCGTCGGTGTTGGCATGGATTCGGCACACTGCGGGGTCGGCGAACAGCAGGGCGCACGCCGCACGCATCGCGCTGCGACCGGTACCGCGGCCCTGCGACGCCGGTGCGACGGTGATTCCGAGTTCCGCCTCGCTGCGGTCATGCGACAGCCACACGCCGAGGTCGCCGAGCAACGCATCGTTGGCGGCATCCGCGATCGCAAGCTGCAACCAGTGGCCGGCGGAATCGAGATCGGCCTTCGCGCCATGCTCGCGCAGGAACGCGCGTGCTTTGGCTTCATCCATCGGCCACCAGCCTTGATAGCGTGCGACCAGCGGATCGCTGCGATAGCCGAGGAAGACCGCAAGATCGTCCGCTTCACGCAACGCACGCAGACGCACGCCGCCCATGCACACAGGCAGGCGCGAGGTCACGTTCACGGCGCCGACGTTGCTGCATCCGGCAGCAGCAGCGCCTTGCCCACCGGGTTGCGCGGATCGCTGCCGCCGTACAGCACGTTGGCGCGCTTGTCCCATTCCACCGTCTGCAGATTGCCCCAGGTGTCGCTGGAGCGGCGGCCGTCGGTGCTGTCCTTCGGCGTGATCACGGTATGGCCCATCGCGCGCAGCGCGGCGACGACATCGTCCGGCAGCGCGTCACGTTCGGTGCCGATGCCGTCGGGCATCCATTGGTGGTGGTAGCGCGGCAGCGCGGCGACCGCCTGCGCATCAAGGCCATCGGCATAGCCCAGCGCGCCCAGCAGCACCATGGTGATGATCCGGCTGCCGCCGGGCGTGCCGAGCACCGCGACGCGGTCCGGCGAACTCATGAAAGTCGGGGTCATCGAACTGAGCATGCGCTTGCCCGGCTTCGGCGCGTTGGCGTCGTAGCCCATCACCCCGAACGCATTCGGCGTGCCGGGCTTGAGCGCGAAATCGTCCATCTCGTTGTTGAGCAGCACGCCGGTACCGGGCGGGATCAGACCGGAACCGAACAGCAGATTCACCGTCTGGGTCGCAGCGACCAGATTGCCCTCGGCGTCGATGATCGAGAAATGCGTGGTTTCGTCGTCTTCCATCGGCGTCTGCGCGCCGGACAGCATGTCGCTGGGCGTGGCCTTGGCCGGGTTGATCGTCGAACGCTGTCCGGCGGCGTAATCGGCGCTGGTGAGCGTGCGCACCGGCACCTTCACGAAATCCGGGTCGCCGAGATAGAACGTGCGGTCGCGGAACGCGCGGCGCATCGCTTCGACGGTGAGATGCACGCGTTCTGCCTGCGGCAGCTTCGCGAGATCCCACGGCTCCAGCATCTGCAGCATCTGCGCCAGCGCCACGCCGCCGGACGATGGCGGCGGTGCGGTCACCACTTCCCAGCCGTCGTATTCGAAGCGCAGCGGCTCGCGTTCGCGCACGCGGTAGCCGGCGAGTTCGTCGGCGGTCCACTGTCCGCCTTCAGCCTTCACCCCGGCCAGCAATTTCTTCGCGACCGGACCACGGTAGAAACCGTCGAATCCCTTGTCAGCAAGCAGTTCGAGCGTGCGCGCAAGATCGGGCTGGATCAACAACTCGCCGTCTTCCACCGTATCGCCGTCGGCGAGGAACACCGCACGGGTGCCCTTGTAGCGCTCCATCACCTCGCGACGGTTGGCGTAGCCTTTGACCAGGCGCCCGTAGACCGGGAACCCTTCGCGGGCGATGCGGATCGCCGGGGCCAAGGTGGTTTTCAGCGGCAGCCGTCCGTAGTTCTTCGCCAGATGCACCAGACCCGCCGGCAAGCCGGGAATTCCCGCCGACCACGGCCCGTTCTCGGCGCGGTCGCGATTGAATTCGCCTTTGTCGTCAAGGAAGGCGGCAGGCGTCGCGGCGGCAGGCGCGGTTTCGCGCGCATCGATGAAGATGTCCTTGCCGGTTTTCGCGTCGTGCAGCAGGAAGAAACCGCCGCCGCCGAGACCCGAGGAAATCGGTTCGACCACCGAGAGCACCGACGACACCGCAACCGCAGCGTCGAAGGCGTTGCCGCCCTGACGCAGCATGTCGATACCGGCCTGGCTCGCGAGCGCATGTGCGCTGGCGATGGCGGCACCGGGCGGATGCGCGGCCGGCGCCTGATCCGCAGTCGCCTGCGCGACCGCTGCGGTCTCTGCCGACCACGCAGGCGCCGCAAACAGCAGGACGGCGATCAGGCCGGTGGCGAAGGATGTTCCGAACGTCATGCGTCTTGCTCCTGCAGCCGTGCGAGTTTCGCCAGCAGCGCGTCGTGCGACTCCGGATGCGCGGGATCCGGGTCGATGCATTCGACCGGACAGACCACCACGCACTGCGGTTCGTCGAAATGGCCAACGCACTCGGTGCAGCGCGCCGGATCGATCACATAAATCGTTTCGCCCTGCGAAATCGCCTGGTTCGGGCACGCCGGC